>DATETN010000021.1:0-21882 GCA_035283645.1 Pyrinomonadaceae bacterium
GGCAAGCGCTGACTTGAAAAGCGGCGGCGCGGGCTAGCGCCCTTGCCGCCGCACTGCTCTCCAACGCGTCGCTCCAAAGTCATTTCGCGCCTGCCCTGGTCAAGGTCTCAATAATCGCTGCATACTTTTCTGGTTCTCCACCATGGCTGGCAGACCAAGCCGCTTGTCCCAACACAGTCCCTCCATATACGTTCCTCGCTTCAAGCGGAGGGTCGTATTTTAAGAGCAGTTTAATAGTCTCCAACTGCCCACCAATTGCGGCCCAATGCAGCCCTGTCTGCCCATCTGCATCGTGCGCCTTAATATCGACGCCCTTCTCCAACAGGAACTGAACCACGTTGTTTCGGCCCCAGCAGCAAGCCTGGAAGAACGCTGACTTGAACTGCTCCTCAGTGGTCCTCGGTTTCAGCTTCCCTTGATCATCGAAGTAGGTCTTAACGACTTCGAGCCGGCCCAGACCAGCAGCCGATTCCAAATCCAACCGAGCACCATGTTCGGCGAGATACACGGCCGCATCAAAACAGCCATTTGCAAGTGATGCCCTGACGGCTATCTGTTGATTGCCGCCGCTATGCTCCCGGTCCAATTGGGCTCCGTGGTCCAAGAGGAGTTGTATCAATTCGTTCTGCACACCTGCGACGTAAGGATGTACGCTGGTGGCTACGAGACCAAGAGTGGTCGCACCTCCTCCATAAACATCTGCCTCAGCGTCAACCTTGGCACCGGCGTTGAGAAGTAGTCTGGCAATCTTAACAGCGTTTTTTGGTGTCTTTTGTCGATAGCCTTCGACACCGTTTGCTGAGACGTAATGCAGCAGTGTGGCCTGGTGCTCACGTGTCGAACGCCTGTGAATGAGATTCGGATCTTTCGCGAGTAACTGTTTGAGAGCGTTGATCTCGCCACCGATGATTGCATCAGCTGCGGCCTCAAACCTGGCGATTGGGGAACTCTTATCCGTGAGCCCATTGAGGTGTTTTACGAACTTTGACCAGCTGGCGAACCCATGTGAGCGCGCGATTACAAACTGAGCGTCGGTTAGACGACAAGGGCGAACTCGCGGTTGTGTTCCGTTAGTGGACCTACCCGGTACGCTATTTGACGTCGAATTGTCCGGCAGTGAGTCATGAGCTGGGATGTAGCGACCGTCAGCAGCACCCGTGGTTGCGAGTGGGCTCAACGTCCGTCGCGCATAGTTCTCAACCTCGTTCACCCAGCCTTCTATCTCCACGGGCAGGCGTAGAGTGATGACCAGGCCGCTGAGTTTGACAAGCGAAGTCACCCACTTCTCTGACCAGTCGCGGATTGCCGTCGTATTCTCACACTTACTGGCTCTTAGGAGATCTTTAGCGAGTTTCCTATAGCGTTCGACGTTCGGTTTTAAAGGCAGTGGTAAGGCGTCTTGCGGATTTGGGAACATAACACGAAGCTCCTTTCATGACAGTCGCGGGCGGATTTTGCGCGTGACTATCGTCAGCGCCTGACTGTCCGCCGTTTCCAGGCAGAAAGAAGATTCGTTACGGATTGTTACCTGCGGTTCAGAAGGTGGGCAAAGCCCTTTCCGCGGACAGGATGCGCCCTCCACGCGCGAGGGAGTATAGGCGAGATTGGGAGGATTGCCAATTGACGAATGACGAATGACGAATCTGCACTTGCGAATTGGTTCGCGATCCAAGGCCCGGCGCTCCGAACCCACACGAAATCGGAAATCGGCAATCTTCGAACTTCATTTGTGCCATCCAAAGATCGTTTCCAGCTCGTGGGGCGGTACGACTTCGAGTTGTTCAAATGTGCACTCACTCAGCTTCTTGTCCGTTCGCCATCTGCGGAACTGTGCCAGGTGGCGAAAGCGATTGCCCTGCATGTGATCGTAGGCAACCTCTACAACCAACTCCAGACGCAGCGGCTCCCAGGACATATCCTTTCCCTGGCTCCACCGGCTCTGCGCACCAGGAATTCGACGCCCTGCTGCGAGCTCCTGTGCCGCCCACTCTTTCCATGGGTGATCGGTAAGCGCGTTCTTCCGGAATGGAGCGAGAAACTTTACAAGCTCAACTCGCTTCATGTCTGTGAAGCTCGCACACACACCGACATGTTGAAGCGTGCCGTCATCGTCAAACAGTCCCAGCAGCAGTGAGCCAACTGCTGTTCCTTCACCCTTCTTGTGCCAGCGAAAGCCGGCAACGACGCAGTCACAATCACGTTCATGCTTGACCTTGAGCATGACGCGTTTGTTCGATTCGTACGTTCCTTCGGCAGGCTTCGCCACCACGCCGTCCAAACCGGCGCCTTCGAAGCGTCGAAACCAGTCAGTGGCAATCTTGAATTCGCTGGTTGCAGGTGTGAGGTGTACTGGTGGTGTTGCGGAGGATAGCAAAGACTCTAATCTACGGCGACGTTCGCGAAATGGAGCTGCTCGCAAATCGCGTTTGCCTTCCGCGAGCAGATCGAAAACCACGATGGATGCGGGAATCTGTTGAGAAAGGAGCTTCACGCGTGACTCGGCGGGATGAATGCGGAGTTGCAGGGCTTCAAAATCCAGCGCGCCATCTCGCGCGACGACAACTTCACCGTCAAGTACGCAGCGCGATGGTAGCTGGGATCTAAGTGGCCCGAGTAATTCCGGGAAGTAGCGGTTGAGGGGTTTCTCATCGCGGCTTTGGATCATGATCTCGTCGTGGTCGCGAAAGACCAGAGCTCGAAATCCATCCCACTTGGGTTCGAAGATCCAGTCGCCGGCGGTGGGTAATTCACTGACTCGCTTAGCCAGCATCGGCAAGATCGGAGGGTTCACGGAAAGTTGCATAAGTTGATTGTTATACAACTCGCGAGTCCGTTGAGTCACCCGTGGATCTCGAGTGTCAGGCCACTTTCTGAACCGCGAGTGCCTTGAACCAGAGCGGCGCGGAGACTCATCAATTACATTCGCGCTTTCAGCCTGCGCCCGGGGACCTTCTTTGACGTTGCAACCCCGACGTCACTGTACGTCTTGGTTCCTGGGCTTCGTACTATCGCGCAGCAGTGCAATAGAATCCGTCAACGAAATCATACGCGGCAGTCTGAGTGGACTCACAGAATCCGTACTACAGAGAACGCATTCAATGCCTACGAAAACACGACCCAAAACACTACGCGCAATAACAAAACCCAAAAACGAAAAGGCGCAAACGGTAGTCGCTGATGCCGAGTCGGTTGTGTCTACGCTCAAGCGGTTAGGAACCAGGAAAACCCGCGATGGTATGGCGCGTTATGCGATTCCCTCGGTCAACGCCTTTGGAGTCACCGTCGCTGACATCAAACAACTAGCCAAACGGCTAGGGCGAAATCACGAACTGGCGCTGGCGCTTTGGGAAACTGGTTGGTATGAAGCGCGGATGTTGGCTCCGTTTATCGCGGAGCCGGAGCTGCTGACCCCGGCACAGATGGACCGCTGGTGTAAAGATCTCGATAACTGGGGCACCTGCGACGCCGTCTGTTTTCACCTGTTCGATCGCACGCCGCATGCTTTTCGGAAGATAGAACAATGGGCTACTCGGCGTGAGGAGTTTGTAAAACGGGCCGCCTTCGCGCTGTTGGCCTCGGTGGCGCTGCATAACAAAAAGGCAGCGAATGAAGAGTTTGCACGTTGCTTACCACTCATTGAGCAGGCCGCTCCTGATGAAAGGAACTTTGTTAAGAAGGGCGTAAGTTGGGCGTTACGGGCAGTGGGAAAACGCAATGGTGAGCTAAAGGCTGCAGCAGTCGAGGTGGCAGAGCGACTGGCAGAGTCGAAGGAGCCTGCGGCGCGCTGGGTCGGTAAGGATGCCTTGCGCGAGTTTCGCAAGAAGTGAGAAAAACTAATCAAACCGGTCGATTCGAGCGCTCGTCGTTCGACTAGATGACAGACGTTCTAAACTCTGGCTAAGGATGGGAAAAAGATGAGAACTACCGCCACAGCTCGTAAGGCCAGGAAGCCTGAAACAATTGATGAATATCTGGCACCGCTGAGCGAAGACAAAAGAGCTGCGTTGGAGAAGTTACGGAAGACCATTCGCGCTGCGGCGCCGAAGGCTGAGGAGTGCATTAGCTATGGCATCCCCAGCTATCGGTTGGATGGCTATCTGGTGGGTTTTGGCGCGGGCAAACACCACTGCTCGTTCTACCCTGGCACTGTTCTAAGGGATTTTGCGGAAGACATTGAGCAGTACGAGACGAGCAAAGGAACCATTCGATTTCAACCGGACAGCCCCCTGCCTGCGTCTTTGGTACGGAGAATTGTGAAGGCGCGTGTGGTTCAGAATGCTCAGCGAAGGGCGAAGTAATCGGCAAATAAGGCGAAGAGAAACCCCTCTCAGAACACGAGCTCATTGGTCAGTGGTATTGGTCAGTGGTCAGTGGTTATTGGTCAGTGGTCAGTGGTCGATTGGTCAGTGGTCGATTGGTCAGTGGTCGATTGGTCAGTGGTCAGTGGTCAGTGGTCGATTGGTCAGTGGTCATTGCTCATTGGTCCTTGAAACCCTTCTAGACACCATACGCTTCAGCGTCATGGAGTCCTCACTTTCCACCTAACACCCGACTTCTTCGCTGAAACCTCTCTAGACACCATACGCTTTAGCGTCATGGAGTTTCACCTTCGGCCTAACTAAGTTGGTCATTGGCCATTGCCCATTTGGTCGTTTTTCATTTCAGGACATACGCCCTAATAATTATGTGAAGACATCAGACTCATCAATCTCATGGACCAACGAAATACTACACACGGCAGAGACTGTGTCAAAAAAATAGATCCTACACACGGCAGTGTGTAGTGTTCTTCAGATCCGACCTACTAGACGACCGCCACCCCCCTCTTTTATCTCAACGTTACCGACTCAGAAGCTTCATCGAAATTGAGCAAGGGTGAAGTTGAGGGTTCTGAGTGTCACCCGTTTTCTGAGTTGGTATTGTTGAAAACAAAAAGGGGGGGGTGGCGTCTTTGTAGGTTGGATCTAAAAAGCACTACACACTGCCGTGTGTAGGATTTAGTCGGGTCATCAAGACGGATGACCCCCTTAGTTTTTCACAACCACTTGAGCGTCATGGTCCTTCACTTTCTACCTAACAAGCACCTTCCCCCAAAACCACTACATGACGCTCAAGCGTACGGCGTCCCACCTAATGCGTAACGCGGCGGACGATCACCAAAGACATGTCATCCACCAAGGGACGCGGGGCGGCGAAATCCTGTACGGCGGCCAACACTGAAAACAATACCGATTCCGCAGATCCATCTTTCGCGCGACGTAACTGTTTTTCCAGCCGCTCCATACCAAACTCTTCCTCACCTCTATTCAGTGACTCTACAACTCCATCGGAATATGCCAACAGCACATCACCAAAGCCCAATTCAATGCTGCCCCTCAGATATGGAGCATTCGGAATGACCCCAAGCAGTAGACCCCCATCGGATAACAGTTCCAGGTTGCCGTTCGCGCGCAAAAGCAGTGCGGGAGGATGGCCGGCACTGCAGTAGTCAACTTTCCCGGTAACCGGATCGAATTTGGCCACAAATAAACTGGCGAGCGGTGTCGACGGACCAATAAAACAGACGTCACGGTTGACTCCCGACACGATCCACTCAGGCTCCGCATGCACCGCGGCTCGAGCACCCACGCGGCCCACCAAATGTGTGGTCCACATTCCCGCAGCCAAACCCTTGCCGCTGATGTCTCCCAGCGCCAGAACGACACTTCTGCCAACGGTTTGAATCGTGAAAAAGTCACCCGCCAGGTGGCGCACAGCGAAGATCTCGCTCGCAATCTCAAAATTCCCGTAACGAACCAGACGAGGCGCACACAGCCGCCTGTGCACCTGTGAAGCCTCGAAGATTGCTGCGTGGAGATCGGCGTAGTCTTTCTGCAGAGCAGCCAGCTTAGCCTCCAACTCGTCTCGTCGCGCCACGCGAGAGTTGCGGCGTCGCGAAGCTCCAAACTGATGGTCAACCGCACGCCGGGCTGCTACCCCCCGATTAAGCCCTGAATGACTCATCATGACCTCAACCAACGAATTTATAACCACTACCGTGAACTGTAAGTATGAACCGCGGCTCCTCGGGATTTGGTTCCAACTTTTGCCGCAAATGAACAATGTGTGTATCGACCGTTCGAGTGTTCGGATAGTTCTCGTAACCCCACACTGCGTCCAATAGCCGATCGCGGCTTAGTGTCTCAGCAGGGTGAGCTACAAAGTAGGCGAGCAAAGCGAACTCCTTTGCTGAAAGATCCACCGGGCTGCCGCCGCGCAGCACCTGATTACTGCGGATGTTCACTTCGACATCACTGAATCGATAAACGTCTGCTGCAGGTGCGTGAGGCGAAACACGTCGCAGCACGGCCTTTACCCGAGCCATCAACTCGCGAATGGAAAATGGCTTAGTTACATAATCGTCTGCGCCAAGCTCGAGGCCTACGACCTTATCAATCTCCTGTCCGCGTGCGGTGAGCATGATGATGGGTAGCCCTGGACGCTTGACCTTCAGCTGCTTACACACATCCAGACCACTCATGCGCGGCATCATCACGTCCAACACCACCAAATCCGGATCATCTCCCATCGCCCGCTCGAGTCCCTCAAGGCCGTCGCCAGCACTGATTACTTCATAGCCCTCGTACTCAAAATTATCGCGCAGCCCCTGGACCATCGCGGGTTCATCTTCAACTATTAGGATCCGAATCCTGTTGTTTGCGCGTGTGCTGGAGAACATTTCGGAATGGCTGCCTTCCCCGTTTGCTCTTCCGTTAAGCTTCAATTTTCTGCTCATGATGCGTTTTTCCATTCCGCACGTAGCGGGGAATGACGTAATTGCCAATTTCCGATTTCGTATTCGATCCCACGAACCAGCAATCGACAATTTGCAATTTGCAGTATGCGCCTAGCGAGCCGCCTCTAGGCAGCGCTCGTGCCCGATACCGGTAGTGAAAGGACAAACTTACTGCCTCTTCCGGGTGCGCTTTCAACGGCGATGTTTCCACCGTGGGCTTGTGAAATATGACGGACCAGCGAGAGGCCTAGACCACTGCCCTTAGTGTTGTGTACCAGCGGATCACCGGCACGATAGAATTTCTCAAAAATCTTTGCCTGGTCGTGGCGATCGATTCCGATGCCGTGATCCTGTACCTCTAGCTTTACAACGCCATTCTCTCGATAGAGTTTCACGCGCAGGAATTTCTCATTCTTCGAATACTTCAGCGCGTTATTTATCAGGTTGACGAGAGCTCGTGCTATCGCTTCTCGGTCAACTCTTAATGGCGGTATGTTCGGATCGATATTCTCCTCAAACTTGAATCCCTGCTGCTCGATCTGATAGCGATATGAGTCCAGGGTATTCCGTACTAGCTCTGCGATGTCCGTCTCGCGAAACTCATACTCTTTCCGTCCCGCCTCAATCCGCGAGAAATCAAGGATGTTATTGATCAGGGCCGTCAGACGCTCGCTCTCCTTTCGGATGATACGGTAGTACTGCTGCTTCTTTTCAGGCGTAGAAATCCGTTCAAGCTCGAGCGTTTCAGCGTATAACCTGATCAGAGCCAGCGGTGTTCGCAACTCGTGTGAAACGTTTGAGACGAAGTCCGACTTCAACTTAGCGAGTGCCATCTCCTTGCTGACCATCCGCTTAGTAAAAACGAGCCCACCAATAATCATCAGCGAGAGAATTCCCAAGATGACCAGACTGCGATGGACCCAACTCTTGCCCAGTTCCTGGACGCTGGTACCCTGGAACTTCATTCCGAGCGCAAGCCCGCGGAAGACATCTTCGAACCGCCGGTCCACTTCTGGTTTTCCTTCTATCCAACCCGCAGAGGTTGCTAGCGGCTTCAGTTCATGTCCACCATCCGGATCAACCGGGAATACGTTCATTGCGATCCGATTGCCACCCTGCTCAGCCAGTTTTTCGGAAACGGCCTCCTTGAGCATCTCGGGGAAGAACGTCTTCTTCAAATAGATATCGTCGAACGTCACGGCCCCCAAAGTGGCCCGCTCCTTCGCCAATCCTGGCAATGTGAAGAGTACGGTGAGCGAGTAGGCGTCGCCGTACGGGCGGCGGATGATGCCTGGGAAGAATGTCATGGGCCGAGTCTTCTTCCGCATTCCTTCTACCAACATCTTGCCTTCCATCTTGAACCAGCCACGATACCCTTCCGCCATTCGCTGATGTTCTTCCTTATAAAACGGGTCCGCCAGCTTCTGCGGTTGGGAATGGAAAATGAACGTCTTCTCGTCGCACAGTAAGACGTGTGCTACCGACGGGTTCTCCAGCAATATAGAGCCGAGCTTTTTATCTACATCGGGCTCCTGCATGTCTGGCGAGGGGAAGTTATCCCTTACCCCCTCAACCATCGAGTACACTTTCTTGTTGATTCGCTTTTCGGTGATCGCAAGCAATTCCTGGAAGTCGCGGTGTATGGCAGCTTCTAGAACCTTGTCACGCTCGAACGATTTCAGCTGCAAGAAGTTGACGACGATAAGGCCGGCGGCAGGTAAAAGAACCGCCACACCGAGGGTCAAGATCAAACGAAACCTATTGAAGCTTCCTAGAATTTTGCCGTTCTTAATTCTCATATACTTCTGAAGAGCGGAGCAATAAGCGGGCAAATCATACGCTTACAGGCCGACGGGTTGTGTCAAGGTGAGGTAAAAAGATGTTAAGAATTGTGAACTCTGCCAAAACCTTGAATCCAGAGGCCGTGGTTAGAACCAAGTGATTCAGACGGCTCGCAACATAGCGGCAAAACGCTCCAACGGAATGTTTCCGCCCGTAAGGATGCCTACCACCTTCTTACCCTGCAGTTCGTCTCGCATGTTCATCGCGCAAGCAAGAGAAGCGGCGCCCGCACCCTCGGCGACCTGCTTGGCATCACGCGCCAACACACGGATGGCTTGGTTGATCTCCTCGTCGGTGACCAATTTGAACTCGTCAAGCATCTCCCAAAGAATTTGACTCGTCAGCTCAAATGGGACGCGGGTAGCCAATCCCTCATGCTCAGTGTCCATCGTTGGATAGGGATCTAATGAACGATTGCGCCAGGCGTGCCACATCGCCGGCGCAGCTTCCGACTGTACGGCAATCACCTGAACGGTTGGTTTCAGATGTTTCGCGGCGATACAGTTGCCGGAGGCGCAACTACCACCACCGGCCGGTGCAATGATCACATCAACATCTGGAAGGTCTTCAAGAATCTCTAAACCGATGGTCCCGACGCCAGTAATCAGTGTAGGTTCATTCGCCGAATGCACATAACGATAGCCGTTTTCACGTGCGATGCGTTCGCATTCTAGTCGAGCTTCGTCAAAGTCTCGGCCGTGAAGACGGACTTCGGCGCCGAGATCCCTCATCGCTTGGATCTTTGCTTCGTTAACCTTCTCCGTTGGTGCGTAAATGATGACCGGCACGCCGAATAACCGCCCGCCGTATGCTATTGATTGTCCGTGATTGCCGGTTGACGCAGTCACCAACGTAACTTGTTTGCCGCCTAAGTCGGTGCCCACAAGATTAACTCCGCCCCGCACTTTGAAGGCGCCGATCGGTTGAACATTCTCGAGCTTTGCGTAGTAGTCACAGCCGAGTGACTGCGCGATCTTCTCAACGTAGACGAGTGGCGTCTTCGGCAGATATCGGGAAATGAATTCACGCGCGGCAACTATGTCGTTGAAGGTGGGGAACATAAATTTTTACCAGCTGACGTGTAACTTGTGACCCTATTTCTCCTCACGATGTCGGATTTGCAAGTTCAGTTGTTTCTAGCATGACGTTTATATGAATGTGACAAGAAGATGTCAAAGCCTGCCGCTGGGGGACGGATCCACGAAATCACACGAAACCACACTAACCATCAACCGGCTTCGTGCGCGTTTCGTGTTTTTTCGTGGACCGTTTTTGAACGTCTGCTTAAGATTCTTCTTTCAACCGTCAATTGCTCGCAATCTGGGCCCGCAGACGTTCCTCTTGCTCTCTCAACTCTGGCGTAAACTCTGACCCAAAATCTTCAGCCTCAAATACAGGTCGAATCTCAATCTCCGCCTCCTCCTCGAATGGGCTTCGCTTTATCCAGTCCAGTGCCTCCTCCATCGATTTCACCTGCCAAAGCCAGAAGCCAGCAACTAGCTCTCGTGTTTCAGCAAATGGACCATCAGTAACAAGAGTCTTGTCTCCTGAGAACTTTACCCGCACGCCCTTAGAACTCGGGTGCAAGCCCTCTCCCGCCAACATAACGCCGGCCTTTACCAGTTCCTCGTTGAAGTTACCCATGTCCCGCAGCAGTTGCTCACTTGGCATCACCCCTGCTTCGGATTCCTTGCTCGATTTAACAATGACCATTACCCGCATCTCGTCTTCTCCTTTTACATCTGCGAAATTCTATAACGTCTCAGGCAAACCACTGATCTCCATGACCGGACGAATCTCTATCGTTCCGACGCGAGCTGGTGGAATACGTTCAGCGATCCTGATTGCCTCGTCGAGATCCTTTGCCTCCACCAAGTAAAATCCTCCCAGCTGCTCGCGCGTTTCGGCAAATGGGCCGTCTGTCACCAACCTCCGGCCGTCACGCACTCGAACGCTTGTTGCGGTTGCAACGGGATGCAGAGGACTTGCGCCCAGATATTGACCGCTGGCGTTCAACTCCTGTGTCAGCTGCGCAGATTCAACATAGCAGTGTTGGCGTTCGGGACCTGTCATCGCCTGCTCATCCATGTAAACCAGCAGCATGTACTTCATATTTGTTCCTCCGACAGTTAATCGAATGACGTTTGCTCTGATCGACAGCCTGTGAAAAAGTTTCTATCATCTGCCGTGCTTCAAAACGCTAACGCTGCCATCGAAGGCGTGTATCGAACCGACTGGGGTCGCATTGTGGCTACACTGATCCGCCACTTTGGCGACTTTGACCTGGCGGAAGAGTCCGCTCAGGAAGCGTTTGCCGCCGCTATTAATCAGTGGCGCGATGAAGGCGTCCCAGCATCTCCTCGTGCGTGGATTGTACAAACTGCTAAGCACAAGGCAATCGATCGGCTCCGACGCCAAAGCCGATTCGCAGAAAAGGTCCAAGAGTATGCCACGTCTCCACTACTCGAGACCGTCACCGAAATCAACCTCGGCCTCGACGAAATCCCGGACGATCGGCTGCGGTTACTCTTCACCTGTTGCCATCCCGCATTAGCGCTCGAGGCCCAGGTAGCGCTCACCCTACGCACGCTGGGAGGATTGGAGACTGACGAAATCGCTCGGGCATTTCTTGTCCCGCCCACCACTATGGCGCAACGGATCGTGCGGGCAAAACGCAAGATTCGAGACGCTCGGATCCCTTACAGAATACCTGACACCCACGACATGCCTGAGCGACTCGACGCTGTCTTGGCGGTCATCTACCTCATCTTCAACGAGGGTTACGCGGCAACGAAAGGGGCGCCCCTGGTTCGCGGTGAACTCTGTAGTGAAGCGATTCGCCTAGCTCGACTGTTGAGAGCGCTTTTGACTCCCGAAGTTCCAAAAGAAGTTACAGGTCTTCTCGGTTTGATGCTGTTCCACGATTCACGTCGAGATGCCCGCTGTGACTCAGAACGTAATCTGGTGGTGTTGGAAGAGCAGGATCGGAGCAAATGGAATCAGGCGCAGATTCACGAAGGTTTAACTCTGGTTGGAGAGCTGTTGCAAACGGATGCTGGGCCATATGCTCTACAAGCCGCAATTGCGGCCGAGCACTGCAAAGCGGCGCGGGCGGAGAACACTAACTGGCGAGAGATTTTGCGTCTCTATAAATTGCTTGAACAGGCCCAACCGACCCCAATCGTCTCATTGAACCATGCCGTTGCCAGCGCGATGGTTTATGGGCCCGCTGTCGGATTGGCACTCGTTGATGAAATCGCTTCTCGCGGGGAGCTCTACGACTATCACTTGCTTTACGCAACCCGCGCCGATCTCCTGCGACGAATCGGAGCGAACTCGCAAGCGGCCATTAGTTACCGGCGCGCTCTGGAGTTAGTGACGAATGAGAGCGAGCGCCGTTTTCTCACGCGACGCCTCGCAGAAGTTCTTCCCGGTGAGTGAGCAAAAACCGGCCTTCATATTGCTTCGTGCATATTGCTTCGTGTTTAGCCAGGCGGAAAAAGGCAGTCGAAATGAACGAAAAAGGGCCAGCATGGACTGGCCCCTTTTTCGCCGATAGGATCCCCTCTCACTTCGGAGGCGCTAACTTAAAGATCCTTGAGCGCGTTACCATAGATCGCGACTTATCCATGTCCAGCAGGTTGCCAAAGATTTCAGCGATCGCCGCGCGCTCTTCCTCTGAACGGCGCGTTCGATCCGCACTAAAAGCTGGGCCAATTCTGTCGGCAGCGGCCATGTTCGCCGTGGCTACCCAGATAAAGTGAGTAAAGTCGCCGTCGGTTCTCACTTCTTCCACTGCCAAGCCGTATGCCAGGACAACACCGTCTGCAACTAACTTATCGTAGACTGGTTTGTTGTACTTTTCCCAGGCGCGGCGATAGTCGGCCGATCTGCCGGGCTTCACTTTTACAAAGTTGTACCTGGTATATGGAAGCACACCAGCGGGCATCGGCGCAGTCGTGAAACCAGAGACTATGTCGCGGGTCAGCCAGTCACGTGTCTTACTCATATCAAACACGTCGCGAATCTTTTCCGCCGTTGTCATCGCGGGCTTCTGTCTGCTCGTTCGCGTCGCATCGGCTGTCCTGGCCTCTTCCGCCGCGAGCTTAGCCTGCTGCGCCTCCATCCCATTTAACACCTTTTCAACGCCTGCCCAGTTCTCAACCGAGAACCAAATCAAATGCGTCGACCCGCCTGGATAACGTAGCAGGGGTGTCTCTAAACCCCAGGCAAGAACGACACCGTCTGCCATCAATTTGTCACGCACGGGCGCTCCGACGGTATTCACAAGATCCATAAAGCCCGCTTCCTTGCCCGGAACCACCGTGTACTCGTAAAAGAAGGTAAAGGATTGTGGTTGCGCCGGCGGCTGTTGACCGGCAGCGACCACGCAGAGCAATGCTATTGTCAGGGGGATTAGTATCAGTTTGCGCATGTTTTCTCCTTCAGGCCGGATTCATCACCGGCGGGGTCTGGGGAAACTGGAACAAAGATTGGCTTTTGGGCACTGGGCTTCTGGGCCAACCAGGAAAGTTCAAAAATCCCTTGGCTCGAAAAGAGGATTTTTGTTTGGTGCTTGTGAAGTGCCGAGAGCTTGTAGTGCATTAGTCGCTTCCAGTCAAGATCCCTGTGAGGATTTGCCGAGTGGGCTCTAGGCGTCCTCTGAAGCCGAAAGTCGGTGGTAATGAAAGTACTTTGTGAGGGGCCCGCGAGCTTGAAGCTAAGGAAGTGGGTGGTGGTATTTAACTTTGTGCGGGCGCTCGGGTAGGTTGAAGCTAGGAACCACCGACATGAAGTCGGGGCTATTTAACTTCTCCTGGCGGCGGGTAGGTTGAAGCTAAGGAACCACCGACAAAAAGGGGGTGCCATTCGAGTCTAACGCGGCACGCGGCCTCGGCCACGGAGTTGCAACCCCATAAGTCTTCCAGGGAAAGTGCCAAAGTCTTCCACTTCCCAGGTCTCGGACCCCCGCAGTCGAACTTTTGCCGCGGGAATTATCATCCCTTCATTCGCCCCAGCCCCGACATATAGTTCAGCATAGCCAAACGGATAATCCTGTGAGCGCAAACCGTAACGCATCTCGGCAAAGCGAATGAAGCGCTCATACAAAACAATCAGCTTGGTACGCTCGCCTTCCTGTTTCGTAATGATGGCGTTTGCGGGTACTCCCACACCCAGGCCTAACTGGATGCGTCCCGCCTCCATTCGCGACAACACACGCAGTAACTCATCCTGACCACCCGACTGCAACGCCGTAGTAAGTTGACTGATCTCCCCCGGAGAGCTAAGCCGATCGATGATCAATGTGAACGGAACAGAGACAGAACGTGTCGACCTCCTTCCGCCGACAAAATAAGCTGTACCGGTGACGGTCCTTCCTGAAAACCTGTCCTGCGCAGACACACTCGGAACGTTCTCAAAGACAATTAAAGCCAAAGCACAAACGAGTATTGTTACTAGGATTCGCGTCCTCACTGGAAAACTCCTTTCTGACACTACAGATCCACCATCTCCCTGGGCAGAACCAACAGCGTTATGGTTGTAGGGGAAAGCAAAGTGTACCAACGATGATTGCCGATTGCACCTTGGCGATTGACGATTGACGATTGCAAAATTGACAATTGGCTCATCGTTTCTTCTTGAAACACAGCGCACGCTTAGATAACTCGCAAGCGAGAAGGGGCAAACGCTCTGACTCCAGTCTGCAAACAGGCTTGAAGCTTACACAAATCGAACGATAGAATCGCGTGCCCAAATGACTAACTCCACAACCGCTGTCCGCTTTGAAGGTCTCACGCCAATTCTTCGCGTTCGCGACCTAACCAGGTGATCCGGTTCGGCTGAAATCTGAACTGATGCTTCTACTACAAAACATCACCAACTCGTTCCAATCGCCTCTCCTTCGCATTCTGCTCGCAATCATCGCCATTGGACTTCTGTACGTTTTGATCAAGGAAGTCCGCAAGATACCAGCAAAGCTCTTCACGCTCATGGCCACAGCATTTCTGGACATGGTCGGGCTGCTGATGATCATTCCGCTGCTTCCCTTCTATGTAAAAACGTTGGGCGGATCCGGGATTGAGATACTAGGAATTCACTTTGGGATAGGGATCATCATCGGGTTCATTGTTGCCTCGTTTACGGTAGCACAGCTCGTTAGCGCACCAATGTGGGGTCGGTTCTCGGATCGCGTGGGTCGTCGACCCACGCTGTTGATAGCGTTGGGAGCTTCAGCCATTGCTTATCTTATTTTCGGCTTTGCGGATTCGCTGCTACTGCTCTTCATCTCCAGGCTGGTGCAAGGGGCTGGTGGCGGAACCGTTGGTGTAATTCAAGCATACGTGGCTGATTCAACTGCGCCAAAGGATCGAGCGCGTGCATTAGGCTGGCTGTCAGCAACTACTAACCTGGGCGTGGCGCTCGGACCAGTACTTGGGTCGTTTGCTATCACTCTAGGTAATCGCGATCTCTTTCCGGGCCCCGCGACGTTGAAGATGGGCCATGCAGCGCCGGGAATAATTGCGGCGGCGCTCTGTGTACTTAACATGGCCTTTGCCGCGCGGTACTTGACAGAGTCACGTGAGCTGCACGAACCGCACGAACCCAATGAAGTTCGTCGCACATCAAGGCAGGCGATTTGGCGTGTGATCTCGCATTCAAGTGAGCCCTCGTCACGGTTAATCTGGATTTACGCAATTTCGATCGGAGCATTTCAAGGCAGCTTCTCGGTTCTCGCACTCTTCCTGAACGTGCGCTTTGAAGTTACGGAGCAGACGATTGGGTATTTCTTTATGTACGTCGGCTCAATCTCTGTCTTTACGCGTGTGCTGCTGCTGGGGCGAATGGTTGACTGGCTGGGCGAAGCCAAACTCTCCAGACTGGGATTGGTACTGTTAGCTGCGGGGGTCCTGGGAATGCCGTTGTCGGGCAACCTTCTGATGCTTGCTATCACCGTGGCATTGATACCCCTGGGGACAGCTTTTACTTTTCCTTGCGTGACGGCACTATTGTCGCGCGTGACCGCTCCCAGAGAACGCGGTCTGTATATGGGGATGCAACAGACCTATGGAGGCGTCGCTCGGATCATTGCGCCCCTCTTCTTTGGGTGGTCCTTCGACGTGCTTGGTGTTTCTTCACCCTACTTCTTTTCTTCAGCGTTCATTCTCGCAACGTTGCTGTTGGGTTTCGGGCTGGATCAATATACGAAGTCTGAAACCGTGGTGAAACCGCCGGAAGTTGCGGTCCCGAGCGCTGAGCAGAAAGCTTAGTGAAACAGCGCTCAGTATTAGATTGACCTGTTCCCTGCCCTGTTAAGGCGCGAAACATTCCGCAGCCTGAGCCGTAAATTCCGCAATAACAACGCCCCTCACATCCGGGAAAGCCCCGTTTCACCACAAAATCGATAGCTCCCGGCATCACCGCCGGCGGCATATGGCTTGCCCAAAGCACTTTGAGGCACAACGTCAATGACTCTTCTAACTGATCCAATCCGTTCAACTGCAGCAGAACTGAAGTCACTCAACGAATCACCGCTCGAGATCTCAGAAGCCGGATACGCCCTGCTCGACACTCCGATGTTCAACAAAGGAAGCGGCTTCTCAGAACAGGAACGGCGCGAGTTTGGACTCCTGGGACTGTTGCCATATCACCATTCGACGCTCACTGAGCAACTGAGCCGCGCGTACGAAAATTACAGGAGCAAGGATTCCGATGTAGAGCGCTTTGTCTTTCTTTCCGCGCTGCAGGACCGAAACGAAACGCTCTTCTATCGCCTGGTCCACGAGCACATCAGTGAGATGATGCCGATTATCTACACACCGACCGTCGGGCTCGCTTGCCAGAAGTACAGTCATCTGTTTCGCCGGCCGCGTGGTCTGTACATCTCCTATCCCTACAGAGAGGAGATTGCCACGCTTTTGGACAATGCGCCGGCGGACTCAGTAGATGTGATAGTTGTCACGGATGGAGAGCGGATTCTTGGGCTCGGTGATCTAGGCGTCGGCGGCATGGGAATTCCGGTCGGCAAACTTTCGCTGTATACGCTTTGTGCCGGCATCCATCCACGAACCACTCTTCCCATTCTTCTTGATGTGGGAACGGACAACCGCGAATTACTGAGTGATCCCCTGTATCTCGGCTGGCGCCACGAACGGATCAGAGGAGAAGAGTACGACTCGTTCATTGAGTCCTTTGTCGCCGCCGTGATGCAGAAGTTCCCTCAGGTGCTTCTACAATGGGAGGACTTTTCCAAGAACAATGCAGCTAGACTCCTTTCCCGTTATCGGAATCGTCTGTGCACCTTTAACGACGATATCCAGGGCACAGGTGCGGTGACACTTGCTGGACTTCTCGCAGCTGTCAAAGTTACAGGATCAAGACTGCGAGATCAGCGGATTGCTATCCTTGGCGCTGGCTCTTCCGGTGTTGGGATAAGTGATCAAATCGTCGAAGCCATGAAACGAGAAGGTCTTTCAGAGAAGGATGCACGGTCTCGTATGTGGTTAGTCGATAGTCGCGGGCTGGTGCACTCGGGACGCAGTGACTTAGATACGTTCAAAACCAAGTACGCCCAAGCAGTCTCGCAGTTTGCTGAATGGAGACTCGGTTCAGCGAATACCGTATCGTTCGCCGATGTGATTAAAAACGTTCAGCCGACGGTTCTGATTGGTACATCAGCCCAACCCGGCGCTTTTACGGAAGAACTCGTTCGAGGCATTGCCCAGACAGTAGAACAACCGATTGTCTTCCCGCTTTCGAACCCCACGTCAAAGTGTGAGGCCACGCCAACCGATTTGCTCGCCTGGACTGAGGGCCGCGCGCTGGTGGCCACCGGCAGTCCCTTCCCGCCAGTGACCGTTGGGACCCGATCAATCAGAATTGGTCAATGTAACAACTCTTTTGTGTTTCCGGGCGTAGGACTGGGCGTCCTGGCATCGGGAGCGAACCGTGTTTCCAACGAGATGTTTGTTGCTGCCGCATTGGCTCTCAGCGACTTCTCACCGGCGTTGACAGATCCGGCGGCGCCACTCTATCCACCACTTGAACAGGTGTGTAACGTGTCGCGGAAGGTCGCAATTGCGGTTGCGTTAGAGGCGCAGCGTTCGGGACTGGCAGAAGTACCCACGGCAGAGGAGATCGAGCGTCGGGTGGACGAGAAGATCTGGTCTCCTCACTATCACGAACTCCGTAGAAGGTAGTTTTGGAGTGCCTTTTGGCACTCCAAAACACCAAATGCCGCAAACAGAAACCCACATCGTCTAGCGATACAGCAAATACTTTCTGAAATTCCCATAAAGCTCTGGCGAATGAAGTGGCACGGCCGTTGCCATTCTAATCCGCGCCAGTCAGTGCTGGCCGATTTTTGAGTTTACATTTAGAGAATCGGCGACCTTTGGGTGCCGATACGAAGGGAGCCCGCTTGTGAAGGGGAGAGCGCGGGCGGGCCTCCCAGAGATTCAGTCGCCCCTGTCATAACGTAAGTAGGCGACTAGCTGGAGACCCGCCGCGAAGGGGAGAGCGCGGCGGGTTTTCCTGTGTTTACGATCCAGAGTCATCCCCTTACTGCCGACTGTTGGAGGGCGCCAGCAAACTTCGGATGAATGTAAACGACTCGACCGCCTACGATGGTCGCGACCGCGGCTCCCTTAAACGAACGATTGTCAAAAGGGGTGTTCCTGCTCTTTGAGCGAGAGTTCGACACATCGAAGGTCCACTCAAGCTCTGGATCCAATAAGGTCACATCACCCCAGGCGTTTTTTCTGAGCGTGCCTCGATCCTCAAGATCGAAAATACGAGCAGGATTCGCAGAACAAAGCTCAACTAGTCGATTAAGATCGATCACTCCTTGATGCACTAGATCAAAGGCAAGCCCTACCGCAGTTTCTAATCCGACGATTCCAAAAGGCGCCTGATCAAACTCCAGGGCCTTCTCATCCGAATGGTGCGGAGCATGATCCGTCGCGATCGCATCGATCGTTCCGTCCCTCAAGCCTTCACGCAAGGCCCCGACATGTTCGGCACTGCGCAGTGGTGGACTCATCTTGGTATTTGTGTCGTACTCAGCGACTGCCTCATCCGTCAGAGTCCAGTGGTGCGGGGCAACTTCACACGTGACACGAAGACCCAGCTCCTTGGCTCGACGAACGGCTTCCAGCGTGCCTCTGGTTGAGACGTGGGCGAGGTGCACCTTCGCACCGGTCAGCTTCGCAAGTGCACAGTCGCGGATGGCATCCACCTCTTCGGCAGCGGCCGGCATTCCCTTGAGGCCGAGAATCAGAGACCAACGGCCTTCATGCATAGCGCCCCCGGCACTCAAGGATGCATCCTGACAATGATCTACAACGCTCAAATCAAAACCACGAGCATATTCCAGGGCTCGACGCATCAACCCAGCGGTCGGTATTGGCCGACCATCATCCGAGACGGCGACAATTCCGGCGTTCTTCATCTCGCCCATCTCGGCTAGTTCCTTGCCGGCACTTCCCTTTGTAACTGCACCAATCGGAAAGACGTTGGCCAGCTCAGCCTTCTCGGCCTGCTCAATCACGAACCGCGTAACTGCGGGATTGTCGTTGATAGGATCCGTATTAGGCATTGCGCAGACGCTGCTCCATCCACCTGCGACTGCTGCCGCCGCGCCGCTCGCGATAGTTTCTTTATATTCATGGCCTGGCTCGCGCAGGTGAACGTGCAGGTCAATAAATCCAGGCGCTACGATCAACCCAGTCGCATCGAACACTTTAACACCCTCGGGGCTTTCACTCCGCTCCAAGAGATCACTGACCCGTCCGTTTTCTATGAGCACGTCGCGCCCTGCATTTACGCCGCTAGAGGGGTCGACGACATAGCCATTGGCAATTAGCAGTCTCATACTTCTTTAACGTTCCCTTGTTCTTTCTCCGCTCGTGGGAGCAGACTCTGATTCAGAGTCGTGCCCGCCACCGGCTAATAGATAGAGCACCGCCATGCGGACAGCGACGCCATTTGTAACCTGTTCAAGAATAAGGGAGCGCCCGCCGTCAGCAATTTCGGAGGAGATCTCGATACCGCGGTTGATCGGTCCGGGGTGCATGACGATGGCTTCGGGCGCCGCTAGATCCAGGTGTTCCTTATGTAACCCATAATGCACCGCATACTCGCGCATCGATGGGAAGAAAGCGGAATCCTGCCGCTCACGCTGAATCCGCAATACCATCACTACATCCGCGCCGTCCACTGCCGCTTCGATCGTCTTTTCGACACGCAGTCCATGCGAGACTAACTCCGCGAATTCTGTAGGAGCGAGCGTGCCTGGACCCGCCACTCGCACAGTGGCGCCGAGCTTTGTCAGCAGGTATATGTTTGATCGGGCGACGCGAGAGTGAAGGATGTCGCCGATGATCGCAACATTCAAACCCTCAATATGACCCTTTTGCTCACGAATGGTGAGTGCGTCAAGTAGCGCCTGGGTTGGGTGTTCATGCGACCCATCCCCTGCATTCACGATGGGAGCATCACACATCCGAGCGAGGTGCTGAGGTGCACCTGCCATCGAGTGGCGAATGACAATGCAGTCGGGCGCCATGGCCTCAAGATTTCGTGCCGTGTCCAACAAAGTCTCACCTTTGGTCACGCTTGATGTGGAGACACTTATGTTAATTGTATCGGCAGAGAGCCTCTTAGCTGCAATCTCAAAGGACGTTCGAGTTCGGGTTGATGACTCAAAAAAAAGGTTTATAACGGTCCGGCCTCGTAATGCCGGTACCTTCTTGATTTCTCGACGAGAGACATCCCGGAAAGTCTCAGCGGTATCAAGCAGGTGATTGATCTCAGCGGGTTCTAGTTCACGGATTCCGAGCAGGTGTTTCCGATTGAAAGGCGACTGCATTTTGAATACCAGCCAAAAAAAAGCGGCCATCGCTGGCCGCTGTTCAAACCGCCTCAGTAGACGGTCGCTCGACGATTACTACTCCTTCTTCTTCATCAAACTCGTTGAGCATCACTTTTATTATTTCGCTCTTCTTTGTAGGCACGAGCTTGCCGATATAGTCAGCCTGGATTGGCAACTCACGGTGCTCCTTCCCGCGGTCGATGAGAACCGCGAGCTGAACGCGCCGTGGCCGGCCAAAATCAATCAACTGATCCAGCGCAGCGCGGATTGTACGACCGGTATATAGGACATCATCGATCAAGACAATACTGCGACCCTCAATATCTCCCGGCAACTCGGTGCGATTAACAATGGGTTTGGCGCCGACAGTCGACAGGTCATCGCGATATAGAGTGATGTCGAGTACACCTACACGTGGCCGGTCGCCCTCCAGATCCGCGATTTTGTCCGCCATGCGTTCAGCCAGTGGTACTCCCCGGCGCCTGATTCCCACGAGGTAAAGGTCGTCAGCGCCATGGTTCTCTTCAACGATTTCAGAGGCCAAACGGGCGAGGGCGCGATTGATGCGGGGGCCATCCATAATCCGCGCCTTTTCGACGAAATCCATGGTGGCGGATGGTAACAAGAAGCAGTGATGGTTACAAGTAAGGCGATTGGATTGTTCGTTTTTTGTTGTTTGTTGTTAGTGACCATTGGACTTGGCAGTTCAATTCACTGTTCGTGCTTTTGTTGGCGGCGGAATCTGGCCGGAGGATGTTTAAACTCCCTCTTGAACGCGCGGTTGAACGACGCCTCGGAACCATAGCCCACTTCCGCAGCCACTTGTGCCACGCTGTGGTCGGTCGATTGCAGAATTTCCGCTCCTAGTCTCAGTCGCCACTGGGCCAGATATGCCATTGGCGATTGGCCAAGAAAATAGCGGAAGCGCGCCACGAGTTGCGTGCGCGACAGTCCGACGCGTCGTGCCAACCTTGAAATAGTCCAAGCCTCTGCCGCCTCCTTATGCAGAAGAGCCAGAGCTTGCCCGATGATTGGATCCCGGACGCCGGCCAGCCAACCGACCTGATCGGCCGGCAACAAATTGATGTAACGGCGCAACGTCTCCACGAAAAGAACCTCCGATAATCTCGCGAGCACAAGACCACTGCCTGCATGCCTTCTGCTCGCCTGATCCACTGAGAACCTGATTGAGTGCTCCAGCCATTGACCCGACGATTCATCCGGGACATGTACCTTCAGCAATGGAGGCAAGCTGGCCAGAACCACCTCGCTCAATCGTGGGTCGCAGGCCAGATATCCGCAAACGAATCGCGTCACAGAGCCGCCTCCACCAAAGCGGGCGATTTTTAGACCCCCCTCGAGATTCTTAGCGAACATTCGCAAAGAGTCTACGGGT
>DATETN010000022.1:0-60411 GCA_035283645.1 Pyrinomonadaceae bacterium
GGAAGGCCTTCCTCACCATGGCTCGAAAATGGTCCAATCTAAATTTACCTGGCGCCCTTCACTTTTGCACTGGGAAGTTCCTCAACAGGCTTCCGGTCTTTACTGAGTCTGCCTGCTGCACTGCGTTCCTTGACGAGTTGAAATCATTAAACCAGACATGGCCCGCCAAGTTGATTGCTTATGTCCTGATGCCGGACCACTTCCATTTCATCTCCAACCCTCGTGACGGGCGGATCATTGAGTTTATGAGGGACCTTAAAAGCCGGGCGGCAAAGCGCATAGTGCAGTCCAGCAAACGCTTTACCTTTCCGCTGACAGAAGATGGACATCAGGTGTGGCAAGAGAGTTTCAAGGCAATGCCTTTGTGGACAGGCTGGATGATCTGGCAAAAAATCAATTACATTCACAAGAATCCGCTCAAAGCAAAACTGGTAAAGTCCGCAAAAGATTATCGATGGACGAGTTTTCGCGCCTTCTATTCTCAGAGCGATGAGCCATTGGCTGTGGATCGCGAATGGGCTTGGCCGGAGGATGGCGAGAAGCTCTCTAAAGCGACGAAAGAACTCGGCTGGTACTCATTCTGGAAAAGGAGGTCTGACAAGAAGAGGTGATTTGAGAGGAGTTGAAAGCGGGGGCAGCGCGCAATGAGAGTGAGTTGTTCCGTTGAGATAGAAAGCGTGCGCCCCCTTCCTGACCTGCGAATTAAATCGGATTGAGAGCTGAAGACTAAACATCTCAGCGCCCCTTTCCTGACTTGCGAATTAACTAGGATTGACTCGCTCCAGCAAGATCTTGGCACTGGAAGGTCCTTCTTTCCTGTTACTCATATGACAACCAACAAAGTCGCGCACTTCGAACCCGTCTTTTGACAGACGGTTGAGCTCCTGTACCGCACTGTTTGACCCCGACGACATCTCAAACTCCGCTTTTGCATTTGCCCCGTTCTCAAGCTCCTTCAATTCAATCGCGAGAAGCTTGTATTCTCGCTTCTTGCCGTGTCTGACAGAGGGTAGTTCGAATATCATTAGCGTGCTCGAGCCGGTCTGACACCCATAATTCATCCGATAAATCGCACCTTGCTCTTGCAGCTTGGGTAATTCCTGCTCAAGTTTCTTCTCGTCAACCCAGATATTGGAAGCCGCGTCAATCGCGCCCTTCTTCCGATGCATGATTGCAGCTTGGAACCAAATTGGTTTCAGGATTAGACGATACCCTTGCTGGGCCAGCACGTTGACCCTTTTCATCACATCCCCACCAACGATTTCTATTTCGTAGTCAGCGTCCGGGAAGTCTTCTACGCTGTACAGTGACTGCCTCAGGATCTGGAACTTGGTAAGCATGTGAGTCGGGTAGAGATTTGACTTAGGCCCGTTGTTGAGCCCTTCCAGTAGCTCTCCTTCGAGTTTCTTTTTGCTCAGAGTGAGGGGCCCGGAAACGATGTCGAACGCGGGTGGGATCTTGGCGACTATCCGTCGCTCGAGCACCGCCGTGCCGTAGTAAGTGCAGTCGAGGCGCAAATCGAAACTCCCACTCATAAGGTCATGAGTACTGAACTCGCAATCGTCGTAGATAACAAAGTAATCAGCCACCCTGAATCCCTTTCGCGCCCATGGTTCATACGTAAATCCAAATTTAGGATTATTAGGAAAGAAGCCTTGACGACTTGAGATTTGGAGGACCGAATATTCGTATTGGTAATCAGCTCGTCTCATCACTGCGAGTCTGGGCGACAAGGCCAGGGAAACCAGCCGGTAACCCTGCGTCCCAACACGGGTGAGGTTCTCGCTAAAGCTGGCCGCGTGGTACTCCCGTCGCTCCCATGAATCGAGCGTGTGCTCAACCTTCTCTGCTTCAGAGAATTTGGTGAATATAAGTTGGTACTCGTCGCGATTCGGATCTGGGACAAACGCTCGGTCGTTGGCCGGCGCCGCTGGTGTTCGTGGAGGTGTCTTCCTTCCCGATTGACCAGCCACGTTAGAGACGGCGATCAAAAGAAGACAGAGTGCGGCCACCAGGAAACGTCTGCTTGTCGGAACTCTCATGTGGGAATTAGTCAGGCGCGCCCGTTCAGCCACATCCTTTCTGCAAGTACCCGACTTACGAATGATCAAGTACTTGGCGCGGGTCATGGCTTTGCACAAAAATTACGAAAAAAGCCTTTTCTCTGTGCGACCTCTGTGTCCTCTGTGTCTCCGTGGTGAAGGAACTCGCCGAAAACACAACCACAGAGTCGCAAAGAACACTGAGGTCGCACAGAGAAGACAAAAACCGTTACTGGATATTCATAGACGCGGGTCCAATAAAAACTTCTATTTATCTCTCTGAGAATGCAGCCCTCCTTGAGGATGAGTCCTTTGGTTCCCAACTGTTCATAAATCACTGCGTAGGTGTCGTCAGAAGACGCTACGGCTTTATCGAATCTATAAGCGTAGTTTAACGCGAGGGTCTGAAGAGGTCTTGTCGAGCCGGTATCGTACTCCCCCTGAAACCCAGTCAACTAGTTCGTCACGTTCCCAACAGAGGGAGCGTACAGATCTGCCCTCATTTTTAGGAATCACGATTAATTCAGAATTCATGTGAAATGCACTTCCCGACGGCTCTAGCTCCGATTAGCCGAATTCGCCGCGTGATTTGATCACATTTCGTGAAAAACCAAAAGGTGAAGAAATGAGCAGCATTATCTCCATCGAAGGCGGACCTCAGAAGCTCTGCAAGTACGTCACCAAGCTGAGAGACTTCCTTGGCGACAATTTGGCCAACATGTTGGAGCAAGAAGGTGCCAATAACGTGGTCAACGTTTTTTGAAATTAACTCGCGCCATATTTAGAGAGAACGCAAGGCCGTTACGATTGGTGCTGTAAGTTCTTGATAGGATTGGTGGAGCCGAGCGGGATCGAACCCCTGACCTCATGACTGCCAGTTCTAACCAAGCGATTTTCTTAAACCAAAACAATTAAATGGGTTGCAGCCCGCACGGATTTATTAGGTTTTCCAGTTTCGTTACACTGTCTTACTCACGCGTGTCGGTAGTTTGTTGTCGCATCCGGCCACAATTTGGCCACAAGATTGATGGCCCCAGCATAACCTTTAGCGAGCCTCGACCTTGGGGGTTATGAAGGCGCCCTAAGGTTTACGCAGATTGTTGTACTCAACTTTTCGAGACAATAAGGGATGCTATAATCACTTCTGCCTGAGGCGCACTAGAGCTGGAGTTAAGACTTCGCGATGAGCACCATACATGAGTCGAAAGAAATGCTAGCCAACATGACGCGGGCTGAGAAGGCTCAGTTGTTGCAATGGCTGGTAAGTGATTTGGGCGAGGCGTTCCCGGGAATTGAAACTCGTCCTGGAGTCTCAGGTGGCGAGCCGTGCATCGTCCGTACGCGCATCCCCGTCTGGCTGCTTGAGCACGCGAGACGACTTGGTACAAGCGAAGCTGATCTGCTAAAGGCCTATCCGACCCTGCGGGCTCAGGATCTGGCTAATGCGTGGAATTATGTGCAAAGCCATCGTGAAGAGATCGAGCAACAAATTGCCGGGAACGAAAGTGATGAGTCGCAATAGTGCGAGGGCTTTACGCTGAGAACTTTCCCTTGCCGGTGGTCGAGGAGTTACGTCGCTTAGGCTTTGACGTCCTGACCATGTATGAAGATGATAAGGCGAATCAATCCCTGACAGACGATGCAGTACTTTCAATTGCGAACGACAAAGAGCGAGCGTTCCTCACGCTGAACCGCAGACATTTCATTCAGCTTCATCAACAGCGACCCAACCACCAGGGAATTATCGTGTGTACCTTTGATCCGGATTTTGCGGGTCAGGCCCAACGTATCGCCGACGCCTTGGAACAAGAGTTCGATCTCGTCGGACAGTTAATCCGGATCTACCGGCCCGCCAAAGCATGATGTAAATCCCAATCGTGAGAGACGAGCAGTTAGTGATCCTCAAAATCGTTTCTGTCCCGAAGTGGTGGGTGTGCTTAGCCGGCTAGCTGACCTTATAATATGCTGCCCGGGAGGGCCTTTACCGCTAGTTTCGCGTACAGTCACGCAATCGATAGGAGAGGATGATGGGAAAAATTGACGACAGGGGCGGAAAGATTCGCGAACATTCGCCCCAACCAGACATTGCTATCGATATTGCCAGCAAGGTAGCTGAGACAGTACCTTCCGGCGTCTGATGAGGCCTCGATTTGGAAGAAGATCCCAATGCGCTGGGATTTTCTGAAGCCAGGGCAGCTCAGAATCTTTGTATTCAGGATACTGATCCAATCTAAGCTTCATCATCCCGTTTTAACCTCAACCAAAACTTCTTCAAGCAATCCTTCCGTTTCCTTTTCAAGCAATTCGATATCACGTCTAATCTCTTCGAGCGTGCGCAGCGGCTTTGGCTTGTAGAAGTAGCGATTAAAGGAGATCTCGTAACCAATCTGCGTTTTCGATTCGGCGATCCATGCGTCAGGAACGTATGGCAACACTTCGCGACGGAAGAACGCTTCGATCCCGCCCTCTTCCAACCGTGGCACCTGCTCCGTATCGCGCAGCTCAGAATCCGTTTCGTACTCAACCATGCTGGGCTTGCCGTCAACCATTACCTCATAGATGCCGTGCAACGGATCAGGCTCGACCTTGGTCGGCTTGTGGACTGTCTTGATTACCGGCGCTGCCTCTTCAACTCGCCAACTGACGGCCGAAACGATCAGCTTCTTTTCTGACGCGGAAAGCTTGATCCCTAAACGCTTAATCGCTTCGTCAAACACCCGGCGAAACTCGTTATGATCCTCAAATAATCGTTCGCCAAGCTCTTCGGCCAGTTGCCGCGCAGCTTCGTGTAATTTCTTGTCTCGCTTCCAAGTCTCCGGATCGAGCAACTTCTTTCGCGTCTTTTCGAGAACAGACGCTTTGTTGGGCGCGTTCTCTTCGTCATCAGATTCCTGGTCTGATCCCGTCGAGAGAATCTCCTCAATCTCTTTCTTGATCGATTGAAAATCTTCATAGAGCTTTTGGCCAAACTCGCTGTAAAGCTCGCGGCGCAACCCTTCATCACCCGCAGCGTAACGTAGTCCTTCAACAGCTTTGCGAGTGAACTGGCTGTGCAGACGTAACGGGCGCTCGACAGTAATCTTCCAGTAACCAAAGGCCTTGTTCGGGAATATTTTCGACTGTTCGCTTTCTTCACAAGCGGTGAACGTCCCAATAATCCGTTTCCGGTCTTCGGGAGTCAGTTCGCAATTCCGCTTTCCTAAATTTTTCCTCAGCGGCTTGAACGAGGGTGTAGCATCTATCAGTTGCACGTGGCCGCGACGATGTTCGGGCTTGCGATTAGGGCGGATTAGAAAGCATGAAATCGAATTCACGCGATGGGTAAGCATCCTGCGAAAGCGTCGAACCAAGATGAAAATTGTCTGCTTCCTCGCCCTCGCCTTTCAGCAGCAAGTCGGCTTTGGTGATCGCGTAGGTTTCCGGATTCACTTCCTGACGTACAAGTGAATCTCAACTTCCTTGTTATGTTCCTTCGCTAACTCCGACAGTCGCGCTTCAGCAACGGTGAGCATGCCACCGGTGCCGCAGGCGGCGTCGTAGACTAAATACGAACCGGATTCAATCTTGTCTGCGATCGGCTGAAAGATGAGATCCGCCATCAGCGCCACAACGTCGCGAGGAGTGAAGTGTTCGCCAGCCTCTTCGTTGTTCTCTTCGTTGAAGCGGCGAATCAACTCCTCGAAGATGGTACCCATCGCATGATTGTCGAGTGCCGACAATCGGATCGTGCCGTCGACATTTAGAACTGGTAGCGGCCCGAGGTTAACTGACTCGTCGAGAAATGTCTCGATCAGCGCATAGAGAATGTCAGCATCAACAAGCGTAGGAATCTGATTGCGGAATTTAAATTTTTCGAGAATCTCCTGCACGTTGGGGGAGAAGCCGTCGAGATATGCTTCGAAATTAGCCTTGAGCTGTTTTGGCTGATTGCGCACGTCACGAAGCCTAAAAGGAGATGTGTTGTAAAAGGCCTGCTTGGCGGCGCTCTTCAGGACTTCGTCTTGGTTGGTAATCCCGGCTGCATCGAGAGTCTTCTTCATCCCCCAGAACGTTCTGCTTAGTCGGTTCAAGCACTGCGTCAAGCCGCCGAATTACAGTCATCGGCAAGATCACGTCACGGTATTTCCCGCGTACATACACGTCGCGCAAAACGTCGTCGGCAATGCCCCAGATAAAGTTTGCTATCCAATTCAGGTTGTGGTTATTCATAAAGTAGCGATCTCATCTACCATGCTCGTAGACAGAAAGTGCCCAACTGCTACCAGAGGGTTGGTAATAGCACCTGAATGAGTTTGGCCTACGACGTGAAACGTGTTCGAATTCTATATTCGCAGCAAGCTTTGTCTACTGCGCAATGAAATCAGCGCGAAGCGACTTTTCCTTGAGTAGCTACGGCCGCGCCTCTAGCGAGACAATCTTAACAGGCTATCGAAATGGGAATGAAAAAGGCTGAAGGCAGCCAGTTGGCTGCAAATGCCAGAATCGCCGAACTCATTGCGAAAATGAAGCCGGCAAGTCCAACCTTCGCTCGTCGCTTGTACCTCGGTCGAACTGCGTTTTTGGCTACAGCGTCATAAGAATCATATCCGCTTAGGACGCCGCCGAGGAAAACAAGTATGAGTCCTGCCAAGGCTGTTCCGCCAGAAAATAAGAGGCCAATTAAGGTGTTCTTATCCACAAGGTTTGCTCGAACAGATGAGTTGCCCTCAAGTGTGATGAGGCAGGTTTCTGAGCAGTGAAATCTTATCATACGCGAGAGGCGTTCGTGGCATTAACCCGCTCATCATAAGATTGTTTGGTGTCTTTCCTTGCCTGGAAATCCGCCAAGGAGTGATCAGCGATGGCGTCGACGTTTGCTCTGGCATATTCGCGATATCCCTTCCAGTGTTCGGACTCCAGTTTGTCGTCGGCGAGGAGCTGAAAACCGACCCAGACGAGGTACTGCGTGTGGGAAATTTGCGAGAACAAAAGACGCTGGTTTGGCGTCAATGCTTCGGGTATGCGCACCCTTTCGAGCGCGATTGTCCGGCACCAATCGTTTGCTGTGTCCCCGCTATTCGCCGCTGCTCTTTCGATGTCCAACCAGTCGTTTTCAGTGACGCGAAAACTTATCACTCTCGTCATCTTTATGCGATCCACTGGTACTGCTCCTTCCTTATTGCGTCTAGAAAAGCTCACAAATTGCTTGCTGGGCGGACACCATCGTTGCATTTGTAAACAAGACTCTCTATCTCTTTTACCGAGCGGGTTTTACATTGCAGGCAAGTTGTCTGCGAATGTAGACAATTTGTATGCTGCGTATACTTTTCACGGAAACCTGTAGGGGTGACGTGTCTGAAAAATTCAGGTGCAAAGCGCCTCGTCACCCTACTCGCTACTTTGTTGGTCCCTTCCAACTCCGCAGTCGGATCAGTCTTTTACCAGAAGTCTGGAGTTCGGTGGTGCTCTGATGAACGGTCTGCCTTGGCTTTTTTGCAAGGGCCGAGAGAAGAGACTCTGCTGAGTTCAAGTAACTCTTTGTTGCGTACCTGACTGCTTGTCTCAGTCGACGTCTCTCCCACCTCCACTTCGAGACTGAAGATTCAGACGTGAGGACGACGCTGCGTTACGTTCGGCGACTGAGCTAAACAAGCGTGCGGCGGTGGAAGCCGCTCTCCTTGGGCACAATTTGGCCACAAGAGATCGGAAGGCTAGGGCGATAGTTGCTGTAAGTGCTTGAAAGAATTGGTGGAGCCGAGGGGGATCGAACCCCTGACCTCATGACTGCCAGTCATGCGCTCTCCCAGCTGAGCTACGGCCCCGTAGGTGGGAATTACTTCTCCGCTAAGTGTCTCAGCGAGAGTAGACTAGCGTTTATAATTGAGTCAAGCCAACCGTTCGATATGCCTAAAACGAGACCGGAGTCCGGGAGAGCGGGAGAATGCTTCGGCCCAAAAGCGATATTGATATGTTGGTTGTTAATAAAAAGCTATCAAACAGTACGAGGAAAGCTTTAGCAGAAAAATGCGCTGATTTATCTGACCAACGAACCACAATCGGAGATTTAGAAATATTAAAAAACGATCCACGAAATTACACGAAATGACACGAAAAGAAATTAGACGAAATGACACGAAAAGGCGCCGGTGCTCCGCTACTAACCACACCAGAACAAACATGGATGACTAAGATTCACTAGTACAAACCAGGAGAAGATAGCCACCTAGAAATTGACACACCAAAACAAACATTGGTGACTAAAGATTCACGTGGTGTCTCTGGAAACTAGCGGCCTTTGAATGTGGGTTTTCGTTTTTCCAGAAACGCCTTTACACCTTCATCTTTGTCTTCGGTAGAAAAACACAGTGCGAATAGGTCAACTTCGCGGCGCAAACCTTCATCGAGATTTGAACGCGAGGCAAGCTTTACCGCTTCCTTTGCCAGTCGCAGCGCAATTGGACCCTTATCTGCAATTCGAGTCGCAATCTCCATCGTTTTTGCTTCCAATTCCGCTGCCGGCACGACGTGGTTTACCAAGCCAATCGAGAAGGCGGTGCGCGCATCGATAATCTCCCCAGTGAGGATCAACTCCATTGCCTTGCCTTCGCCGACCAACCGCGTAAGTCGCTGTGTCCCGCCGCCGCCAGGTATGATTCCGAGGTTTATCTCTGGTTGCCCAAAGGAAGCGTTCTCAGACGCTATCCGGATGTCGCAGGCCATTGCCAACTCGCATCCACCTCCCAGACAGTAACCGTTGACCATTGCGATGATCGGTTTCGGGAAGGTGTCGATTGCGGTAAACAGCGACCGGCCCATCATCACATCGCGTTGCATCGTGGCGGTGCGTCCGGCGAATTCTGCGATATCTGCACCCGCTATGAACGCCTTGTCGCCCGCGCCGGTGATTACGACAACCCGCACCGAGTCATCCTGACGCAGTTCATCGAGTAGAGCGGCGCCTTCTTCTCTGGTTTTGATATTAAGTGCATTTCTCTTTTCCGGGCGGTTGATGGTGATGATCGCTACCTGCTCGCGTCGCTCAAGCAGTAGAGTTTCGTAAGAAGACATGTCGTTGGCTCTCAACTTTGTTTGGATTTTGACGCGGGAATCCTAATGGCAGGTTAGAGCGGGCGTCAAACAGATGTAGCCACAGATAACACGGATAACACGGATAAGATGGATTGGAGGAAGTGTGAAAGTTGGTCCGTCCTGCTATTGGACGCTCAATCCTGCACACAGCAATAAAAACCTAATTCATAACAGTGTAAGCCCCAGTAACCACTCGTGTCTTGAACCAAGGAAATCCTGTACACGGAAGTGTATAGATGCCTTCAGATCCGACCTACAAAGATTCGCACCCCCTTCTTAGTTTTCAACAGTACTAGCTCAGAACGGAAGTAAAATTCAGAACGCCACGATCCACGAAATCATAGTTAAACCTGGATAGGGTTCAGTATCAAGTGGGAGCGAAGCCCACTGGGAAAGGAGTAGTCAACCATCCCATATGTTGGTCGAAGTGCGTAAAGCGAGTCTATGGAGTAACTAGGCCCCCGGCTGGCAATCGAAAGAGCCAGAGCGGAAACTCTACACCTAAGGACGCGCCGAGGAACACGGAGACAACAAAGGTTGCGAGGTGAAGCGTAGGACGCTGAATCTGGTAATTAGCCCCGATATCGTGGTGAATTTGGGTGGGCCAAGGCCGTTGTGATGGATGCAGGCAACAAAGGCGAGGGCGCTAGTGACGAGCACTCGACTTCCACTCCGGGGTGGCAGACAGCATCGAGCAACACACCGTGATAGTGAACGACCCAGGCGGGCCAGAGACAGTCTTGGCGAGCCCTGAACGACGCCAAGTATGACGCGCAACAGTAAAACGGAGTGCGTCAAAGGCTGACTGGAACGGGATGGAGGCCGGGATAGCGATGAAGCCGGGTAATGCCGGTGGAGTGAAGGCCTCCACAGCTTTTGCTCGTGGGTGGACAAACATCTACTACACGCAGAGGTAGCAAGCAGATGGCAAGAGACCTAACACGAATAGGGGAGCGGGCGCGCAAGGAGCCAGAGGCCCGGTTCACATCGATATACCACTATGGGACCGACTTGGACCACCTGCGGGCTTGCTATGCGGACCTACCGGCCGACCGGGCGGTAGGAATAGACGGAGTAGGAAAGGAAGAATATGGGGTGAAGCTGGAGCAACAGCTCGCAGACTTAAGCGCCCGATTGGGACGGCTGGGATATCGACCGCAACCAGTCAGGCGCACCTATATTCGAAAACCGGGCACGAACAAGCAACGACCGCTGGGCATCCTGTGCTTCGAAGACAAGCTGGCGCAGTTGGCACTGGGACGCGTAATGGAGCAGATATACGAGGCGGACTTCATTGAAGGTTCGTACGGCTATCGCCCCGGACGCACGCAGCACCAGGCGCTGGACGAGTTGGGGCGCACGATCCAGCAGCGACGAGTAAGCTACATCGTCGAAGCGGATATCAAAGGCTTCTTTGACCATGTGAATCAAGAGTGGTTGATGAAGTTCCTGCAACACCGCATTGGGGATGAGCGCGTGCTGCGACTGATCGTGAGGATGCTGAAGGGCGGCATAATGGAAGACGGGTTGGTGCGGGCCAGCGATGAAGGAGTACCGCAGGGCGGAAATCTATCACCGCTGCTCTCCAACGTGTACCTCCATTACGCGCTCGACCTGTGGTTTGAGCGGCGGTTCAAGCGGACGTGTCGGGGAGAGGCCTATTACTTTCGCTATGCGGACGACTTCCTGGCCTGCTTTCAATACCGCGAGGATGCCGAAAGGTTTCGGCGGGAGATGGAGGCAAGACTGGCGCAGTTTCATCTGGAGATAGAACCAAGCAAGACGAAACTGTTTGAGTTCGGACGCTTCGCCGAAGAGAACGCCCGCCGCCGTGGCCAGAAGCCCGAGACGTTCGACTTTCTGGGCTTCACGCATTATTGCGGGCACACGAAGAAGGGCGGATTCAAGGTGAAACGAAAGACCTCAGCGAAGAAGTATCGCTACAAGCTGAAAGAAGTGAAGGAATGGCTTCAGCGAGAACGCAGCCGGTTAAAGAAAGGCGAGCTGTTGCGCCGGGCCAAACTGAAACTAGCAGGCCATCTAAACTACTACGCCATCACGGACAACTGGCAGATGTGCAGCTCGTTCAGAACCCAGTTCACGCGGCTCGTGTACAAATGGCTGAACCGACAAAGCCAGAAGCGGAGCTACGACTGGGAGCGATTCAACGATGCTCTCGCCTGGGTAGGCTGGCCATCTGTGCGGATCATGCACCAGTTAGAACCGTGTCGCCGCGTGTCGGCTCTGAAGGGAAGCTGAAGAGCCGGATGTTGGGAAAGCCACTTGTCCGGTTCTGTGAGGGACGAGGCGGCTACTGGACCACACGGTGTTCACTCACCCAATATGGTTCGGGGGCACCTCGTCTACTCGACCGAAAAAACACGAAGAGAATGCGCGTTTTCAGTCGGTATCGTTGAAAGAGAGGAGGGGCGGCGGGGCGCCGCTCCCCCCTCCTGATTTGTTCAATGTTACCGACTCAGAAGTAACCACGAGATGTTCTCAATGTCACTCATGTTGTGAGTTGGTCACATTGAAAAAATGGGGGGGGTGTGCGGTTTGTTTGTAGGCTGGATCTAAAAAACACTACACACTGCCGTGTTTAGGATCCTGCTTCTTCATTATATCCACTGGCTTCATGGGTTTTTCACACAATCACTTCCGTGTGTAGGATTTCGTTTGGCAATAAAGGACTGACTTTTTATTCTGGTGCGGGAGCTTCGGGATCTGCTGCGGGCTGGTCATCTGCCACCCAGGAGACAAATAGACGTAGCCAGTTTTCTGTAGGCTCGGCAATCTGCACGCCGACGCGAGCAGTACCGTAAATAGCGGGTGCTGTACGAACCACTACCGCGGTAACCTCGATAGGCGCACCATCGGGCCGGTGAGCGCGCAGATAAAGTCTTTCACCCCGCGTAACCTTTTGATTCAGGTGAAACAGGGCACCTGAAGTCGAGATGTCATCGGTCTCGGTGGGTTCGCTCCACGCAGAGCCATCTTCAGCGCGACCCGAAACAACGATTGGCAGGCGCAGCGCCATGCGTAAAGCAAATCTTTTCTCTTCGAAGTTTGTCGGAGTGCTCATAGCATGTAACAAGCGTGCGGGTTTCCTCTCATAAAGGATGCGCGCCACGCGCACCTTCTGTGTTGTCGTTCCACTGGTAAAACCCCTCGCCAGTTTTCTTTCCCAGTTTACCCTCGCTTACCAGCCGGCGCAGAATTGCAGGGGGTCGAAAAGACTCAGACTCCAGTTCACGATGTAAATACTCAGCAATACTAAGGCGCACATCCAGCCCAACCATGTCAGTCAATTTCAATGGTCCAACTGGATGATTGTAACCAAGCTCCATCGCCGTATCGATGTCTTTGGCACTCGCGACTCCTTGTTCAACCATTCGCATCGCTTCCAAACCAAGCACCACGCCCAGGCGGCTGGAGGCAAAGCCTGGAACGTCGCGCACGACGATGGGCTCCTTGCGCATTGAACGAGCGACCTCGAGTGCAACGTCCCTAACTTCTTCGCTGGTTGCCCGGCCCATCACTATCTCAACCAGCCGCATGATATGAACAGGATTGAAAAAGTGCATGCCAATGACCGATTGTGGGTGGCGCGAAACTTTTGCAATCTCCGTTATCGAGAGTGAAGAAGTGTTTGTGGCAAAAACAAAGGGTTTCGAGGAGAGCGATTCGACCTCTCTTATGATCTCCTGTTTTAGCTCGAGTCGTTCAGGTACTGCCTCGATTATTAGATCGGCGCTGGAAACCTCTTCCAGACTAGTCGTGCCACGTATATGCTGCAGGGTCTTGTCGCTGTCAGCCTCGGTCAGTTTGCCGAGTTGAATGCCTTTGGCGAGGTTTCGCTCGATGGCTTGGATACCGCGGGCAAGAATTTCGCGGTCCACATCTCGAAGGATGACTTTGTAGCCGGCACCAGCGGCTACCTGCGCAATGCCGTGTCCCATTGTACCCGCACCAATTACGGCGACGGTTTCAATCGTTCGCGGATCACTTTCGTTCAAAAATGTGCCAGCCTCTCGTTAATTCCCGCGGTGTTGTCCACAAACGCGAACGGCCCTTGGGTTCGCAAATTCGACTCCACCAATGACGGTAGTTATACTATACGCGTTACCCAAAAGGCTATACTCTCGTGCCGTTTACCCGCCATTCGGGTAATCCAATTGAGCCATACAAGGAGGAAAAAAGACTAAAGAAATGGCCATCGAAACCCTTCATCGGGAAGTTGTAATTTTAGGCTCAGGACCGGCAGGTCTCACTGCAGCGATTTATACTGGTCGTGCCAATCTCAGACCGCTTCTGATTGACGCGCCTGTTGATGCTGAGAAGCAGACGGCGCCAGGCGGTCAGCTGATGATTACGACAGATGTCGAGAACTATCCGGGATTTGCTCAGGGCATTCAGGGTCCAGATCTGATGTTTGAATTCCGCCGCCAAGCCGAGCGTTTTGGCGCGGAATTTATGGAAACCTGGATAACTGAAGTGGATCTCAGCCGCCGACCGTTCAGACTCTACTCCTCGGACCAGACAATCATAGCCGAGACATTGATTATTGCGACGGGGGCATCGGCGAAGTGGTTAGGTATTCCCGGAGAAGCAAAAGTCCCGGATGGCTTTGGCGGGAACGGTGTTTCGGCCTGCGCAACCTGCGACGGTCCGTTACCCGCATTCCGCAATCGGGTCCTGGTGGTAGTCGGCGGCGGGGACACTGCGATGGAAGAGGCAACCTTCCTGACGCGCTATGCCTCACGTGTTTACGTTGCCCACCGTCGTGGCAAGTTGCGGGCGTCAAAGATAATGCAGGACAAGGCATTTAAGAACGAGAAGATCGAGTTTATCTGGAACACCACTGTTGACGAGATTTTGGGCGATCAGGAACAAGGCGTTACCGGGGTCCGACTGCGCGACGTTAAGACGGGTGAGGAACGGATCTTCCCGTGTTCAGGAGTTTTTGTAGCTATTGGTCATAAGCCGAATACGGAGCTCTTTCGCGGTCAATTAGAGATGGATGACGTTGGGTATCTGAAGACCGCGGGGCGGTCCACCGCAACGGATATTCCGGGCGTTTTCGCTTGTGGGGATGTCCAGGATTCAGTTTATCGACAAGCTGTGACCGCCGCTGGCAGCGGTTGCATGGCTGCTATTGATGCCGAGCGATTTCTAGACCACCTGCCTGTTGCCATGCCCAGTGGCGACGAAGTGACGATTGAGGGTGAGCATATAACTCCAGATCGTCAGGCGATCATTGAACCGGATGGAAGCATGGTGCCCAACAATCCCGAATTGGTTGCGCAAGAAGATTAAAGCAACACGATTGAATCATCGCGACGCTGCCGTAAAGGCGAGGCGGCTCTGGGAAGTTCAACTTCAAGTTTCTGTATGGGGTTGCGAGGACAAACTCCACAGTATTCTCCCAATTGCACTCGTCGGTCGTCACAGTCGTTACAACCAAGTGTTTGACCCAGTTGTCTGAGCGCATCTGCCAGCGGTAGTAGCAGACGTCCGCGATCCGTCAGCGTGTATTCGATGTGTGGCGGGTTACCGCCAAAATCCTTACGAATTACGAGATTGTCCTTCTCCATGTCCCGAAGGCGATCGACGAGAGTGCGGCTGCTAATCGGATAGAGGCCATTTATCAGTTCCATGGTTCGTTTTGGGCCCTGAGCAAGATCGCGCGCCACCAACAACGTCCACTTATCGCCAATCATTTGCAACGCACCTGAAATCGGACAACCATCCAATTCACGCCTTCGCAATGCGGGACCTCCTGGGATGAGCTGATCTGCAAAACGCGCGCAAAGATTATCACAATGAAGCTACTGTGGGGCTACGAAGTGAGAAGGGCCGCGGATTAACGCGAAAGAAAAAAAGATCTGAAGCGTAAGAAAGGCCTCAACCGAAATTAAACACAACCTAATCCAGCTTTGCACAAAAAGTGTCTGCTCAATTGTCTTCTCTGTGCGACCTCTGTGTTTCTTTGTGACTCTGTGGTTGTGTTTTCGGCGAGTTCCTTCACCACCAAGACACAGAGGACGCAGAGGTCGCACAGAGAAAAGGCCTATTTCGTACTTTTTGTGCAAGGCCACCTAATCCGGTTCGTAAGGAGACTCGAAGTCCTTTCCGTTCATATCCCTTTCGTCAACGTTAATCCGCGGCCAAACGGGCTTTCATTTCAGATCCGTTTTATGTGCGTTATCTGTGGCTACGGCTACGGCTACGGGCGGAGGTTGATGTTGTAGGTCTTTATCTTGGAATTGAGGGTGGTAGCGTTCATGCCCAACAACCGGGCCGCGCGCGATTGATGGCCGCCGGTTTGTTCCAGCGCACGACGGATAAGATCAATTTCGAAGCGGCGCACTTCATCATAAAAGTTAACGCCACGTCCAATGTTCTGCACAGCTGCACTGCTTGCGCCCTCGTGCGAGCGGTTAGCCACTGATTCGGGATCGCTAATCTCCGGGCGCAGACACTGGCGGGAAATCTCGTTCCCTGGCGCTATTACCACGGCCCTTTCAATTGCGTTTTCCAGTTCCCGAACATTGCCGGGCCATGAATAAGCCTCCAACAGCGCCAACACCTCCGGCGCGATATGCTCGGAAACTTCGCGGACATTCTCTTCGTTGTACTTGCGAATGAAGTGCTGCGCCAGGGGAAGAATGTCCTGAGGACGATCGCGCAATGGGGGCAACTCAATTGGTACAACCGCCAGCCGGTAGTACAGGTCTTCCCTGAACGTACCTTGCCTGACCGCTTCCTTGAGATCGATGTTTGTGGCAGCGATGATGCGCACATCCACCCGTCGGGGCGTTGTATCACCTAAAGGCGTAAACTCGCGTTCCTGTATTACTCGCAGCAAGCGAACCTGGGTTTCCGGTGGAATGTCTCCTATTTCATCGAGGAAAATCGAGCCCCCGTCAGCGACCTCGAACAACCCCTTCTTCGCCGCTACTGCACCGGTAAAAGCGCCACGGGTGTGTCCAAAGAGTTCTGACTCCAGTAATTCAGATGGAATATTTGAACTGTTAACGGTGACGAACTGCTTTCCGGCGCGTGGACTCGCCTCGTGAATGGCTTTGGCGATAAGTTCTTTTCCGGTGCCACTCTCGCCCGTGATCAGAACAGTGGAGCGGGCGGGCGCTACCTGCTCGACCAGACGAAAGACCTCCTGCATCACGTCCGAACGACCAACGATCGACCCGCGGTCAACGGCTCGACTCATCGCGCGTCGCAACGTGCGCCGTTCTTCTTCTTTGCGTCGGCGTTTTATCCCAGCGGCGATTGTTTCAACGATATGTTCATTCTGAAAGGGCTTGCGGATGCAGCCAAAAGCACCCCGCTCCCATGCTGCGATTGCGTGATCGAACGTCGCATAGGCCGTGATCATCACAACAACCGCATCGGGATCCATTTTCAGGAACTCTTCGAGCGATTTAAGGCCGCCAATGCCCGGCATCGAAACGTCGAGCAACACGACGTCGTAAGCGCGGCGTCCATAACACTCGAGGCCTTCCTCCCCTGTTTTTGCCAGATCAGCACGATAGCCTTCGTTCGAGAGCAAGGTCTCTAAGACTTCGCGCATGATCTCCTCGTCGTCGACGACGAGAACTGAACCTTTCTTCGCCATTCTTTTTTCTATTTTAGCCACGGAAACAAAACTATAGCGCGGGGGAGTTAATTCAAAAGTTTAGGCGAGAACTGCCGTTAAACAAAACGAGCAACCCCAGCGGTCACGCTGAAATTGCCCCATGATCGAAATCAATGATGTTTGACGTTCAGTCGCCCACCGCCTGCAGTCGGGCGCGGGCGCCCGCCGTTGGTAACGTGATCCGGAATGTGGTTCCTCGACCAGGGGCGCTCTCCACGTTGATGTGACCGGAATGCTCCTGAACAATTCCGTAGGAGACCGCAAGTCCGAGCCCGGTACCGCGGCCCACTCCCTTCGTGGTGTAGAACGGATCGTAGATCTTCGCGACGTTCTCAGGAGCGATCCCGATGCCGTCGTCTTCGACCTCGACCACGGTCGCATGGTCCTCTCGCCGTGTTATGAGTGTGATATTGCCGCCATCCGGATTTGCGTCTCGAGCGTTCAAAATCAGATTCGTAAACACCTGCTGCAACTTGCCGCTGTTGCCAAAAATCCTTGGAGCCTCTGGATCATACTTGCGAATAATCTCTATCTGACTGCGGCGCAACTGCGGTTCCAGTAGTTGGACGGTGTCATCAAGCACGTTGCTGACGTCGACCTCAGAAAACTGAGTAGCGCCTCCGGTCCGTGAAAAGTTGAGCAGATTGTTGACGATATTCGTCGCGCGTTCAGCTTGCCTGCGGACCTTCTGGAGCAATGCGTGTTTCGGATCTGTTTCTGGCAACATGCTCAGGAGCATCTGCGTGTACGAAGACACGCCGGTCAAAGGAGTATTGACCTCGTGTGCCACACCAGCAGCGAGAAGTCCGATGGACGACAATTTCTCGCGTTGCTGCAGTTGCTCTTCGAGATGAATACGCGAGGTGACATCTTCAAGCACGACCAGTGCGCCGGTCTGCTCATTCGCGTCCTGCAGGGGGGCAATCGCAATATTCAGAACGAGGGTTCGCCCACCGCGAGTTGCGCTATGAATCTTATATATGTTGCGGATTTCCCTGAGCCGCCACCCATCGCGGCCCAGTACTTGACGCAGTGTGTCGGTAAAGTCATCAGCAAATAGCTCTTCTACTTTCTTTCCAACAGCCGCGTCTCGTCTCAGATCCAGGATGTGTTCAAGTGCGGAGTTGAGCCGAGTTACACGACCGTCCAGATCGACCGCAACCAGACCCACATTGATAGACTCGATGATAGATTCGTTGAACTCTTTCAGAAGTTTCAGTTCAGCAGCTCGTTCCTGCTGCTCCTGGTAGAGCAGGCTGTTTTCGATGGCGACTGCAACATAGCCTGAAACCGTCCGCAGTATCTCAATGTCTTCGGATGATAGCAGTGCACCATCCGCAGAACGACCGAGACCGATGACCGCCACCATACGACCGCGGACAACACATGGGACGTAGTAGTGAAGGGCTCGGCGCACAAAACCGGCAGTGTCTGGATTGATTTCAACATCGTCGGCCCGAACAACTCCGCTCTCTGCTGAGCGGACTCGAATCATCTCTCTAAAGTCGGGTGGGACGATGATCTCAGACGAGAGACCTGCAACACGCGCTACTCGGTAACCGGAAGCAGCGATCTTGTCCTCAATGAATATGGCGACCCTTTCGAGATTCAGAACTTCCTGAAGGCGGCTAACCAGCGCATCGAGTAGTGGCTCGAGCGCAGTAGTGGCCGACAACGTGCGCCCGAAATCCAGCAAGCTGTTACGCATGTCATAGCGTTCACCGTAGAAGAGCCGATCCACCCACTCTTGTAGAAAGGATTTGACCGGCGCCGCGATCATCACGATAGCTGCCATGGCTATGATTGCGACGACAACGCGCAGTGTAATCTCGCCTGAGCTAAAACTCACATCGCCCCCCAGCGCATACAGACCCGCGAGGTACACAACCGAACCGATCATGAGGGCGATCGCGAGGGTGGTGAGTGCATACACAAACACTCGGCGAACCACCAACTCAACGTCCATCAAGCGGTAGCGAACTACGGAATAACCGAATGATAAAGGTATGAGAATCAGAGGAAGAACTGCGGCTTCGGTCAGCCAGCGATCTGTTTCAGCGCCAAGCAAGTAGCCTATGCCGTAAAGCATCGTGAATGGCGCCACTGCCAACACCGTACCCCAGACTACCCACTTGATCTGCTGTCGTACCACCGCCTGTTTAGCGCGAGCCCACGTGCGAACCAACAACACGGCACTGGCGATTAGGCCGACTGCGAAGTGAACGAAGCTGATTCGATAAAATAATCCGTAGACGTTCTCGGATGGAGCTGGCATGTTCTCCCGAACGAACGGCAACGCCTTGGCGATCTCGTCGCGCAGGAACAGAAAATCCGCCGCCAGCAGGAGCAGAAAAGCCGGGACATAAAGAATCAGCGCACGCCAACGCCGGTCATTGAACAGGCGTTGCCGTGTTGGATATAGCGCGCAGAAGTGTAGAAAAAGAGGTGGGAAGATTATGAATGCTGCATTCCTCAGAAATGCGATCGCCAGATCAAGATCTCGATAGCTTCCAAGCGGGGTGTAAAAGTGAAAGACAAAGGCTGCCAGACACAGTGAGGCAAAGTGAATAACGAAAGGCGCGTGGCCACCTTGTTTGAAAAGTACAAAGAAACCGACAATCAGGTAGATTACACCGAGCAAATTGATGTAGAGCTCACGCGGGGTCCACTTATGAACCGCGCCAAGGTCGTCTAGATCGGCGTAGTAGTAGCGGCTCTCTTCGGGGTACGAGGGTCTTTCAATCAAGTAGTGAATCTCGCCGCCCACATTCGTTTGGTCGAGATAGACTTGAACATTCCTCGCCCCAACAACCTCCTCATAAGTATTTCCCTGCAAAACCGCTATCAAACGGTCACCGGGCAGGAGGTGCGCGCGCGCGGCGGCAGAACCGAGTTCTACAGATTTCGCGATGATTCCCTGTTCCGTATCGACCCATTCAACACCGTCAGTCGCAGGTGTTTCCCTTCTCAAACGCTGGGCAAAATTAAGCACGCCGGCCGCGATGAGTATTGCAGCGGTTATCAGCAAGAGCCACGTTTGAGTTGTTAGGACTGATCGTTTCACAGGAAGTTATTGGAGCTGACCACCAAAGTAACTAAAAAGGCAATGTATGTTCCGAACGCCTTAAGATTGGGTCTTTCACTCCCACGATCTATTCGGAGGGGTGAAATCGCCCTAAACAGCTATAAGTTCCCCCGCCTTTTCCGGTCCGCTGACCGAGACCTACTTAGGTTTTTCAAGCACAACTCGACTGAAGTCCAAGTTTTCGGAATTTTCCAAGAATTTGGACGTCGTGCCGGACGCCGAATCACACTAGAACCGCAGCGATATACCACCTCGGACTGAGCGACGGCCGGCGTTCAAGAAGGTCAGGATCTCGCCATTTTCCGTATTGGTCTGCGCATCCATCAGATTGCGGGCGTCGAGTATTGCCTCAGCACGGACGGGCAGTCCGAAACTCGGCAGTTCCTGAGTTACCTGAATGCTAAGTGAGGGATCGTAGACCCCGAGCCTTCCGGCAAATGGGTCGATAGCGAACACAGTTGCGTCCTGAGAGAATCGCAGCACCGTCCGAATTCGCGTGCCGGTGTGAAAACCTGCGCCAAACTGCAGCGCCGCACTGTGGAAGAATCCGTCAGAGAAGAGTTCGTCGGCTGTCACGAAGCCCGTTGACAGACGTTGACCGCGTCCGAAGGAGTAACCTGCAGACGCTGTCCACACTTGATTGAGGCGCCTGGTGTACACCACTCGCAACCCTTTGGCGCCGCCCTGCTGGTTTACAACGTTAATAAGGCTTTCGGCCGTCACCCCCGACAAGCCTGTTGCCGGAAAGCTCAGCAATCCGATGCCTCGCCCCTGAGTGGTATCGAAAAATGCGGTAGCTTCAACGTTGGAACTGTTGTCGAGTATTCTTTCAACACCAAACTCCAAACGGTGACTGCGCTCCATCACTGCCTGCCCGTCTACGTACGCAACCGGGTTGCTGCTATTTGTGAACGCAACGTCGGCATTCTCGAATGTAGCGAAATCCTGAATTTGATCTTCATCTCCGCCTTTGGCGTATGCCGCTCTGAATCTAGTCCGCGCATTTGCGTCGAACTGAACCCCTAACCTAGGCGACAGTGAAAATGCACTGCTCCCTCCGACGAAGCGCGAGTAGTCCAGCCCGAGGACGATCACAACACCATCACGAACTATCCATTCGTCCACAGCTCTTACCGAGAACTGGCCGCCGATTGGTGCGTCGAGAGTGTGACGAGTCAGCACAGGGTTCGCGAACCTGAGGCCTTCAGCAGCCAGATTCAAACGGTGGCGATCTCCTGCTCGCACGCGTGCCAGAGCTTGAAATCGTTCTGGCGCAGCCGCTCCCAGACCTGTCTGGCCGGCGAAAATCAACTCAATGTCATCGGATGCTGAAGTGGCTATTGCGAAATTCAATCCAGCGTAGGCTGACCCATAACTATCACTCGCGAAGTAGGTTTCGATGACGCCCTGTGGTCGGGAATCAGACGACACTTGTACTGCATCTGTTGCTAATGTTTGCTCAGACGCCGGCGCATCGTTTCCTAAAACAGCCCTAATGTCTTCAGCATCTTCTTCCTGTACCTGGAAGATCGAGCGCCGGCTGGCCGAGGAGCGCAGCGTCCACTTAACATCATCTCGATCTTTGCGCAGTTCAGGAAGGGTTCGTCCAGAACCGGCGGGTTCTAAATTAAAACGATAGATAAGTTCCTGGGAGGCGTGTACTTCGATGGAGGAGAAGACTACCTCGTGGAATCCCTGCGCAATGGCCTTGAGGCCGTAGCGGCCTGGAGCCACCTTAGTGCTGAAGCGACCGCCAGCGTCGGTTTTGATCTGCTTTACAACTTCATCTGCGCCTTCCTTCAGTAGCGAAACTAAAGCTCCGGCGACGGGGCTGCCGTTCGAGTCGTTCACCGAACCCGCAATAGTCGCCAGGGTTTTCTTTGCGGGGCTCGCAGCCACATTTGCAAAACTGCAAAGCACAACCACGGAAAAACAGGCGCTAAATAGTCTTTTCATCACCACGAAACCTCCCAATGCAGACCCGCGACAGCTACGCTTCTAGCAGAAGCAGTAACGGTCGATTTACTGAGCCGAAGGGCTTTTTCAGGTTACTCATTCGGGTGAAAACAACCCGTAAACCGCTTCTCGTCGAAACGGGAACTGGTTCAAGGCAGGAGACTTACCGGGAACCCTCAACAGACGGCCATTTTCCGCCAAGATTTCGGGGTCTGTCAAGCATTTAACCCCTATGGCGACCCGGCTTTGCTGCGCCTTTTCGCCCGTGCTAGGATGCCATTCCCCAAATAAACCGAGGTTACATTCACCTACTTTAGCTAAAGGCAATCAATGATCGACGAAGTGAAATCCACAAAACTCTCGAACGGTATCGCGGTATTGACCGAGCACATGCCGGGATTGCGCTCCGTGACCGCCGGAATTTGGGTTCGCCGCGGGTCCCGTCACGAGTTGCCGGAGCTAAATGGCATCTGCCATTTCATTGAGCATTCTGTTTTCAAAGGAACTACGAGCAGAACAGCCAAAGACATCGCTGTCCAATCAGACAGACTTGGGGGACATCTTGACGCTTATACGACTCATGAGATGACTGGTTTCGCCGTAAAGGTTGCGGATCGTCGTCTTCCTGAAGCTTTTGATCTTCTCGCCGACGTGATCGCGAATCCAAAATTCGACCAGGAAGACCTTGAACGGGAACAAAAGGTTATTTTGGAAGAGATGAAGATGGTTGAGGACACTCCTGATGAGTTGCTCGGCGAGCTTTTCAATGCTGCTTACTTCCCGGATCAGCCCTTGGGCAGACCGATCGAAGGCACGCCGCAGACTGTCTCCTCGTTTGATCATTCCAGAACCGCAGAGTTTCACGCCAAGGAGTTTGCCGCAGCAAACCTGGTAGTGGCAGCGGCGGGGAGTATCGACCACGCGCAACTCGTTGATCTGGTGGGCAGGGCGTTTGAACATCGGAATGGCGGAGCGCCGCACATTGAGCCCGCCCCCAACCCCAAACCGGCGGCGCCTATCCTGATTGAGCAGAAAAAGGAGCTTGAACAGGCGCACGTGATAATCGCTTCACCGTGGGTCACGGCACGCAGTGAGAACCGGTATGCGGCCAGCTTGTTGGCTTCCATCATCGGTGGCAGCACGTCGAGCAGGTTGTGGCAGAAGATTCGGGAAGAACGAGGCCTCGCATACTCGGTGGGTGCCGGCGGCAGCACATTTTCTGACGTCGGCGTTTTTACGATTTACGCCGGGACCTCGCCTCAACACCTGGATGAAGTGGTGGATCTCTCAATCAGAGAGCTGCGCAGGATTGTTAGGGAGAGCGTCACCGTCGAAGAGTTGCAGTTGGCCAAAGAGCAAGCGGTGTCTTCAATACTGCTTGGGTTGGAATCCTCGAGTGCTCGCGCAGGGACTCTAGCAAGGCAGGAGATCATTCATGGCCGGCGGTTGCCACCGGACGAGGTCATTCGCCGTATCGAGTTGGTAACTCCCGAAGAGATACAGAGTGTCGCGCGACAGTTCTTCACGACCGAAACGTTGTCGCTTGGCGCTCTGGGAAACCTCAACGGCTTTCGTATAGAACGTTCCCGTCTCGAGATTTGAGCCGCTCAAAATAGCCCAACGCCAGTTGCGAGAGCTTCATGAAGACGCTCAAGCGGGAAGAGATCTACGCCAACGATTATCGAGATCTCGAGCACCGGCGCACGAACATCGAGGCATTCATTGAACAGTATTACAATCGTTGCCGCTTGCACTCGGCGCTAGGCTACAAATCGCCGGAAGAGTTCGAGCAGAGCGTGGCTGCGAATGAAAATTCCGCTGGCGCGACCATGAGTTTTTTCAGTCCACGATCTCACAGGTTATTTGAGCGGCCGGCGTGGCAGCCTTTCTTCTAACATCGCCGTATTGTAAACAAAGGCCGCGACAATAACCGCCGACTGTTTTAAATCCTCCTCCTGTAGCCGGTCAAAGACGTCCATATTCGAGTGGTGCGTGCGAGTAAAATATTCAATCCAATCCTGAATAAACTGAAAACCTGGGATGCCTATTTGATAGAAGGACACATGGTCCGTCCCTCCGGAACCTGCCGCTGAGACAGTGGAAGCGCCGAGATCGGCAAACGGCATCAGCCATCTGCGAAAAATCGGCCGCAACTCCTCGTTTCCATTGGTGCCAATACCTCTTATCCGTCCAGCGCCGTTGTCCAGGTTGTAATAGGAGGAAATCTTTTCGTAAGCCGGCCTTGTGGTTAGCTTCAACTGCTCGCCGCGCCTGCGTGCTTCAGCTTGAAGGAAGGAGGATTCACTTAAGGAGTTGTATGTGCCGTCGCCCAGGAAACCGAAGTGCTCTTTCACATATGCCGTTGACCCGAGCAAACCCTGCTCTTCGCCCTCCCAAAGCGCCAGACGAATAGTACGTCGGGGCTTGAGGTCCAGTGCTTTCAGGATACGTACCGCTTCCATCATGACGGCACATCCAGCCGCGTTGTCTGTCGCCCCTGTGCCGGTATGCCAGGAATCGAAATGCGCCCCTAACATCACCACCTCGTCCTTCAGATCTGTTCCAGGAATTTCTGCAACCGTGTTGTAACCCAGCAAATCTTTGTCATGAAATTCTACTGCGAGATCAAGTGTCATCCTGAGTTCTTCCCCGCGTTGCAACATGCGCACGATGCGATTGTAGTGCTCGGCCGCAACGGTGATCTGGGGAAGATTCACCGGCGGTTTTTTATCCCACAGGTTTGACTGGTTTCGTCTGGCTAGGCCGTCATCCTTCGAATCGAGCGGTACGGGAACAATTGCTTGCTCAGTGAAAATTGTTCCACCGTCGCCGGCCCGACTGACCTCGAGTGCAGCGGCAGCGCCTTCATCAATTAAGAATTGTATCTTCTTGGGATAAAACTGCTGCGCCCTGGCCACCCTAATTCGTGCCGCCAATTCTGGTGATGGCTGTTGCTGCGCCTGTCTTCTCCGGGTAGCTTCTAGAAATGCCTGCTCCAACTCCGGCTCCGCCCTGTTTGCAAGTGCAAGCAACTCCTTTTCATCGCGTCGTGATGCCAAGGGTTCGAAATGAGGCTTCAAGTCACGGGGAGTTGTAAATAACACAATTGCGCCTTTTAACTTGCCACGATACCTTTCAAGACTGGCCACATCGTCCGCATCCAGGTAAACGACGTTACCAGTAACGACGCCATTTGTGCTCGGCGACCAGGCTTTCGGCAGCGCCATAACTTGAAAAACTTGTGGCGCGACCAGCTCGGCGGAAAATCTCTTCACTGACCACCCACGCCCAAACGGTCCCCACGATTCAAAGTGAACATCATGCAATCCCCACTTGGTTAAACGAGCGCTTGCCCATTCACGCGCGCGCTTCATTCCCGGTGAGCCGGTCAGCCGCGGGCCGATAAGGTCAGTAATGCTCCACGCGATTTCCATCACCCGCGAGCGGTTCAGCCCTTCATCCCTAATGCGCTGGATCGGATCGTCGGATTGCGTCGTTGAAGCACTTTGGGCCGGGGCCTGGGCGTAAACCACCGGAAGGCGCCCAAAACACAATACACAGATCAACAGCGTGAGCGCTTGTAACCTCAGCTTGTTAACGCCTTTTATCGCCACTATTAATCCTCCGCTCACTTATTACTTAGTAACCGTGTCAGCATCTCATCCAGTTCTTTGCCATCTTTAACCCGCGTTACTATTTTGCCCTCGCGATCAAGCAGAATTTTCCACGGCAAGCTTTGCACTCCAAACACGCCGTCCGCCAATGGAACTGCTGTCTCTGCCGTCGCCTGTATCCACAGGATCCGGTGCGTTCTGATGATTTGCCTGGCACGTTCATCAGTATCCTTAACAAACTGAGGGTCAACTTCCGAATTGCCTTGCCCGAGCGTCTCAGAGTCCATTCCGAGGATCTCAAAACCGTGCGAGCGGTATTTGTTATACAACTTCTTTAGATACGGAATCTCGGCAATGCACGGCTTACACCACGTTGCCCAGAAGTCGATAAGCAAATACTTCCCGCGGAACTCCGATAGTCGGCGCTCGCGGCCCTCAAAATCAGTAAATGAAAATTCCGGCACCTCCATGCCCTCACTTAAAACACTAGGCAAACCACTGCCCAGCTGGACGCCCCTGTTGGGTGCTTCAGCACCAATTACCGACTGCCGAGGTACTGCCCTAGCCGCTGCGAAGACGCGCACATCTGCTGTTAAGCTGACGGTCCTGGGCGGGAGACATGTGGTTTCATTACATGATTGAAAGGTAACCGCTACTGAAAGTGTGTACGCGCCGCCTTCCTCGGTATTGTCCAAAACGGCGACGGGTAGTTTAAAGACGGCTTCACCCTCAAATACTTGCGTCTCCATATTGAAGTTGGTGTCAAATGAGGTCCGCGGCAGTGAGGTTTCGATCTCACCGGCGAGTTTGAAAGGCTGACCTTTGACGAGGCTGATTCGGGTGGGCAAAGGTCCGCCCGGCGACTGCTCAGGCGAATAAAGGTACCAGCCGTCATCAATAGAAGCTACCAGTTGCGCGAAGAACGTGCCTCCTGCCCTGATCTCAATTGTTCCAGTTTCGGTTTTGATGGCCCACCGGATAGGCCCTGAGTTCTCCTGGGAGAGTGCGCTGTAACCCCCGCAAACGAGAAAAGCTAAAGTCAGTGTTGTCGCCAGCCAAACACGTTGAACTCTGATCATAAAGAACATCTTTACCATTCCTTTTACTCCGGCAACGTGGTTTCGCTTAATTTTCTGCCTTCAGCTGAAGAAATGCCGATTGGAGGATCTTCTTGGACTTATTGTCCTGGAGGAACGCTACGATAGAAAGATGACTCCGATTAATGAGATGCCTCTGTTCCTTGAATCGGCCGACGTCAAATTCAGAATCGCCGCCAACACGGTCATTTACCTCTTTATTCCGCTCCACGGGCCATTCGTCGTAATATCGCAGATTCTGCGCGATGATGTCCTCGACATCAAAAACATATTCAAACCGATTTGCCTGAGCCGCATTGACCGGAAAGCCGTAACCGTCTGCACCCGCCACCCGCGCAAGGCTACGCACAACCATGGGATGAAAACGAAGCCCATTCTCACCACTGTAGTAAACCTCTTCTTCTACAAGCGCGACGTGCGCGATGACGTCGGGCCCGGCTTCTTTGAGATTGGCGACTGTAACTACGGTCTTTACACCCTTTTCCATCTGCTCGGCGTTAAGTGTTAATTGCGCGCCCGATGGAGCTTCAAGACTCCTCTTGACAGCTGAAGTGACTGCCGAATAAACGGTTGTCGCCTTTTTTTCGGCTTCACTCTTGAGCCTTTCGTCACCACCGCTCTCAACAGTGAACTTCTGTCCATCCAAAAAAACCGACGGAGCGCCATTAACCTCGTAATATTTTACCCGCGCGTCACTCGACCGGTTACCCAAAGGATCCAAACTTGGCGCGTGCCAGTGGTAGGCAAGCAGGACGAATTCCCGTCGTGAGTAATCGGTTAGCGCCGTCTCAAATGAATAATCAAAAGGAATACATGGAATGCAGCCCGCCCCAGTGAAGAATTCAGCCAGGACAATCCGATCTGTGCGACTGGATGTCGGAATATATTTTTCACCCTTAACCGGATTACGGTAAGTCTGTCGGTAACGAAGGTCGAGATACTCTTCGACACCATCCAGACTACCCCCATGTATCATCCGGTAATGCTTATAAAAATGCTCGATGCCGGCTTTATCCAACTTGCCCGTTAAGACAGCGTGCGTCAGATACTCGAGGGCCTCCTTATCTTTACCGCGCCTTTCCAAAATCGTCGCGATCCCTGCAGCGGCAGGAGCGTCTTGCCCGATTTCGTAAGCCTGCCTGTAAGCTTCTTCAGCGCGCACAAGATCATCAAGCTTGAGGTACGCACGTCCAAGCTGACTGTAGTACTCAGCCTTTTTTCGTCTAAACAGGTCAATCGCCATTGCTTCGCCAAACGGTCTTGGCTTGTAGCTCGGGTTCGCCTTTACAGCCCTCTCGATATCGCGGTCGTACTGCTTTCGTGAAAACGCGAGATATTCCTTCTCATTCAGAACAGCGACAGTTCGGCGCCCAAGCGTGATCGCCTCCTCTGTGAGATCATTGTCGAGCATCGCTCTTATGGCTGATCCATTCGTATGCACCTGTAACACTGCTGGCGCCGACGCCGTACCTTCGATAAAACGTTTCGCGAGCTCGCGCATCTTCACCGGGCCATTGTCAGTCCGGGCCTGTCTCTTGAGCGCCGACGAAAAGGAAAATCCTGCACTCTCAGCGTGAGGGGTTTCAGGAAATTCCTTGACCAGTCTGACAATGAGTTCAACGTACTGCGATGGATTGTTCCGCGCCGTCCGCAGCTGATGGACGATTTCGTCCTCGGGACGAGCGGGTTTTGGGGCCGACGCAGTTGACGACTGGGTCTGCGCTAAGGGCGTCAGCGGGATGCTTAATGCCATGATTAACACTCGGATAAAAGCGATACTGATCACTCCACAATGCTTCATGTAATCTCCACCAAATCATCAAAGGATCTGTTCTCGAAATCTGCAGCGGCCCATCTTCAAGGCAAAACGCAGCCGTTAGAAATCCCGCCCGCAGTTGTGGTCTCTGACACAGCTCCCGAAAAGTTATAGCCTTACTTAGAACTGAAATCGCAGGGCAAACTGGATTGAGCGTGGTCCCCCAACCTGAAAGATTGGATTGAAGCCACCGCTGTTACCGCCACCTCCTAACCCCCTTCCAAGCATTCGCATAGAACGATAACGGGGGTTGTCGATGGCAATAGCGCCGGGTGTGGCACTGGCAAACGCCAGATTGACACCAAAGGGGGCGCCTGGATTGGCAAAGTTCGGGTGGTTAAACACATTAAAAAATTCAACGCGGAACTGGATACTAGCCCGCTCGGCCAAGTGAAACTGACGATGCAGGCCTACGTCGGCCTGCCAGGCACCGAAACCACGCAACACATTGCGCCCTAACGACCCTTGCGCGTCACCGGCTGCCGGAAAAGAAAAAGCCGCCGGGTTTATCCGTTTGCCGCCTGGCGCGGCGTCGTCAACGATAAACGGTGAAGCGCCAGAAACGAGATTGGGACGGCGTGCAAAACTCACGCGGAACAAAGTCGTGCTTTGCTGTTCGTCGGCTATCAAGTTGAATGGTAATGCGCTGCGAACAAAGAAGACGCTATTAAGCGACCAATTGCGCAGCAGCGCGCTACCAACTCCACCCCACGTGGGCGCTGGGATGTTGTACGTGAAAGCCCCACTGAAAGAATGCCGCACGTCGAAATCCGAACTGCCGCGATCCACGGTGGTGTTAACTACGCTGCCAGGCACCGTCCGATCGAGGTCGGCTGACCCGCTGTCGATGGCATGCGACCACGTATACGAGGCAAGTGCTTGTAACCCCCGCGAGAGACGCCTGTTGAATTGAATTTGCAACGCGTGGTAGTCAGAAGTCGAACCGTTTCCACGCACCGTAAGCGACGAAAAGTTAGGGCTGAATGGCCTGGTGGGATTGGCCGGATCTTGCGCTACTAGAAATGAAAACGTGGTGGTTCTGAGCAATCCTCGGCCCACGGCTGCAACATAGGCTGCTGAAACGGTTTGATTGTTGCCAAGGGACTGCTCCATTGTCACGTTCCATTGGTAAACACGCGGCAGACGAAAACTTGGGTCGGCTACCGTCACGCTCGCTCTGTTGGTCGGACTTAATGCGAAGTTGGGCGCTGGAAATATCGCAACAGACTCCGGCAGCGGAAGAAGGACATTGGGTGTTGACCTACTGGAAGAGTAGGGGAAACCGACAGCACCGAAACCATTTTGTCCTGTGTCATAAAACAGTCCTACCCCGCCACGCAACATCAGTTCTCGTCCCGGAGTCTGCACTAGCTGATATGCCATTCCGAAGCGTGGCGCGAAGTTTGTGTAGCTCGTTGGATATTGCGGCGTCCCCAGCGGCGCCAACTCAAGATAGGAGAAATCCACTGCGTTGAGGTCGCGCACCTCTTTAACTGTAAGAATGTGCCTCTCACCGCGAGCTGTCGGAGCTGGATTCACTTCCCAGCGGCTGCCAAAAGTCACCGTCATACGTGGGGTAACACGCCATGTATCTTGTCCGTAAAAGGAATAGGTAGGAAACTGAAGCGTATAGCCAACTCCTCTTAGGCTGAAAACAGAGCTGGCGAGATTGTTGTAGATGTTTTGAAGACTGGGGAATTGCGCGTTGCTTACGAAACCAGCGGGCGCAATGATGGGTGAAAGCCAGCGGTAGTCGGCCCCGAACCTTAATTGGTGAGCTCCGCGAGTATACGTCAGGTTATCAACGACGTTGATCTGTCGCTGCTGAAAGAGTTCATCGGTACCAACACTCAAGCTTGTGAATGGGTTGCCAAACACTAGCGATAGTCCGTTGAGTGTGATGATGCCCCTCCGCGGTCCATCAAGTACGTTCGGCGGAAAGATGACCGTCTCGGACGGCTCTATTCCGCCACCAAATCCGTCAAATACTTGGCGACTTGTTCCATCCTGACGGCTTCCGTTCAACCTTATCTCATTAACCGTTGATGAGCCTAAAACCTGTGTCGAGCCGAAGGTAAGCGTTTCTGTCTTTGTTGCGATCCGGTTAAAGGCCGATAGAGCTTGGGTATTGCGTGACTCTGATTTCGAGGGTGAATAGTTATATCGACCGAACAGAGTGATCTTCTGGCCCATGTTGTGATCGATGCGAATGCTCACCGCATCGGCGCTGGATGGCTGCGAGTAGGCAGCCGTGAACGTTGCTCCGCCGGTTAGATTCCCGGCGGCATTAACGATTGCTCCGCCATTTGGTATAGGGAAAGCATTTAGAATCTGTCTCGCCACATCATTCGGGGCCCCACTTCGTGCCGCTATGGACGGCACAACTGTAAGCACAGCCCCCTGTGGCAGAAGGAACCGCTGTCCCTCATAAGAGAAGAAAAAGAATGTCCCAGTATCGCGCCATAGTGCTGGGCCACCTTCGCCAAAGCGGGGCAGGATAATTGGACCGCTAGAAGTGCCTCCAAAATTGTTGTACCTGAGCGGCTGCTTGCTTATTCCATTCTGATTATTAAACCAGTCATTGGCATCTAAAACATCATTGCGGAAGTATTCATAGAGCGAGCCATGAAATTGAACGGCGCCAGAGCGCGTTACCAATGAGACCTGTGCCCCTGGTGAACGCCCAAATTCGGGAGCAAACGTTGAGGTTTGGATTTGAAACTCCTGCAAAGCATCCACCGAGGCCAGATTGCTGAAGCTTCCTTGAATGTTAGTGGCGGGGACGGTGCCGGCCACTGCCGGATTGAACCCGGCAAAATTATTTGTCCCAAAATTAGCGCTCACGCCATCTACAGTGAAGTAATTGGAGTTTGTGCGCTGGCCATTGACGCTGAACTGACCGGGGTTTTGTGAACTTGCTCCCGTGGTGACAACACCAGGAGCCAGGTTGATAAGGGTCTGTAGGCTACGTCCATTAAGAGGCATGTTCTCCACAAACTGCCTATCAACAATCGTCCCAACCGCTGGAGATTGATTGATGAGTGGCGCTTCAGTTGTCACTTGGACAGCTTCTGTAATCTCACCTGCCTTCAACTGAATTTGGAGCACTTTCTGATCGTTTACATTTAGCAGAACTTCTCTGATCTCGATCGGAGCGAAGCCTTCACGCCGGACGGTCACCGTATAACCACCAGGGGCTAGTGACGGAAACGTGTAGAACCCCACGTCATTCGTAGTTGATTCGCGCGTGAGTCCGGTGCTCGGATTCACAATCATAACAGCAGCGGCTGGAACGACAGCGCCGTTCTGATCCACAACCTCTCCACTCAGCCTCGCGCTCGTGCTTTGCGCGTGCGCTGTCATTAGAGATGACTGATTTGTAAAAAGTAAAAAGCCAGTCAGCAGCAAGCAGTGGGCTAGCAGTAAGAAACGGGAGGTGACTTTTAAGCTGTAGTACGTTGACATGGCGTTCTCTCCAAGATGAATTTAACTTTGGTGTTTTGTGCCGGTCTTCCTGCTGCTCTTCATTGTGCATGCCGGAATTGCGCACTTACCTGGTGGATGATGCTGAGTTTTGGATTTGACCTGCCAGTTGGTTGGCAAGGTCCAAGGACTGCCAAAACTGCGGCGTGGTGATTACTGAAAGTGAATGGCCCCTCGGCGAAACAGTGAATGCAGATTGGACAATTTCGTGATTTGCAGACGCCTGGCTTATCAGCAGACTGATGGTTTGGGCAAGTTGGGCGTCGCCCCCACGTTCTCCTGGACGTTGCGAACCGCCTCCATCCGGCGCATTGAAGATTAATGCGAGATCCCGTCTTAGTCCCTGGGCTTCACGTTGAAAGTCGTGCGCGTGTAACTGGACCATGCGGAGCCACTTTGCACGGGTCTCCGCATCCAATGTCTCCAAATCTTGCAAGGTAAACCTTCCCACCAAACTCTTGAGAGCCCAGACGTGGAGCATCGCGCGATGCGAAAGCATCAATACTTGATTCGCAATCCGACCTACCTCAGTGTCCACCTGATACTCAGGAAAACCGCGGGAGAGAACGTAGCGGCGTACTTCAGCCTGCACTGCAATCGTGTTGGCCGTGACTGTTTCGGTTGTAATGACTCCGGCTGTAGGAGCTAGAGGCTGTTTCAATATGCGCTCCTGTGCCTCGGCGGCGGTTTCAATTTGCATCTGGACGGCCAGATTGTTGGTTACCGGTGCAAGTGCGGACAGGATTTCGCCTTTGCGTTGCTCGGTATCCACGACGGCCTCGAGTCTTAGGACCTCCCCCGGGATTCGAGTGACAATCACTTCCTGTCCCAGGTCAGCGCCAATTCGATTTAACAGATCAAGAACTCGAATCTCGAGTGCGGCGGTCACCACTGGGGCCGCCGGAATAGCTGGGGGCGGGGTAACAAGACGACGAGTAATAGATTTAGCATGCTTGGCCGTCAATTCCGGTTCGGGCTCGAAAGCTCCGGGCGCGACCGAGCTCGCCGGATGTCGTTCGAAGCTCATTTCGGTAAAGGTATACTCAAGTAATTGTCCAGGGACAGACTGTGAACCAGGTTCGCCTTTCCGCACCAACAGAATGAGTTGCGTGGCATGGAGATCGGCTCTGCCTAGATCCAACGTGGCCCCTATTAGAGTAGTTGCCGCCTTTGATGAGGCAGCAGAAGCTGGCTCTGCTGCGCTTAGCGCTTCATACCTGATCACGTAAACATTCCCTCGCTCTTCAACATGCGCCCGGTCATTACCTGCAATCAATGCAGAAAACTCTTCAGCAGAAACGTCCAGTTGCCAGACCCTTTCTTCTGCAAGCAACAAGTCGATTGATTTGTCAGTTTCGATCTCAGGCCGCGGTTCTCGCTGGTGGTGATAAATGGTCCGCCTTCCATCGCCGGTGGCCCAGTGACCGGCAATCAAGTGATTACGCTCATCGTAAATCCGTCGCGCGGCGACGCCTTTTTCGCCACTTTGCCAGATGTCGATACGACGTCGGGCAATCAACAGGCCATCACTCGACGAACTTCCGAGCTGACCCGTTGACCGGCTCCCTCGGACCTCGCGCGCCTCGAAAGCGATAGAACGATGTACAACCTGATCACCTCCTGCGATCAGGGCGCCATCTGCTATGGCTGATCTGGCAAGCAACTCAGCAGCAGTCGGCTTTACTGCCGGTACGGGGCTACGTAGGGTGACCACCCAATGTACAGCAACCCCGATGAGCGCAATCACTGCAATTGCTGCTCCCGATAGTGCTAAGCGTCGCAAATCCGGGTTCCAAACACCCAGGTTTCTTCCCGGGCGAACCAAGCGAGCTATCCAAGCGCTGAGGTTCCCAGAAATTTTGGAAGCCTTCTCCAGCAAACTGTGAACTGTGGATTCTGAATTGTGCGCGTCAATCTTTACTTTGGATATTTGACTCTCTTCACTATGCCGAGGGGTGGTCTGAATAATTGCGTTCGACAACGGTGCGGCTGTTGGGTCTGAATAGATAACATTGACGGTGGGCCATGGTCCACTAAAGTTCAAACTAAGCTCCAGTTCCCTTCCTTCACTCAAACCAACCCAGGCTTTGTGTTCAACCTCCCCGTCCGGTGGCGCGTCAACATTTAGGAAAAGCAGCCGGACGCCTTGCTCGCTCAAAACCTCAATAAAGCCAATCTTCTCTTCACCTTTAATACTTAGCGTCTGCTCATTAAGTTCAAGCCCAACGCGCTGAGAGCCGAGGATGAAACCGTTCACAGCTATCCGCAGCTCCTGCGGCCGGTGCTCGCGAACCTTCTTCATCTCACGACGATGGCGCTTGATTGCGGAGCGTGACGTTGTTCCGCCCACTGACCCGCCCCCATGTTTCGGAATCGACGGCCCACCCTTGTCACTTCGATCGGTTTTCTCTGGCTCGAGAAGGTCTGTCGGATAGCGATCTTCTAGAGCAGGCAAGCCCAGAACCCTATTGACCTCCTGCAGACATGTGGGGCAACTAACCACGTGGGCCGACCTTGAAGTCTCACGCATTTCCCCGTTGTCCTTCTCATAGATCGATTTTAGCTGCGCAGTTGAGAGACATTCCCCTCGACACGTCGTAAAGATCGAATCCCGCAGATCGAGAAGAATGTCTGAGGTTTTCAGCGCACTACGCAAGTGCGGACGCTTTGCGCGGTCGAACTCAAAGCCGGACAGGAATTGGAGGCGGTTCGGATCGTCGAGGAAAAGGCGCGCCTCAGCACGGGCAAGTCGCAACTGTTCGTCTACCGCATGACGGGACATCTGCAAGATTCTTGCTATCTCAGAAGGATAGTACCCATGAAAGAACCTCAAGATGAGAACGCTGCCGGCCTTGGAAGTTTCCCGGCGCAAGCATGCGTACTGGCAAACTCGTCGCAGTTCGTCTTGCACCTGAAGTCGCAGGCGCACGTCGCCGTGATTGACAAGTCCGAGTTCGGCTGATTCGTAATCGAGGATTGAGAGGTCGACGCTGTGGGCTTGGGCAGCGCGACGCATGCGTGCGAGGCGGAGGTTCTTCAGCATGGTAAAGAGGTAGCCATCAAGATTCCAGATCGACTGTGGGTCGCAACTCAGCTCGAACTGCACGAGGACATCATGGACAAGATCCTCAGCCTGCTCACGATTGTTACCGGTCAATGGAAGTGCCCACAGAAGCAATTGGTCATAAAGACGCAGAACCAGTTCTTCATGGACTTGTTGTGTTGACGGTGCAGGTTGGGGGCTTTGCATCTTGCAGGGGGGTTCAATAAGCGTGGATGAAAATAGGGTGAATCGAACGATTCTGACTCGAACTCATTTGATCTTCTAATCATAAAGAGTGCGCAAGTGGCTCGATGTCAGACTGGGAAGTGACTTTTCTCGTGATTGTTCATCATTGAGGGAAGTCCCGTCAATAACCATTTGAGAAAAGAGCACGGTTTCTGCCAGGTGTACGCCGTCAGGTTTCTCCGAGATTAGTCTATTACTGGCGCGAGCAGATGGTAGTCAGCGACGATCCGAACACCCCAAGTCAGCGTGAAATGAGGCTGCGCAGAGAGAACAGCAAGCTCAAGCGAGCGCTAGCCGACAAGACCCTGCAAGTAGATTTTTTCAAGGGTGCCTTGCAAAAAGTCGAGGCCCGACGCCAGTTTGATGTCCTGGCAACATTGCCCTAAAATATAGGCAGATTTGCCATCGTGTTTCTCTTGCTAATAAGGGGGTTCTAATGGAGTGGAACGAAACTGTAAAAGCGCTGGGGGGCGTTGCTGTCCTGGGTAAAAAAGTTAATTCGGGCGTCGCATTTGCCAGACGCGTCGAGCAAGGACTGCCGTGCACTGTTATCGCGAAACTAAAACGGTATGGTCATCTTTCGGATATGGACCTAACCGAAGTAATTCCCCGCAGAACCCTAACAAGCCTGCAGGGACTCCGGAAACTCACGGTCGAACAGTCGGATCGTATCGCCCGTACGGCAGCCATCGTTGCCTTTGCCCAGCGCATCTTCGGCGATCCCCAGATCGCGCGTGACTGGTTACTGACTCCCAATCCTGCGCTTGGAAATGAGATTCCCCTGCGTCTAGTGCGTACCGGAAGCGGTGCCAAGGTCGTTGAGAACGTGCTTCTGCGTATTGAGCATGGAGTCTACGAGTAATGCATGTGTGGCGGCTCGCGAGCAGGCGCCACGAACCTCTGGGAGGTGACGGAGCGGGCCGGGCCGGTGGACGCTGGAACTCTCCCGGCCGACCGCTTGTTTACACATCCGAATCGATTGCTCTCTGTCTGGCCGAGTGTCTGGTCCATGTGACTGGGCAACTTCCAAGTGACTATCACGTCTTTGAGATCGCAGTGCCCGATGCTGCAATTGAATATCTAGATATCAGTACTCTCAAAAAAGCGTGGCAAAGAAATCTGGGCGACACGCGAGCTGTTGGAGGACAGTGGCTTATCTCGAAACGTACTCTTGCCCTCGTGGTACCCAGCGCTGTGTTACCCAAAAGCATGAACGTACTACTGAATCCGACTCACCCTCGCTCAGGCGAACTGCGCATCGTAGACCGCCAACCCTTTAGGTTCGATCCCAGACTGGGTCGGTAGAATCCAGGCTCTGCATCATGGAGACCAAGGGTAGAACAGCACCACTTTTGCATGGAGGATTGACTCAGTGCTGAACAACCCGCACTGCCTCAGCTTGAATTTGAATGGCGATCTTTAGGATTAATGTTTCTCTTTTTCTTTGTCCAGGCACAGCATTCAAGGTCGGCTAAGCGTCTCAAGCTGTCCTAATTCTAGAATGAGACAGAAAAATTTGTCAGACTCGCCGCAAAGAAAGGGGCTAAAAGAGTGGCAATCTGATCGCGGCATCCAGTACGCTTCCAACTAATACGTGGAGGTGTTGCAACGGCACCAGATAATTTCGAGCATGAGCCGACCGGCCAATTCCTTATGACAACGCGAGTTGCGAGAGCTTTATGAAAACGCTCAAGCGGGAAGAGATCTAGGCCAACGATTATCGAGATCTCGAGCACCTGCGCACGAACATCGAGGCCTTCATTGAACAGTATTACAATCGTTGCCGCTTGCACTCGGCGCTAGGCTACAAATCGCCGGAAGAGTTCGAGCAGAGCGTGGCTGCGAATGAAAATTCCGCCGGGGCGACCATGAGTTTTTTCAGGCATGGGGAGGACTATCGACCCGATGGTGCGAAGAGAGCGCCGCGTAGAGACTCCAAAACGAAGAGCGGCTCGCAGGCCGCTCCTCAGACCATCGGTTTCGATGAGTCTCCGACTGGCTATTCCTCGGCGAGTTGCTCTCCAGCGGTGCTCGCCTCCGCTTCACCAGGGTACTTAGGAGTTCTTTTGGCAGGTGTTGGAGAGATCGCCGTTTGCCAACTTATCGGACGGGGTACAGCAAGGCCACGTAAGCAGTCGATCATAACGCTGGATGAATACATCCCTGTGGCTGGGGGAAATCTTTTGCAGCTTAAATCTTGAAAGGCCTGTCAGCTTACATGTCAAGATCTTATCTTTATGCGACAGCCTTGAAAGGGCGTACTTCCCGGTCTACCTTTGTGCCGAGATTTTGCTCGGTGATATCCATATCGTAGCGGCTCTGTAAATTCAGCCAGTATCGCGGACTCTGTCCGAAATACCGCCCTAATCGCAGGGCCATTTCGGCCGTAACCGGGCGCTGTCTCCGAATCAAGTGACTAATTCGCATTGGCGCCACACCGAGATCCCGCGCCACCCGGTACTGGGAAAGGCCCAACTCCTCAAGCAATTCCCTGAGATATTCTCCTGGGTGGACAGCAGCAATGAGTCGTCGTCTGTTCATGATTCTTCCTCAATGATAATCGACAATCTCCACCTGATCCGCGTTGCCCCCCTGCCACACAAAACAAATTCTCCATTGGTCATTGATGCGAATGCTATGTTGCCCCTTCCGATTTCCCTTAAGAGCTTCGAGCCGGTTTGAAGGTGGGAGGCGAAGATCCCGGAGCCTTATGGCCGCGTCAATCGCGTTGAGCTTCATAAAGGCTCGTTGCTGAATATCACGGGGAAACTTGCGCGCGAACTGCCGATAAAAGATTCGTTCGGTCTCTCGACAGCGAAACGATCTAATCACTGCTCGATAGTAAACAACGAGTTTACTAACGTCAAGTTCCCACGGAAAAAGGGATACACTAATAAATCTTGCTCAGCGTATCACGAACGATTCGCGACAGAGCGTCGACGATACATTCCATGAACTCCATATCCAAATCTTCGCCCTGGCGGACGTACCATTGGCAGGCCTCGGCGAGTTCGGCATCCGCGTTGCCGCTTGCACTCGGCGCTCGGGTACAAATCGCCGGAAGAGTTCGAGCAGAGCGTGGCTGAGAATGAAAATTCCGCCGGCGCGACCATGAGTTGTTTCAGGCTGGGGAGGACTATCGAACCGATGGTGCGAAGAGAGCGCCGCGTAGAGACTCAAAAACGAAGAGCGGCTCGCAGGCCGCTCCCCAGACCATCGGTTTCGATGAGTCTCCGACTGGCTATTCCTTGGCGAGTCGCTCTCCAGCAGTGCTCGCTTCCGCTTCACCAGCCGATGGAGAGTCTGAATGAGAAAGAGCAAGTTTGAAAGGAAAGTCTGTCGATGGCAACTGTGCCAATTCAAAAACCGTCTCACCGGAGGAGTTCACCCCATTCCGATTGCACCAAATTTACGTGCAAGAGAGGGAGATCTCCATCAGCCTATAAGCACCTCAATGGCAAGTAATTACAGGGTATTCCTCTTTGTCCGGGATGCTCAGATTGCCAAAATATGTGACGGGGTACACGACTACTCCGTGTGCAGCCATGGTAGTAAGTTCTGAATGTTGCGACATAGTGCAACAACTTTCAATCGCAGTTCGGTGGACGGCTAAACTATTGAGGCGCCTCAATTTGTCATGTAGCCGCACACATTTTCTGCTTGTTGGGGTGAATCGTTCATTTACCGCTCGCGTCGATGTCCATACAAAAACGCGATACCAAAAATCGCGAATGAACGCTGGACTTGATGGCCCATGCCCTCTCCCCAATAGCGCACGAGCTTTGCCTCCTTATACAGCCGGTAGATCGCTGTGAGACTCTTTCAGTGTAATTTCATCGAAGCGTGCGAGGATGTTTAGCGCAATTAGGGATTCACTTGTTAAACCGAGCGTAAGCCTTTGCCTGTAAATCAATGAAGGCTCCTCTTCCTCTGAGCCTTGAGACATCGAACGGCAGGGGATCAGCAAGCTGGAACTCAAGCTTCCGAGGAACCGAAGTCTCACTGGGAGCAAGCGGACCTACGAATCGCCAGATCGTTCCCGGTCCCTGCTGCCCATTATCTGTAGTTTTGACTACAGGACGACCAAACGCTGAGTTGATCGAAGTCACGCGCAGATATATTGGACCGTAGAGCAGTGAATCCGAAATGTTCTTCAATCTTAGCTTTGCACTGAATTTATGACTCTTTTGGTCAAACTTTAAGTCAGTCAGTATGATCGAAAGCCTGTTGGTTACGTCCTCAAGTTGCGCGAGCTGTGCGTCTCCGTTGCAGATACTAGTACCATCGACTGTGATCATAGCCGTCCAGACTTGTGGAATGCCAGTTCGATTATCTATCCAAAAAGGATGGAAAGCGCCATTCGCATCGACAGCCATTCCTACCGTATCCCCGCCTGTAAAAGTGAAATATGATGGGCTAATTTTAATAGTGACACTGCTGCCGCCATATCCCGACATGACTGGAAAGGTCGATTGATCTGCCGCAACTCTGTAGGGCTGCTCCGATGCCGTAACATTCGTCGAGAAGCTCTCGCCACCATCCAAGGAAGCGGCAAAGCAAACTCGAAAACTAAACTCCCTGCTAGATTCATTGCTCTCGTACCACATAACACCAAGGACGCCTTTATCATTCACTCGAACTACCGGCATGAACTGGTGAGCAACATAACCGTTCGCTTCAGATGACATACTATCATGTACCAGGACCGGCCCTGACCACGTCCTCCCGTTATCAGATGAAGACGCAACGACGATCTGGCTACGGTCTCCACGTAGCTCGTTCCAAGCAACATACAAGCGCTCGTCAAATGGTCCTGTACTGTTGTCAACAGCGATCGACGGTGTAAAGGCGTGCGGACCCGTGGTTCCCATTGTTGCATCGCTAAATGACGCTATTGAAACCGGCGACGCCAACGTTGCGCCACCGTCCGAGGTCCACGTCACCTTAACTGTCATCGTTCTATACGGAGGTTGAGGTACTTCGCGCCACGTTCCGTAGTGAAAAAACGGTAGTAACAATTTTCCTTTGGCAGTGATGACGGCATTTCCGATGCTCAATGGCCAATCCGCCTCGGGTATAGCTAGTCTGGCCGGTTGTGTAAATGTCGCACCGCCATCGTTCGAAGTAAACAGAGTAATTGTCGGCGAAGTTTTGCCATCAGTACGTCTAACATGGTCAGTTCCCTGCAGGTAAAGCCGGCCGCCATATTTACCGCCGGTAAAGTCGAGTGTGACAGCTTCGCGATCTATAAACGGTAAGCGCGTCGGTGCCGCCCACGTCTTGCCACCGTCCTTAGATCGATATATCCATGTTTCAGGTTTGTCAGGAAGAGGGAGCAAAGGTAATACGACGAAGTAGGCGCTACCATCCGGGCCATATTCAGTTACCGGATCACCGTTAAATGAGCCGTCTTTGGCTCGCAACGATTCGTTCCAGCTTAGCCCTCCATTGAACGATACGTAGACAACGGACTCCCATTTGGCTGAGTCGGGATTGAAGGCCATTGACGCACCGATCAATCGACTTGCGTTGTTGGGATCGGCGGCAACCCAAGTCTCGTAGTGTAGCCAGCCTGGACGCGAGCTGCTAACTTGGACATTTCGTCCGACCTTGATGCGCGATGGCGAGGCAGGTTTAGCATCTTGAGCATGTACGCTCAATCTAATGGGTGAAACGCTCACCACCAAGCTCATAACAGCTATTATGCAGGATCGATACATATACATTTCGACTATCAATACAGAGATTTCACTCCAAATTGAATGGAGCGGTCGCCCTCTTTATCTGTGTCAAAGTCCTGTCCAATGCTTTGGAGACCACACCGAACGTACTAGAACTAGCACTTAAGGGAAGCCCGACTTTCCGAGATCCAGATGGTTGAAATGCGCGGAAAGTTTGGCCCTAAAACTGAAACAAAGTGAAACTCCCGTCTCAGGGCGACATCTACGTGATCTAGCGGCACCGTTGCTGTCACACCTGAAGTGAGAAGACTAATGATCGTAAACTGCGGTCATTCAGCGGGATTGCCGACAAACTGCCGGTCTATAATGGTCCTGCTGCCGGATTCATCAATAAGCGGCGCTTCAGACCAATAATTCGGCGACACAGGCTTTCCACGATCAGAAGTTTAGCCTCACAGAAAGCTGCATCGAACGCGGGCCGCCTACTTGGTACAACGTGTTTAAGCCAGTACCGAAGCTTCCCAAACTTCGTCCGAACATGCTTGTTGATAGTCCGAATGAACTGCTGGTTAGGCTCCCGTTAGGGTCACCAAAGTTAGGATGGTTGAATAGGTTAAACGCCTCCGCCCTCAGTTGCAGCTTGAGCCTCTCCGTCACGTTGAACTGACGCCGCAGCGCTGCGTCTAACTGCCAGACGGGGAATCCACGTAATGCGTTGCGCCCTAACGTACCTTGTCGTGCTGCCGTCGGGATGACGAATGCCGCGCGGTTGAACCTGCGACCTCCAGGGGCTCCCGGGTCGTTCAGATATAGTGGTACGCCCGGGACTAGATCCGGCCTAAGGCTGAAAGAGTCAAAACCTATTGTTCTAGACGATGTTATGTCCACGGGCGTAGCTGCGCGGGCGGTAAAAATGGTATCAATAGACCACCCACCAAGGATCGTTCTCACTATCTTGCCGGTGTCAATTTTTGGAAGGTCGTAGGTGATCGCGGCGTTGAAGGCTTGCCGCACGTCGAAATTTGACGGGCCTCGATCTTGACGTGGATCATACCTTCCTTCGGGCGGCAGCTGAGATGCATCGTTCGAAGCTATGTCCAACGAGTGCGACCAGGTGTAGGAAGCTAGTGCTTGCAATCCTCTTGAGAGGCGCCGATTAAATTGTAGTTGCATCGCGTGGTAGTCAGATGTAGCAGCATTATTCGTCACAATAAGCGTGCCGCTAAAGTTCGGGTTTAGGCCAGCAGCCAGAAAAATCCGCTCTTGCCTAAGGAGGCGACGGCCCAGTGCCGCGACATAAGAAGCCGTCAGTGTTTGGTTCCTACCGAGCGACTGCTCCACCGCGACATTCCATTGGTAGACACGCGGCAACTTTAAATCAGGATCAGCGCCTACAAGAGCAGCATTCGAGGGCGTTAGGCTGAAAGGGGCTGGTGCAGCCAGTGCAGATTCCAGCGGGTAGACCGTACCTCCTGGTAACCCCTTGATTGAAGTGAAAGGGAATCCCCCATACGCATTTGCAATTGAGCCGGAGCCTAAGTCGTAGAAGATGCCTACCCCACCCCTAATAACCGTTTCATGGCCGGAAAGTTGTGATAGCTGATAGGCGAGACCGAAGCGCGGCGCGAAATTGGTGTAGGTTGTATCGTAAAGCCTACCTCGGGGGCCCAGTTTCGCTGTGATGGGGTTATCTATGCCGATGATTGTGAAGGGGTTGTTGCCACCGCTCTCTCGTGACGCAGGGTTGACTTCCCAACGTAGACCATACGTGAGGTTCAGGCGACGCACCACTCTCCATGTATCTTGTCCATAAAAGGACAAATTCGTAAAGATAGGTCTTGAGCCTGCCTGAGCCGCGATTTGACCCGTCAGAAGCCGCCCAGAGAGGACAGAACCCACCGGCGGCGGAACGCCGGCCGCGGTGACGCCCAGACCATTGAAAATAATCACTTGATTATACTTGCGCGGTCCGTACACAGGAGAGAGCCTGCGGTAATCCACACCGAATTTGAGTTGGTGGTTGCCAGTTACGACCGAGAGGTTGTCAACCAGATTGACCTGGCGCTGCAATTGAGACACATTCGTGCCCGCTTGTATATTGCGGCCTCCCAGCAACACGAAAACGTACAGTGAATCTTGCCTGGTGAACCCCGCTGGGAATAAGAGCGAATCAGGAGGCACCACTGCCCCTCCGAACTCATCAAGACCAAACGATGTGCCGGCTTCCAGCCGACTGTAGTTGGCGCGCAATTCATTGCTTACACGTGTACTGAATCCGAGGGTTGCCCCAACCGTCACCGTCTGTGTATTGGATTTCTGGATTTGTAAGGTGTTGAGAGCATTGATTCGTTGAACAGTATTGGACGGGGCATAATTGTACCTGCCAAACAGCGTCAGCCTCTCGCTAACAGTGTGATCAATACGGACGCTGGAGGCATCGAGTGTCGCCGGATTCGAGAAGCTCGCGGCGAAATCGGCGAACCCGTTGGCCCTCGCTGGCCCAGTCGGACGTGGGAATGCATTGAGGAAGGGCTGTAGGCCGGCGGGTGCGATCTGACGCACTTCGACGGAGGGCACAGCGCGGATGCCAACATTTGGTTGACGCAAGCGCAATCCTTCGTAAGAGAGGAAGAAGAAGGTTCGATTCCTGCCCTCGTACCAGGGCTGACGACCACCCTCGCCGAATTTAGGCAACATGACGGGGCCGCCGAGCGTGCCGCCGAAATCGTTCTGTCTCAGTGGAGGTTTTGACAAGCGGCTACTGTTGGCAAACCAGTCGTTGGCATCGAAGATGTCGTTGCGGACGTAGTCGAAGAGTGTCCCATGGAAATCATTCGTGCCGGACCGGGTAAGAATGGAGATTTGCCCTCCAGGCTGGCGTCCGAATTCTGGCGCATAAGTTGAGGTCTGTATCTTGAATTCCTGCAGGGCATCCACTGAGACAAGGTTGTTCGTGCCGCCTGAGGCGGTAAAGCCGGGGAGGGCGCCAGAGCCGGATTGCCCGATGAGGACATCGGGCGAACTGCTTATGTTAGCGGACACGCCGTCGACTGTGAAGTAGTTGGCATTGGCACGCTGGCCGTTGACTGAGAATTGCCCCGCTTCAGAAGAGCTTGTTTGTGTCAGGACCACTCCAGGCGATAAAGTGATCAGCGACTGAAAGCTCCGCCCATTAAGCGGTAGGTTCCCGACGAATTGCCGGTCCACAGTCGTTGCAATAGCCGGCGATTCATTAATTAGCGGCGCTTCGCTTAACACCTGCACCATCTCGGTAATGTCACCGGCCTTTAGTTGAATCTGCAACGCTTTCTGATCCCCAACATTCAGCACTACATTTGGAATTTCAATCGGCGTAAATCCCGTGCCCTGCGCCTTGACGCTGTAGGTTCCGGGCGGCAGCAACGGAACTGTGAAATAACCCTGTTCGCTAGTCATCGCCTGTCGCCTCAATGCCGTAGACAGGTTAAGAACTGTAATAGCAATGCCCGGGACGACCGCGTCGTTCTGATCCGTAACTGTCCCGCTCAGTGTGGCAGTCGCGCTCTGACCAAAAGCAGAAGGCAGAATGCAGAAAGCAGAAAACAGAAGACAGAAAACAGGTGGAAGGCGTCGACAGGACATGGTTTTCTCCTCTCAGCGATAACGTCAGTGGCTCTCTAGTTACTATGTCTCTCCGCGAAGAGCTGAATCCAAAGAGAGGCGAGGGATATTTTGGAAGAATGAAAAAAAACGGTATGTCCGACGAACTTTTAGCTTGTCGCGTTCCTGGGTCCGTAAGCTTGTCTTAGACAATCTGCTATGACGCTTAAGTTTTCGCCGGTAGTACGAGTAAGCCAAGCCCGACAAACTGAAGTTTGTCGGACATTCGGGTTACGCCCGGCCGCGGGTGATCTTTTCAGCCAGCAGTTCAGCACTTTTAAGAGACCGCTGGAATTGATCGCTTTTGATTGGCGTCACCACTGGACCACCAACAGAATTTGAGAAGGCACGGCTAATTGTTCTCTCATGAGCCGAGGCCTGTTCAAACAGACGAGCCGCCGCAATCAGAAGATCACTGTCGCTTTCAACCTGAAGGGCGGCGCTTGCCTCACTACCACTAGCGTTTGAAAAAAATATTGGTTCCAACTCACGTCGAAGGCCGCTGGTTTCGCGAGTAAAAGCCCGCGCATGCTCAACCAACATCGCTCGCCACTTGGCGCGCGCTTCACTGTCGAGCGTCTGCAAGGCTTCAGGCGAGAATTGATTGGCTAGTTGCTTTAACGCGCGCGCGTGCAGCAGTGCCTGTAGTGCTCGATCGGTAACGCGAGTGGCATAGCGGCGAATCTCCTCGTCTAAGCGATCAGCGGGAACGCCACGCGCCTGAAAATAGCTCCGCAAGTCAGAATCCACTGGTAGCGCACTTTTCTCAACCGCAACTGTTTCGTTTGAAATCATTGGGCCGGAAGGTCCTGAAGTTGCCGGCCGCGCACGCGATAGCCGTTCGGCAGCCTCGGCCACAGTTTCAATCTGCAGATGAACTGCCGGGTTGTTTAGCATGGGCCGCAGAGCATTCAGGATTTCGGCTTTGCGTTGAGGTGAATCTAGAACCGCCTGCACCATAAGGGCTCCTGCCAGGGTGCGAGTTACGCTCAGCTGTTCACCCTGAAATGCTCCAACCTGATCCAAAAGGCTTAGTAATTCGACTTCGAGCTCGGCGGACGCTACAGGAGACGCGGACAGCGAGGGATGCGCAGCCACGGAGATGGCGCCAGTGTCGCCGTCTCGACGATCCGTGTCTGAAATTAACAACCGCTCCGGCTCGAAAACTGTGGGAGAGATCGTATTGGCCGGATGCTGTTCAAAAGCAGTCTCAGCAAAATGATACGAGAGGTATTGACGATTGGAATCGTGTCCGGGGTTGGTGCTCAGATGTCCGTCGTTTTTACGCTCAGAAGCAACTACAAGCGTCATCTCAGTGGCGCGTAGATCAGCTTTATTGAGGGTCAATGACGCTTTAACCAATCCTGGCCTTGTAGTCTCTACGCTCTGTTTCGCATACCTCAACACGTAAGCGCCGGGTCTTTCTTCCAGGGATAGTTCGGATGACCCTTCGTCTTTAACGGATGCTAAGAAATTACTAGCTGATGGCGACATCAGCCACACGTTGCTGTCTGCTTTAGCTGCTACTCCTTCTTGCTGAGGTGAAAGCCGGAGTTGAGGCTTTGCGCCATGTTGATAAAGAGTGGTGACCCCATCGAGTCTGGTCCATGCGCCGGCAACGAGCCGGTTTTGTTCGTCATAGAGGCGGCGCGCTGTAATTCCCCGGCCCGCGCTATGCCAGATTTCGATTTTGTGGCGTGCGACAAGTTGAGGTATTGACCCCTCCGCTCCCGGTACTGATGACCTCCTTTCTTCCAGGGTCAGAGTGCGATGGAAAACTTGATCGCTCTTTGCCGCAAGCACGTTTTCCGCGCTAGCCGAACGCTGCAATAGATCCCTGGCAGTGGCCGCGGGACCTGATGGCCGCAAGAACAACAACGCTCCGGCTACAGCTAAGACTGCTATCAAGACAGTTACGAAGCCGGGTCGTAACCAGATACCAAAGTCGAAAAGATTGGGCTTTCGCCAGAGCCTGAGATCGAATATGCGGGAAGGTTCTTGCGCGGGAGTGGAAGTTGCCTCACTGGATTCAATTGGGTTGTTTGCGGCCTCGATTTCTAGGCGTGCCTCAGTACGATAGATCGGATCGTCATAGATGATATGCAGGGAGGGCTGCGAGCTGCTGAACCGCAGGGTCGCGGTTAACGTGCGGCCATCGCTCAGACTGACGGTTTTTGCCTGTTGCCCACTGCCGGAGGGCGGCGGCTCAACGTTTAGCAACAAAAGACGCAGAGCCTGCTCACTCAACACTTCGATAAATCCGATCTCCTCGTCGATATTAACGCTTAGCGTCTGTTCGGCGCGTCCGGCGTTTATCCTTTGCGAAACGAGAAAAAGGCCGTTAGCAGAAATGTAAAGTTCTTCGGGGCGATGTTCAAAGACCTCTTTGGCGCGCCGCTGAAACTTCAGCTTCTTGTCACCGGTTGCGTCGGCGCCTCCGCTTTCTGTTTCAGACCCGCCGCCATCTCTAGGTGGCTCGTGGCGATCGCGAATTTTCTCTGAGTAGCGTTCCGAAAGTAGTGGGAGGCCATGAAATGCATTCACCGCATCGAGACATTGTCGACAGGTAACGATCTGCGAAAGAGTTCGGCAATCAATCGCAGAACCTGGTTCAGAATTGTAAAGCTCCCTCAACGCTTGAGCGCTCAAACAAGGACCCGCATGCGGCATCGAAAACAAGGCGCGTCGAATCTCCCGGGATAAATCGTCTCCGGCTCGGCCAAAATCTAATTGGAACGCGGGATCCAAGGGATGTTTGGTAATGAAATTTAGGCGGGTTGGATCAGCGACAAAAATCTTTGTCTCTGCGCGGGCAATCCGCAGCCACTCACTTACCGCCCGGCTGGATGTGCGCATTACGAAAGTAACTTCGCTGGGATAATAGTCATGAAAGAAACGGAGAATCAAAACGCTCGCGGACTTTGAAGTCTCCTTGCGCAGGCAGGCGTATTCACAGATCGCACGCAGCTCATCCTGTAACTGTAAACGCACCTGTGGCTCCACGGCGCGCAACCCAATTTCCAGTGAATCGTAGTCTACCAGCGAGAGTGGTTGGCTTGGGTGACGAGAGGCTTTGCGAACCGCCGACAAGTGGATGTTGCGCAGCACCGTCCGCAGGTATCCATCGATGTTTTCTATTTCTGAGAGATCAGAGTGTCCGAGCGAGAAATCTATGAAAGCGTCATGTAGAAGATCCTCAGCCTCCTCACGATTGTTACCGGTAAGGCGAAGCGCCCATACCAGCAAGTGCTCGTACCGGGCCACGAACAGGTCTTCGCGGGCCAGCGGCTGTGGGGGGCTCTTCCAAAGTTTCAGCATTTGCTTCCTAATTATTATGTCTCCTGCCGAGTGTAGGATTCCAAAGGACAAACGGGAATATTTCTGAGCCAGACGGCGGCCTTACCCCGATTCCGTTACATTCGTTAACTGCGGCCAGTTAGATCTTGGTGTACACCGTTGTACCGCTTTTGAGACTCGAATCAAATACCACCAACTCTATCTGGTATGCCTTTCATCTACCCGCACCCTCCAAGGCAAAGAAGAACGCGGCATCCCACGGGTAGGCCGAAGCTAAAAAGACAAACATGAAGTTGGTGGTATTTACTACGAGCGAGGCAGGCACGTGGATCTTCGTTGTAGTCGTTTTCCACTATAAATGGTAAATTCCAACTTCGCTTCTTTTGCTATTAGACTGGTTGAAAATCATGAGATGAAACTCACCGTTCTTGGCAGCGGTTCTACAGGCAATGCGATTCTGATCGTCGCGGGCGAAACGCGTGTTTTAGTTGACGCCGGCTTAAGCGCGAAAGAGATCTGTCGACGTCTGGCTTTGGTTGGGGAAGACGTTCAGAGCCTCGATGGTGTGCTGGTAACGCATGAACACGGCGATCACGCGGGTGGGCTGCGAGTGCTACTCCGTACCATCGACTGTCCGGTCTACATTTCAGCGAAAACGTGTGATGCGTACATCAGCGAGCGGTTGCTGAATAACGACGAACCACGCAAACGAGCAAAAGCGCTGAAAGGTCGAGTTGAAGAGATCGAATCAAGCAAGGACTTTAAGATCGGCGAGATTGACTTTCATCCCTTCACCATCCCACACGACGCAGTAGACAACTTCGGATTTACAGCCACTCATCAAGGGGTAAAAATTGCAACCCTACTGGACTTTGGTCACATCACCACACTCGTTGCCGAAAGACTGCGTGGGTGTGCTGCAATAGTAATTGAAGCGAATCACAGCCGAGACATGCTGAAGGCATGCGACTCCTACCCCTGGGAGTTGAAACAGCGGATACTTTCGCGGCTTGGCCATCTCTCAAACGAAGACGTTGCCGACTGGCTTTGTCGTGACTTTGACGGTACAGCCCGGTTCATTGTGTTGGCTCACCTTTCCCAACGAGCAAATAACCCTTATCTCGCAAAGATCTCAGCTGAAGTTGCGCTGCAAGAGCGTTCACCTCTCTTTCACGCCGAGACAGAGGTCTGCCTTTCGTCACCAAAGGAGCCGACACCTTGGATTGAGGTGTGACTTCAATGAGGAGCGACTGTGGCAGTGCGGGATCGAGGCGAGCCAGAGCACGATTCCAATGGCTATTGACTCTCTTACTGGCAGCATCTTCTCTATTATCGGCTTGTGGTTTGAAGACCGAGCGCAGGCAGATGCCGGCTGAAATTGATGAGGCTGTAGCCAGCATAACTGCAGACATTGCGGCGGGACGGTACGACAAGGTTTACAACGAAGCGTCGGAGCTCTGGAGACAAGACTCGAGCTTGGAGCAATCGACCGTTTTGCTGAAGACACTCAACGAGAAGCTCGGAACCGTAAACCACCGAACAGTTCACACGGCAATTGAACAGGAGAACTCAGGTGGTGATCTAAAAGGTCGCGTGTTCATAGTGACCTACCGGACGACGTTTGACAGGGGCGAGGGGATGGAGAGCTTCACTTTTGTCGAGCGTAACCGTCAGTGGCTGCTGGCGCGTTATCGGATCAGCTCAACGGAACTCAAATAGCGGAGAGACACATGCCGAAAACATTACTGTATGGGCTTGCGGCCCTGGCAAACGTGGTGATCGCAATCGTAGCTTTCAATGGCGGCCGAGTCTTGATTCCAGCAGTTCTAATCCTCGCCGCCGTTTTCTTCATTGTTGCAGCGATAGGTGCAGCCCGCCAGGGCAGCCAAAAGGCCGAATGAGTCGTTGCGCGTGAATCTGTAAAGCCAATGATAGAACGTTACACCTTACCTGAAATGGGTTCGCTCTGGTCGGAGCAGTCAAAGTTCCAGAAGTGGCTGGATGTGGAGCTTGCTGTCTGCGAAGTTCATACGGAAATGGGTACGATTCCGGCGGAGGCATTGCAGCAGATTGTCAGCCGAGCTCGCTTTTCAGTCGATAGAATTCTGGAGATTGAGAAGACCACAAATCATGACGTCATCGCTTTTACGACAAACCTCGCCGAGTCCATCGGAGAAGCATCTCGGTTCGTTCACTACGGTTTGACATCGTCCGACGTTGTAGACACTGCGAACGCTCTGTTGCTACGCGACGCTTGTGATCTCCTCATCAAGAAAATAGGCAACCTGCGAAATGTTCTTCAGCAGCGGGCGATCGAGTTCAAGGAGACCCCGCAAGTCGGAAGGACCCATGGCATTCACGCGGAACCGACTTCATTCGGGCTAAATTTCGCTCTTTGGTTTGAAGAGATGGGCCGAAATCTCAGGCGATTGGTTCAAGCTCGAGAAACAATGGCGGTAGGTAAGATTAGTGGCGCCGTGGGGGCTTTTGCACATCTCGATCCAGTCGTTGAGGAAAGGGTTTGTTCGCGTTTGGGTTTGCAGCCAGCAAGAGTTTCAACCCAGATTATTCAGCGTGATCGCTATGCCGAATACTTAACCACACTCGCGATAGTAGCCTCAACGCTTGAGAAGATTGCGTTGACGGTTCGACATTGGCAGCGCACCGAGGTTCGTGAGGCCCAGGAGCGTTTTTCACGCGGCCAAAAAGGTTCCAGTGCGATGCCGCACAAACGAAACCCAATTATTTCCGAGCGCATTTGCGGCCTTGCTCGTGTTGTGCGTGCCAATGCAATTGTCGGACTTGAGAATGTGGCGCTCTGGCATGAACGCGATATTTCCCATTCCTCTGCCGAACGCGTTGTGTTGCCTGACTCAAGCATCGGCTTGGATTACATGTTGCATAAAACAATCTCGTTGATTGAGGGCCTGGTTGTTTATCCGGAGCGAATGTTGGAGAACCTGTCGGCGACGCGCGGCCTCATCTTTAGCGGGCAGTTATTATTGGCATTGACCAAAGCTGGAGTGAGCCGCGAACAGGCGTACGAGTGGGTGCAGCGAAACTCAACGAAGGTGTGGGACGAGGGCTCCGAGTTTCAAGAGGTAGTCAACGCAGACCCGGACATCACGGAAAAACTATCCGGCGAGGAGATCGCTCGCGTGTTCTCACTGAGTTACTACTTGAGGAATGTAGACGCCATCTATCAAAGAGTATTCCCAGGCAAGACTTCGATTTCGTAATAACCACCGACTTCCGAGGGTGGTATCACTGAAACTGCATCTGGAGATCTCTGAGCCGGGCCCCAAGCTGTTAATCTACTTATTGACCATTCGCTCCGCCATGTTTCCTACGATGGGAAGCTTGAAAGTCTTACCCTGGTATGCCTTCACAGCCGCTAGAATTAGTGTGCCAAGATAAGCCAGTGGCAGCACCAGCCAAATCAGCATAGCAATCAGCGATACAAGCAAACCAATTAACGCTCCCGCATCTCCGGCTGCAGAGGAGGCCACACCGGCGACTACCATAATGATGATCTGAAGAACCACAAGCACGATCACGAGAACAATCCAGACTGCCCCGTAAATAACCGATTGCAGCGCGTGAAAGCGGATAAAGCGGTTCTCTTTTTCGATAATGAAAAAGATTAGTCCTACGATCCAGATGTAGGACAGAGCTGCGGCGATGTTCGGTTCGAGGCCGGTGCTTGATTTCTGACCTGTTGGCGGTGGCGTCGCGTTATAGGGGCCGGTACTCTGCTCTCCTGGTGGTGGATTCTGCATTGTGGATTCTCCTGAGAAGTTGATTCGGGTTGCGCGAGAACGTGACAGCTCGAGCTCACCGAGCGTAAATCGCGCGCGATGTTATGACAGCCGCTACACATAGCGCAATGTTTTGCTTTAGTATTGGTTTCCAGGAGCACCTAATTAGATGAAAGCTAAAGTGTACGTGAAGCTCAAACCGGGTGTGCTCGACCCACAGGGCAAAGCAATTCACCACTCAGTCGAGCTGCTCGGGTTTGCCGGAATCTCTGACGTGCGTCAGGGTAAATATTTCGAGATTGCCCTCGATGACACAATAGATGAAGAGGCGGCACGCGATTCAGTCTCGCGTATGGCGCGTGAAGTACTCTCTAACCCAATCATCGAAGATTATCGTGTGGAGATAGAGGCGTGAAATTTGGCGTAATCGTTTTTCCCGGATCTAATTGCGATCATGACGCGTACCATGTCATCTCAAAACATGTAGGCCAGCCAGTAGATTTTATCTGGCACCGTGAAACGAATCTGGATGGCTATGACGCGGTTATCATTCCCGGCGGGTTTTCCTACGGCGACTACCTTCGCGCCGGGGCGCTGGCGCGCTTTTCTCCGGTCATGACATCCCTGAAAACGTTTGCCGAGAGTGGCCGGTTTGTGCTCGGAATATGCAATGGCTTTCAAATTCTGTGCGAGGCTGGTTTTCTTCCGGGCGCCCTGATCCGAAACCGAGATCTGCATTTCATCTGTGATCACGTGTTTGTGCGGTGTGAAAATTCTGACACTCCATTCACGAACGAGTTGTCGCAGGGAACAGTGTTGAGACTACCTATTGCCCATGCTGAAGGAAACTACGTGTGTGATGACCTGACGCTACAAGCGTTGCGAGGCGAAAACAGGGTGGTCTTTCGATACTGTGATGAGCAAGGAAAGATTACGGCAGAGGCAAACCCGAATGGCTCCAGAGACAACATTGCAGGAATCTGTAACCGAGAGCGCAACGTGCTGGGATTGATGCCTCACCCCGAACGCGCCTGCGAAGATTTGCTTGGTTCAAGCGACGGTCGGGATATCTTCAGATCGCTTGCCGCCACGCTTGCCGGTGTCGCCTGATTAGTCTCGACGCATGACTTGCCAATCTCACGTCCCACTTGGAGATCGCGATGAAACTTAATCCGTGGTGGCTTGTTGCTGGTCTGATCATTCCTACTCTTGTCGGCTGTAGTGTCGGTAGACAGACAAATACAAATCTCCCCACCAACACTCCTGCTGCGAATCCTGCGGCAGTTGATGCGGTCACTGGTGAGGGAAAATTCATCGGCGAGATCAACATGGCAAAGGACGATGGATCAGGCGCTCCGGAAGAGAGTGCGACTACCGTGTTCGGCGAGTCAGATCGGACCATTCATTGTGTGACAAAGCTAAAAGAAGAGAAACCGGGTACGCGTGTTAGGTTCTCATGGTGGGTGATCCAGGCGGAGGGCGCCAACAATGAGAAGATCAGGGATGTGGACTACACAACGCGTGCTCGTGAGTCGATAGTGCATTCACATCTGACGTTGCCGAACGACTGGCCCACCGGCAAATACAAAGTCGACGTCTATGTGAATGGAGATTTAGATCGTAGTATCCCATTTTCAGTTGAGTAACATTGTCTTCTAGTCGCTACTGTCCTGTCTCAAAAGTTCGTTAAAGAAGTTAACTTGTTTCACCGCGTTAGACTTGTCGGAGAATACCTGGGTGGAGCAGGTCATCGCTGAGGGCAAGGGCCTCTCGCCTCACGTTTACCCCGGAGGGGGAACATGTTTATAGCACTGGACACTCTTTTTCGCCTGCGCCGTTCGAAGGGGCGGAATGAGACGAGACGAGTAACCGCCAAGTTGAGTTCCGCCCCTCCGAACGGCGCAGTAATTCATCGCGTCGCAGTCTATAAACATGCCCCCCCTAACGGGGTGAAGCCCAGTTGGATTATTCACCGGACTTCAGAGACAGGACACTAGCCCATGAAAAGATTCCTGCCTTTCCTGATCATTTTAGCGGTGCTTGCTGTGGCAGTCGGCGCGGGTTGGTTTCTAAAGAGCCGATCAAGTCAACCGACGCCACTGGTTGCTGACGTACCTGGGGCAAGTCCGGCAACGCCCAGCTCGACACCTGGATCGAATGCTCCAGTTACAACAAAAGCCCGTGAGCCTGGCGCCGATCCTCCCCATTCAATAGGCCCTACGGATGCACCCGTCACGCTGGAAGAGTTCGGCGACTTCCAGTGTCCACCTTGTGGCCAACTTCACCCAGAGCTCAAGCAAATCATTCGAGCGTATGGATCACGAGTGCGTCTTGTCTATCGAGAATTTCCGCTTCCCGCGCACCAACACGCCTTGGCAGCGGCTCGGGCCGCAGAGGCAGCAGCTATGCAGGGCAAGTTCTGGGAGATGCACGGCCTCATTTTCGAAACCCAACACTCCTGGAATGAGGCTTTTGATGTGCGACCGATCTTTGAAGAGTATGCTCGTCGTATTGGTCTCGACGTGGCGAAGTTTGAGGCTGACATCACGGGCACCCGCGTCTCGAATCGAATTTTCCTGGATCAGAAGCGCGGACGAGAACTAGGTGTCCAGGGAACTCCGACGCTGTTTTTGAACGGTCGTGAAGTTCCATTTGACTCTTTGCCGGCTCAAAAACTTCGCGTTTTAATCAACGCTGAACTCGCGCGCGCCGGTGGCTGAGCATTGGAGATACCCCCTTCACCGCAATCGTCTCCTGCCGTAAGAGGCTGGAAACTCGCCGTCGCTTTACTCTCGTTAATTGGGCTTGCCGACTCAATCTATCTGACTGTGCAGCATATCACCGGCGAGACGGTCCGTTGCACCATTGTGTCAGGTTGCTCAGAGGTACTGAGCAGTCCTTATGCAACAGTCGGTGGCGTGCCGCTGGCACTTCTGGGTGCTGTTGCCTACTTCACCGTGTTTAGCCTCGCCACACTAGCCGCCTTCGAATATCAGTTTGTGACGAGACTCCTGGCCATAGTTGTCGGACTGATGTTCCTCACTACGCTTTGGCTTCTATACCTGCAGGCTTTTGTGATTGGCCAATTCTGCCAGTACTGCCTCTTATCTGCGGCGATTACAATCATTATTACTTTAATTACCCTGTTGATCCTCCGAAAGTCCGTGGTTAGTAGTAGTTAGTGGTTGGTCGTTCATTTAGTAACATTGGGCTTCGCTTTCTAACCACGACGTCTCTGTGGTCAAAGAGAGTTGGTTGAGTTCTTTCACCACCAAGACACAGAGAACGCAGAGCACGCACAGAGAAAGCCACACTAGCCACCACCAACTTCTTGCCCGACTTGCCACCGCTTGCGAGTGACTGTTAATCTCTCCCTTTACCCTAAAGGCTCGAAAGGAGTTTCCATTTCATGAAGAGGTTCCATCTTTCGCTGGTCCTGTCTCTCCTGATCGTAGGCGTGGCTGCCTCCGGGGCCACGACCTTCGCGAACAACGAAATCCCGGCGCCACCAGTAATTGGTGCGACTATTGAAGACTTCACACTGACTAATTTAGATGGCCAGGAGCAGTCGTTAAGTGCACTCAAAGGTAAGAACGGTACCGTGCTCATTTTCGTGTCGGTGCAATGTCCGGTCTCAAATGCTTACAACGAACGAATGGAGAAGCTGGCCCAGGATTACAGGGCACGCGGGATTAATGTAATCGGGATCAACTCAAATGTTACCGAGGATGCAGGTGCCGTTAAGGCCCACGCGTCCTCAAATAAGCTGACGTTTCCAATCCTCAAAGATCCCAGCACCAAGATTGCCGATCGCCTTGGCGCTACCAAAACACCGGAGGCGTATTTGTTGGACGCCAGCAACAAGCTCGTCTATCACGGCCGCATCGACAATAGCAGAGATCCCGAGGGAGTGAATGCTAGTGAATTGCGCGATGCCGCCGAGGCAGTGGCGAACGGTAAATCGGTCCAAAAGGCCACGGCAATGGCTTTTGGCTGCTCCATTAAACGCGCTTAGAGTTAGATGACCTTCAGGCAATTAGCGACTCGGAACGGGAGAACAAGGGCGTCCGTGGGTGATAACGATCGGTCGCCCCGATCCTTGATGCGGACCGGGTCGCTCGCGTTCTTGCAACATACACTTCTCCTCTCAGCCGCATTTAGCCTTCTGCTTGTGTGCCTCAATTGGACCTCGGCACAGACTTCACGGCAGACCGCTGCGAACCATCGGAAGGTTTCGGTTCAGGAGATCGATTTTGAAGGATTGAAGCGTCTCATCAACCGCAATCCCGCTAACCCTCGTCCTCTGCTCATAAACTTCTGGGCCACATGGTGTGATCCCTGCCGCGACGAATTCCCCGATCTCGTGAAGATCGACAGTCACTACCGGTCCCGCGGACTCGAGTTCATCACTATCTCCCTCGACGATCCTCAGGAAATGAAGACTGGCGTGCCGAGATTCCTGCGCGAGATGCGGGCTTACATGCCCGCATTCTTATTGAAAGAGGCCGACCCAGAACCAGCAATCACTTATGTCGATAACCAGTGGAGTGGATCACTCCCGGCTACCTTTCTATTCGATTCTGAAGGTAAGGTCATCTATAAGCGGTTCGGCAGGATTCAGGTGCAGGAACTTCGAGCAGCTATCGACAAGGTAGTCATAAGTAGGGCTTCGCAGTAGTGCCCGCACTGCAACACCAGCCTTTTACTCAGCGATAAATCTATGCCAGCGATTACCCCTGAAGTAGTCTCAGCCCACAATCTGACACCTGCAGAGTTTGCTCGCATCCAGGAACTGCTGGGCCGCGAACCGACTCTTGTTGAACTCGGCATCTTTTCAGTGATGTGGTCGGAACACTGCTCGTACAAGTCATCGCGTATTCATCTCGGGCGATTGCCCACTAAAGGTCCGCGCGTAGTAGTCCCTCCAGGCGAAAATGCCGGGGTGGTTGATATAGGTGACGATTGGTGCATCGCATTTAAGATCGAATCGCACAATCATCCTTCTTTCATCGAACCATTCCAGGGTGCAGCAACAGGAGTGGGTGGAATTCTGCGCGATGTCTTTACGATGGGAGCACGACCAGTCGCCTCGCTGAACAGTCTGCGCTTTGGCTCTTTAGATCATCCACAGCTTGGCCGGCGAAACCGCTCGTTGTTGGCGGGAGTGGTGGCGGGAATTGCGCATTACGGAAACGCTTTTGGCGTAGCCACAGTTGGTGGTGAAGTAGCGTTCGACGATGCATATGCTCTTAACCCGCTGGTGAACGCATTCGCTCTTGGTCTGGTCAAGAAAGATCAGATCTTTTTTGGAAGAGCTAGCGGCGTAGGTAATCCAGTGCTTTACGTAGGGGCCAAGACAGGACGCGATGGTATTCATGGCGCCACTATGGCTTCAGCAGAGTTCGATGAAGAGGCGCTGGAAAAGCGTCCTACTGTCCAGGTTGGAGATCCGTTCCTGGAAAAACTTTTGCTCGAAGCTTGTCTGGAGGCAATGCGAAGTGGGGCTGTGGCGGGCATCCAGGATATGGGAGCGGCCGGTCTGACATCTTCCTCCTGCGAAATGGCTGCCCGGGCAGGTACGGGAATCGAGTTAGATCTTTCGTTAGTGCCGCAACGTGAGCAGGGAATGACCGCCTACGAAATGATGCTATCCGAATCGCAGGAGCGAATGCTGATCGTCGCTAAGTCGGGTCGTGAGCGAGAGATTGTAGACATCTTTCGCAAATGGGACCTGGATGCCGTCGTGATAGGACGGGTGCGCGAGGGTGGTCAAATGCAAGTCATTCATGAAGGAGAACAGGTTGCCAGCATTCCTGTCGCCTACTTAACTGACGAGGCGCCACGTTACGAGCGCGCCATGTCCGCACCCATCCGGCCGGCTGCGCAGGCCGCAATGCTCACTGATGAGTCACGGAATCTCACCAATGACCTATTCAAACTACTTGCTGCGCCTAATCTGAGCTCAAAACAATGGGTTTACCGCCAGTATGATCACATGGTGCGTACAAATACGGCCGTCTTGCCGGGAGCGGATGCTGCCGTAGTGCGTATCAAAGAGACTCGTCGTGCTGTTGCCATGTCGCTCGACGGAAATGGTCGATACTGCGCTGTTAATCCGCGCGAAGGCGCCAGACGATTGGTCGCAGAAGCGGCGAGAAACGTCGTCTGCGTTGGCGCGCGACCGTTAGCCATTACGAATTGTCTTAACTTTGCTTCTCCAGAGCGTCCGGAGGTGATGTGGTCATTCTCAGAGGTGGTCGACGGGATGGCCGAAGCGTGCGAAGCACTAAGTACGCCTGTTGTATCCGGGAATGTCTCCTTCTACAACGAGACTGAAGGGAAGGGTGTTTTACCCACGCCAGTAATTGGAATGGTTGGGCTCGTTGAAGACGTGAAACGCGTGATACAGCCCGGCTTCAAAGAGAGTGGTGACGTTATCGCTTTGCTGGGAGCAAACGATCATGACCTAAGTTGCAGCGAATTCATCGCTACGGTGCTGGGAGTAGCGACGGAGCAGATGATCTCGTCGAGCTCTCTATCGAGGATTGACCTTCAAAGCGAAATCGCAGTGCAAGAAACGTGTCTCGAGGCTGCGGAAGCGGGTTTATTGCAATCGGCCCACGACTGTTCAGATGGCGGACTAGCAGTTTGTCTTGCCGAGAGTTGTTTTTCATCACTTGGGCGCACAGCAATAGGCGCTGAGATCGAGCTTCAGGAACAGTTGCCCACTCCTGGATTGCTCTTTGGTGAAGCGCCATCGCGCATCGTGATTAGCTTTCGTGAGGCAGATAAAGAGGCAGTCCAGTCAATCGCGGAGCGGCATGGATGCAAGTTCACGCGGCTCGGTCGTGTCGGCGGAACCATATTGAAGATCGCGTGCGTGGGTGAAGTAGGGGGCGAAGTAAGGATCGATGCCGCAGTCTCTGAGTTGGAACACACCTGGAGAACCGCACTACCACGAAGCATGCAGGCCGAGGCGATGGCAGCAGCGCGTGAGTAAGGAAGAGGGGAAGAGGGTATTTGCCTAATAAGTCTCGTTTGCCTAAATAGTCGGAATCTTGCTCATGAAGTCTCTCAATGATAGCATCGGCCCGCGCCTTAACTAGTGAAGGCCGGAGTTACATGAAGCTATCGTTTCTGCCCGGCGATCTACACCTAACCACAGAACGTGACGGTACGTACCTTGTGACAATGCAGGGTCAAGAACTGTTACGTACTCCCATTGAAAAGAAGGCGTTGGGAAGATTCAACGAACTGCGGAAGGATCTAGAAATGCAGTTTCCCGCCCGCAAGCTGACCGCAGAGGAAAAGCGAGCGGCGCTTTCAAAGTACCTACTAGATTACAAAGCTGCTGAAGTCCGTGCTTCCACGAAACCGCCAAAGAAAGAAAAAATCAAAGGCACTCGAACCTTCGGATAATCTCCCGTTGCCTCCGGCGACGAATGATCCGCACTTTTTCGACTTTGACCTTGATCGCGGAATCCGTTTGCAGGTTGTTGAGAAGCTAGAAGCTAGTCCAATTCTGCCAATACAAAAGAACGTAGGCCCACCACTTAGCGGGATTTACGCACTCCATCATAAGGGCGTATTGGTTTACGCTGGAAAAGCGACAAGGGAGATGACAAAGAGCGCAAGAACTTTGCGCCAACGCCTGAACGAACATTACGGGAAAATCTCAAAGCGTCAAAACATTACGCTTGAAGAAATGCAGGTTCGCTATCTGACGTTTGAAAGTAAATGGTGGGTATTTGCTGCCGAGTTTGCGATAGTGGTCCACTACAAACCGGAATGGAACTTTAGCGGCTTTGGTAGCAAGACACCGGGCAAGGGTCGCCCCGGAACGCATCGGATCAGTCTTTGGGATCAGATGTTCCCGCCGAAACTGCCTTAACCTCTCGTTCGCAGGCGTTACCATTTCGGCACACAATCCAGAAGCAATGACGCTTCCTAGCGTGGTGAGCTTCCTTCCACTTGTTTGAAACCATTGGGCCGTTTCGGACCTTTATGATTAGATCACATACAGTAAAACCAGCCTCGTCGGCCATTCTCATAAAATCTGTGTGCGGCCATTTCGACTTGTGATTGTTAACCATGTCCGTGATTTTCGCGAGAAGCAGTCCGTCAGGTTTGAGTACTCTCTTGGCTTCTTTCAAAAATGGCGGATATAAATAACTTAGATTCCAGTTATGCTCTTTGCCGCACTCAACCGTCGCTCCGAAGTCCACATCAAATCGCTTTTTGCTTTTATCCCGGCCTTGTGGCCCAACATGAGGTGGATCAAATACCACCGCTCCAAATTCTGCAGATGGCACTCCCGTCATTTGACGATTGTCGCAAACTATCATTGGGTTGTGACGAGGATCGATATCCATAGATACGACACTACGCTTTGAACCCTTCCAAAACCGCCCCGTGTTGTATGTTGCATCCAGAATTGGCTCAGGCGGGATCGTGGGATAAAAGGAGAGCATTGCCTCGAGTAAATCCCCATCGGTTCCTTCCCAGACACTGCTCAGTGGCTCATACGTTGACGCGTTTTCCTTCACCGTGTCAGGGAATACCGCGGGGCTCTCAATCAATTGTGTCGACATGTTTGAAATCTCGCCGAGTTCGGTTAGAAGCGCCTCCATTTCGAAGAGTGTTTGTATCATTGGAGTCTGTTCTAGTCCACCCTTCATACTCTGATTAGTTCTTGGCATGATAATTAGTTTCTATAGCCTCTTTCCATGTTGAATTGGATGACGCACAGAGTCAACGCTGTGGGTGGAAACCTAGCACCATGAAGTTAGCAAGAAGTTTGGCTTTCTAATTGGATCTGCAACTGGCCTGGGCGTAGACATCAAACTCTTTGGTCAACTCTGGCACTGCGGATAGCATTTGTTTTCTGATCGTCATATCGAAGTTTGGAAATAGATCTCGCCAGACTCGA
>DATETN010000023.1:0-7269 GCA_035283645.1 Pyrinomonadaceae bacterium
ACACTTCGAGTCATCCAGTTCAGCACCCCAAAGCCGAGCAGGGCTGCGCCAAAGAGCTGCGCGACGAAAACTCCGCCGGGGTCTAGAGTGATATTGTAGAGGGATGTCAATTGCTGGGGAATCAGGACGAAGCCGAGACCGAAGGCAAAGGCGAGCAGTGAAGCGACGATGAGAAAACTGCGGAGTGTCATTGGTCTGTCTCTGACGAAACTCCTTCATTCAGTTCCTGCTGGCATCCCGAATATACGGAACTCCATCAGCCTAGTGCGCCTGGGATTCCCATGGTTAGATAGGATGACCAGCTTGACCCAGCGGGCGAGCACCGGAGTAGTCAGTTCGAACCCTTGGGAAATCTCCCCCTTGTTCAGCGAATAGGCGCCGATCTCTTCGTAGTCCAAATCCTCAGCCTTCCGCGAAATGTAGACTTGCACATCTCTGGCGTCCTGATCTGTCTCTCCAGTGCTCGTGTTATCGAAGCTGAATTTGGAAACCAAGAACTCGCCAGGTAACTCCACCACCAAAATCTGGGGGAAGTTCCCGTCTGCCGAGCACCAGCCAAAATCTGGCTTCCCATCTAGAATCCAGGATGCAAAACAGCCCTGGCTACTGAAGTTGACAACCTGCGCGCCTTGCACCGGGCTCGGCGGAAGCTGACCGAGGTTGAAGCGTGTCGCCTCATTATCTGTAGCCTTCGCAAAATAGCTTATAGCTCTCTCTTGATCCCCGATCGCTAGGTAGGCAGCGCCGAGGTTGTTATAAAGTCCGGGTAGTGGCACTTCCTCCACCACGGATTCGAGTAACGGAATCGCCTTGTCGAATTCTCTGGACTCGACAAAGGCCATCGCTTGGCGCAACATCTCAACAATACTGTCCGGAACATGTTGGCCTGAGACTTGCTCTGCCTGGTCGAGGATAATGGTCACGTTATTGAAAGCTACCTCGCCGTTGAACTGAGTCCCGGCGACATAGATCGTATCCCCACGGCCTGTATTACTCAGAATCAGGATCATCGCAACTATCGCTATTACCAGTAGAAGCAAGATAGCGATACCTACTTTAGGCAGTTTGACATGAATCTTGGGGCCGTGGACGACATCGCCGGCGATTTTATCGTGCCCGGCAATGTCGCCACCCGCTGCGATCTTATCACGCCCACTGATATCGCCGCCGACGCTCACATCATTCGCTGTGAGATTCGTACCTCCGGATCGATGCAAGGCGACCTCTTCAGAACCGTTGTTTCTGGATGTGCTTGGTTCATGTTTTGTAGACGCATCCATGTCTCATCCCCATAGTAGTGGGTGGGGGGCAATTATGCTAACGCTTGACGCACACCGTCGCATGTCAGGCCGGGCGGCACTGTCCAAAAGCTTGTCCTGCGAAGTCCCCGACCGAACCCCCGCACACGGCAGGCGAGGGCAGGCCCCCTGCAGGGGGCAGGTGGAGTGGGAAGCGCAGCCGAAGGACGTGCCACGCCGAGAGCGTCAGAACAGGAACATGGTCACCCGCGACCGCCGATGGGCCTCCGGATCCCCGACACGGGAGGTCTGTCTGACAGTGTACATCGGAATCGACCGGAGTCAAGCCCAACACCACGTGTGTTTTCTGGACGAGGCGGATAAGGCTACAGTGTTCCAGTCGCTTCGCACCTCACCGTTGCCGGTGACGCACGGGCTGGTAGGAGACTGCCGGCAGAACAGCAGGTGATGTCTCTTGATAGAGCATCACATCTACGGCTTCGCGTCGCAACGACCGTAACTTAGCCGCCTTTGTATTGAGTATTATAGTCTTTCATTGCCAGGGTTCAGGAAAGTTTCTGGTGACACCATCAATGTTCTCAAGGATTGAGCAAAACCCGCCAATCCGGGAAAGAGGGCCGCGTTATTCATATTCATGCGTTGCAGACTAAGAAGGATGTCCTTCTTTGTTTCTAAATCAGCGTCGATTGTGATCTTAACGAAATTAGCTTTGGACTCGGATTTCAGTTCGGATAGAAGTGCGATCAGGTTGCTCTCGAAAGTCTTAGATGCGTCCCCTGGGCACAAGAAGATTCCCTGTTGTATCAACAGCCTCTCGTTTAATCTGCGTGGAGTTATGGCACCTACCAGCGCGAGAGGTGGTTCTCGTGCGAATAATGCTTTGAAGGTGCTCGGTTCCAATATGGCTGGATCGCTTTTCCATACGTGCAGGGCATCTGGGTGCCGACTAATCACAGCTTCAAACGGTTGACGTACCCAGTCAGTATTGATGGCCCACACAGCGCACCCAGATTTGTCAGCGAACTCAATTGCAAAGTAAGCGGCTACGAAAAATGAATAAGTCCAATCAAGCAAGCGGGTCGGAGCTCCATAAGCCGCATCAAGGCCAACCACTCAAGTGAATCGTGGTCTTGAGGGACATTTGTCGTGTAGTGATGACATTGGCGCTTGAATCTTCGCAACAAACCACGTTCAATCTCAGGGGCCTTTTGGAGATCAATCCCGAATTCATGAATCTCTCGTTCAAGGCTGGATTTCAATCCCTGGTTATCGTTCTTCTGTCCCCGGAATATCCATTGGCTTCCAGTTCGGAAGCGCATTTCATAAAGGTCGTTAAGCTGTTTCCAGCCATGGATTCGTTCCACACTCAAGTATTCTTCGAGTTGCGTGCTCGCCATTTGTGTTCTCTATGGTGTGCAAGTTTGGCGGCTAATGGTCGCCATCAGCGGCGCGGAGCGAAGCGCAGCGCGTCGGCTGCATGGCGGGTGCGCGACCCGACAACTGAGTGTCCAACTGAGTGAGATGATACATGGAAAGGAAAATAATCGTCAACTCTCAGCCTTGAGGTGGACAAAGAGGTACACCACAAAGACGGCAATCACAACAACCATGCCGCGCCTAACCTGGTCTTACTGCACGCCCGCTGTCACGACCAGGAACACGGAACGCGGTATCAGTGACAATGACCCTTGCGACGAAGAGCCGTGTAAGTGCGAAAGCGTGCCCTGAGCGCAGCCGAAGGGTCTCACGCACGGCTCGGGAACGGCGGCGGAGCGGGCGCCCGCTCCGCCGACCGTGACTCTGCGACCAGTATGGATACGATGCGTACACATTGTAGTCCAGAAAAGGGCCGCAAAGGAGTGCTAGGCAATGAACCCCTAACCTAGACCCTGCGATGTCCAGGTGTCCCTACCTGAGCGGGCGACGGCCAAAGCCAACGTCCGAAGCCTCAGGGACAATGACCCAAACGCGGCCAGCCTCAGGCGGCTAAGGGCTAGGGAAGAACCAGACGGTTGAGCAAAAGCAAAGAGCTGATAAACCTCGTGATCGGCAAACAGCGACAGGAGGCCGATACGCTGTAACCAAAAGGGTAAGTGGGCAGGCCGTTCGGTGGTTACACGAACGGCGACATTCGTTGTCCCACCGGGGAATAGGCTCCAACCTCGCTGGTTCGTAACTCCTTTGTCGTCAACTGGGTAAACCCCATGTGCCCCGTCCCAGGACGGTATCCCAACCGCAAGGAAGGGGGACGGCGCAGGGGGTAGAGGATACCGGAGAAAGCGAAAGCCGTTCCGTAATAGAACGGATAGGGCTTGCCCCAGGGTAAGAGATACCCGACCTGAAAGGGTGCAGACTTCCGGTTGGTCTTGACGGTAAGCAAGTCCAGGGAGCGTCCCCATCATCGGAGATGTTAGGCAATGAGAATCTTCATTGAACAGACCGATGAACGCACGTTGTCACGTTGGGAACAGGTCAACTGGGGCCAGGTGACCACAAACGTCAGGCGTCTCCAAGAACGGATTTACCGCGCCACCGAGCGCCGAGAGTGGAAGACGGTGCGAAGTCTTCAGAAACTCTTGGTGCGCGCCACGTCGAACAAACTCCTGGCAATCCGACAAGTCACTCAGGAAAACCAGGGCCAGCACACGCCGGGTGTGGATGGGCGGGTGTACGACACGCCCGAAGCACGCACGGCTCTCAGCCACGAGAAGTTGTCTCTCCACGACTATCACCCCAAACCTGTCCGACGAGTGTACGTACCGAAAGCCGACGGCAAAAAGATGCGCCCGCTCGGCATCCCCACCGTGAAAGACCGGGTGATGCAAGCCATCGTGAAAGCAGCGTTGGAACCAGAATGGGAAGCCCGGTTTGAAGCCAACTCCTACGGTTTCCGACCGGGACGCTGTTGTATGGACGCCATTGAGCAAATCCACACCACGCTCAGCCAAGAAGGAAGCAGTGCGTGGATACTCGATGCGGACATCCGCGGTTGCTTTGACAATATCGCGCATGCCCCCTTGCTGGCAAAGATACCCGTCTTTGACATCCCCATTCGCCGCTGGCTCAAAGCGGGTGTGGTTGAACTCGGTCACTACACCGACACGGAAACCGGAACGCCTCAAGGTGGAGTCATCAGCCCCTTGTTGGCAAACATTGCCTTGGACGGAATGGAAAGACTGTTTGGATGCGAGACACCAGACAGTCAACCCATCCGGCCTTCCCGACGCAAGGGACAAAACAAAGGCATCAGCCTGTGTCGGTACGCCGATGACTTTGTGGTGATAGCCCCGACCCGCGAAGTTTTGGAAGAAGAGGTCATCCCACGCTTGAACCAATTCTTAGCCGAACGCGGCCTGACGCTGAGCGAAGCCAAAACCCGCATCGTCCATCGCGACGAAGGGTTCAACTTCCTCGGTTTCACCATCCGACGCTATGGGCACACGCTCCTCACACTCCCCCAGAAAGAAAAGGTGCAACGGCATCTGCAAAACGTCAAAGCACTGCTCGACGCTCATAAGCAGATGCCCGTGGAGCCAATCATCAAGTTGCTCAACCCCCTCATCCGGGGCTGGGCTAACTACTATCGTCATAGCGCGGCGAAAGATACCTACACCTCTCTAGCCCATCGCTACTGGCAAATGCTGTGGCAATGGGCCAAGCGCCGACATCCGAATAAGTCCAGCACCTGGGTGCGACAACGCTACTTCAAGAGTCAAGGCAATCGGAACTGGGTCTTTGGAACAGACACAGCAACCCTGCTGAATCCAATAGACATCCCGATCACACGCCACGTCAAAGTCAGCGGACGAAACAGTCCCTACAACCCGGTGCTTCGGGCTTACTGGACGAAACGCACCAAACGAGCAGTCGGGCGACAAACCCACTCGCGGCTGAAACTTCAAGTGTTGCAAGCACAGGACTACCGATGTGGGCAATGCGGCATCCTGTTTCAGCCCGATGAAGACATTGACCTGCATCATCGTGTTCCTCGTGCGAAAGGTGGATCAGATGGGGCAGAAAACCGAGTGGCTGTACATCCCTACTGTCACCACCAGCACCATCAACGACATGGCTACAAAGTGCTCAAGGCTTGAGCCGGATGAGCCGAGAGGCTCACGTCCGGTTCTTAGGGGGCTGGGGCGCAGCAATGCGCCCCGGCTACCCGGCAGGCGGCAAGAGTTCCTGTAGATTTCGTTGGAGTCTGCGTGGCCACGACTGCGCTAGCTTCAAGCGCTTCAATTAGTGAGCGAGCGTCAAGAGAGGCCATAGCTAGCACTTGACTTAGAATGCGGGTTGCATCTCCGCCATAGATGGCGCTGGCGAGTTGCCGAACATCGCCTTGTAGATTCTCCAGCCCCTCCGTGTATTTGATTTCGGTCGCTTCTTCCTTTGGGTAATAGCGTGCAGAAGGTGAAGTAGAAGGTGAAGGGGCACGAGCAAGCCTCGCACGTTGAAAGTGATCTTTTGCGTCATTTCCAACGTGTTCAGTTGATACAATTACTGGATGATTTGGTTGGATGATTCCAATCTTAGCCTCAAACGAGTATGCGTTGCCAAGATTGAATTCTTTGTCTTTGAGTTCGAAAAAGACCAGCTCACCGCTCACGTCGGCAAGCAAGTCCATTTCATCACCGCCTGCTTGATGTTCAATAAGGGTCTTCTCTATTGGGACGCCAACTGCTGCAAGTTCATCTAGCAGGATTATGGTGAGCCATCGGCTCCGATCAAGTAGTGTTCGCCCTAGCTCAGTGATTGTCAGTGCTTCCTCAATTCGTTCATCAGTAACTGGTCGGCCACACGCGCACTTAAGGCCTTGCTTGGATAGCGCCTGAAGAATCTCCATAGAAGGGACACGGGCGGTCTGTGCTTGGGTCTTGGAGCAGACGACGACAATCTCAGCACCAACGAGGCCGACTGACCTAAGCGCACTCTGAATATCATCAGTGCGATCGCGTGCATCGGCTGGAAGTTGTTTGGCTAGGTCACGTACCAGGAGCCCACCTGACGCTTTGATTGCAATGGCGAGAGCTCGGGTAGCGCGATTGCATAATGCTCTTGCACTCTCTAACTCAGTGGCCGAGGGTGCCGAGGGTGCCGCGCGGCCTTCTGCGATCAGTTCCTCGAACCGATTAGCTGAGTAGAAAAACGGCTTAAGTTCAACGCCGAACGCTTGGTTGATAGCTTGCTCGAATTGCCCAAGACGCGGGGAGTTTAGCTCAAGACCGATGTAGTAAGCCTGCAAGAGCGGTTCAGGCGGTTTATGCGTCTCTGCTTCTAGAGAAACTGTCCCCCTAGCGCGAGACCGGCGCACTGGCTCCTGTTCCACAAGTGTAACGACAAAGAGGCTTGTTCCATCAGTAAAGAGCTCTGCTCTTTGAGGCATACTACGCGAGGCCGGGGCAAGTTCATATTCATATACGCGCCTAGGCGGACGTCTCCGTAAGGTGTCCACGGGGAACCCAAGAATATCAGCCTGAGATGCCAGTGTAGGGGCAATCAAGGGGCGGAACGTACCGGGCATTGAGGAATTAAGTGTGTTGAAGACTTCAATTGCATTACTGGGTGCCGTTGCTTGTCGCATTTGAAGGATCGGCATGATAGCCTCCATGTCTGCTGAATTGCCGCCTAACGATAGAAATAAGGCGCGGGGGCAGTGACCTCCGCAAGGGGCCCGGATCTATCACCCGTCGCCTTCATTGACTTGTTAGACTGACCAGCTTCACTTCACAGGTTCCGCTTTCGAAGTATCGTACACGAACCTGGCAATCTGCACGAATTCTCTGCTGTCACGTATCTTATTAACTGACGATGCTATGGAGGAAATGAACGCCAGCGTTGAGTCGTCTGGTGCATCGGGGACTAGCTTGAACCCTGATCTTTACCCGGAACTTCCGTTCTACTAAGGTGTCGCGGGCTTTTCCGAGGCTTTTCACTGGCAGGCGGCTGCCTTCGCTGCAATGCGACGGCAAAACTGGGATCTGCCTTTACGAAATGCCCGGAAAACGGGTAG
>DATETN010000024.1:0-23265 GCA_035283645.1 Pyrinomonadaceae bacterium
TTTCGATGGAGCTTCTGAGTCGGCAACCTTGAGATAAGAGAAGGGGTGGCGTCCGTCTAGTAGGTAGGATCTGAAAAGCACTACACACTGCCGTGTGTAGGATTTTGTTGTTGGTCCATGTAACAGGTTTTTGACACAGTCTCTAAAGCGTGTGGCGTCGTAGCTCCAGAATTCGACAGCCTTCGCTCTGACCCTCGATTCCAGGATTTGCTTCGCCGCATCGGCTTTCCACCATAGAGTTGGTAAGTACGCACTTTGAAAAAGAGTCCTCAGGGCAACGCCTGCCGCGTCCCTGTAACGATAATCATTTGGGCCGGAAAGCTCATCTGATTGTTCGGAAAGTACTCTCGCACTGCTTCCTGCACTTTGGCTCCAATCTCATGCCTCTTTTGATCGTCAAGCTTCATTAACTTCTCCCTTAAAGTTCCTGAAGTCTCTGAGCGCATAGTCCAGAATTCCGCCGGAGAGATTGCCGCCCTCATATTAAATGACATTGGCCGCTCGCGAACCGTTCCTGCCCCAGCCAGCTTTAAATGCGCGGCCAACGTGCCCGGCTCAGCATACCTGAAGGCCCCTGCCGCACTTGGGGGTGCTGGTGGTTCGTCAATGTATTCCGAAACGATATTCGTAACGATGTAGGAGAACGGATTCAGTTCGCTTCCAGCCCATACCACAAGTGCCACGTGACCGCCGGCTTTCGTCACGCGAAGCATCTCGCACATCCCCAAAACGGGATCGGGAAAGAACATGACTCCCAACCGACTCACTGAGGCATCAAACTGTTGATCAGTGAACGGCAGTGAGGTCGCGTCACAACGCTTGAATTCGATGTTCGTGACGTGCCGCCGCTCCGCCTCTCTCTTGGCCGCGGCAACCATATCCGGAACGGCGTCGGTGCAGGTTACTAGACCACTTGGCCCCACGACTTCTGTGATGGTCAAAGAAGGCTCTCCGGGACCTGCAGCTACGTCAAGAACCCGGTCCCCCTCAGTGATCCCCGCTTCTTCAATCAACGCAACGGTCAGCGGCGCAAACATGTTTCGGATTGTCTGAGCATGTTTTTGCCAGAATTGCGCTGAGTCACGCCACTCTTGCAAGATTTCGGATTCCGGAATTGCACTCATAGTCGTTTACTCCAATCTTGATTACAACTATCCAGACCAGTTGCACTGCGATCCTATACCTTAAGGGTTTTGTGTTAAAAGGCTGTTTTGTAGGACTCAAATAACGAAGTAAGATTCGCGAATCATGGCATCGGAGAAGGAGGACCACAAGATGGCTCCTGTGAGGTACAAACTGTCGTTTCTTGTAGTCTCGATGCTGTTGTTTGGCGCGCTGTGGACGATAACAGCCCAGACAGAAATGAAGCATCAAGTGGATGTGTGGCAGCCGCTACAGTTTCTTATCGGTACTTGGGAAGGCAAAGGTAAAGGCCAGCCGGGCGTATCAACGGTGGAACGCGAATATCAGTTTATCCTCGATGGGAAGTACATTCAGGTAAGAAACCGGTCCACGTACGCGCCCCAAGAGAGGAATCCTAAAGGTGAGCGGCACGAGGATTGGGCCATGTTGAGCTTCGACAAAATGCGTAAGCAATTTGTTTTGAGGCAGTTTCATTCTGAAGGCTTCGTCAATCAATACGTTTCACAGACTCCGGCCACCGATGCGAAGACTTTGGTGTTTTTGTCCGAAGGGATTGAGAATATTCCGACAGGATGGCGAGCACGAGAGACGTACCGGATCATCAGCAACGACGAATTCATCGAAGTCTTTGAATTAGCCGCACCGGGCAAAGATTTTGAGGTCTATACTGAGAACCATCTGAAGCGGAAAAGATGATAGCTTCGACCACGAACAAGAAAGGCGAAAATATGTCAAACGACGTAGTAGATTCGGTATCGACACTTTGGAGATTTCCGGTGAAATCGATGAGGGGTGAGCAACTCGAAGAGGTGGAGGTAACAGATAGGGGCTTGGTTGGTGACAGGGCCTACGCACTCATCGAAGCGGATACCGGCAAGGTAGTAAGTGCGAAGAGCGTCAAGCGCTTTCCAAGTCTCCTGGCGTGTCGCGCGACCTTTCTTGAGAAACCTCAACCGGGCCGAACGGCTCCTCCGGTTCAGATAGACCTGCCAGATGGCACATCCATAACAAGCGACTCTGCACAGTCAGATGGCGCGCTGTCAAAATACTTTCGGCAAAACCTTAGACTCGCTCGGGCGGCTCCAAAGAATTTCACTATTGATATGTTCCATCCTGACCTCGGCAAACACGGGCAGCCTGGTAAGCGGGATCAGGTTGTTGACCAAAAACTTGGTGCTGCTCTCTTTGCCGAACTCGGCCTTGCATCACCGGTTCCGGAGGGGTCGTTCTTTGACGTGTTCCCGATTACGGTGCTGACTACGTCTACGCTCGATAAACTCAATCAACTACAGCCGCAGAGTCGGTTCGATCAGCGCAGGTTTCGGATGAACATCGTGATCGACTCGAAGGAACCCGGATTTATTGAAAACAAATGGGTCGGCCGAGAGTTAAGAATTGGTGAGGACATGCGGCTTAGAGTTGAGGTTCCAGATTCGCGATGCGTCATGACCACGCTTGCACAGGATGAACTTCCTCAGGACACGGACATCCTTAAAGGGCTTGCTCGCCACAATAGGATTCAAGTGGGGAACTTCGGTGAGTATCCCTGTGCGGGTGTTTACGCCATCGTTACCGCACCTGGAACAATACGAGAAGGTGACTCGGTTGAGCTCCTCTAATGGTTTCTGTCACCGATGAGGCTGATGCTGCGCTGCGCATTCTGGCGAAAACGAAAGCCGGACAGAGTCTCACCGAAGCTGATTGGCAGCGGTTATTTTCGAGTGAACCTTACTTGCGGTTAAAAAGTTCTTCCTCGATGTATTGGGAAAACGCCTCAATGAAGAGCAGACGCGGCAAACAGCATTTTCATTTTTCGGAGTTCAGGGCCCCTGGTATACCGTGGGTTGGAGGATGGCGGTGACGATTGAGCAGACTTATGGAAGGGCAAAATTAATTGATTGCATGTGCGATCAGCGTAAGTTGCTCTCGACCTATAATGCTGCGGCAGAGCGCAACCGCTCCCGGAACCGGCATCTCGCCCAATGGTCGCGACAGCTTACCGACGCGTTATCCGGGGTTGAAAACCGAAAGGGTACTCAAGAGTGGGTCACCCGGCATCCGAAGAATACGGCTTCCAGAAGACGGCCTGGTTTAGCGCATCACTCGAAACAGTTTAATTGTCGGGGAGTATGTTTGATTTCGAGCATAGATCTGTGAGCCTGAGACTCGCCGAGGCGCTACGCGTTATAGCTGTGCGGTGATATAAGAACCAAAACAATTCTCACAAGGAGCGAGCTTCATGATCTACAACTCCTCACGCGCGCAAGAGCTTCTTTGTCTCGGCACTCGAATTCCAAATGTTAGATTTCGACATGGGCAAGAAGAGGCCATTCGTCATGTCGTAGAAGGCCGGGGGCGCCTGCTCGTAGTACAAAAAACGGGCTGGGGCAAGAGCCTCGTCTATTTTATTGCTACCAAACTGTTGCGAGATGCTGCCTATGGACCAGCGTTACTCGTATCCCCACTCCTGGCGCTGATGCGAAATCAGATTGCCGCCGCGAAGCGCATGGGGGTTCGTGCGCTTACGATAAACTCGGAGAACCAACAAGATTGGGAGAGTATTGAAGAAAGCATTCGTCGTGAAATGGTAGACATTCTGCTGATTTCGCCAGAGCGTCTGGCAAACGAGCGCTTCCGTAATCAAGTGCTATCGACGATCGCCTCACGTATTTCGCTGCTGGTTATAGACGAAGCTCACTGTATCTCAGATTGGGGACATGATTTTCGTCCGCATTACCGGCTGCTGGAGCGAATTGTCCTGCGCCTTCCTGACAACCTGCGTCTGTTAGCAACTACGGCCACCGCCAACAATCGAGTGATGGAGGATCTCAGCACGGTCCTGGGTCCAAATCTTCAAATATCTCGCGGAGACCTGCATCGACCATCACTCGTGTTACAGACAATGCGCCTTCCGGATCAAGCCGAACGCCTGGCGTGGCTCGCTGAATACGTTCCACTCTTGCCAGGTAGCGGAATCATCTACACACTGGCAGTTCGCGACGCGATACAGGTTGCCGAATGGCTCAAATTGCGAGGACTCATTGTCGAGTCCTACACCAGCGATTCGGGTGAGGCTCGAGAGGCATTGGAACAAGCCCTGTTAGATAATCGCGTCAAGGCCCTGGTTGCGACTACTGCCCTGGGAATGGGTTTTGACAAACCAGATCTGGCGTTCGTTATCCATTATCAAACACCCGGGTCCGTAGTCGCCTACTATCAACAAGTGGGCAGAGCTGGGCGAGCCATCGGTTCAGCCTATGGCATCCTGCTAAGCGGAGACGAGGATACCGACATTACTGACTATTTCATTGAAAGCGCTTTTCCAACTCGTGAAGAGGCGCAGGACGTACTTAGGGAGATAAAGAATGAGAGCGCTGGGCTATCTGTTAATGAGATGATGACAAGGCTCAACCTCAGCAGAGGTCGAATCCAGAAAACTTTGGATCTCCTATCGTTAGAGTGGCCGCCACCAATTCGAAAGCTGGGTGCGAAGTGGCAAATCACCAATGCGCAGTTGAGCCAGTCTTTCTGGGATCGAGCGAAGCGTCTTACCGAGTTGCGACGCTGCGAGCAGAGAGAGATGCAGAAATACGTAAGTCTAAATGAAGGTCATATGGAATTTCTGATTCGAGCCCTCGATGGTGAAGTAAGCAGTGGCCCCAGGCCCGATCCGCAACCTCTTCCTGCGGTCACTCAACCGGCGTTGGTGCGTGCAGCGATCGAGTTCCTTCGGCGGACGAGTCTGCCTATTGAGCCTCGGCAGCAATGGCCCATCGGAGGGATGCCACTATACGGGCTGTCAGGGCGAATTCCGCTACAGCATCAGGCATTACCGGGCAAGGCCCTATGCGCATGGCGTGATGCTGGTTGGGGTCAACTTGTGCGAGAAGGTAAGTATCGCGACGGTCGCTTTGCGGATGATCTGGTATCGGCCTGTGAAATCCTGCTAACGGAGTGGATACCGCAACCTGACCCGACCTGGGTAACCTGCGTTCCGTCTTTGAGGCATCCCAGGCTTGTGCCTGATTTTGCGAGACGTTTGGCTGCGAAGTTGCACTTGCCGTTTCACGCAGTGCTCAGCAAAACTGGCGACCGTCCTGAACAGAAAACGATGGCAAATAGTACTCTGCAAGCCAGAAATCTCGATGGGTCACTCGAAATTTCGAGACATCCGGTCCCGAGTGGTTCAGTGTTGTTGATAGATGATATGGTGGACTCTCGTTGGACAATGACCGTTGCGAGCTGGCTCCTGCGGTCCAACGGTAGTGGGGAAGTGCTGCCTCTGGCCCTCGCGTTCACATCACATAGCTAATGTCATATCCGTTATCCCCAAACACCCGGGCCGCTTTGTTACTCATGGCGCCGCTTATCGCGGGGGGAGAGGAGTCGACTCCTGAACTGCTCACGGCCCGCGAGTATCTGAAACTAGTCCAAGTGCTTGCCCAGTTAAGACTAGAGCCAGCTGACCTTTTGGGAAAGGAGGCCAGTTCCTTACCGGCTGAAGTGAGAAACCTAATTGAAGGCGAGCGTTACCAAAACCTTCTCGCACGAGAGGTTGAACTCGACCGGGCCCGGGACTATTGGCACTCGCGTGATATTTGGGTAGTTGGTTGCGACGATGAAGGCTACCCTGAACCACTGAGTAAGCGCCTGAAGGACCACGCCCCGCCGATCATTTACGGTTGTGGGGACGGGGCGTTATTGGAAACCGGAGGACTCGCAGTGGTTGGATCTCGGCAAGTCGATGCGAACCTGATTGATTTTACTGAAACAATAGGACGAATGGCGGCAGAAGCCGAGAGAACCATTGTTTCAGGCGCCGCCCGCGGAGTCGACCAGGCCGCCATGCGCGGAGCACTGGGAGTTGGCGGTACCGTCGTGGGTGTTCTGGCTGACAGTTTGGAACGGATTAGTGTCAATCGCGAACATCGCCAGCTGTTACGGGAAGGGAAGCTTGCGCTTATTTCACCCTATGATCCCGCTGCGGGGTTTAACATTGGTCATGCAATGCAGCGGAACAAGCTCATCTATGCATTATCTGATGCAGCTCTGGTGGTGAATTCAGATCATGAGAAGGGTGGAACCTGGTCTGGCGCCGTCGAGCAACTTGAAAAGCTCCATTTCGTACCGATTTATGTCCGCTCGACGGGCGAAATTGGAAAGGGTTTGACAGAGCTACAGCTTAAGGGAGCGTTACCGTGGCCCAATCCCACAAGTGCCGATGAATTCGACCAGGTCATGAACCGACTTGGCCGAACGGATAACAACTACTCGTCCCAGCAACTATCTCTCTTGGAAACCTGAACCACATCATAGGACGGAAGATGGTGGGCAGGCGGCTTGTTGACGGGCTTCCTAAATCCTGCGTGAATCGTAGGCCCACTGCAGCAGTGCCTGTCGTTGTCTTGGCCGGCAGTCTAAAGCACCCTGGGGACAACTACTCTTGAGCTGCACCAAGTGCCGTCGTATGGCGCGAAAACGTTTGATCTGTCTTTCATCATCTACTGAGCGACGACCCAAGTAGTAGCGACAGTACCACTGAAACCAACCGCGCGGATCCTCTTGATAAATCCAACCCTTTCGTCGCCATTCTGCAAGCGACTGAGACGCAATAACCCCAAAGTAATTGAGTTTCGGATCGCGTCCCTTGGCGCTAAGTCTGGCATGCTCGAACCAATCTGATGGAAATTCATTCTTGCAATCGGTCATGTACTTTCCTCCAAAGACCCCAAGGCCCAAGATCTGCTTAGGTGTGAGTTCCGGGCAAAAGTCAGGATGAAAGTTCTGCCCCATGGGCTCCACGAGAAAATAGGTGTAGTCTTGCTGCATCAAGTCATTGACTTCTACTCTCTTGATCATCACTTCCCCTCGCTTCAGACGCGGTCTGCAACGTTCTAATCATGAGGTCAGTTCTAAAGCCTTGCTTGCTCATCTTGTCGACCAGCATTTGATAGACGTCCTCGTCGAAAGTGGGAGTGCGGCTCAGAATCCACAGATATTTTCGACTCGGGTCGCCGACGACTGCATACTCGTAATTCGGCCCTAGATCTAAAATCCAGTAGTCGCCATAAAACGGCCAGAAAAACGTTACCTTCAGTCTTGCGTTGGTCTCTTTGTCTACAATCTTAGCCTTCCCTTTAGCGGTGGTGTACTCGCCCGAAGACTTGCGACACTTATTAAGCACATCAAGCTTTCCATCCTGTCGCAAGGCGTAGGTCGCGGTGACGGAGTCCGCACATTTCTTTTCAAAGCGGTTGGGCAAACGCGCAATCTCGTACCAGGTGCCTACGTATTTCGAAAGATCTACGGACTCCACGACCTTTAGTTCATTTCCTCTATTTTGGCCCATTGCTCCCATAGTACTCGCTACCATTGCAATCAAAGTCAATATTAAGTTAAGCATCTTCAAACTTCACCTTCTGAGTTAGAAAATTGCTAGCCGGTGCGAAACACCGGCTAGCCCAGGCGGAAACTTCTTACATCGTTGGTATTAGAACGCTGTCGATGACGTGTATGACACCATTCGACGCGTTGACGTCCGTTTTCACCACGGTGGCGTCGTTCACGCGCACCCCACTGGAAGTCTGGATCTTTACTGACCGACCCTCCAAGGTTTTGATGGATTGCCCATTCAGTTTTAGGACCTTGTTGGCCTTAACACTGCCTGGCACGACGTGGTACAGCAGGATAGCCTTTAGCTTCTCTTTGTTTTCCGGTTGCAGCAGCGATTCGACAGTGCCAGCCGGCAACTTCGCAAAGGCATCATCAGTCGGAGCAAACACCGTGAATGGTCCTACTCCCTTGAGCGCGTCGATCAATCCGGCGGCCTCCAATGCAGCAGCGAGTGTCTTAAACTGACCGGCGCCTACCGCCGTGTCTATGATGTCCGCTGACTGGTTTGTTTTCTTGTGCGACTGTGCGGCTACTGGCGCAGCCATGAAAGACAACACAACTCCAAGAGCTATGCCAACTAAGCCTAAGCCCGGTCTCCGATGGTTCTTCATAAATAACTCCCTCTCCCTCCGTTTTTGGCTCCCAAAGGGGCCGTTTCAATTTCTCAGTCACCCATTTTTGAGCAAATCGCAATGAGCGATTTGAGCGGTTCAGAAGATACATCAAGATGTTGACGCTGTCAAGTTACCAGCTAATCTGATACAATATGCACGGTTCGAGCTGTTTTAAGCTTGTGACCCAGAAGGGCAAAAGCATGGTAGGGGCGACGAGGATAACTACAAAGGAAGTTGCACGGTTGCTGGATGTAAGCGAGGCTACGGTTAAGCGCTGGGCGGAAAATGGCACTCTTCCCTCAGAAAGAACGCTCGGAGGGCACCGGCGATTTAGTCTTCACTCAATAGCAAGCCTGCGTCGCGAGCGGAACCTTGGTAGAGAAACACCAACCGGCCCCAGCGGCGAGGCCTTGAAAACGAAGGCGAAGCCCCTTATCAAAGCTGAGGCTTTCCGGGATCTTATATTGAAAGGCGGCGAGCTTGAGGCTGGCGCGGCGCTGATGGACGCTTACCTTCAGGATCACGAAATCACCTCGATATTCGATAGCACTGTCGCGGGTGCAATGCATCGCGTTGGAGAGCTGTGGTTTAAGGGCGAGATCAGCATTGCCGCGGAGCATCTGGCCACTCAACTGGTCCTCAGTGCGCTGGAAAAATTGCGTGGAGTTATCGTGCCTCGGAAGCAGACTGGCTTGACCGCCGTCATATGCGGAATTGAAGGCGACCTTCATGAACTGCCGGTGCATCTGGTCCAGGTGATTCTAGAAAGCGAAGGTTGTGAGGTACTCAACCTTGGGCCAAACACACCGCTTTTTGCGCTTCACGAAATGATTAAGGATAAGAAACCTGACCTTGTGTGTATTGCTGCCAGATCCATTAACGATTTGGGTCGTGCGGCCATCGAGTATGAGCAACTTCAAAAGACTGCATCGAAGCTTGGTACTGCGTTAATCGTCGGAGGTGAGGCGTTTCGTGATCCAACAATGCGCGCCCGTTTTCCGGCTGAGCTTCACGCTACCAACTTCGAAGCTTTCTCCCAATTTCTTCGGGCATGGGTCGAGAAGAGATCAACGCTAAAATAGGAGTCTCGTTGACCCTGGCGATTCGATTAGCTGCTGCTGCCGGGACTATTCTGACTGTTAGTACTTCCAGCTTAGGAAATCTTCCCTGGGAACGCTCAAAGATGGCTGACCCTAGCCGCCGGTGTTGAGCAGTTTTTTGAACGACGAGTAGGTCCCAAAGAGACGATCCGCAGCCGCTGAGTCACTGCGCGCTAACAGTGTGATGACTTCATCGCGCTCGCTTAGGAGTTGTCTTAGCTTCTCACGTTGCGCGGGTATAAAAACTGAACGGTCCCCTCTGTCAATTTCATTCCGCAGATTTGTATAAAACGTGCTCGTGTGCTGACGTGCGGGCTCGTAATCACCGCGTTGGACATCGATCATCGCTGAGCTAAGGCTGTCCCTGATTTGGTTCAGCCGTACCTCCTTCTGAGCCGCGTCGCGTTGTTCGATTGCGGTGTTCGCTTTTATCCACATGGGAAGAAAACCCAAAAGAAAAAAGCCCAGGGCGATACTTACATAAGCAACCGCGCGTTTAAATGGGAGGCCAAGCTCGGCGAGCTTTTGAGCAACCATGTTGCTTTGATTCTGTGCATTTTGCTCTGCAGCTGTCATGACTTATGCTCTGTTAGCAGGTTAGAAGAAAACGAAGAGCCAGTTCATGCTACTGCTTTTGTGCTCATAGCGAATCCGTGAAATCCGAAGATCGCTATGAGTGTTTCCCCCTTTTCCGGATAGCTTATGCCGGTGGAGCGCTACGGTATTAGCGTTTGATGGAGGCCTTTCAGTTGGGAATTCGAGGCAAACTGGTCCTTCTCGCATTGGGCATTGCGGTACCCCTTGTCCTGTTCAGCGCGATCGATTTGAGGAGCATGTGGAGGCTCAGCAGGGCGCAATTAGATGATTCGTTGAAGCAGCAGGTCGAACTTGCCGCTATTGTTCTGGGTCGCTGGCTTGACGATCAAACGAAGGCGCTAGCAGCAATTGCGGCACTGGCAGATGACGCGGACGTTCCTACCAAGGCGGCCAGCGAGAACCTCCAAAATGTTCTTCGGACGCGACCGTTCTGGTTGGATTTGCGGATTAATAATGCTGAGGGTAATACGGTAGTCTCGCAGCCTGATCGGGTGCCTCTACCGAGCGCGCTCGCAGACCATGTGGCATCAAGAATCCGTGAAGGCGATTCCTGGGCAGTCACTACTGATAGAACCGTTGATGAGGCTCGCCCGACGGTCATCATCGCTGTGCCGACCGCAAATGAGGGCGCAGTAATCGCTCGAATTGATGGAACTGCGATCAATGAACTCTTTCGAGGGATCGACTTGCCACCAGAGGCCGTCATCTCTGTTCTCGATGCCGATGGACGTGTCCTTTTCCGCCGACGTGGGTCCGATATGCGCATGGAAGCGGATGTAAGTTGGGCGACCCTTGCTTCAACACTCGAGACCAGTCGAACAAACGTCGTGGAGCTAACAAGTCCCATCGACGGCATCAGGCGTGTATACGGCGTTTCACATATTCGTCAAACTGGGCTGATAGCAATGATCGGGATTCCGAGTTCGCATCTTTATGAGCCTGCCAGTCAGCGATTCAATCGGTATGCGCTAATTGCCCTGATCGCCTTGTCTGTTGCTGTCGGGGCGGCTCTGATAATCAGCCAAAGCATTGTACTTCCCGTACGGCGGTTGCGTGCAGTTGCTCAGCGGCTGGGCGCGGGGAATTTGAACGCCCGCGCTCCTGTAACTGAGGTTGGAGAGATCGGTGATCTTGCGGCGGCATTTAATTCCATGGCCGCGCGAATTGAGGAGCGCGAGGAGAGACTGAACGAACTCGATCGGCTTAAGTCTGAGTTCGTCAGTAGTGTCTCGCATGAGTTAAAGACCCCCCTCACGACAATAAAAATCCTGGCACATCTGCTCCACCGTCCTTCCGTATCAGAGGAAGAACGGGTCGACTATGCCCGGACGATCGCCACGGAGTGCGATCGGCAGATCGATTTTGTTGGCAATCTATTGGACGTATCAAGAATTGAAGCCGGCGCATACTATGTTGAAACATCTTTAGTGGAGGTTGGTGATTCAATCCGATCTGCCGTGGAGGCTGAACGCTATAGAGCCGAGTCAGCGGGCATTGTCTTAAGAATGGATGTACCGGACTCGTTACCCCGTGTTCAGGTTGATGTTGGGGCTTTGACCAGGATACTTCGCGGACTGATTGACAACTCCATCAAGTACACTGCGGCAGGTGGGCAGGTCTCAGTATCGGCCATTGTTGCTGGTGAAAGGATTGCTATAGCGGTAGAGGACTCTGGACGAGGAATCTCTACTCAAGACCTTCCACACATTTTCGAGAAGTTCTATCGGGCGGAAGGTTCGGCCGTCGAAGATGAGGGAGGTCATTCAGGAACGAATGAGACTGCCGCATCTGGAGTTGGACTTGGCCTTTATTTAGCCCGCTACATCATCGAGCAGTTTGGTGGCGAGATTACGGTGGAGAGCGAAGTCATGAGAGGAACGACGTTTACTTTGCTGCTCCCGTTTGCCTGTTCCCAGAAACCCGATCTTGCTGCTACCGATGCAGATGTCGAAACGCCTGTTAATCGTTGATGATGAGCCCAACCTGCTCCGAGCGGTTGCCGCCTGTCTGCGGACGGCGGGCTATGAAGTTCAGACCGCGCGTTCCGGTCGCGAAGCGCTTGGTAAAGTGGCAGAGACCGTCCCCGACCTCATTGTCAGTGATATAAGGATGCCAGGCATTGATGGTTATCAGCTGGCGCGCCAAATTCGAAGCTCTCCCCGGACAGCCCTCGTGCCGATTGTCTTTCTCACTGCCAAGGATGAAACAGCTGATCGAATCGAAGGATTTAGAGCCGGCATCGACGCCTATTTAACCAAGCCATTCGAGCCAGACGAACTGATAGCAGTAGTGCATGGGATCCTCAATCGAGTTGAACGCACGCACTCTGAAATTGCACGGCTCGTAGGCGCCGAAGCTGGAAAAGATGAACCTCGCTTTAGAGATGAAATGTTGACCGAGGCAGAAGTGAGAGTTGCGTTCGCCGTATCGCGTGGCCTAAGTAACAAGGAGATTGCAGCTGAACTGGGAATCAGTGTCCGCACTGTCGAGAACCACATCAGCCACATTCTCGACAAGAAGCGATTCAACAATCGTGTAGAGATTGCTCGCTACGTCCTGGAACAACAATAAGCCAATCCGCCGATGCAATCCCCAGTGACGTAACCAGAATCGTTCAAAAGAAAAAACACTACACACTGCCGTGTGCAGGATCCTTTTTTCTTACTTGGACCCACTCTCCGCAGGCCCACTCTTTATCTGGCCCATCCTTCGCCTGGACCAGTCTCACCTGAGCCAGAACCAATAGAAGCCGCGTGGCCCGAGCGCCAATTGGTAAGGATTGGAACCCACTATCGGGAATTCTGCTCCTCCAATCATTTCGACCGGCGTGCAGCCTTCGTATGAACTCAGCTCTAATTCAACTGGTTGTGCTGCCTGAGACAGATTGAAAACGCAGAGTACTGTTTCACCTTGGTAGCTGCGGGCAAAAGCAAACACCTTGCGGTTTTGAGGTTTTATGAGTTCGATTGACCCGCGTCCAAAGACCAAGTACCGCTTACGCAGGTTAATCATTTCGCGCACCCAATTGAGAAGAGAGGTGCTATAGCGCTGTTGCGCCTCAACATTCACTGCCTGGTAACCGTAAACAGGATCCATGATCACTGGAAAATAGAGTCGCGCAAAGTCTGCCCGTGAGAATCCTGCGTTCCGATCCGCAGACCATTGCATGGGCGTGCGCACACCGTCGCGGTCACCGAGATAGATGTTGTCACCCATGCCGATCTCGTCGCCGTAGTAGAGGAATGGACTTCCCGGCAGACTGAATAGCAGTGCGTGCAAGAGCTCGATGCGTCTTCGGCCGTTCTCCATTAAGGGCGCCAATCGACGGCGGATTCCCACGTTCAGTCGCATGCGTTGATCTTTGGCATACTCGTCGTAGAGATAGTCGCGCTCCTCATCAGTGACCATCTCCACGGTCAGCTCATCATGATTCCTCAGGAACATTCCCCACTGACAACCTTCCGGAATTGTCGGGGTGCGTTCAAGAATCTCCACTATAGGGCGTCGATCTTCCTGCCGCAGGGCCATGAACAGCCGAGGCATAATCGGGAAGTGATATGCCATGTGAAACTCATCGCCGGCGCCAAAATACTCGACCACATCTTCCGGCCACTGATTCGCCTCGGCCAAAAGCAGTGTGTTTGGATAGTGCAGGTCAACATGTTCCCGCAGCCGCCTTAGGTATTCGTGAGTCTCGACCAGGTTTTCACAATTCGTTCCTTCGCGCTCGAAGAGGTATGGAACTGCGTCCACCCGGAACCCATCGATTCCGAGTTCAAGCCAGAAAGAAACGACGTCGAGTATTGCTTGCTGTACTTCGGGATTCTCGTAGTTCAGATCCGGTTGGTGCCTGAAGAAGCGATGCCAATAGAAGGCTCCGGCTTCTTCGTCCCAGGTCCAGTTTGAGCGTTCAGTATCGGAAAAGATGACCCGTGCGCCCGGATACAGCTGGTCCGAGTCGCTCCACACATACCAACGGCGCTTCGTTGGGTCCGGAGAGCTTCTCGCTTCGCGAAACCACCGGTGCTGGTCTGAAGTGTGGTTGATCACGAGATCTGCTATGACTCTAATACCTCGTGAATGGGCGGCATCAAGAAAGTTCTTAAAGTCTTCGACAGTGCCGTACTCCGGCAGAATGTCGTAGTAGTCTGAGATGTCGTAACCTCCGTCGCGCAGAGGTGAGTCGTAAAAAGGCAGGAGCCAAATGCAATTGATACCTAACCATTCCAGATAGTCCAATCGCGTGGTGAGACCGCGAAAATCTCCGATGCCATTACCGTCCGAGTCATAGAATCCTCGGACGTATACCTCGTAAAAGATGGCGTCCTTGTACCAGTCGCTCGACATTCCTGTTCCTTTCAACCCTTCTTGTATAGCATAAAGCCCTCGGAACGCCTGATTTTAACCATGGGACAATTATCTTCAACAGCTAATCTGCTGGGTGAAATCACTTAGTTTTCTAAGTGATAAGACTGATGCTTGCGCTTCGTTATTCTTGATAGCATTCACCAGCTGATCAGCGAAAGGTGACCAGTTGCAGCTTGCAGACGGATATCAATGTAAGCGGTAACATCCATGGTATACAGTCCAAAGCCCGATTGTTGAGGCGCCGCAAGGCGCCTCAACTGCGTCGCAGCAGTTTTCCTCACAACTCCGCTTTGCGGAAACTTGATGAATTCAGAAACCAACAACAGAAGGGTCATTGTCGTATCAAATCGCTTGCCCGTAAGTCTCAGGCGTGCCGGGGACACCTGGCAGAGTCGAAAGAGCGCAGGAGGACTGGCGACAGCTATGAAGCCCATCCTGACCTCAAGCAAGGGGCGGTGGATTGGTTGGACCGGCGAAGCTACTTCTTTAGCCGATCCAAGGCGGAGCGAAATCGTTGACTCATGGAAGAAAAAGCACCGGTATTTCGGAGTCGATCTAGACTCTCAGGTCGCACACGGTTTCTATGAGGGGATCGCAAATGGGGCGCTGTGGCCGCTCCTCCATCATTTCCCGTCCTTATTGCGTTTTGATTCTGCTGACTGGCAAGCGTACGTTAAGGCCAATGAGGCGTTTCGTGACGAAGTCTTGCGACACCTCGAGCCTAACGACCTGATCTGGGTGCATGATTATCATTTGTTGCTCCTGCCCCAGTTGCTTCGCGAAGCAGCACCGGATGCCGCTATCGGCTTTTTCCTACACGTGCCTTTTCCGTCTTCATCTGTCTTTAGGATCCTGCCAAAGCGAGAAGAAGTATTACGCGGCATGCTGGGCGCCGACTATCTAGCCTTTCATACACATCGCTATCTCCAGAATTTTCGCACTTCAATTCTGAGGTTGCTTGGACTTAGCAGCCGCATGGATTCCTTAGAGGTGGGCAGACGGACCGTAAAGTTGGATGCGCTGCCAATTGGAATAGCTCCAGGTGAGTTTTCCGATCTCTTGCTCAAAAACGAGAATACAAAGAGACATCTGACGGAACTAAAGCAACAGTTTCAGTATCGCAAAATCATTCTGGGTGTTGATCGGCTGGATTACACGAAGGGAATCATCGAGCGGCTGCGCGCGTATCGGAGGTTCCTACAGGAGTTTCCCGAATGGCGAGGCAAGGTGGTCTTGATTCAAGTAGCCGTTCCTTCACGCGAGCGAGTTCCGCGATATAGCCGATTGCGTAAAGAGCTGGACGAACTAATAGGGGAAATTAACGGTGATTGGAGTACCCCGAACTGGTCTCCTATTACTTACGTACGACGGGGGCTACCTCAATCAGAATTAGCCGCACTTTACGCGGCTGCTGACGTCGCGCTTGTTACGCCATTGCGAGACGGCTTAAACCTCGTGGCCAAGGAATATGTGGCCTGCAAGTCTTCGGGTGACGGAGTTTTGATCCTCAGTGAATTCGCCGGGGCAGCGGCAGAGATGGGTGAGGCACTGCTTGTGAATCCTTATGATGAAGAGGGTCTCAGTAGAACAATTGAACGTGCGCTGACCCTAGGTGAGGCGGAAAGTCGTGAGCGCATGCTTGCCTTGTACCGGCGTGTTCATAAGAACAATGTTTTCGCCTGGGGGAAGCGTTTCACTGAGAATCTTGCGAGCGCCGCCAAAGCCCGGACAGAACAGTTAGGAGATGAGCCCACTCCTCTGAAAGTGGATGAGTTCGTTCAAGCTTTTGTGACAGCACGGTCGCGCCATCTCTTACTCGACTACGACGGCACGCTCGCGCCGTACGCGCCTTTACCTCAGGAGGCCGCGCCAACGCCAGCCTTAATCACGTTGTTGAAACACCTCGCAAAGGATCATTCATCGACGATCGCAGTAGTCTCCGGGAGATCCCGAACTGATCTTGAGCGGTGGCTCGGAGGTATTCCAAACATCTGGCTCGCAGCAGAACATGGCGCTCTATTGCGGGGGCCGCACGCGATCAATTGGGAGGTAGTCCATCCTGACATTTCAGATGAATGGAAGAAACGTGTTTATCCGGTGCTCGAGCATTTTATCGACCGTACTCCGGGCAGCTTCATTGAGGAGAAAGAGTACTCACTAGTTTGGCACTATAGGATGTCCGACCCGGAGTTTGGTGATTGGTTGGCAAATGATTTGGTGGCGAATCTGGAGCAGATGCTTGCCGATTCGCCAGTAAAGGCTGTTAAGGGCCAAAAGACGGTAGAGGTGAAGTCACTATGGGCCGACAAGGGACAGGTTTACTCACGCCTGGCAGCTGGCTCCGAGCCGGACTTTATTCTCGCCGCTGGGGACGACGCGACTGACGAGGATCTCTTCGCTCAGCTTCCAGCTTCCGCGTGGACCATTCACGTCGGCAGAGATCGTTCAAGAGCAAGATACTACGTTGAAGGACCAAATGAGATGGTTCAGTTGCTTGAGCGACTCGTGGAATCTCTGGACGTGATCCAACCACCAAATTCGCTCATGACTAATACTGAGAAGGTCGTGGACGTACCGTTAGTACCGGGATTCGCCTCACTGCTTCAAACCACCAAGCGGGGACCAGAAAGATAGTCTGGCCCACTTTTTTGACCGATTCAACCCCCTTCCATAAAACTCAAGTTCAGGAGAAATGACGATCCAGAGCCTAAACTTTCTTATTTCCACGATCCTTAATCCTTTGGACCATCGGCAGCATTGCGTGGCTGGTCATCCGGACAGTCGCCGTCGCCAGGGAAATGATTCTTAGCCGGTTCGACTTGACTCACAGTGACAATATCTACTCTGATCATAGGCTACCTGTTCAGCGCGTAAGAGAGGAGCTGCGCACTATTCTCGAAAGCACATCTTTATGGGACGGTCGAGTGTCTGCCTTGCAGTTAACCGAGGCCTCACCTGAGTCTGTTCAGTTGCGAGCCTTGGTTAGCGCTGAGAACGCATCGAAGACGTGGGATCTTCGCTGCTACGTACGTGAGAAATCGGTCGAGTTTGTACGCTAAACACTGCCCGGCAGTTTGCCACGCACTCGAGTTGAGCTCGACAACCAGGAGTACAGGTGTAATCACCTATTTGACGTGAGTGGTCGCCCCGATCTTTCACAAGCCGACGGACCGTAAAATACAGTTGTAATCATTCTGTTGTTGTGAGGTGTGGATATGCGGTCGTATTTCCAGATTGGGATGCATTCATGCGTACTCTTCTTGCTGGTAACCGTCTTCGGTGTCACCGCGGTTAACTCTCAGACGCGAACGGATAAATTAAACCCCGAGATCGCAAAGGCAGAAGATAGCGGCCGCCCCGCAGACGCCGGAGCGCACGCGCCAATCTTCACGAATTACCGGGCAGTTCGCATCGGTATGAGCGCCGATGAAGTGCGAAAGGCGCTCGAGCACCAACAGGGGAAAGGTAAGACTCAGGACTTCTTCGTGTTCTCTGAATCGGAACACGCACAAGTCTTCTACGACGCCGAGGGACGAGTAACAGCGATCTCAGTTGATTACATCGGGAATACCGGCAACGCGCCTACCGCGCGGGACGTACTTGGTGTTGAGCTCCAGGCAAAGCCGGATGGGTCGATGTACGAAATGAAACGCTACACCGAGGCAGGGTACTGGGTTTCCTACAACCGCACAGCTGGAGACAACCCCGTTGTCACTGTCACGATGCAGAAGCTATAACCATCGTGTATATGCCGCAGTCAGACGAAGGTACAAACCTCTTGCAGCTCCTTTCTCTTGATGTATAAAGGCTCCTTTCGCCGGGCTTGAATGTCACTCCAGCGGCTGGCAGAAGCCCTGGCTGAGATCCTCGTTAACTTTCGGCGATCTGATCCGGAACCGCGAGCTCAGTGCATGCGAAACGGGCCACCCTGTGGTTCGGGCTCTAAATCAGGTTGCGAGGAATCTTGTATCACCTCATGCATCTCTAACACATTCGATTTCGGGAAAGCATCCTTTGGTAACGTGCCGGACTGTGCGTGTCCCTTAACGAACTCGTCCGAACGTACCCAGTTGAGGAAATCCTGGCGGCTATTCCAGAAAGTAAAAACTACGTAAGGCTCTCCTTCATTAACCGGGCGCAGAACGTAATTGGAAATGAATCCGGGCATCTTATCAACGAGGCCTGCTCGCTCGCGAAATCTCTGTTCGAACGCTTCCGCGTATTCCTGATTCACGTAGATTCGATTGGCAACGGTTATCATCGCAGCATCATAACAGCTGTGACCTTGAAGGCCTCAGTCGCGTAAGGGTCCATCTCGCTGCCAATGAACTTGCTGCGTTCACTCCTGTGCGCTTATGTGGAACGGCGACGGGCCGATGAGAGAACGCGGAACGATTTATGAAAGCAGAACTGCCTAAGACAGGTAAACGTCATGACTGAGAGTACTAGCAACAAAGGAATCGCAAACAGGACCAGCGAATGTCCCCAGAAATCAGCGCCTTGGCGGTAGGCGCCATTCAGTAGAGGGATTCCGAACGTTGTTGCGTAATAGATTAACAGCGGGAAAACGAATCGCGAGAAGTGGCCAAACGCCTTTGGACCTCCAGCTCTTCCTCTTACATTCTGATCTTCTAGTCGCACTGCTGTTATCGCTTCGCTGACCAGAAAGAGCAGCAACAAAAACCCAAAATAGATGAAGATACCCTGGACGCGGTGCAGTTGATTTTTGCTCAACCAGCCAGTCCCTGGGGGCAACGACTGGATCCACAGTGCAATTGAGATTCGAACAGTATTCGCCAGAAGCGTTGCAAGATAGGCAGCAAGAGCTGCGAAGAGGATAAATGTCCAAGGCGTCTTTCGCGCACGCTCTCCCTCGGGCCTGCGATCATAAAACATCCTGTGATCGCTCCAGAGTCTTCTCAGCGACAGCATCAGGAACGCGGTGATGAAAAAGTTCACACCGGCACATGAGGCAGCAATGATAAAAGTGTAGTCGCTGCTCATGTAACCGGCAAACGATTCGAACTTGAAGGTTCGACCGCTTGCTACTTCAACGAGGAACGCGGTCGGGCCAAGAATCCAACGCAGTTCGTTGACGCGAGCAGTTGAGTAGTATTGCTTGAGCGCAACTGCAAGGATGAAGATGACGGCAAACTGCGCCAAGTGATTGTATTTCGCTGTTTTGATCAATTCAGAATTCACCAGGTTACGGGGCGCTAGGCCTGTCAGTGCCAAACGCCCCTTTTGTAACTGTGTAACGTCCATACCTAACGATAGGCACTCCCCGAAATCAGGCGATACACGGAGGGGTCAGACCCCGCTATCTCAAGGGCTGCTGATAACCCGCCGCATGCGCCATGTCATCATGAGCGCAATCATCAAAGCTGCAGTCACCAGCCAGATAAGTTCGGGTTCAGTTCCTGCTTCCGTGCCTCCGCCAACAGCAAGGTTCGAAACGCCCAACGGGAGCGGCAAAGGTTGATTTACGTCCTTCGCTGATCCATCCGGGTTTCTCAATTGTTCGAGAACCGCGATGAAAGAGGTATACCGGGTCAGCAGACTGTACTTAAGACCCAGCGAAGTGATCTCCTTAATTTTCTCGTCATTAATTTCTCGGGAACCATAATCAGAGAGTTCAGCGATACGCGAGCGCGCCCACAAATAACGTAGGGCTCGGTTCGCCTCTTCGGGTTGAATACCTGACACATCGAGACGAGTAACGTAATCGCCACGGCCGGTTTTTCCATGCAGCTCAAAACTGCCCGCAATTGGCCCGCGCCACTTCCCAAAAAGAATCACGGGACGTTGGGCCATGAGATCCGGCAGATGTACTGGATGCACATCGTAAGTCTCAAAGCCGATAGACCGTACCTGTATGTTGGTTAAGGCCGGCGTCTGAATGTATTCGCGGAACTTATCTGCCATGGCCTCTGCATCGGAATCTCCCGTTACGACGAACGGCTCGCCCATGCCGGCCCGGGCCACGCCTTCAACTAGGTAGCGGTTTACGCCCATGCCAATGCCGAATGAGAACACATTGCATCGATTCAGGTTCTCTCGAATGTAGTCAAACACACCATCTTCACCTGAGATGTAGCCATCAGTTATAAGTACGATGCTCCGTGAGACGTCTGCACCACGTGGAAGGGCCATTGCTTCCTTGATCGCAGCGAGCAACTCGGTACCGCCGCTACCGCGCTGTCCCTCGATCAGGCCAATGGCGCGCGAGATGTTCTGTTGATTGGCCTCCAGAGACTTGGGTGAGAGCACAGTTGAATCTCCGGCAAACAGTACAATGTTGAATAAATCCGTTGGTCGTAACTGCCCTATCAAATCCCTCAACAGTCGCTTCGACGTATTCAGCGGAAAGCCGTCCATTGAGCCTGAAACATCGAGCACAAAGATGTACTCTCGCACCGGTATATCCTCGAGCAGAACTCGCGCGGGCGGTTGGGCCATGTAGAGAAAGAAGTTCTCATCTTCCCCTTGATATAGGAGCAGGCCAGATGCGATCTGCGCTCCAGCCAGCCGGTAGCGCAGAATAAAGTCGCGGTTGCCTTGAAACGCGTCCGATTCAAGAAGGGTGAGATGTGCCGTGCTCGGGCCGTGCCATTGCGGGGCAACTGAATGCGATGGCGAGTTTAGATCGAGGATGGGTAGACCCGTCGAAATTCTGGTGGAAATGTGCAGAGTGCTGGTAGGTTTCTCACCCTGCTTCAAATAGGGGCTTTTGACCCAGCGATCATTCTCCTGCGCTGAAGACTCTTTGTCAGAAGAGTATCTTGGACCAACGACTGTCGGAAATATCATTTCATAGACGCCATCCGTCGGAACGAGCAGTTCCGTGTATTGAAGCTCGACCTCAATCTGATCCTGAGGCATGATATTCGCCAGGCTCATCGAGAAAACATTCGGACGATTCTGCTCAAGCAGTGATGCGCTCTTGCCTTCTTTCTTTGCTGTTTCAAAGTCTTGTTTGGCCTGCTCTCGTTCTTTGATTTTTGCAACGATTACCTGGTCGCCAATACGCATGCGCATCCCATAAACAGCGGCACGCGTGGATGCAGGAAATACGTACGAGGCATTAATTGGTCGCGAACCCTCGTTTCGGTAAGTCTGCACCACCTTCACGTCTGCTATGACCCCCGAGACAGAGATCTCCACGCCGGTGTCTTTCAACGGGAGTTGGTCGACGTTCGAGTCGCCCTTGACGACGAAATATGGCGCAAGGGTCTTGTCTTCGTCCTGAGTTTGTGCGGCTACGGCAATGGAACAAACTGCCATTGAAGCGAATAGGACCGCTCTTAATACTGATTGCATTGGTTTCACTCCGTCTTAAGCTTTCTCAAACTTGCGGGTGAATGGTACGGGCGACGAGTGCCCAAGGACACGTTACGGGCCACAGACAGGAACCGTAGTGACCACAGTCACTGGTTGGGAATACCCGTGGCAGGGCCAGAGGTCGGAGGTCGTCGGAGGTCAGAGGTCGGAGGTCAGAGGGTCAGGGTCTTAATTGGTCATTGGTCATTGCTCATTGGTCATTGCTCACTAACACGCGTCCTCCGCCTAAAACCACTCGCGACTCCATACGCTTTAGAGGGTGTGTCAAAACGCAATAAGGTGGCAATGAGGTCAGTACCATCACGCGGTAGCGGATGGGTTCAATCTCGCATCACTCAACAAGGCAATCAAAGAAAGACCTGCAATTCACGCATAGTTAAATGACGCTTGCATTCTTTAGACTCGCGTGATGACTAATGTGGCCCATCCGCTACCGCGTGATGGTACTGACCTCATTGCCACCATATTGCGTTTTAACACACCCTCTAAAGCGTATGGTGTCGCGTGTGGTATCAATGACCAATGAGCAATGACCAATGACCAATGACCAATGAGCAACGACCAATGACCAATGACCAATGAGCAATGACCAATGAGCAATGACCAATGAGCACTGACCAATGAGCAATGACCACTGACCACCGACCAAGGACCAAGGACCAAGGACCAAGGACCAATGACCAGTGACTAATGACCAGTAAATGACCAATCTTTATGCAGGCCCTGTGAAGTTAGGCGAGTTGAGGAAGGGGAGGTCAACGCAAGCCCCCTGAGTAACTTGATGGCAGTTGAGTCACGGCTTAGAAAATGTTGAAGCCCGGATGCGCTCTCCCCTTCACATCCGGGCTCCACACATGGTCACTCTTAACCGAGTAACCGAACCGTACTAGCGTTAGTAACGACGATACCGACCATCCTTGTCACGGAGCTTGTACGTATAGAGTGCCGCCGCGCCACCGCCCGCAATTGCTCCGATGATTGCTCCCTTCTTGCCGGCCGCCAAGCCGCCAATCATCGCGCCGGCTGCCGCGACTCCGGCAGTCGTAAGCTTGTCACGGTGCCGCTCCCACACTGAGCGATCGTCGTAACGATAGTCTTCATAGCGTGGATCGTAACGGTCGTCGTAGCGCCCACTGTACCGAGAGTCGGTGCGCTGATTGTACTGCCGCTCAGATAAGATTCTACGATCAACTGTGCGTCTGCGAGTTTGCGCTTCAATAGGAATTGCAGTGGCAAATAACGCCACCATACAGATTGCTGTTGCGATGAGTTTTTTCATTTCAGGGCCTCCCGCGATAACTTTGGCAATGATCATGCCAATGAAGGCAGGCACTCCACAAAACTCAGTTAGGTTGATTTTCGCTCGAACTTTTTTGCTCTTAGCCGCTCAAGTTCGAGCAGCCAGGACTTTAACCATAAACGATTCCGTATGAGAGCGTCTGCAAGGTTTACCTTTTGGGGTATGAATGGTAATGGATAGGAACACCTTTGCGATCGCGGGCAACTCCGCGGTTAGCTGAACTCTGAAACGCAAACGAACTAGTGAGCGATACGACGACGACGGTCGCCAAGACTACACCAGCCAGCACGAGCCGAAGTAGAGTCTTCGTTCAGAAGCTGCTCCTAATATTCTTGGGGTTTTTCTCTGGTGCGGTAGTTGTCGAGATTGCACTGCGCCTCGCCGGATACTCGTTTCCGGAGTTCTATCA
>DATETN010000025.1:0-2161 GCA_035283645.1 Pyrinomonadaceae bacterium
CTGATATGGTCGCCACAAATACTGAATGGGAACGACCAGCATGTGGACCAAACGCGAGAACGGCAGAATTACGAGAAAGACAAATGCGTTGACAATGTGCGCTTTAACCGCTAACGGAAGTGGCGCAATCATCGTGAGGTCTGGCTGCAATAAAAAGAGAGAGCGAAGATATGGAACTGCCGAGGTTGCATACCACGATGAACCCCAACGGTAAAAAAGAGCAACGTACACTCCCAGAAGGACCTGCGTCAGCAGGACCAGCAACACAACCACGTCCATCCAGGAAGTGACCGCGCGCACGCGAGGCGAGGCAATCCGCCTTGCGATCAAGCCAACGATGCCAACCAGCGCCAGCAAACCGAATAACAGACCAGTTGTTTCCAGCACGTAGAGTCGGGCCGGGACACCATTCCACCAGAGTACCTGCCGCGGAATTGCAAATCCCACAACGTGGCCGGCCAACACCACCAAAATGCCGATGTGCCAGGGCACTGATCCGTAGAAGAGTTCATCTGACTCGAGAAACTGTGACGACAAACTCGAGTAGGTGAATCCACGGCGGACATATCTTTGTATGGTTACAACAACCGCCAAAGTGAACGCCGCATAAGGAAAAATGATGTAAAGAAGGTTGTCGAGCATGATTGTTTGCCTCAAATCAAACGCCACCGAATACTGGCTGAATCACTGGCAAGCTCATTCGCCGAGCGGGAGTGCCGGGCTTGATCACTCTAGAGTCAACATGCACCTCTGAGCTCAACCTAATGCGCAATACCTCGAGAAGAGATCGATAGGGGTTGTCGCCGTCCTTGAATGAGCCAAGCATCTTGTCAATTGCCGGGATCATGCATTCGCCTATCAACGAATCTCTCAACTCATGGTCCTGCAGTTGCGTCAGCAGCCTGAGTAACACGGGCAAGTAATCGGGCAGTTGTTGTTTCTGCCCCAACTCGAACGGCGCCTCGGTCTCGCGTAAGCCCGCGAGGAACTCGCCGCGTTTATAGTTTTCCCCAAAGAGGTGATAACCGATTTCGAGGGCGCAAACGGGATTCAGATCAAAGGTGCGAGTGTAAAGTTCCTGGAGTTGCGAAAGCGAGAGACCCTGGAGTGCTGTAACGAATGGAGTGAACACATTTCGGTACCCGCAAGCAAGCAGCTTCGAAGGGAAAGTCGCGTCAGGATACTCGAGCAGATTCGCAAGTTTTGCGTAGTCGCTGTTCTTGGTGTCTATATGTTCCACGTCAAGTCACGCTCCTCTCGCGGGGGCCTGATTAAACCCGAAGCCCGTAGCGCCTTTCCCTTCCCACATGTCGTCATTGAGCATCTGCATCGCCTCTTCACGATGCATCGGCGGAATGACGTAACGCTCCTTTTCAGTTGGTAAAGATGTCAGCCGATAGATTGCTTCCGCCTCGTTTTCGCTGGAGCCAACCTCGTCAAGCGCGCGGCGCACAACCTCTGGATCCATATCGCCAACAGTTTCGAGCCGTTTAAAGAGTCGCACTGCGTACTGTTTCTTAAGCGCCAACCGAACTGGCTCAACATTGCCTGCGGAAAACAGCTTCGCCAGGTACTCCATCGGCAACCGCGCCTTCTCGATTGGGCTGAAAAACTCCTCATTTGCAGTGTCGTAAGTGCCTTCGTCTGTCTTGGCCATGACCGGTAAGAGTGGCGGCACGTAGAAGAGCATTGGGGCGGTGCGAAACTCAGCGTGAAGCGGCAGAGCCAATTTCCATTGCTTCACATACTGATAGACGGGCGAGCGTTGGCATGCCTCTAATGTCCGCTCATCGATACCATTCGCAAGCGCATTCGCACGCACTTCAGGATCGAATGGATCGAGAATCATCTCCCGCTGCGCGTCAACCAGCTCGTCATCCGGCACTTTTAACGCTTCAACGAGCTGATCTGCGTCGTACAGCAGACCGCCCAAATAGCGAATTCGACCTACGCACGAATGGAAGCAGGCTGGCGCCTGGCCTGTTTCCAAGCGCGGAAAGCAAAGGATGCATTTTTCAGACTTGCCCGTGGACCAGTTGTAGAAGGTCTTCTTATAGGGACAGGCGGTGACGCACATGCGCCAGCCACGGCAACGCTCCTGGTTGATTAGCACAATGCCGTCTTCGCCGCGTTTGTAGATCGCTCCCGAAGGACAGGCAGC
>DATETN010000026.1:0-27563 GCA_035283645.1 Pyrinomonadaceae bacterium
GGAATTAATGCAGGCACCTTCAATCACGTTTCGGGCTATGTAGCCGATGTCGTCTGGCGCGGCCTTTCCACGAAGCACCTGCGTGAGGGCTTCGGGGATGAATTGAGCATTGAGGAGCTACGGGAGTTCTGGGCGCCGATCAGTCCGGTGCCTTTCATATCAAGGGTCCCAGCCATGGGCCAACGGCCAATGCGGTTTATCGCTGCTCGATACGATTTGACCTTCCCAGAGGACCTTTCACATCAGGTGATTTCAGAAGCGCAGCGACACAATTTGCCTCTCGACGTCGTTTGGCTTCCGTGCGGCCACTACACGCTTGCTGACATGCCCTGGCGCGCAATTGATGCATGGAAGATAGCGACGTTCTTCCGTAAGCACCTCAGATGAGCCAGTTAATTGTGGCTGATAACCCTTTCGAACGGGGTCAATCCATTGGCGTCATGATGTGCTGGCTCGGCGGTAAGCTGGCGTAACCGTTTACGCACTCGTCTCCTACGGCGTTTCAAAGTTTGCTTTTCTGGCAAAGCCTTTGTCACGCTCGACAAACCCAGGGTAGTGAACCTGGGACGGGCCAACCATGGGATCAGCACAAACCACTGAAGATATCCGGCGAAGAACATGCAAGCCCACATCAGGCTGAATTCCGCTATTGGTGGAATTTCGGGACCCATGAAGTTGTTCATGGCGATAGCGAGGGGCAGAGACGATGGAAAACTGAGTATTAACATGAGAGAGAGCAAAACACCCGGGAAGATTCCGGGAGAAGCTAGGAGCGATGCAATACCAATCTGAAATAGGGACAAACAGATTGCTATCCAGACGACGCGGCCAGTGCGTTTGACCGTTAACTCAATCCTAATACTCATGGCGAAGGTTTAGACAGCGTTCCACTCATATTGTTCCAGCCTCCACTCCGATGTCAGCAACCTCCGCGGTGTTACTTACGAAATTAGACAAAGCGAGGAATCACTTCGAAGCACCCCGCGAGTCAAGACTCGTTAAGGTACTCGGTCAATTGGCTCGTCACACGTTCACCGAACCAGAACATCTCCTTCGTTACCACGAATCACTTCTGTTTATTCGCGCCTACCCACCATCCGCGAAAGTGCTTAGGCGTGTAGATAGAGAACTGAAGTCCTTTGACAAGCGGGTCAAGAAGTTAACGGCGACGCAAACTGATTTGAGTGGGCTTGAGGTGCCTGAAAACTCAGGGATTGTGGGCACCTCCGTCACTGACACATTCAGCTATTTCATTGTTCGCTGGCTACTCGAACGACACCCACAGCACGTCAGTTTCTATTGGGACTGGTTCGAAGATGAGAACCGCCTGGCCGAGACGTGGCCACGGTTTATGCCTCTACTGGCTGAAGACGCCACTGTTGAGGCGAATGTTCCCTATCGCGAATGGTTGCGACTAGCGCGCGGCAAACGAACCGAATTGCGATGGGTTCTTGAACGGTTCCAGAGAATGCCGCTCAAAGATGAGGAGCGCGCTGAACTCTACAATTCACAGAAGCTATTCGTGAATTGGACGCCGCCTTTTCGCGCCACTCGAACGGGTATGAGACTGCCCCGGCCAAAACCCTTCTACCACACTGAATTTTTGATCCAGCGTCGCGACATTAATTTCCGAAAAGAGTTGCAGCAACGAAGTTTCACCATCGAGCAACTCAGCGAGAAAGAAGGCTCACGAATCCTGGACATGGCGCGCGAAGCTTCAACCGTTCGTTATCGAGAACTCTACGGATTCACCCACGGTGATTCCACGCGAGTGCTGCACGTGAGATTAGATCGTGGGGTTGAGCTGTTTATTTCCGGGGTGCCACCCTCACATCGATTGCCTTTGCGGGTCTACCACGCAGCTATGATCTTCAAAAACGGTGTACCCGTAGGTTACTTTGAAGGACTCTCGCTCAGCGAGCGAATGGAGAGTGGGTTCAATCTCTATTACACCTTTCGCGAGGGCGAGACGGCTTGGATCTACGCTCGCACACTGAGCGTCTTTCATCATCTGCTTGGTGTCACTGCGTTCGCGATCGACCCATATCAGATCGGCCATGAGAATGAAGAAGGGATCGAGTCGGGCGCCTTCTGGTTCTATCACAAACTGGGATTTCGACCCACGCGACCGGAATTGCTAAAGCTTGCCACTGCTGAAGAGAAGAAGATCCAATCGCGCCGTTCTTATCGCACACCTCCCGCAGTGTTGCGCCGTCTAGCCAGTGGGCCGATGATTTTTGAACTGGATGAAACGACCAAAGGCGCTTGGGACCGCTTCAGTGTTCGAAAAGTCGGTTTCAAGGCCCAGGCCCACATGGCGCAATGGTTCGACGGCGACGTGGCGCGCTTTAGAAAGTCAGCGACGGCAAAGGTTGCCTTGGCGCTCAGTGTGTCGGAAGAAGATCTTAGTTCACCTGAGGTCTCAGATCTGATTGTGGTTTTGGGGATGATTGAGGATCTTGCGGACTGGACCGCGGTTGAAAAGGACCAAATGCTTCGGCTGCTCCGGGCGAAAACCGCGCCAGATGAGGCTCGGTACCTGAGTTTGACGAAACGCCACAAACGGTTTCGAAAAGAGTTGATTGAGCTTGGTAGCAGTGTTCGATAAGCTTTAGCTTGTCGTGTCGAATCACTCGTGCATCGCGCGAAACTGAAAACGTGCTTCCAAGGTGCGAGTCACGTTCGAAGGTACGAGTCCGATAGCACGACAAGCTAAAGCTTATCGAACATTCTGAGCCGGTATTCCAGTACCTTCTCTTCTGAGAAGTTTCCCAGCTTGGCGAAATACTCCGCCTCACGATCCAGCGCGGCTTGCGGAACAAGTCCAACAATCTCGGTACTGGCAATTTCAACTCCCACACGCTTGGCCTCGCGATGTACAGCCTCGTATGCCTGAGTCATCCCAGTTTCCTCATAGTTGACAAGATTCATCGAGACTTGCGCGAGACCGCGTGTCGACAGTTCGAAACCCAGTGCCTTCAAGAATGGCAGACCACCACTCCGGGCTCGAACGGTTCGGGCGATTGTGCGCGCAATTGCGACATCTCTGGTGGCGAGATTGATGTTGAATGCAATCAGAAATGTCCGTGCGCCTACGGCAATTGCCCCGGCCGTGTTGTGCACCTGCAGTGGCCCGACATCGGGAGCGCGAGTGGGTTCGGTTGCGATCTGTTCCCTTAGCAATTCCAATGCTCCGCGGCGCACATCTTCCAGATTCACCCGATCCGGTCGCAGGGCGGCTCGCTCATAGAAGAACACTGGAATTCCAAGTTCGCTTGCGATGCGATTTCCGGCCTGATGCGCCACCAAAACACAATCTGCCATTGCCACTCCATTCAATGGAACAAATGGCAGCACATCCGTTGCTCCCAGTCTCGGGTGCACTCCCTGATGAACTCGCATATCGATCAATTGCGTAGCTACAGAGACGGCCCGGAAGGCAGCTTCTACAACTTGCTCAGGCGACGCGACGAAAGTGATGACCGAGCGATTGTGATCGGCGTCAATGTGCGTATCCAGCACACACGCGGTCTCGACGCTGGAAATTGTGTCACAGAGACGCTCAACGACCTCGACTCTTCGGCCCTCACTAAAGTTTGGCACACACTCGATCAGATTCTGCATAATTGATTGAGGATTCTACGGCCACAGCTACCGACAATCCAGAGATCTTCCTTTCCCGTTGCAGCTGTTTGAAGTGTGGCGCATTTTTCTGCTTCCCCTTTTCCCCTTTCAATCTTATCTTCGCTACGTGGCCAGGGATCGCTTCATCGATACACAGAAGACTGCGTGGCAGCGACTTGAGGAGTTGCTGGAACTGCTTGACCGGAGTTCCTTGCGACGCCTGCATCGCGAAGAGGTAAGAGAGTTAGGCCGCATCTACCGTCGAACTGCTTCGGATCTGGCCATTGCTCGGGCGGAATCGCGCGATCCACGCCTGGTGAACTATTTGAACAGCCTTGTAATCCGAGCGCACGGCCGCATTTACCGGGCGAACGCTCAGGGAGGCTCACGTATTCTGAAATTCTTTAGCGAGCAGTTTCCCCAGACCTTCCGCCGCACTTGGAAATACACCGCAGTGTCGTTCACGGTCTTTTTTCTGTTTGGTGTGATCGGGTTTCTCGGAAGCCGCCAGGACCCTGAGTTCTCAGAAGTGGTCGGAGTGTCTCCTGCGTTTCGCGAACTCTTCATCGAGACCAAGACTCATTGGTGGGAGAATTTGAACGAGGCTAATCAGGTCGGCGCCAGCTCCATTTTTACTCACAATATCCAGGTCACAATCTACACCTTTGCGTTTGGCGCCATGTTTGGTGTAGGGACCCTGTTCTATCTTGCTTACAACGGATTGCACATCGCGTCAGTTTTGGCGCTGACCTATCGCGCCGGTTTTGGCAACGATCTGCTTACGTTCATGGTTGCGCATGGGGTGATCGAGCTCACGTGTATCTTCATCGCAGGTGGCGCCGGATTGTTGATCGGGAGTGCGATGCTAATGCCCGGAGATCTCTCTCGGGCTGATGCTCTCAAGAGTCGAGGCAGGGAGTCGATCGTTCTGATGATGGGAGTGGCTCCATTGCTGGTGTTGGCCGGGATCATCGAAGGTTTCATCTCGCCGGCTTTGATTAGCCCAGCCGTGAAATACAGCATTGCCGCGATCACCGGCGTCGCGTTGTATTCGTATCTCTTACTAGCAGGCGCAAACAGAGCTGAATCACTTCCATAAATAACAGTTTGAGAAGGGATGGGAACCATCTCAAAAAAATTTCAGGTGGGGAAGGGGGCAAGCGGGCATCAACTATATCTTTAGTGTTCAAGCCCATTCCGCGCCGCCCCCGCTTCTCAGTCGCATCAGAATCAACTCCAGCAGCACAGATCAACTGAACTAATTTGCGGTCGCTCAATCTGAGAGTGCGCCGCTCTTCCAAGCTGCTTTTCTATGAGTTCAGACAAAACAGCAACTTGCAACCTGTCAGAGCTTGATCTGTGCTGCTGGAGTTGATTCTGATGCGACTGAGAAGCGGGGGCGGCGCGGAATGGGCTTGAACACTAAAGATATAGTTGATGCCCGCTTGCCCCCTTCCCCACCTGAAATTTTGCAAGGATGGTTGATGCTCCTTCTTATCAAAGCAATCCACGCTCTTTCACCTGCAGGTACTTTTCTAAAAGCGCCGGCGCCAGTGCTGCAGCCGTCACATCAAGTGCCAGGCCGCCTTGCGACTCAACCAGCCGTAGCGCCGCCTCACGATGGTGAATGATCTCTTCCGCCACGGATTGACTGAAAAGCTCGGTAGCGTTCGCTGGTGATGTGCTCACAAGCGCCTTCAAATCGCGGTCAGCAATAGTCACCACCAATGGCAAATGTCTCGGTCGCAGCAATTTGAGCGAGGTCAGCAGTTCCTTTGAGCCTTCCTCATCGACTAAGTCAGTCAGCAACACAACCAGTGAGCGCTTCTTGCTGTTTGCGGATACGAACTCGAAAGCGCGTGAATAGCTCGGTTCAATCATCTCTGGCTCTATCGCGTGTAGCGCCTCGAGAGCTGCGTCGATGTGGTCATGGCCCCGCCCCGGTGGCAGGAAACTCTTGATGCGACGTCCAAAGACCATTAATCCGGCATTGTCACCCGCCCGTGCTGCCGCGGACATCAACGCCAGCGCCGCATGGACCGCAGAATCCAATTTTGTTTCCTGCTCGATTCTCGCGGTCATCAAACGACCCGAATCCAGAACAATCAGGATCGTCTGGTCTCGTTCGATCTGATATTGGCGCGTTGTCAGTTTCCCGCGACGTGCGGTTGCCGTCCACGAGATGTGACGAAGCTCGTCGCCCCGCACATAATCACGTAAGGACTCAAACTCTCGGCCTTCGCCTCGCCAGGACGTTTTTCGATGGGCTGCAACCAGTGAACGGGCGCCCAGCGCCTTCAGCTCTGCCTCGCGCGCGCGTCGCATGTTTGGATATACCTTCACGGATTGTTCGGCTGCGATTGAGGTTTCACACCAGACAAGGTTCAGTCGTGACACGAAACGAACCACGATCCTGCCGAATTGAAAACTCCCGCGCTTTGGTGGTCGCAGTTCGTAGATAAGCGCGGCGATGGTCTGCGCGGGAACACGAATTCTTGCCTGGCGCTCCCCAAGCAGAGTCATCTGCGGCGGGTATTCGTCCTTAATGAACAACGTGATTGCTGACGGGCTGTTGTTCTCGATCTGAATGCGCACTTCGGTATTTGCACCCACTGCGAAGCGCCCCCCAAACTGTCTCCTCAACGTTAGATTGGTCGGAAGGCGACTACTCCGGCCGTCTATAAATGCGGCGGTTAAGAGCGCAACGTCGTAGGCGAGGGTAACCCAGCGAAGCCAGGGAATTTGCCAGGACAGGATTAGCGGAATGAAACCCAGAGCTACCAGGAGATAGAAGAAGCGTGTGAAGACAAATCGCAAGGGACGTAGCTCCTTAACGAGGAACCGGTGCCGAAGTAAGAATACTGTTGATGACCGTATCCGGAGTTGCTCCATCCAGTTCGGCTTCGGCACGCAGCGTCAGCCGGTGGCGCAACACTGGAGCGGCGACATCGCGCACATCATCGGGCGTGACAAAGTCGCGGTTACGAATGGCCGCCAGGGCCTTTGAACAGAGGAGCAGGGCAACGGACGCCCGGGGGCTGGCGCCGTAATGAATCATCGGATGCGTCCGGGTGCGCCGCACAAGGTCAACGGCATAGTGCTGCACGCCTGATTCCATTCGTGCACCACTAACTTCGCGACGGCAGCGCGAGATGGCATCTGCATCAGCTAGCGGGATCAACTGTACCTGGTCCAACCTGCGAGAGTTGAACCCCGCGTCCCAGTTGGCAACAATCTGTTGTTCGTGATCCTCTCCCGGATAATCGATGAGTATCTTTAGTAGAAATCGATCGAGCTGCGCCTCGGGCAGCGGGTAGGTCCCTTCGTACTCAATTGGGTTTTCCGTTGCCAGCACCGTGAAGATGGGCGAGAGTTGGTGAGGATCACCGTCAATCGTGACCTGACGCTCTTCCATGGCCTCAAGCAGCGCTGCCTGCGTCTTCGGAGGGGTGCGGTTAATCTCATCGGCCAGGAGAATATCTGTAAAAATGGGCCCCTGCCGCAGGTTGAATGTGGAGTTACTAATGTTGAACACGTTCGTTCCTGTAATATCCGAAGGCATTAAATCCGGCGTGAACTGTATGCGGCCAAAATCTGCGTTGATGATACGGGCCAGAGTTTTCACCGTAAGTGTTTTGGCGGTGCCCGGCACACCTTCAATCAACGCATGACCCTCTGCAAGCAGCGCAACCAGGATCTGTTCAATCGGGTCATCCTGCCCAACAATTACCTTATGCAGTTCCCCCTGGATGTGTGCGACGGTTTGTGAGACATACTCAAACATTCGGTTCCCGCCTTGAGGAGTTTTTAAATCAAAATCGCTTGCAGCTGGATCAGACTGTCACTCGCTCACCGAGTTGTTTTGTATCACGAGAACGTAAGCGCAACCCGAGTGCTCGTTCCACCTCACGCAAGCGCCTAACGAGTTGTACCGCTTGACGTTCGTTTAAGGGCTCTCCGTTGATCGCTTCTTCACACTGCCGCATTAACGTTTCGAGCTTCTTCGCGTCGATGTTGGAGCGAATGGACAAACGCGAAGCAATCTCGGCGCGGGAACTGTTGTAATCCACTCCTGCCTGGCGCGCCAGAACTCGGCGTATGCGGGTATAGACATTCTCGATTGCAAGATCGAAAGCCCCTGTACGTTGTTGCAGTTCAGCCATGGAGGCAACGAATTCCAGGGACGATCTGCGATCGACTCGAGGCAGAGGCAACGGTCTTGCGAACCGCCGGCCCTTCGTCCACACAACGACCAGAACGAGTAGAGCTATTTGGCCAAACACCGCCAGAACGGGTGTGCCTTCGAAATAGGCGATGATTGGATTGCTTGTGAATCCCCGGCCCTGATGAAACTCGTCGAACGCAATCAACCCATCACTGCCGATTAGGTTAATGGCAAGATGCACATTGTCGACTAGTCCAATTCCGCCATTGGATATGATGTATGGATCGGTGAGTACTACAATTCGGCCGTGGCCCAGTGCATAGTCAACCAGGAGCGGACCTTTTGCATTGCTCAAATGAACGACGGGAGCTGGTGAAGTGGGCTCGCCCTCTGCGGATTCTTCATCAACTGCGGGCTCCAAATACTCACCTTCTTCGTCGGAGGTTCCATGCTCGTCATCCTGTCGTGGCACAGCCGAGACGTGTACGGTTGCGAAGAACTGCGACGGCATCACCTTCAAAACGTTACGTGTGAACGGTGTCGGCTGGACTGGATCGACAGGTACTACCTTGTCCGTCATCTGATCGACGCTGCCCGGATCTATGTCGAAAGGCGGCATGTTCTGTAATTGTGTCCCTATCCTCCAACCCTCCGTTGCAGGTAACAGTGCCGACTCGGGACTTCGATCTACGACTACTAACCGGCCTCCCCTTTGCACCCATAGCAGGATGCTATCGGTCTGCTCCTCCTCGAACGGTAACCTGGTATTGCCTACCACAACAAAAGTATTCACGCGGGCCGAATCGCTCAGCAGTTTCTGAGGTGAATCACGCCAACGCATCACACTGAAGCCAGACTCGCTCAATAAGTCATAGAGGGCTCGGGTGCCTGTCGGGCCAGAGTGGTACGAAGAGCGATTCGGGGTGATTTCGGAGTCACGCTGCTCTCGTTGCGTAACGTATGTAGCCGAATTGATAGCTATCAGCAGCCCTATGAGCAGCACAACCGTGACGATGAATCCCAGGTTCTGGCGCATATAGTGTCTTCAAGCTGCGAGGGCTTTGTGGTACGCGGCACGAAAGTTGGCCCAGTCAGCCTCAGAAGCATGGGCAAGCCCATACCAGTGTTGTTCAAACGAGTCAGTGAGTGATTTCATGTTCTCGTAGAGTGGTTTTGTTTCGCGAACCGCACGCAAGTAATCCCGGTTAGTCTTGTGCTGCGCGAGGCTGAGTACCTTGCGGTCGCCTAATTCCACCAGAAGCGCGATGTATGCTTTGCGTATGGCCGCCCGAATATCGCCCTGTCGTGCCAGTGCTTCTGCCTCATTCAAAAGGTCAAGAGCTGATTGATCGGGTGTCAGTGTCTCCCCCAACACTACGCACGCCTGGCTCTTTCGTTTCTTTACTTGCCTGCGTCTCCGCAACAACGTCGGCGCAAACGTCCGTAATACGTAGACGATAACGGCCAAAGCCAGGACAAGCACAACGATTTTCGCCAGCTGCGTAAAGAGGCTTGCACTTCCTGGGCTCAGCGGTTGTGGTTTAGGAATCAATTGTTGCAGCCACTTAACGAAATCACGCCACAGTTTGGCGAGCGCGCTTTCCTGCCGCTCCAGTTGATCGTATTCGGGGCGCGCAAGAATCTCTTTGATCCGCGACGCAGTCGCTGCCCTGGTCAGCTCGCCTTTATTTGATTGCTTGACCTCCTCCAGTCGCTCGTCAACAGCCTTCAGCCGTTCTGCAACTGATCTGATCCCTTCGCGGCGAGCCGGCTCTGCAGCTTTTTCATGCCCGCCAAGCCCGTCATGAACCCATTTGTTGTCGACACTCAGATCGCCCTCATCCCACGAGACCTTCTCTGTGGCAGGCAGAGTGGAGAGTACCCGCTGAATAGTTTCGGCTACGCGGGCATCGTAGGAGTATTCGTCTTCAGATTCGTCGATCGCGGCCAGGGTATCGAGCGCGTTAACGCATTGCTTTACACGGTTGTGATAGTCATCGAAAGCAGTTGATTGGGCGACTACTGTGTAGTTGCTGGCGAACACCAGCAGGACGAAAGCGAGCAGATGGATCTGTGACTTACCTATCAGTGACACCGGAGTCCTTCAGCTCAATCCCAGCACCCGCCCCGATGTAGAAAGCGGCGGTGGTGGTAAGGAGCGTGGGTCGATTGAAATTGCTGGTCCGAATGGTGATGTCACACTCGGGTCCGGGACTTCTCCTAGTCTTTGGGATGCCAGCAACTCGATGTCGTATCCCTCGTGTCTGACGCGCTCATCCACGTACATTAACGACAATCCCAGCATCCAAATGGGGGTTAGTAGAATCGAGCTGATTGGATCTACCACGCTATTGCCTATCGCATACCAGGTGGGCCATGAAGCTGAGTTCCACGGCGTAGGATCAATGCCATTCAAATAACCATACCAGCCGAGGGGTATGACCAGGATCATCAGGGCAGAATAGGTGGCAAAAGTAATGAAGAGCGTCATTGCCATCAGCCGCCGCACATTTCCCTTGGCTAACGAAAAACTGCGACCGAGCGAATCCCATACTCCTTTTCCTTCGACGAGTAGAATCTGCGGGACGTACGCCACTCGGCCAAGCATGAAGAAAAACAGCCAAAGGGCCACAAAAGAGGCGACGATAAAGCCAAGAATGCCAGCAATTGCTGAAACGACTGGGAACGTCACGGTGGCGAGGACAAAAGCGCCGAGCGCAACAACGACTACTACTGAGTACCAGCCGATAAAAGCGACCGTCACCGATAACCCTGCCCACACAGCGACAATCATCGTGGCCGCGAGGAGAGACCAGAAGCGTGAACGGACAGCTGAGTACGTTGCTCTGGCCGAGACCGGTTCACCCCATAAGAGATTGGCGACCACATTGCGCGCCGCACCTCCCATAACGACTAGATTAAAAACGTATCCTCCGGCAATCATGAAAAGGCTGACAACGGTCAAAACAGCGTAGACAGCGAGCAGGTCGTTTTCTGAAGCAGCGAACAGCGATCGCCAACTAATGGTCCACAGCACCTTTCCCACGGCCGCAACTACAACCGGTGGTGCTGCAATACGCAAAAAGGTGGTCAGATGTCGTCGGTAGAGTCTGACAGCTCGATCGATGAGATCGCCAGCGCCAAGAGGAGCAAGCTGAAGATTTGAAACTGGGGTCATTCAAGTGTTCTGCGGCTGACGAATTGAGCTCGAATTCTAACATATTGCCAATTGCCCAATTGCTGATTGCCGATTTGTTGCACCCCGAATGGACGACCAGCATCCAAATCGGCCGTCAGAAATCACGAATCGGCAATTGGCTACTGAGCAAGGCAATCACTAGAGACAATCCCGAATCGGCAACTGAGCAATTGGCAGTCGGCAGTCGGCCATTCGCGATCACGAATCGGTAATTCGCAAGCAGCCGTTGAATCACGAATCTGCAATCAGCAATTGGCAGCAATCTCTTTTTTCCCCTCTTTACCTTTCCCCCCTCATTCCCCTTTCTTCCCGCCCTTTTCAGATCCGCAGACTTTGCGTGGTAAACTTTTTCTAAAGCAATCAGAACCAACGCCGTGCCCCTGTAGCTCAACGGTTAGAGCAGCAGACTCATAATCTGTTGGTTCGGGGTTCGAATCCCTGCGGGGGCACCAATCAACTGGCGAGGGTTCTTACAATTACGTCTTCTTAGTAACTACTCCTCTAAGTGGTTGATTCTATTAGAGGAGGAGAAAGCTACATTTTGTTATCTGCCGCTCCAAGAGGGGCTGGGATGCTTCGTGCTGTTGGGCTGATAGCTGCTCAACCTCACGATGGCGCGATTTTCGAAACACGCAATTCGCGGGTCATGAGGTCAGTACCGTAACGCGGTAGCGTCGGGTCCGCCGTAGTTACATGCGCCCCAGGAGATCATGCGCTCCTTCGTTTGAACCTGAGCACCTTTGCCGGCTTACTCCTTTCAAGCGTGCTAACTGCCTGACGCAGATTTGCGGGCGTCAGATGCGTATATACACTCGTCATACGCACCGACGCCTGACCAAGTAGATCTCCAAAACTATAAACATTGCGCCGCTAACGGGACGCCCTCAGCACTTTTGAGGCAAAGCCGCGCAAACAATTTCTTCGTCGTCCTCTGCGGTAATGAATCTCTCGCGGCTCGGACTCTCTTTCAGCAGGCGCACCCGCCTCATCGGATTCGAGTCGATCAGTTCATTATCAAAAGCCATTGAGAGAACTTTGAGAGACAAGCGAGATCGCGGTTGACGCTCGCCGCTGTGCGCGGCCTGGGCCGGTCCTCCTTGTCGTGCTTCGTCGGCGTTGCCAACCGCTCCCGTTTGAATTTCTCAATCATCATCGGCTTGATGTCCCGCAGATGCTTCTCACCAAAGAACGCCTTGAGCGTAACAGAGCGCTGTTCATCCTCGCGGTGACTGCGTTTGTTCGCTCTCGACCATGGCAAGAAAGTTTCATCGACAAATTCAGAGAAGAGCTTGCCCGGATCGTATCTCCGTTCGTAGATCGCTTCTCTGACCTGGCTCTCGGCTCGTTCCGCTTGAGCCAGAGTGCGCGCGCCCGGAACCGACTGATGGATGTATTGGCCTTGCAGACTGAATTCAATCCACCAGGTTCCTTTGTCCCAATCAGCATCCGAGCGCTTGAGTCTTCTCCCTTTGTATCATTTGTAAATAGCCATTCGACTGCTCCTCCTCTTGTTTAGGAATCGCAGCCGTCAAAGTGGCTCGGATTCTAATCCCAAAAGATGTTGCTGTCACCCAATGACTTGGTTTTTTCGTTCTTCAATCAAGCGATCTTTAAGCGCCGTTTTGCGTTTTGCATTCGTCGTCTTTCAGCTTCTTCATGCGCCCATCGATCCACCTCATCTCGATTGAATCTGAGCAGGTCACCCATATATGCATGAGGTAACGGGAACTGATCTCGCGGCCGCTTCGACCACTTCAAAATGCCGGCCGTCGTCGGCTCATTCTTATCGTTGTAGAGCTGCCAATACTCTGCAAGCTGAGTCGCATTCATCCATTCACGAACGGGTGAGATCACTTGTTCAGCAGGCCGTGATTGCAGTAACGCGAGGGTCTCTTCTTGCGCTCGCTCGTAGATGCGATTCAGTTCTGCGGCCAGTCTCTCAAGGTTGTGATCCGTCGTTGCTAGTTCTCGAAAAGTACTCATACTCTTGTCAATTTCAATCCCCGTGCCACCGAGTTCGATGGCCTCATTCTTGTGTGATACCTGTCTCATCGCCTCCCCAGTAGCGAACATCTTCAATCGATGTCTGACGGGCGAAGCGACGGTGCTCCCCCTCGAAATGGATTTTGTTGAAGGCCTCCTATCCGTCAAAAAAATTGACGCAGCGTCAAGAAAGGTGACGAACGTCACCAAATGGTGACGCAGGGTGACAACAGAGGTGACGATCGTTACCAAAAGGTGACGCGTCAAATCAGAAATCAACGGATAACCAGACGCACCTTCGACCTAGTTTCTGATGAGAATCCCGAGCATTAGTTTTGCAAATTAAGACTTAGCTAGACAGACCTGAATCGTGAGGAGGCGCTATGCACCTGAATTTTTTAGACACGTCACCCCTACAGGGTTTTGCGTCAAGTTTACGCAGCAAACTTCTGGCAAGCAGAGCGGACAAGTTGCTAGCGGAGCTAACCATTACCAATACACAGGATCGGTGTTTGCTGCTAGTTCAGCTAGCAACGTGCTTGCTCGGCGGACACGCCGCTAGCTCAGCTAGCAAATTCAAGATGATTATTTGAGGAGGGAGTGATGGCAAAAAGAGACGTTCGGTATCCTCATACGATCGGTTTTCGCGTCACAGACGAAACTTGGTTGAGGATCGAACAAGAGATTGCAGAAACGGATTTGACGGCGCATGACTGGTGCCGCTTAGTGGTCATAGAGAGGTTAATTCGAGAGGTAGCGCTGTCGAAGAACGAGCGCATTCTCTTCTCACAATTTACCCGGACCCACTACCTCGTTTCGAACGCTTTCAGGTTACTTGCCGATGACAATCTAACCACCGAAGAGTGGGAAAAGGTCCGATAGTTCGCGAAAGATAAGATCGATCTCATCGCCGAAAGATCCCTTGAGCACCTTCGGTCAAGATGAAAACAACGAACAGCTGACCCTGAACGGCGGCGATGAAAGAGGCCATTGCGCATTCAACAACAACCGAGAATGCGATCAAGGCTGAGAAGTATAGGATTGCGTTCTATAGTTCTTTACGCGCCTCAGCCAGCACGAAGAGTGCACTCTAATACGAAGCGAATGGGTTCAAACTCGCGCAGGTCATCCAAACGCAATGATGATACTTTACGTTCTCCTTGGCGCGGGTTGCCGCCTTCTCCACCGCTTCGAGCGCCTGAAAAGCGCGGCTTGATACTGGCGGGTACATCGTTGCAATCGCGTTTGTAATCTTCCACGCTCGGCGCACTTAGCCCCCCACCGTTTTCAATCCAGTCCAGCAGGCGCGCTTCTTCAAAACGGATCTGCCGTGCCCCAATCCGCACACTCGGCAAGATTCCTTGACGGGTCAGTTCGTAAACGCGCTGAGTACTTATCTTCAGAATTTGAGCCACTTCTTTTGCATCGAGTAGTCGCATTCAAATTAACCTCCCAAGTGATCAAGAAAACTAAGCTTGCTCCAGAGGAAATCAATGCTCAACTTATCATCGGTTTCCTAATGAGAAAGTGGTTGAGTCTCAGGTCATTTTTGAGCAGTTTGCCAGAATGTCGTCGCTTATTGACATCATCGGATTGCTCAGAGAACATCATGGTCTGACGATCAATTTCACAGCCATGACAGATGCTCAGCGACAAGGACGTGAATGGCCCGACTACAATCGATGTCCGCTTCCCGCTACCCACCGGCGTTTGGTGGAAGCACACGTGCTGTGGCATCAGGTGCTTTCAAACTACCAAGAGCCGGACATTTTCCGCGCAAATTTGAATGCCACAATACAGGCACTACGAAACGTTACGTTTACACTTCAGAGCGAGAAACATTCCCTTGCGAATTTTGATGAATGGTACGGGCGTTGGCAGGCAAAGTTGGCCTCAGTTCCGAACGCGAAGTGGCTCATAAATGCTCGAAACATAGTTGTTAAGAAAGGGGACCTTGAAATCACCAGCACTGCATTGGTTAAGATTCTGACTTGGAGAGACGAGGTTCTCATTGAGTCGCAGATTCCACCCGGTGCGGATACTTCACTGATAATGGACAGCATACCGTTCTTGGACCTCCTCCAAGACGCAAAAACGCCCATGCCTGATCTGAAGGATGCCGCACTTCAAATCGAACGCCGATGGAGCGTTGCTGAACTGGAGGGGAAAGAAATACTTGAGACTCTTGCAGATGTTTATGGTCTATTGAGCGATTTAGTGCTGGATGCGCATGCGCAAATGAACGATCTGGAGTGTATTCCGATCGAACCAGCGCACCCTGACTTCAGATCCACCTACCACTTAACCGGTACACTCGAATGCATGTCGATCGGGCGCGAAGTAAGAACCCAACGGATCAAATTGGCGAGTGGCCAACCTTATGAGGTGGTAACGAAATCCACCCATGTCTCAGAGAATGATCTAAAGAATGCTCCGAAAAAGTACAAGCTCGAAAAGAAGCATCACGCCGTACTTTGGCAGAGTAGCGATCCAATAATAGTCGCGGAAAATATTCTTGCGCGGGCCAAACAGATCCTCAAGACGGACAAATACCATTCGCGAATAATGTTCATTCGCGATGGTAATGGCGATTGGCACCAAACAGTGGTGAATGCTGCCGACCGCACTGAAAAACACATTCTGATGCGAGTAGCAGCATCATTTGTAGAGCGGGTTGGGGCTGATGTCCTGATTGAGGTTTCGGAGTCATGGATGTTGCCGTCGGCGGCCTCTCGCGAACTGGACGATTACGAAATACAGGATGCCCCGAGTCGGATCGAAGTCCTTCAAGTATTGGTTGTGTCCCGCGAAGGTATTCGACGCAATTACGTCACGCGCTTTGTCAGAGAAGCGTCTGATGAAATTAAGTTTGAGGAAACAGAAAAAATGGATGCCACGTCTCTGCACTACTTGGCTCCGGTTTTCGAAGTGTGGAAACGTCAGTGGACCCGAACGCTTGATGATGGTAGCCGAGTCCGACGCGTCTGGGAGCCAGATCCTTTAGACGCTTGTTTTTGCGGAGGTACAAGGCGATTCATAGAATGCTGCAAGCCAATGATGGAGCGGGTTCGCGCGTCAGATTCGATACATGAGGATGTCCAAAAAGCCTTGTTGAATGGAGACTCGTCAACTGCTGAGCAACTCGCACGAGCGTCTCTTGCGCAATACATTATATGGATCAGGCAGCATACAGCCCCAACCCGCACCGTGGCCGAACCATTTCATCGATACATGGTAGGTATAGATGTGCTCGCGCTGCAGGCACACGTGCGGCTACTGGAAGAGACTCTTCGTGCGAACAAGAATTTCGATCTATTCATTCCAGTGCTCGAACGTCTTAGCGAAACCGTTAGCGTGCCTGAATTGTCAGTTAGATTGGTTACGATTGCAGCTGAAGCATTAGCAGAATTGGGAGACATCGCAGGTGCTAAAAACAAATTAATGGGACTCGGCAAGCTTGCTCAAGTGAATGATGCCAGGACTCTGCAACTCGCAACAAAACTTTTCAACTTCCCGCCGGATGAGGTCGCAAGACTTCTTCGCCAAGCCGTCAAAGTGTCCTGCTGTGAGTTTGACACGCTATCCTCAAGACTGGACCTAGCGAGACACCTACTCGGTTGCGGCGACACCGAATCAGCACGTCGTGAAGTAGATTTAGCGATCGCTGATGCTAGTGCTGATGCAGCCAACCGTTCAATGCTGGCTGACGCTTTGTCTTTGCGGTGGGAAATAACGCAAGACGATGAAGATTTTCGGAATGCAAAAACTGCATTGGAGGCGCTTGACCCTGAACAACGTTGGGAGACGCTAGCAAGACTGCTCATAGACCATGGTGACTACGAAGAGGCAAAAGTCGCGCTCACTAAAGGCCCAGACGTCGGCGATACGATCGCACACCTGCTCGGTGTTGACTTACGTCTCCGGTCGGGTGAAACCGATTCGGCGCGCGAACTCTTTTGTGCGCTATCGGCGGACAGTATTCGTTCCGATCTGCTGTACCCGTACGCATACACAATGGGATTGGTGGCTTTGGCCTGCGGCGATCCAGCTTTGAAAATAGAAGCCGAATCGCGCCTCCGCGCAGTCGTTCAGGAGACCCCGGCGCTCGAACCTGCCAAGACGCTCTTGGCTGCTTTAGGGAGTGATTGAAAACACTGCTCTGTCGCACCGCACAAATCTATAGCCGGGCGTATGATAACGTTCATTATGTGTCGGTGCAGGCGACGTGACATCCGCCTTTTAGTGGCGCGACGCCTGTCTGACAAGGACGTAATGCAGAGGATTCTTTCCGAAGTCTCGCCGCAAGAAGTGAATGTTTAAGAGAGTGAAATTCCGTCGTGAGCACAGTCGCGCGGCGAGCACTTTGGAAAGAATTGAATTGGACGAAACCGCGGTCGGTGCTATGGGGATTGAATGAACAAAGTGACTGAACGTTAAGCCTCGCGGTGTAGGCATGTGTGGTCCCAGCGGGTAGTGACGAGCGCAAAGGTATGACAGTTGGTTCTTCGTTGGTCGAAGATCCGGGCTGGAGATGAATGGATTGCGATCGAACTACAGGGAAAGTCACCGAAGTGCAAAGTGCGACGAGCGCGGCACTCACGCCTGAAGTTAGGCGTGCCCGCGTATGAGCAAGGTGGTTTGTAGTTATGTAGCATTGAAGCTCCTCGCATGACTTCTTCTTCCTATGATGAATCGAAGCTCTGAGATGCGACCACGCTGATGCGTTGGCTAGCAGCGTAGCTAACCAGGGGGGTGAGTGGCCCCACGAATTTCATGCTTCCGGTGCGACAGACGCGACAACGTTCCAGCGATTCGCCGGTGACGGTTTCATAAAGAGACTTATAGTCGGAGGGCGACGCCGGAGTAGCCGGAGGGGCGGTGCAGAGCAATTGGCGACAACGTGCCAGGCGTTCGCTGCGTCGGCGGTTGGCCAACAGTCCGAACTGGCGGATGCGTTGAAAGCCGCGCGGCAACACATGCAACAGGAAGCGACGAATGAACTCATCAGCAGTAAGCGTCATCAGCGATTGCCGGTTGCCGTGATGGCAGTCTCTCCACTTGAACGTGACGTTGCCATCTTTCAAAGACAGTAACCTATGGTTCGAGATCGCCACCCGATGTGTGTAACGACCAAGATAAGCCAAGACTTGCTCCGGGCCACCGAAGGGAGGCTTGGAGTAAACCCACCACTCGCGTGCTCGCAGGCTGGCAAGCAATCGCTGGAAGGCGCGCGCTTTGCCGAGATACTCAAGCGACCCATTAAGAGTGAGTTTGTCATTCTCGTAAGCGTGTTCCAGACCCTGCAGGAATAATCGACGATACAAACGCGCGAGCACGTTGACGGATAGAAAGAATCCGGGACGACAGCTGAGCCAGCGCTCTCCGTCAACTGATAGACCACCACCGGGAACCACGCAATGCAGGTGCGGATGATGTCGCAGCGTTTGACTCCAAGTATGCAGCACGGCCAGAAAGCCGATCTCCGCGCCGAGGTGTCTCGGGTCAGCCCCGATGGTGCGCAGCGTCTCGGCGGCCGTGGCGAAGAGAAGGTTGTAAACGACGCGCTTGTTCTGTAAGGCCAGCGTGGCAAGCTGCTCCGGCAGAGTGAACACTACATGGAAGTATTCCACCGGCAACAGATCCGCGAGGCGCGCTTCGAGCCAACGTGCTTTCGCCAGCGATTGACACTTGGGGCAATGGCGATTGCGACACGAGTTGTATGAGATGCGTTGGTGGCCGCACGTGTCGCACTGCTCAACATGTCCGCCTAAGGCCGCGGTACGACAGCGCTCGATGGCGCGCATGACTCGCCGCTGTTCTGGCGACAGCGGGTGTGTAAGTCTGAAGTCGTTCCCGTACTGGCGGAAGATGTCGGCCACCTCCAACGGTGGTCGCATCCTCAGAAGCGGTCAGCGTCAACTTGATAAGCCAGAGCTTCAAGTGGACTGGCCACTGCGCAGATGGTGCCGGTAGAGACATGCGTGTAGACCTCGGTAGTGCGCACATTGCGATGGCCCAGCAGAGTTTGAATGATGCGGATGTCGTTTCCGTTTTCCAGTAAGTGCGTGGCAAAACAGTGGCGCAAAGCGCGTATGGTGACCGGCTTCTTCAGCTCGGCGGCTTTACCCGCCTTGCGACAAGCTTCTACCGCGGCGTGATTGCTGATTGGTTGTTCCGGATTCTGGCCGGGAAAGAGCCACGTGGTGGGCCGTTCGCTTTGCCAATAGCGACGCAAGATAGCCAGCAAAGCGGGCGCGAGCATCACGTATCGATCCTTCCGACCTTTGCCCTGGCGCACCCGGATGACCATGCGGCTGGAGTCAATATCCGAGACTTGCAGTTGCGTAACTTCCGACACGCGCAGACCGGCAGCGTAAGCAGTCATCAAGAGTGCCAGATACTTTGGCCTGCGCACCGCGTCAAAGAGTCGCTTGACTTCTTCCTGGCTGAGTACCACGGGCAGTCGCCTCGCCCGCCGCGGATAAGTAATGTGACTGATGGCCCAGTCGCGCTTGAGCGTAACGCAATACAGAAACCGCAAGGCGCAGACTATTTGAATGAGATAACTCAAAGAGACGCGTCGTTCGTTGACCAGATATACTTGGTACTGACGAATCTCTTCTGGGCCCAGCAACTCCGGCGACTTGTCGAAGTAGCGGGCGAATTTAGCAATGGCGGCGACGTAAGCTTTGATGGTGTGCTCAGATCGATTGCGCACTCGAAGGTCGTCGATCATCCGTTGACGAAGAGTAGTCATGGGAAGCTCCTTTCACAGAGAGAATGTTCGTTTGGTCACAAACATTATGCTCTGTTCAAGGAGCTTTCTACTTTCTTGTTTCTTGAACCGACGTGGATGAGATCAGGCTGAGGATCAGCAGCAATCGTCGCAAGCTTACCGCGTAGCGGTTTTGTCCAATGCGCCGTTATCGGATGACCTTCCGATTGAGTTGCAGTTAACTACCCCGCGCCGACGATGGTGTTTCGTCAAGAGTGCGGTACTGCTACACTGGGTTATGCTCACATAGTGGAAACGCCGGCCCGAGCGAACTCCAATGAAGAATTTCATTACCTACAGTTTCTCGCTAGAGTAGAAGGAATTTTCAGAGACGTAATTCGGCGCTGTTACCCCACCTCATGGGACGAGAATCACATCACTTACACCATTGCGGATGAGCTTGCAACCAAATTGCCTTCTGTCCGTGTCATCGGATTTGATCGGCCTTTCAACGTTAAGTGGGATGCGCGTAAATTGACTGGCGATCCCGAACAGGCTTTCGGCGATCTTGCGATAGTCGTCCTCCTACTGTTCGCGTGTTCGGTAGTGGAAGCTTCTTTCTGGGGTAGCAGCGTGTTTGCGTTATCACGCATAGGTAAGAATCTAATACTGAGCGCCATCGTCGCATACTTTCTGGGCCAAACCAGTCATGCGATCGCTTCCCTGATTAAACTGAGAAAACATAGATGGTTTGACGATCGGGGTCGCTACGTTCTGAATCCACAAATTAACAGGCGAGTTGCTGCGGCACTAAAGGAAGCATACGCGCTTGACCTTGGGCCCGATCAGCAACTCTCCAGGATCGATGTTTATCTGCTGACAGACAACTATGTTCTGGCTTCTGGGGGATCAGTCGAGCGTGAAATGCTTACCGCGCGAGAGGGGTTTTTTAAGAGCTCGATGGTTGCCTTTGCTGTTTTGGGAGCTACTTTCTTCGCAAGTCTCTTTTCTCGTTTGCCCCGCATTCAAGTTCAGCCGGAGCATTTTATCTTACCGACACGGCTCAGCATTGTGATGCTCGCATTCACGTTTCTCGCATTGAGCTGGTTGTTCCGCGAACGCTTCATTTTCTTTAACCGCGCGAAAAACAATAACGCGCTCTTAACGTTCTTGGCCCTTCGTAGTTTGCCCGGTGCCAAAGCGGATACTGCGCAGCCAAAAACTGAAAAGAAAGATTAGTCGTAGAGGAGTCGGAAATGACATGATAATCTTGAGACGATATGGTCAACAGGTGAACTATCAACCGGAACAGTTTTGGTCATTGTGTGCTGCACAACGTTTTCTGCGAACGGATGAGATTTACGATTGGAACGGAAGGAGATTTCTCCGCGCTGATCAATTTTCAGATATTCAGCCGTACTTGCCGCCAATGATTGTTCAGGAGACGATTGAAAACCTACTTGGCGGCGCGGTGGCTGTTGGCGTTGTTCTTCTGGCAGGTGCTGGAATAGCGGCTGTAGTGGACGCTGTGTTTCCCAATAAACCATCTCCGCGCAGAAGGCGAGACCAAAATTACGAGCCCTTAGAAAGCTGGAAGAGAGACTTAGTGCGGCAACGCGATCAAGAGATATGCGAATATTGCGGGAGACGCGCTCCCCATGTCGATCACAAAACCAGCCGCGCCAATGGTGGCAGCAACCTTCTCAGAAATCTTGTGTGGGCTTGCAGCTAGTGCAATTGTTCAAAAGGAAGAATGAATGCTCGCGATTACCGGAGCAGAGTTTGGACGACTGATCCGCGCAAATCTGGGCTTTGCCGAGTTAATTAGACTATCCGTTTGAATCTAACTCTCGAAGAGAGATGCTTGGGCCGCAGTTGCTCTGTCGTTCGAAAAACGCGCTGCCGCTCGGTCGCCGTTCTGGCCAGAGTCGGCAACCCCCAATATCTTCTGTAACTGGTCAACAAATGGTGCTTGCCCCTTCAGAATCTTCCGCTTCGCAACCTCCGGAGTTAGCCACTCAGCACGGTCAATCTCAGGGAATTCTTGCTGTCTACCCGATTTCGGCGGCCATTCCATTGAGAACATGTTGCACCGCAAGGTCGCCGGATCGAATTCTGCCTTGAGTGCCCATGCATAAATAAGCTTGCCGCTCGGTTGCTTCAGTGGTTCGAGAGGAATAAAGTCACCAACAGGAACAGTCCCGGTCTCTTCTTCGAATTCTCGCTTGGCCGCAGCTAGGGGATCTTCGCTTTCATCGAACTCACCCTTCGGGATCGACCACGAGCCTTCGTCCTTCTTCTCCCAATAAGGTCCGCCCATGTGAGCCAAGAGCACTTCCAACCCCCCGGACGTCTGGCGGAATAATAAGAGACCTGCACTTTTCTTGTTAGGCATCGTGAAACTCCATTAGGTGGTAGAGGTATTTTACCCTTATAGCTGCCAGAATCTAAATATCACCGTCGTTGATTACTCTGGCTTCTTCGACCAGATTTTCGTAAGACGCCGCGAGAACATCATATAGTCCGCCCGCTTCTCGTCTCATGACTTCGAACGCTAAACTTCTTTGCAAGCCTGCCTTGTAGGGTTTGGTTTCGATTTGAATGCGTCCATTAGGTTGACGATGATCGAGGATGATTGCACTGCCAAAAGGGATCGCGCCGTGCGCGCGCAATTGGAACCGTGAACGTTTTTCCCTGGGCAACCTACTTCTTAACTCGAGCAGTTCTCTAAAACTGCGGCTAATGAAGTCCGATAATTCCTTTGGGTTCAAAGAGAGTACAGGTGAGATCGCGGCCATCAGCTCAGGGCGCTCCGGATCAAGAAGTGAGATTGTTGCAGAAAACCGCGCCTTCGCACGAAGCTTCTGCTCAAGCGCTACGCATAGATCGTGAAATGGCACACCGGTCATCAAATTAATGCTTACGAGGACTGTTGTGGTTGTGGCACTGCTTACGTAACGATCTATTGTCTGCGCTTCCGAACGGAACTTACTATAGTAATCACGTGAAGGATAGAATGCTGTCAGACCTGCCTCTACAACGCCGGGAACGGATAAGCCCGAAGCTAGTGCTTCACGGTCTCGGGTAAAATCTCGATTCAATTCCTCGAGTTGAGCCATCAGTTTAGGAGGAAATAGATCTACTGCTATTCCCGCCTTTCGCAACATCAGCAAACCTTTTCCTGTGATTCGTTGGTCAGGATCAAGCATTCCAATTACGACCCGCTCAACTCGGCGTTCTATGAGACGCCTAGCACACGGCACTTTAGGATGAGTTCTTGTTGTGCATGGCTCAAGAGTTGTGTAAACAGTGCTCCCTGCTAATAGCTCTTTTTCCAACTTCTTTTCCAGGGCTCCATATTCGGCATGATCACCCGGTTCCTGATCACCCCGACATGCAGAGGCTAAGGTTTGACCGTCTCGAACGACAACAACGCCGACGTACGGGTGAACGAGTTCATCTTCATGCCGCGATCTTCTTGCCTCCTGAACCGCTAATTGCATGTACTGCAATTCGAATTGGTCGGTCATTGCTTTGGGGGTTCTCTGTTTCATTGTCAGTCAAAAGTAGCTTGTAGCAGAATTCTCGATTACTGCTGATTCGCGGATGAGACGCTTGCCAACATCAAACGGCGGTTCAGAGAGTTCAGCAGAGATTATACCTCAGGTGCCAGAAGGGACTTAATGAGAACCTGACAAGATGGCGTGATTATGGCGCGATGGCGTGATTCTACATAGCAAGATGCAGCTGACTTTGACGGCTGCCGATTCAGTAAATATTGGGTTATCTCACTTCGTCTCGCCTTGTTGATGCCCCTCAAACCGTCTCATAATCTGTTGGTTCGGGGTTCGAATCCCTGCAGGGGCACCAATAGAATCGGCAGCCTGAGAATATAGTCGCCGGGTCTCTCGTTAAGAGCGATGGTTGCTACGAGCGGTATGATCCTGCCTGCGGTAAGCGGCCCAAACAGCTTACCTCTTCGATTCCTTTCTCAGGCGGCGACCTCCGGAGGACCTTTTCCTCTCAGAAATATTGAGGTGACGATTGATAGTACTGCGCCGATAATCGAGAGCCTTATGAGATTGCCCAAAGCGATTTTTGGCAAGGTAGCATCTCTCGTCATTGAGGCCACCAACTCTGTTGTTTGCTGTGAACTTAGTCCGCTCGCCCGGATTCGAGCTACACTTTCTCGGATCATCTCATCCAGAAAATGAGGATAGATGAAGGAAATCGAAATGACATTATAGAGCGCATAAATTATCCCGGTTGAGACGCTTATGACGATACCGACAATCAGCGCCTGCGAATAGGTCATGGTCCCTCCGAGCACGTTGTCACGGTACCATCTGGTTCCTAGAACAATGCAAAGAACGAGAACCACGCAGCTTACGAGCATGCTCCAAGCAGCAAAGTAGACCCCTGCAACATACATCACCACGCCGGCTAAGGCCTGAAGGATTCCGGCCGTTAGGCCGATTCCCAAAAGGACTTTCCAGCGGAGCTTTTGCATTTCCTAAACCGAACTCCCTAGCGGTAAAAACGATGTTAGATCTTTGCGATAGAACTGAATCTATTACAACCTTTAGATGCCTTCATGCCTCACAATGTTCCCGGTTGTTTCAAAGCTGACGATGTTGTTCGGTCTTTTAACGGGCAGGATCAAATTACAATGGCGTTTTTACTCTGACCTAAGTGGGCAGTGGGCACTACTAGGCAGTGGGCAGTCAGCGCACTTTGTACTGCTCCACGGCCCTCATCGCCTCAGGAGTTCCGATCTTCAACAAAGCGTCTATAGCTCCTGATTGGAAGATGTACCCGGTTCTCTCTCCAACGGGGCAAGCTCGATCTGGAAGGACGCGTTGGTAACTAAGAAGTTGCGTCAGCCTGGGCACTGCTTCCGCGGCACCCGGACCGATTGCGCCGAGAACATAGATTGCTTGATCAGTGGTCTCAAAATCTCCGTTGAGGAAGGGCGTAATGTACGGAACCAAGCTTGTTAGTTGGTAGCCGCTGGAAGGATCTTTGGAGAGCACGGTGTAGAGAGCTCCTAAGGCCAGACGTTTCTTAGAATAATCCGCGACACGCAAAATGTCGGACAGAAACGGTATAGCCGCAGGACCGATTGAGCCCATAACCCCGGCCGCAAGACGACGTCTGATTAAGCTCTCTTCGTTGAGAGTTCCATCATCAAGCGCAACGCTCAACTTGGGCAGCGCAGCAACACCAATCTGTTGGAGGGCGGCAAAGGCATATGGGGTCAGGTAGTCATAGTTCCGCATCTCAGCCCCAGGAGGGCAAATCCTGCTCTCTTTCACACAATTAGGTGTGTTGTTCGAACAGACTCGAAGCCCTTCATCGCAGTCGGCAAATGGCTTGCCCAGCAGATCGATGAGAATGTCCACCGCCGGGCTGGCTTGTGTACCCAGCCGACCAATTTGGCTGACGATCCTAATCGAGTCGTAAGAGCTTGATCCGTCCTCTATCGATGCAAAAAGGTCCTGGATCAGAGTTTCAATATCCCCTTGGGCATCAATAACAGGGCCGAGTTTTGTCGGTGCGGAGCTAACGCTCTGCATATGCGTCCCTTGGGAACCATCAGCTTTGGTCCCATAGAAGAGAGAGCTGATAGCTGCAATAAAGACCAGCGCTCTCAATCGATATAAGTAACTCATTACTTTGCTATGCCTCACTGCGTTCTGATGTGGAGATTGACCAAGATTCTGGTGCAGAGTCCCATACGCCATAACTAGAACGCAAAAGTGAAGTTTCCTTGCAAGTTTTCAGTGCATCACCCGTGCTGTTAATTACCCATGATTCGGCTTCGAGCGCGTCCGCTGAAGGAATTCTCCGAGCACCAATCGAATTCAAATTCCTCTGAGGTAATGAAATCTCTCCCGACTCTGGCTCTCCTTTACTAGGATCACCAATCTCATCGGATTCGAATCGATCGGTTTGGCCCAGCCCTGACTTCGTCGGCGTTTCGCGTGTCTTGCCCGTCATCCTCCCCGCTACACAAGCGGCAAATCTCGCACGCTGCCAAATCACCTAGCATCGGGAAACCACAGCTGGGACAAGTAAGCCCGACACCATGAGAAGGCACTCCTGCAGCCTGTTGGTTTGGCAGCGCGCCGTAGGCATCGAAGAATTTTCGACGTGCGTAGAATTCCGTCTTCATGCGTCGGTTGTTGGACCTCAGATTTAGTTGAAGCCTTTCATCGAGAATTGAAGTTGCTCCATCGTCTCGTTATAAAGCTGGTCGCCGCATTCTTTAAGCGCATTGTTTAGCTGTGCGAGTTGCTCAGGCGTGGGTGACAGAAAGCTGCGATTAAATCGAGCCAGCCAACGCTGAATACCGAAACGGCTCATGGCGGTTATGTCTTCGTCGGAATCGCAAACCGCTCTGACCAAATAATGGATGCTCTCCCACTTGCCCAACTTCTCAATAAGAGACAACGCGTTCCGTCTTACGTGAGCGTGTTTTGCCAAGTGGAAAAGCTTCCAAATCCGCTCACCACTCAGAGACGAAGCCCTATCGGTCAGGGCTTTTAACGCCTGACGAGAGACGTGAGGCACTTCATCCTTTAGCGCGTCGATGAAGACGTCAGTGTGTGTTTCCCCGTGCAACCTTGCAAGAGCTCTAATAGCTGCCGCTCTTATCTTGCTCACCAGGTGGGATGTGTAAGGAACAATCAACGGATCATCCTCTGCGGAACCTGTCTCGCCCAAACCGCTAATGACGGAATACAACGTTTGCCCTTCTGCGGTTGACAAAGATTGTCGATAGAACGCCGCCACATCCATGGGGTCGAGCTTGCGCAAATGATAACGAGCTTCTTCGCGCATCGCCGGGTGCGAGTCCAGCAGCGCAGAACGCAGTTCTGCCAACGACGTTGGTGAGTTCCGCTTAACAGCCATTCGCAACGCCTCGCGACGAACAGGCATGAATCGATCGCGTTTCATCAATTCCAAAAAAAGATCGAGCGTTGCTCCCGCGAATGCTGAAGAGACTGTTTGAGCGGCCCACAAACGAATGACAGTGTCTTGAGCATTTAGTGCGTGTCTCACGATTTCAGGCAAATCCGACTTTTTGGAGTTCAATGCCAATCTGAAACTTACCCGTCTAATCAAACGGTCGTCTGACGTCAATGACTCAAGCAACACATTCCGACATTCATCACCTTGTAGTAGTTCATTGATAGCTTGTATGAGCGCTTTGTGATCGGCGCGCCCAGCCTCGTCAAGTCGCGAGACTAATGCGAGGTTTGCGATGAAGTGGCGAGCATACTCGGGCCTTAAGCGAGAACGTATTGTTCCATACGCGGCATCACGAACATTGGAAACCCAATCGTTGAGTCGCAAGATGAGGAATGGCAATTCGGCGCCGCTCGTGATCAGATCGAGTCTTTTGATTGCAGCCTCTCTGACATAACCATTCTGATGAAAACTGGCAATCCCGACTAGCGAGACCGAAGCTTCGCCAAAGCGTTCAAGTAAGTCCAACTGGTCCGGCCTCAGGTTGTGCCACTCATAGAGGGAATCGCCTGAGTAGGATGAACTCCGACGCAGAAGGCAATCGAGCCAGACGAGTTCTTGTGCCGTGGCTTTGAGGACGAGTTTGTGCACTGACGTCGCTGCCGCCGCCGCGACATCAGGCTTTGAGGCGAGTACGAAAGGCAGGACGTCAACAATCGCAGCCGGTTCGGTTGAATCCCCAATCTCGGACAATATTGCCGCGTCGTCTCGTGAGCCTCTCAGCTTCTCCCACAAGCTGGCGGGCTCATAGAGTTGTTGGATGAGGGTTCTAAAATGTGGCGAGGTTCGTTTCATAAATCTTGCGCACACCAGAAGATGGTTTGCGCTAAGCGAGCCTTAAACTG
>DATETN010000027.1:0-19725 GCA_035283645.1 Pyrinomonadaceae bacterium
AACGTTGAGATAAAAAGCGGGGGCGGCGTTCCTCCAGTAGGCTGGATCTGAAAAACACTACACACTGCCGTGTGTAGGATCTGTTGAGTGTCTTCCAGTCGAGAGTGGTCCAAGTGAAAGAAAAGAATCCTACACACGGCAGTGTGTAGTGCTTTTTAGATCCCACCTACAAAGAGGCGCCACCCCCCGCCTTCTTTTTTTCAACAATACCAACTCAGAACACGGGTGACACTCAGAAGCTCAGCAATTTCGATGGAGCTTCTGAGTCGGCAACCTTGAGATAAGAGAAGGGGTGGCGTCCGTTCTAGTAGGTAGGATCTGAAAAGCACTACACACTGCCGTGTGTAGGATTTTGTTGTTGGTCCATGTAACAGGTTTTTGACACAGTCTCTGCCGTGTGTAGGACTCCTTTGGACCATCAAGCTCTCTATTTGGCTGGATCTGAACAGAGTTTCGACCGGGGTCGCGTTCCACCCGACATGAAACCATCCAATGACCACTGACCACTGACCACTGACCACTGACCAATGCCAATGACCAATGCCAATGACCAATGACCAATGAGCAATGACCAATGACCAATAACGATTTATAACCTCTGACTTCTGATCTCTGACCTCTGACCTCCGACCTCTGATAGAATATGCTGCCCCTATGCTTTCCGACTTTGCAGGACTCGTAAAAACCGGCTCAAGAGAGGCCAAGCTGCTTGCGGACATCTCCTGGGATCGACTGCCACGTCATGTTGCGATCATCATGGACGGGAATGGTCGCTGGGCGGCACAAAGGGGACAACCGCGAATTGCCGGCCATCGTGCAGGCGTTGAAGCTGTTCGTGCTGCCGTAGATACTGGCGCCCGCCTTGGACTCGGCGCACTCACTCTTTACGCATTCTCCACAGAAAACTGGAAGCGCCCTCGTTATGAGGTTCAGGCCCTGATGCGCATGTTGCGTCGGTACCTTCGTCTGGAACTAGATGAGATCGACCGTCAAAACATCAAGTTTCAGACGATCGGGCGTGTCGGTGCGCTCTCCGATAGCGTGCGCTCGGAAATAGCCAGGGCCACTGAGCGAACTGCGGCTAATACAGGGATGGTGTTGACCGTTGCTCTCAATTACGGTGGACGCGCCGAGATAGTTGACGCTTGCCGAGCTGCCGTGCGCAGGTTGCTGGACGAAAAGTGCGCCCCAGACGAACTTACTGAGGATCGGATCGCAAACGAGCTCTATACTCGAAATCTTCCTGAACTGGACTTACTGGTGCGCACAAGCGGCGAACTACGAATCTCTAACTTTCTTCTGTGGCAAGCTGCCTACAGCGAAATCTATGTCACTGAGATATTGTGGCCTGATTTTCGCCGCGTACATCTACTCGAGGCCGTGGTCGACTATCAGCGCCGCGATCGCAGGTTTGGCGGATTAAAGCTGGTTGTGAGTAACTAGCCAAACTAAGCGATAAGTACCGAGCCAATATGTCTCGCATCCTGACAGCAGTAGCGGTCCTACCCATTCTTATCGCGTCCATTCTGATCCCCTGGTTGCAACCATTATTTGTCGCGCTCGCCGCTGCCGCCCTGGCGCTGGCGTTGTATGAGTTCTACCTGCTCGCGAGAAAACGCGATCTGCGACCTGACGTTGTGGCCATGTTTCTGGGCTCGGCCGCGTTCTTTACGATCTTCTTGTTTGATCGACCAGGTCCCGGACGATTGATGGACCTCTTGTTGCTGAGCCAGTTGACACTGGTCGTGTTAACGATAGGTTCACTGATTGCTGCGACTCTTCGGGGAGAGCCATTTGAAAGGATGCTCACCTCTACGGGCGCGACACTCTTGGGGGTGATCTACATCGCCTTTCTGGGGAGCCATCTGGTGGCGTTGCGCACGGGCTTTGATCAACCGCTTTCCGCAGATCTACTCTCTTTCTTCTTTCTTGTGCTAATGGGCTCTGACGCAGGTGCTTATTACGCAGGCAGAGCGATAGGTAAGCACAAGCTGGCGCCCAAAATCAGCCCGGGGAAGACGTGGGAAGGGGTCGTAGGCGGAGTTCTTGCCGGCCTATTGATGGCCACGCTTGCTCATTTCTGGTTCTTTCGAGAGCTACAGCTGAAAGTGGCGTTGCCCCTCGCGTTAGTCATGGTGGTGTTGGGAATCTTTGGCGATCTTGCTGAGAGTGCACTGAAACGAGGTGCAGGGGCAAAAGATGCAGCAAAAATTCTTCCCGGTCACGGCGGTCTTCTTGACCGACTGGATAGCTTGCTCTTCAATGCGCCGCTCATCTACTATTTTGCGCGGGCGCATTTCGGATAGATTCGAATGACCACAAAAAAAATAGTTGTGATTGTCATCGCAGTTATTGTGACCCTTGCCCTGTTGGTTGCGGTTGTTGTCGGTGCCATTGTCGGCTTCGTGGTTTATTCAATCGGAAATAGCGAGGCCGCTGTCGTAGCTAAGGACTTTCTTCGCAGTAACGAACGGCTAAAACAGGAGATAGGTGAGGTAAAGGACTTCGGAACTTTTGTCAGTGGAAACATCAGCATTGACAACGGAAATGGGGCTGCCAACCTGAACATAAAAGTGATTGGTGAAAAGAAGACCGTTAACGCTTCCGTTCAGCTGATGCAATCGCGCGGCGGTGATTGGCGAGTCATTGAGGCTTCATATAAGAATGATGCCGGACAAACGGTCGATCTCTTGAACGCCTACGACGCACGCGACTTCCTTTTCTATCACCACAAAACGCTGCCTCTCCTCGCCTGATATATGAAATCAAAGGGTGTTTCAATCCTCGGCTCGACTGGTTCGATCGGCTGCAACACTTTGCGCGTGATCGAAGCGTTGGGCAGTGACCGTTTTCGGGTTGTAGGCTTGGGCGCTGGCCGAAACGTCGAATTGCTTGCGGAGCAGGTCTCAAGACATCTTCCCGAGGTTGTCTCCGTCGAGACCGAGGCGGCCGCGCACAGATTACGTGGTTACCTTTTCGAGCGTGATGTTGACCTGCCTCGAATAGTCATCGGTGATGAGGGTCTCGTCGAGGTGGCGACGCATCCCGATGCTGGTTGCATTGTGTCGGCTACAGTAGGCGCCGTTGGGTTTGTTCCCACGTTGCGTGCGTTAGAAGCCGGCAAGCGCGTGGCTCTCGCGAATAAGGAAACATTGGTAATGGCCGGAGAGCTCATGACGCGCGCCGCGTCAGAATCAGGCGCCGAGTTGTTGCCGGTTGACTCCGAACACAATGCGCTCCATCAATGTCTGCGCGGTGAGAAGCGAGCGGAAGTCAGAAGAATTGTGTTAACCGCTTCTGGCGGACCATTTCGTTCGAGAAGCATCGCCGAAATGCGCGCGGCAACAGTCTCTGAAGCGCTCTCGCACCCGACCTGGAACATGGGTGACAAAATCACCATTGATTCGGCTACGCTGATGAATAAAGGGTTAGAGGTCATTGAGGCGCACTGGTTGTTTGGTTTTGCGCCGGACCAAATCGGAATCGTGGTGCATCCGGAGTCCGTGGTTCACTCAATGATAGAGTTGATCGACGGGTCGGTAATCGCACAGATGGGTATCACGGACATGCGTCATGCGATCCAGTATGCGTTGACCTTTCCCGAGCGACACTCGTGCGAGTTGCCACCATTGGATCTGGCCCAGCTATCGGCGTTGCACTTCGAGGCGCCTGATGTAGAAAGGTTTCCCTGCATTGGCCTTGCTTACCGTGCGCTGCGCGCTGGAGGTACACTCGCAACAGCGATGAACGCAGCCAACGAAGAGGCGGTCAGGGCCTTTATAGAAGAACGAATTTCCTTGACTGATATTCCTCGCATCATTGAGACCGTAATGGATCGACACGTCCCCTTGCCTGCAGACAATCTCGAGGCGATTCTCACCGCAGACAGGAATGCTCGTTGCGACGCAGTCCTTGAAATCGAGCAATTAGCCCCTTCCTCGGAGCTTGCCGAAAGAACAGTTTGACCCGTACTCCTTGTGCCGCGTAAACTCGATGGTTGGCGAACCCGCGGGGGCGAGGGCGACTCTAAACGATTGTGCAGAGCAATATTTGCAATTTGACGGCCTATTAACGAAAGTGAGTTCGATTTGATGAGTTATTTACAGGCTCCGCTGGCCTTTATTTTTATCCTGGGTGCTGCCGTTGTGCTGCATGAGTTTGGCCACTTTATCGTGGCAAAGCTGTTTAAGATCCGAGTTGAAACCTTTTCGTTCGGATTCGGTCCGAGGCTTTTCGGTAGGAAATACGGACATACAGACTATCGCGTTTCTGCTATTCCGCTTGGTGGCTATGTAAAACTGGGTGGAGATGAGTCGAATGCGCCACTTGAAGGTGCCGGGGCTACCGACATACCTCAGGAGGAGATGTTCAATCTGCGTCCCCGATGGCAAAGAATTCTTGTCGCCTTAGCTGGGCCCGTTATGAACATTCTCACAGCATTGGCCATTCCAATGGCTGCGGCACTGATGTATGGAATCCCAGCGACACCGGCGCCGGTTGTAAGCACGGTTTTTAGAGGGGGAGCTGCCGATGCTGCCGGTCTAAAGCCAGGCGATCGCATTGTTGCTTTTAACGGTACTGAGCACCCAAAGTGGGACATTATTCGCGGCGACGCACTGTTGTCACCGGGCCAGCCCTTGCCAGTGGTCATTGAACGGGATGGCCAGCGGATTCCGCTCACAATTACTCCGACAGCGCAGGTTGAAGATGGTGAGACTGCCGGCTTCCTCGACTTTGTTCCTGATTACGGTGACCTTCCAGTCATACTTCGTGAGGTCGAACCAAACACCCCCGCTGCTGAGGTAGGACTACGCTCTGGCGATCGAGTATTGAGTATTGGTGGTGAATCAATCAGGAGCGCCGAGCATGTCACGCAATACGTGCGCGATCACAAGTCAGAACCAATTACGTTGACAGTTGAACGCAATGGTCAACGCCTGGAATATACAGCTCGGACTCGTAGCTTGCCACCCGACGGTAGAGAGCGGCTCGGGATCAAGCCTGACGAAGAGGTACCGCTGCAGGCCGCGGGCCTGATGAGTTCTTTGAGTTATGCCGTAGATAGCAATATTGAGATTCTTCGACTTACTGCGAAGGCGATAGGTCAGGTGTTTGCGGGCCAGAGATCTGCGAGAAACACCTTGTCGGGTCCAATCGGCATATACAATGCGGCTTCAAATTCTGTGGAGAGGCTCGGATGGGCCGGGCTGTTTGCGATGCTTGGCTTCCTGAGCCTGAACTTGGGCATCTTCAATCTGCTGCCGATCCCGGTGTTAGACGGTGGGGCGATCTTTTTACTGTTGATCGAAGGCGCTTTGGCGACCATCGGCCTCAAACTTTCAATGGGAGTGCGCGAACGCATTCAGCAGGTCGGTTTTGTCGTTGTGATCCTGTTGATGGTGTTCGTGATCACAAACGACGTTGTTAAGCAGTTTTCGCGTACCACGTCTAGTCCACCAGCCGCCACCGAGCCAGCCAAATAAGCTCAAGTATGCGCAAAACACGAGCGGTTCAGATAAAGCATCTTCAGATAGGCGGTGGTGCGCCTGTCGTAGTTCAGTCGATGACCAAGACTGACACAGCAGACGTTGGCGCTACCGTCGCCCAAATCGAAGAGATGGTTCGAGCAGGCTGCGAAGTCGTGCGTTTGGCTGTTCCTGATAACGAGGCAGCCGTCGCACTAAAGCAGATACGCAAGCGTGTGCCGGAGGTACCGCTGGTTGCGGACATCCACTTTCATTACAAGTTAGCGCTGATGGCTTTGGAAGCCGGAGTCGATAAGCTGCGCTTGAATCCAGGAAACATCGGTGCACACGAAAGAGTGCGAGAGGTTGTGCGGGCAGCACAGACGCAACGCGTGCCGATTCGCATCGGAGTGAATGGCGGGTCGTTGGAGAAAGACCTGCTGCGGAAGTACGGCACTGCAACGCCCGAGGCGATGGTTGAATCGGCCCTTCGACATGTTCAAATTCTGGAAGACCTCGGTTTTACTGACACAATCATTTCACTTAAGGCCTCGGATGTTCACCGTACCGTTGCTGCCTACCGTATGCTGGCGGAGAAAGTTGACTATCCATTTCACCTCGGGGTGACTGAGGCGGGAACCGCATTTACTGGGACCGTAAAGTCATCGATCGGTTTGGGCATTCTGCTCCACGAAGGCATTGGAGACACGATCCGGGTATCGTTGGCTGCAGAACCTCAGGAAGAAGTGCGAGTCGCGTGGGAAATTCTCAAATCGCTTGAGCTGAGGACCCGTGGTGTGACCGTGGTTGCATGTCCCACGTGCGGTCGTCTAGATGTCGACAACTTCGTCGGAATCGTCACAGAGATTGAGCGCAGGCTCGCCCACGTCGAGGAACCACTCCACCTCTCAATTATGGGTTGTGCCGTGAATGGTCCCGGCGAGGCTCACGACTCCCAACTGGGCGTCACCTTTGGTCGCGGCGTTGGCATGATCTTCAAGAATGGCGTGCCGATGCGTAAGGTTGCCGGCGAGGATATTGTCGAAGCCTTCGTTCTGGAGACAGAGAAGTTACTCGCTGAGAGTGCAACTGCGCAACCGCAGGTTCAATCTGAGCCGGAACTAGTGACAATCAAGTAGTCGCCGCAGTCAGCTACTAGCCATCGTCAAAAAGAGCGAGTCGGTCGCAACCTTTCGGTTGATATTCACCACCAACTGCTCTCGCATCTCTTCAATTCCAGCAATCCAGTTAGCTGCCCTCATCGTGTCGGTCTTACTTGCAATATCGTTTAGCTCTGGCAGCAAATCGTCATTGACGACTCGGTCATCACCTGCTCCCACGTGAAGAATCAAAACGTCTCGAATGAGGTTTTCAAGCAGGTCAAGTCTGAATTCGTAATCATCTTTGTATCGAGCTTCGTTCATCGTTTCGGCACTACGCAATAGTTGGGTGTGATTGCCATCGGCTGCTCCCCGAAGCGTCTGTAACATCACTTCACGGTGCTTCTTGTATTCCTGGAGATTGCACTTCAATGCCCGGCCCAGACTACCGCCAGAATACCGAGCGAGGAGATGTGCTTCTGGCCCTTTTGCCAGTCTGTTCTCGACCAGGTATCGCTCAATCTCGTCCGCGGTGAGGGGCGAGAAACGTACCACCTGACATCGCGAACGTATTGTAGGCAACAACATTGCAGGACGGGACGTTATGAGTATTACATGTGACGTCGGAGGAGGTTCTTCTAGTATTTTCAGTAGCGCATTTGATGACTGCTCGTTAAGTCGATCCGCATCATCGATCAAGAAGACGCGGGCTCGTCCCTCGAAAGGCCGAAAGTTTGCTTCACTCTCGATCTTTCGCATCTGATTCACACGCAACAGACGCTTCGGGGCGACCACCAAGCCGACATCGCCGTGATCAGTCCAGATGATGTTCGTCCAATCCTCTGCTTCGTCACTTTCTGGGAAGTTGAAATGCGATATGCGCTTACAAACCGCGCACTTACCGCAACCCTCGACCCCGTTAAGATTGCGGCAGTTAAGCGCCCTCGCCAGCTCCAGCGCAAACAGCTTCTTGCCAACACCCGTTTCCCCGCTGAAGAGCAGCGCCCCCGGGATACGTCCAGACGACAGCAATCGTCGCAACAACTTCTTTACTCTTTCATTGCCCGTCAATTCGGAGAACATAAGATCAGGACGTGCTTGGCTTAGCTCCTGTATTGGCTTTGGAGAGGATTTGATTAGTACCGGCTAGCTTCACACCACGCTCAATCAGAAACGGCACCACGATCTCTCTGACTTTGACGTGAGTTTCGTCAACCGATCCTGTAGTGTCCACGATGCGGATCCGGCTTGGTTCTGCCTGGGCAAGCTGTAAGTACGCGTTGCGAACTCTGGTGTGAAACTCAGCATCCTCTGAATCTAACCGGTCTGCTTTTTGTCTGTCATTGGTGCGGCGACCGGTTCGGACGGAAGACTCACGAACAGGTAAATCGAAGAGAATGGTCAAATCGGGTTTCAGGCCGCCGGTGGCGAGTTCCACGATCTGTTTGATCAAGCTCGCTGGAAAACCCCGGCCGGCGCCTTGATATGCCACCGTCGCATCCGCATACCGGTCTGAAATCACGATGCGCCCAGATTCCAGGGCCGGGCGCAAATATCGCCTCACATGCTGTGCGCGGTCTGCTGCGAAGACCAGCAGCTCGGTAAGTGGATCTACTTGTTCTTGAGAGTCTAGAAGGGCGGCCCTTAGGCGAATGCCGAGGGCTGTGCCGCCAGGTTCGCGGGTGACGACTATGTCGCAGCCATGCAGGCGCAGATAATTCGACAAAAGCCTGAGTTGAGTAGACTTTCCGCTGCCATCAATTCCCTCGAACGTAATAAATGTTCCAGACACACACTTCGATCCTCTGGTGAATTTGATCCCGAGAGAGTTTAAACGAATGTCAGGATTCGCGCGAGCTTGCGCTTTGCGGTAAAGGATCGGAGAGCGTTGTGTCGGTACCAACGTTGCGGATGTCTTCGCTTGAACGACGTGTTTGGGAGATGGTCGAGATGGCGTGCTTGAAGATCAGTTGTTCCTGAGCACCGGACTCCAGCAGAACGGAGAACTTGTCAAAACTTCGTATCCGTCCGGTCAGTTTTGCACCGTTCAGCAGATAGACCGTCACGGTGGTCTTTTCTCGGCGGACCGTGTTGAGAAACGCGTCCTGAATGTTTTGCGGCGCAGGTTTGCCGTCAGACATGGAGCCAACCTTGTCGAGATTCTCAAATCCGTGGGAGGGGGCAAAGATTATAGCAACCGCTCGTGCTAAAAGGTAATACGAAGGACGAAGCTCTCAGTTTAATCTTCTTTTGCCGGAATTGCCTTCACAAAAGTATTGAGAATTCGATTTTCCAGGTTTTCTTCCTCGCCAAATCCTTCAAACCATTCCACACTGCCTTCTCTCCGGAACCACGTTAACTGCCTTTTTGCGTAGTGCCGAACGTCTAATTTGGTCTGCTCCACGGCGCTTGTCAGGTCCCGTTGACCCTCCAAGTACTCGACAACTCGGCGGTAACCATGGGCGCCGAGTGCGGAGCCGTGAGGAGGCACGCCTGACGCCAATAAGTTCTTTACTTCCGCAACTAAGCCTGCAGCAAAATGGCCTTCGGTGCGTTCATTTATGCGGCGATACAGTTCTTCTCGAGGCGGATTGAGACCGATAATTCTAAGTCGCGAGGCAGATGGCGGAGGCTCGACGCGTTCATGCTTTTGGGCAGAAAGTGGCCGGCCAGTCTGCAAGCAAACCTCGATTGCCCGTTGCACTCTGGGCCAGTCTCGCGGAAAAAGGGATTTAGCGGAGGCTGGATCCAATCTTCCAAGGATTCGGTGGATGTGTTCAGGTCCGCGCTCTGAGCGGATTCGATTCAAACGTCTGCGGAGTCCCTCATCAGTGACCGGGCTGGAGAAGAACGGCTGGCGTAAAGCTCGAAGGTAAAATCCGGTTCCGCCAACCAGTATCGGAAGCCGACCGCGATCCTCAATCTCCGAAATGATTCGTGCCGCATCTCGAGCCCAATCACCAGCCGTATAGTTCAAGTGTGGTGGAACAAAGTCAATAAGGTGGTGTGGGACGCCGCGCCGTTCCGCCAAAGGAGTCTTGGCCGTCGCTATTTGAATTCCCGAATAGACCTGCACTGAGTCGCAATTAACAATCTCTCCATTTAGTCGCAGTGCAAGAGCAATTCCTAACGAACTCTTTCCAGAGGCAGTGGGACCGACAACTGCGAGGACCGGGTTCTTGCATTCGGCTGCACTCACAAGGGGGAGGATAGCATGCGGATAAGAAGAAAGACCCAGAGCAGCACGAGCAGAATAACAGCACCGATTATTTGATTACGTGAGAACGGCATGTGAGGAGCAGATTATACTTAGTAGAGCTTTGTGATTTCGATGTCAGCGTAGTACGTCTTGAGGATTTGATCGGACGTGAGACCCTGTTTGGCCAGGCCGTAAGCGCCGACCTGACACATCCCCACGCCGTGACCCCAACCACGTCCGGTGAAAAGAAAACCTGTAACGCGACCCACATTATCGTATCGTTTTTCGATGACGAACAGCTGCTCGCGCAGACCCAGCACTGAGCGGATTCGACCCCCGCGAACATGCGCGATGCCCTGGCTTCCCGTGATTTCGATATCAGTGACGCGTCGTGAAACTCCTCGACTTGCAACACGAAGATCAAGAATTGACCCAATGCCACGAGCCGATCTTAAGAGTCGCGCTTGTACTTGCGTCAATGAGAGTTCTCTGGACCAGTTGGTAAAGGGCGATACACGCTCAGCCGCTGCTCCATTGTTCGCTGGGCGAACCTCAAGATAGTCGACCTCTCCATTAGGTGAAACGCGATACTGGACCGCCTCGCCGCCTACTATCACCATCGAACTCACCTGATAAAGGCGTTCACCTATTTGACGGAACAGAAAGGCGTTGGAACTCACCTTTAGAACATTATCCCGGCCCTTGTTAGCCCGCAGCACCAGCTCACCTCTGCTCGTGGGTCTGGCAGTGCCCTTTTGCAGTTGCAATAGCCCGCGCGCTTCAAGAATCTTCGCGAAGGCGTGCAGAACCCTCGCTCTAGACAGTGGCTGTCGTGGTCGCAAGGTGGCGTCCGGGTAAAGCCAAAAGTACCCGTCGCGGACCAGCGCAGCAACCTCAGCCCGGTTGATAGTTGGAACTTCGTTAGCATCTTTTATTGCCAAAAAATATTCGACGTCAGCACTGTTGAGAAGTACGTCGGCGCGGGTCTCGCCAAACACCGCAAGGTGCAGGGCCGTTGCAAACGGGCCAGGCCGATTTACCTCGTCGCTTACCACCGGCACAATCTGACGAGCCAGTCTTGCCACTGAGGCGAGCCACCCTCGGACTTCGTTGGCTGGGGCTTCCGAAGCGAGCCACGAGTCTGTGAGGCGCGAGCGCGGCATTGAAAAATTCTCCAGGGTGAGGAGAGCGGTTTCACGAGCCAGCGGTACGTGCGCCTCTTCACGCAACTCTGGAATCTCGCGCACTGATCTTAAGGTAAAGGGGCCAAGCGGGTTCTGACCTTCCAAAGCGCATTCGCGACCGCGAAGGTAGGGGAGTCTTTCGTTGAAGATATTTTCTGAGTCCTCAGTACGCCCGCCACAGGTTGAGGTGTAAAGCGCATTAATCGGCTCGCCATTGTAAGTAGCAACCAATCCCCGGGTCTCGTCGACTGCGCGCGTAGTCAGCGGATGCTCGGAATTCAAGCCACGGTAGACCTGCGAACGGGTCGTAGGGAGCAGGTCAAAGCCCTGACTCATAAACTGCCCTCGATTGCGTAAGGCATAGGTTCGCGCCGCGATGGCCTGTGCCTTGAGCGCCTCAAGTGCTGGATAGCCACCGGGCGACAGCTCATTGGCGACGACACCCCGGACGTAATCTTCCAATCCCAGCACATTGACTACCGTGAGCGTGCCTCGCGTATTTGTGAAGACTTCGATCTGTCCGCGGTAGGGCCGATCATTGAAACGCACGGGGGACTTCTTCTCGTCATCTGAAGCGAATAAGAGTGGGGCGCTTGAGCGTGCCAGTGGAGCAGAGGAACCGATGGCCACTACTTCGCGGGAGGGAACGCTGGAGCGCGAGACTAGTTGTATCGAACTTGAGTTTTGCTGAGACTGAGAACTGTTTGGAATAGGATCGGCAGCTGGTGTTAAAAGGCGCGCTTCGTAGCCCGACGCGCTGAGTGTTTCCATCAACTCCTGAGTTTCTTCGCGAGAGGTCTCCTTGTTTAAAGCTAATCCCCAGCTGGCGGTTTGCTTATCGTAGGTGATTTGGAAGTTTTCAGATGTCTTAGCTCGCAGTTCGCGAACCTGCTGTTCCGCCTCAGCTCGGGTTGCGGCGCCGTCTATTTGCAACTGGTATCCTTCATTCACGGTTCGCAGGGGTGAAAGTAAGCGAGGCTCGACCCGAACGCGGGCCGTGTTGAGAGCGACAAAAGTCGTCGTCGATCCAGTGGCATTTAAGAGGTGACCTGCGGTTGAGATTGTTCCTGATCGAGCGTTTGTCGCCAGTGCGACTCGGATAGAGGGTTCCTGTGTTGAAGCGCTTACGCCTGTCTGTAAGGAAATCGTGGTTTGCGGCTGAGGAGGCCTCCATTGTGGTTCGACCGGGTGGGTCGAGGTCATTGGTTCGATCGCCTTTGCCCGTCGCGGCCGGCTTTCTTCAAGGGAAGGCTGTTGGGCCAGGGTCGCGGGGAAGACAGCGAAGATGATTGCAACGGCGATGATGTTGCGAGCGAGGGGTTGCTGCATTGCTGAAGGTTCCTGTTTCTCCTAATCGAGGAGAGAGCGACGCGTGCGTATGTTACTACACGCGCATCGTCCTCAACCACAAAAGACGTTGACTGCCGGTCGATTGGGATGGTGATTGGTCAGTGGTTAGTGGTTAATAGTCGGTGGTCATGGTTATTGCAGGGCGCCGTGATTTTCCATTCATAGTGTTCCTTGCGATTTTCCATTTAATGCTTTTCATTTTACATTTGACCACTGACCAATTGAACACTGACCAATAGCAAGTGGTGTCCTAAATTGATTTCTCTGCGTGCCCTCGGTGTCCTCGGTGACTCTGTGGTGATGTTATTCGCATGATAATCACCACAAAGGCGCAGAGCACACAGAGAGTAGGCACAGAGACAAATTCAAATTAGGACACTGACCAATAGCAACAACGCCACTAATGGTTTTCAAGCGCCGCTACTGCCAGCCGGTGAAACTCTCTCCGTGTGGCGTTGATGTTTGCAAACGGCAGTGCGCGAGCATGGGTGCGGTTCGTGAGAAGCACGAAGATGCGCTGATGCACTGGATCCACCCAACAACTCGTTCCGGTGAAGCCGTTATGACCGAAGCTTGTGGGTGGCAATGTGGTTCCGGCGGTTGAGTCGCTGGTTGTAGCCAGCTGCCAGCCGACCGATCGCGCCTCTTCCAGTCCGGGAGTTAAATTGGTGCTAAAGAGCTCGCAACTTTCCGGGCGCAACAGAGTTGTCTCGGAAGCTAGAAACTGGCGCGCGATCTGTAAGGTCTCTGCAGCTGTCGAGAACAGACCAGCGTGCCCAGCAGCGCCGCCTAGAAAGTAAGCGTTGCCATCGTGAACCTCGCCCCAGATCGTGCGCCGACGTGACTCCGTGTACTCAGGAAATCCCAGCTCGCGACAGCTGTTCCGTTCGTACAGATTCCCCCTTTCGCAAGCTGCGATCCCCGTTTGCCGTGAAATTTCTGGCCTGAAAAATGAGTGCGTAAGGTTTAGTGGTCGGAATATCTCCTCCGGGGCGAGTTCAGCGATGCTCTTCCCCGTAACCCTCTCCAAGAGGATGCCTAGCACGATGAAACCGAGGTCGCTATAGATCACACGACTACCGGTTTCCGCCTCTAGGGGTTGCTTTAGAATCTGTTCGATCGCTCTGGCGGGATCACCTTCGCATAAAAGATATAACGGGCGCCACGCTTCAAGACCTGAGGTGTGGGTCAATAACTGAAGAACAGAAATGTCGCTCTTGTCAGAATCTCTGAACTCCGTGAGATAGCTGCTAACCGAGTCGGCTAAGTTGATCCCCAGTTGTTCAACTCTTCGGACAAGCAGCAGCGTTGTAATCAGGGGTTTTGTGAGCGAAGCCAAGTCGTAAACAGTATTGATTGACGCTTCGATTCCGTACGGGTCAACAACCGCATGGCCCAAGGCGTCGGCAAACATATGCTTGCCGTTTTCGTAAACCCCGTATACGGCGGATGGGAACTCGCCAGCGGTGATGCGTTCGCTTAGGAATGCGGAGATCTGTAACTGTTTGGAGGGCTGAGTTAGTTGCATCGACATGAGTCTAGCAGACACTCGCATGGCTCAGAGGGTCGGGGTGGGAAGTCAGAGGTCGGAAACAGAAATGGAAAATGGCAAATGGCAAATGATAAATGGAAAATTATTGGTCATTGGTCATTTCTCATCCTTCCGAACGCTATTTGAGGCTCTCAACCAACATTCGTGTCCGGACAGCCTCTACCTGAGTCCTCGTTGCGTGCGCGTGAATGCTCTGTTGCACACGAAGCGCCAGCGCCAAAGCAGCCTTTCCTGCCTCTCCTGAAACGGACGCTTGTGAACCAGTTTGAATAGATGTGAGAAACGACTCTATTTCAGCTCTCAAAGGCTCCACGTCCTTTACCTCAAGATGGTGAACTCGCACTCCCGGCCATGCTCCATCCTTCGTGGGAGGGGCCAGGTTACTTACCGAGGCTTTTCGAGTTGTGTAGTCGATAGCTATGTAATCGTGCGGCTGAAAAAAGCGCATCTTGCGAATCCGCTCTGTGCCGACCCGTGACGCCGTAATGTTGGCAACCGCGCCTGAAGCAAACTCAACCCGGGCATTAGCTGCATCAACCTTGTTAGTGAGAATGGGAATGCCGACTGCGTGGAGTTCGCTGACTTCGATTGACTCGCCCACGAGCCATTGGACAATGTCGAGATCGTGAATCATTAGGTCCAGGACCACGTCTATGTCGAGTGACCGCTCCGTGAATTCGCCAACTCTGTGAATCTCGAAGTAAACGGGATTTTTGACATGCGGCTTCAGAGCAACCAGCGCGGGATTAAACCGTTCCAGATGGCCGACTTGTAACAAGGCGGTTCCTTTGTTAGCGGCGGCAATCATCAACTCAGCCTCTTGCAAGGAGCGCGCGATCGGTTTTTCAACCAGTACGTGAATGCCATTTTCGAGCAATGATGCGGCGATTTCGCAGTGTGCTTCAGTAGGGACGGCGAGACTCACGGCCTCAACGCGACCAATCAGTTCGCGCCAATCGGTAGTGGCAACGACTCCTCTTTCCGCGGCGACCTTCCGCGCGGTTTCCTCGTTAAGATCGCATGCTGAAACAAACTCGATTAATCCCTCATCAGCGAGCGTGGCATGAACTCGCGCGTGCTGTCGGCCCAGGTGGCCGACCCCGATGACTGCTGTCCGTGGCATGCTGGTTGTTGGTTCGTTGTCAGTTGTTAGTTGTTAGTTGTTAGTTGTTAGTTGTTAGTGGTTAGTGGTGTTGTTAGTTGTTAGTGGTTAGTTGTTAGTTGTTAATTGTTAGTTTTTATTGTTAGTTTTATTGTTAGTTGTTAGTGGTTCATTGTTCGTCTTTTTGTTGTTATTTGTTCCTGGTCATTGGTCGTATACTACTCAACTCTAAACCACTGACTACAAACCACTGACTACAAACCACTGACTACAAACCACTGACTACAAACAACTGACTACAAACCACTGACTACAAACCACTGACTACAAACCACTGACTACAAACAACTAACTACAAACAACTAACTACAAACAACTAACCAGAGCCAACTGACCCCGATTCGGAGCTGACTATACTTGCTGCATTCCACGCTTGCAAAGCGCGTTTGCCTCCTGTTGTTGTTACTGATAGCTTTTTACTTCTACGGTCTTGGGCACTTCCCATTTGTTGGTCCAGACGAACCGCGTTATTCCCAAGTGGCGCGCGAAATGCTCCAATCGCGCGATCTGATCACCCCCACCCTGGGTGGCCACACCTGGTTCGAAAAGCCGGTCCTACTCTATTGGCTCATCGCTTTAAGCTTCAGTTTGTTTGGCGTTACGGAAGCTGCGGCGCGGTTCGCGCCCGCGCTTTCCGGGGTCCTGACAGTGCTGGCTGTCTTTTGGCTTGGAAGGAGGATCGAGCGCGCCTCGATCGGTTCTCAGTCGATCGCCTGTACCAGCGCACTAATGTTGGTTTCAATGCCGGGAATTATCGTTTTCGCGCGGGGAGCAAGCTTTGACATCCTCGTGACAATGACCCTCACTTGGGCATTAGTAATGTTTCTAGCGGCCCAGCTCGAGCACGACGAAACGAAACGCAGAAAACTGTATGCCAGCTTCTACTGCTTCATCGGTCTGTCACTCCTGGCAAAAGGCCTCGTTGGAATAGTCATTCCGTTTGGCGTCGTCTCACTTTTCTATTTGATGAGGTGGTCGCTGCCAGCCCGAGATTTTTTTGTGAGTCTTCTTTGGGGGCTGCCGCTGGCCATAGCAGTCAGCGCTATCTGGTATGGACCAGTGCTAGCACTGCACGGTTGGCCATTTGTTAACGAGTTTTTCCTACAGCATCATTTCGCCCGGTATGTTTCCAACAAATATCACCATCCTCAACCGGTCTACTATTACCTCCTAATCATCTTTCCTATGGCGTTGCCATGGTTAGTGCTCGCCATCGCGGCGCTCTGGAGAATCAGACGATCGACTTTTCGTGGAAACTCAATCCCGGATGTTGTGCTCGTCTTTGCGCTGGCGTGGTTCTTAGCGCCGTTAATCCTTTTCTCGTTTTCTGGTTCGAAACTACCAGGTTACCTGCTACCGGTTCTGCCAGCTTTAGCGCTCTTAGCGGCCACCCGCTTAAAAATGTCAGAGGGCGCTGAAAGCCTTACCGCAACGCCGGGAACGCGGGCGTCCTCGCCCGCATCAATGAGAATTGCCGCACCGCCGGGAGCGCGGGCGTCCCCGCCCGCATCAATGGGAATTGCCGCACCGCCGGGAACGCGGGCGTCCTCGCCCGCATCTATGAGAATTGTCGGGGCTTTCTTAATAGCGATTGCAGCCGCGGGAGTCGTGTATGCGAGGTCATCAGGAACATTAAGCGTCACTTGCGCAGTCTTCATCGTGTTACCGCTGCTGATCGCTGGCATTTTGGCAGCTAGCACTCCTCGACGTATCCAGGGAGTGACATTTTCAGTAGCGGCAGCCGTACCTTTAAGTTTTTTCCTTGCCCTGCACTGCGATATCCCGCAGTTGATCGAAGAGCGCTCGGCACGACCGCTTCTCGAGCGTGCCGCAATGCAAGGTTTCGCAGAAGCGCCCTTGTATTTCCTTCATGAGGTGGATCGGGGTACGGAGTTCTACGCCGCCGGCAGGATCCCATACGATCAGAACGGCCAGCCTATCAAGTTTGAAGGAGCGTATCAGGTGCTCGACGAGGCGCAACGTCTACAAAAGACAGTATTGGTAATCGTGCCGGTTATCCATGTGTTTCAATTGGAGAACCTTGAACGTGCCGCAGTGGAGCGGATTACGGATAACGGGGAACTCGCAATCGTCGCGGTGCGACCTAAAGACTATTGAAGCGACCGAGCAAAGAACTCGATTACTCGGCGATCATATCCTTCTGCTTGTTCACCGGTAGCTGAAGGGAGGCGAAATCCAGTCAATGGTAGATCGGTGATGGCTTCAACTCTCGACTGGTCCGAAAAGCAATTTTTTAGAGTCACTGAAGCGTCCTGCAGGTGACCAGCATCGTTTCCAGAAAGGAGCAGAATACGCTGCGTCCTGGCTGCAGCTGCCAGGTCACATGACGGCGTGCTGACGTACTTTCCCGACAAGTAGATCCGTGTGGCAGTGCGGGTCAGTGAGTTGAGCAAGTCGTTGTCCAGCTCATAGTCTTCAAGAACGGCGGCGCGCAGCAACTGGTCAGGACTCTCAGGAACCGAATCCAGAACGAGCACCTGTATTTCGGCGTCTTGCGACGCCGCTCCAAGTGCCGCATAACCACCCAATTCCACTCCATAGACCCCAATGCGATTCGCAATGAGTCGCGAACCGCCTGGAGACTTCAGAGCACGGAGGTAATCCAGCGCACCCAGCAAGTCCTGCACCTCGCGTCCCCCGAACGTACTGGAACTTACGGGAGGATCTAAGCCGTGACCACGCAGATCGGGCCAAAGGATCGTGTAACCAACGCTCTCGTTTAGTTTGACTCCAAGATTGAAGAGCCAGGAGCGATCCGCTCCGTAGCGGTGCAGGAAAACGACTGCCGGCGATCCTTCAGTACCGCGCAACAGCCACCCACGCGCAGTGGAGCCATCCAGGTTGGTCCAGATCTGATCGGATACGCCGAGCACAGGCCCACTAATTTGCCGAAAAGCGTCTGGTGTTACGAGGTACGCCCGGCGCGGAGGACGCGTCACACCGTACACAATCGCCGCGATTGCCAGCGTCAGCGCCAATAACAGCACCAGCGCTATTGGAAGCAGCGATTTTACGAGTTTTTTCCCGAGCTTACGTCGTGGAGACATAGGTTGCAGAAGCACACTCAACGAGGATTATTCCCGACCTTGCGTTGTACGGCGCGGGCAAAGTCGTCGGGAGTGTTGATGTTGTCAAAAAAGTCTGTTGCCGAGGTCAGGTCGGAGAGTTCCTCAAAACTAACCCAACGCGTCGCAACCGATTGTAACAGAGCTAGGGGGCGGCGCTCTCCACTTTCTAATAGTGCGCCCGCTCGCTCGCGACAAGGGTCTACCTGATAGAGGGCGCACAAAGGTTGAGGAATACCGTCTTTCTGAATTGGAGCCACCGCTTCAAACCCCTTCCTGAAGAGGGTCAGCCTTTGTAGGAGTTCGCCGGTTACGAAAGGTAAGTCACAGGCTACTACGAGGATCCATTTCCGGTTGCTTGAGTTGAGCGCGGCGTGAATTCCGCTCAAGGCGCCGCAATCGGGATACACGTCGGTCACGAACGGAAAACTCTCACTTGGTTGGAACCCGGGTCTGCCAACTAAAGCGATCGAGTCTGTGATTGTTTGTAGGGCATCCGCAACGTGAGAGGTCAAGCTGCGCCTGGCCAGTTTCAAGGATGCTTTGTCGGTCCCCATCCTTGTGGAGCGGCCGCCTACCAGGATGAATCCATCAATTTCCTGCATGAAAGTACGGAAGATGGACGTTAACACGCGTAAATTTAAGCAGCAAGGGGATCCTGAGCAATCAACTCATCAAGCCATCGCTGAGAATTGGTTTCTGGCTAACCCGACGATTAAGCGCTGATTCGGGGTATGTCCCTTACTCGGGGTATTGACAGACAATTCGTCCAAGAGTAAATTGCCGCCGAATCGTCTCCCACAACCTTCACTTTCGTTAACGTGCGACTCCTCAAGCCTCACGTCAACCAGAGCAACCCACACTCTTCGCAGGCAGTAAATCCAGTCGTGAACTATTACCTCAACTTCACATTTCACTCATCCACACGAAGGAGCCACCCATGCGTTGTGCGTGGCGATTCTGCAATAGAGAAGCTCGAACTGCTGGCGAACCAGAATCCTCAAGCTGTGGCCTTTCAGATGTCGCGACATCCGACAGTTGAGTTTGCGGAACCAAACTTCCTCATTGAGCACGATCAGTATGCGGCTGCCAATAGGCAACAGTACGCAGGAATCACTCCTCCGCTAAACCAGACTTCTGATGCCACTAGCAGCCTGCTGGGACAGAGTTTCTGGTCACCAAACAAATTGCTCCCCACTGCCGCCCCACAAGCGCAGGGAGTAGAACCCAACGATCCTGAATTCAGCAATCAGTGGGCGCTGAGCAATACGGGTCAGAATGGTGGGCAGTATGGTTCGGATATCCAGGCAGGAACGGCATGGCAGACAACTACCGGTTCGGCTGCAACTGTAATAGCGATCATCGACAGTGGGATTGACTTCACGCATCCCGACCTCGAGAACAATCAATGGCTCAACCCGAATCCGCAGTACGGGGATCTGCACGGCTGGGACTACATCACCGACAGTGGTGCAATCATCGATGAACATGGTCACGGGACGGCGATAGCGGGAATCGTCGGCGCACAGGGCGATAACGGAATTGGTATCAGTGGCGTGATGTGGCGCTCGAGTCTGATGAGCCTGCGGGTGTTGGACAACACCGGGACCGGGGACGTGGCTGCCGC
>DATETN010000028.1:0-4939 GCA_035283645.1 Pyrinomonadaceae bacterium
GACACGGCGCAAGCGTTCGATGTCGACGTGAAGTGAGTAGGGTAGGCGCGAACCTTTGGAGTGCGCCGGCAGAGCGAAGCGTCGACGGCGCTTTGGATTTGTTGCTTGAGCGGTTCGACGGTAAATCAAAAGCGGTGTCGCGCTCCGCTTGCCACCGCACTCCAAGATTGAAACATGAAATCATTTCAACCCGGATTTCTGGACCAACAGCGAATTCCGCAGAACCTTCTGCGGACGATTCGCCTGCTTGGGGAGTTCAAGGGCAAGGTGGAAGTCTACAAACAACAGTCGCCGCAAGTGCTTGAAACGCTGCGGCAGGCAGCCGTTATTCAAAGTACTGAATCCAGCAACCGTATCGAATGTGTAACGGCACGATCGAATCGTTAAGCTCGTTCAGAAAAAGGTCAAGCCCGGTAATCGATCTGAGCAGGAAATCGCGGGCTATCGCGATGTGCTTAATACGATCCACGCTAATCACGAGAACATGAAGTTCAGCGTTAACCTGTGTTGCAAATGCATCGTGACCTGCTCAAGTTCACCACTGAGAAAGACGGCAAGTGGAAGACGGCGCAAACGAAATCGAAGAAGTCGGTCCTGAAGGAAACAAGGTCGTTCGCTTCATGCCAGTCGCACCGCATTTGACGGAAGATGCAATGCGCTCACTTCACGATCGGTTCGACAGAGCACTCGCTTCGCATCAGTTTGAGCCATTGCTTTTGATTCTAACTTACGTTTTGGACTTTCTCTGCATACATCCGTTTCGGGACGGCAATGGTCGCATGGCACGGTTGCTGTCCTTACTGCTTTTGTATCAGGCTGGTTTTGAAGTGGGTCGCTTCATCAGTCTTGAAAACATTGTCGAAGAAACAAGAGAGGGTTATTACGACACGCTCTATTCTTCTTCTCAGAAATGGCACGACGGCAAACATTCTCTTCAGCCCTGGTGGGAATACTTCCTTGGCGTGATGTTGCTGAGTGCGTATCGGGAGTTTGAGAAACGTGCAGGAACGTTGACTACTTCTTATGGCGCTAAGAGTCAGATGATTTTCGATGCGGTCGATCGATTGTCCGGCGACTTCAGGGTTTCAGATGTTCAGAAAATTTGTCCCGGCGTTAGTCTGGATCTCATTCGGCGTCGCCTCAAAGAGCTTAAGGCAGCCGGAAAGGTTGAGCCCTCTGGCCGAGGTCCTGGCGCAGTTTGGCGAAAAACGCCGTAAATCAGCCGGGTTTTGGACTGTTTACTGAATTTAGGTAAGTTACCTATTAATTAGGTAAAGAATTAGGTAACTTCCGGAATAGTGGTAACAACTCACCAGTGGTGGCAATAGAGGTGGTAATGAATCGAGTTTACGATGCTATGAAAGGTCGCACTCAGTTAACAGTTTATTTAGTGTCCACTTATTGACCACCTCCGCGCCGAAAGTTCACTCGGCGGACTCAGTGCGGGAAGCAAAACGTGAAAAGTACGCACCGTTTTCGATTTTCCTAGTAAGAAGTGAAAAGGGAATCAATCACTCTAAGCCCCCCTTCGACACCATTCCAATACGGCTGCTGGTACGGGTGAATTATCCGTATCGGTTGATATATGTTCGGTTCATTGGGACGCACGCACAATATAACCGGATCAACGTGGAAGAAGTGTGAGCATCAAAATCAGGCCAATCAAAAACAATCGCGACTACCGGGAAGCGCTCAACGAAATTGACCGGGTGATGGACGCGCGGCCAAACACTGTGGAGGGCGACCGCCTCGACTTTGTTTCTTTGCTAAACGACTGCCTCAATGCCAGCAGCTCCCTGAGAACCAGCCTTGGATTAAAGCCTTGAAAGCTTAAGCATTTGAATGTAAAGCGGTTTGTCCAACCTCTGACACCCCTCGAAACAGGCTGTCTTTGAAAACGTCTTGACGGTTTCAAACGTCTGTGGGATATTCTTGCCAGTGGTTTGTTGTTTCGAAAAGGACAAACATGAGCCAGAGTACAGAATACTTTAAAGTAACGATGTTTTTCCCCTTAAGGGATAACGAAGGGAATGAGTTCGACGAAGATATTTGGGATTGGTGGCGCGAGGAGATTACTAGACTCGTCGCAGGATTTACGGATTTGGGAGTTGTAGCAGGATGGTGGGAAAGTCACTCTGATCAGAATCGATGGATAGTGGCCGTTGTTGGAAGCGAGGAGGAGGTTAATCAACTTCGAAGCTTTCTCCAAATGGCCCGGCGACGGTTCAGGCAAGAGAGCATGTATTTTGAATGGCACGCTGTTCGTTTCGAGCTCGTGAAGTAAGAGGGGTCAGCTAGTGGGGCTGATGAAACTTGTAAGTAAAGTGATAAGGGAAAGAAAAGAAGTTCTTGATCCTCTGAGATCAGGAAACTGTGACTAATCTTGATGGATACCCCAATTGGAAGGGGGAGTTGAACATGGAATATGTGAACTTGGAAACCGGAGTAAGGATTAATCTAGACGACCTGACTCTTGAAGAGAAGAAGTTCTACAGACAAGCATTAAAGAAATTTCAGGAGAACACGAAGTGGTTGTCATTTGACGAGTTTGCTTTCGGTATGAGATCTCCGATCTACAAGGGACGAAGGTCTCATATAGACGTTCTGAAGAGTGAACTATATCTGGCGCTTAAGGACATCTCTTTACAGTTAGGGGTTCAACAGGGCCTGATCAGACGAACGAAGAAGTCGGAGAAGAGAGCCGTTGCCTAGAGGTGGCAGACGACCAGGGTCAGGCAGACCCCCAACGAGCCAAACCATCCGAAAGACAGTTAGTTGGCGGCTGCCTATTGACGTGCTGACTCGGACCTATAAGAATTCGGACTTGGAAGGAATTACAGTAACCGCTTGGGTAGAACGGGCGTTGTTGGATGCTTTGAAGCGCAAGCCAAAGAAAGCGAAGCCATAGCATCGAGCTGCGTATTCCGGCGCATCGTGAGGAGCAGGCTGCCGTTATATTGTTACCCCATAACGTGAAGGACTTTCACGGTTCGGAGGAACTCGGCGTGACGGCCATTACCCCTCGTGATTTCCTTCAATTTGTACGGAGCAAATCATGAGTACAGTGACCATCGAACTACCAGATTCGCTGAAGCAGAGCATCGAAGAGCTTGCCGCGAAGGAGGGCTATTCGGTGAGCCAGTTCCTCGCCAGCGCCGCTGGTGAAAAGCTCGCGGTAGTGATGACAATGGACTACCTGCGTCGCGAAGCGGCCTTAGGCCGCCGCGAAGATTTTGAGCGTTACCTGAATGCTGTACCTGACACCGAACCGCCCGAAAGTGATCGCCTCAACTAGGCTTGGCGTCACCGAACGCCCAAGTCATGAAGCAGAGAAAAGACACAACCAACAAGGAAAGACTTAGCGGAGTGGGGGCCGCCTTACGGCGCGGTGCGCGGCGGGCTCGTGAGCTGGCCGCAAAAACCGGTACGCCACTGCTTATCTACAGCGAAGGCAAAATCAGGAAGATCAGAGTCTGGGAATTCCCGCCGAAGTGCTGATCGGCGAAAGCGCGACAACTACGGACCGGGGCCCGGAATGAACGTGCGCAAACCTCGGCGGGGGTTCCTAGTTGAAGGGGGGAGCACACGTGGTGGGTTAGGCGATCAGATGGTTGCGAGTCTCTGGACTGTGTCCGGACAAAGCTTGACCAGATTGATGAGATAGTCTTCAACTGATCAATCACCTCTGATATAGGACCCTCTAACGTGGAGCACGTGAACCTTACGTCCTCTTATCGTAAACAACACCCGATAGCGGCCCACAACCATCTGGCGAATTTCTACTGAAAACTCGTCGTCTTCCGGCGCAAGCGGAAAGCCTTTAGGCACGACAGTGAGCTGTTTGGAGACAGCTGTCCTCAGTTGGCGTACCCATTGTTGCGCCTCTCGCTTGCCCCAAACACGACAACCCCAATCGTACGATTCGCGCACATCTGCCTGAGCCGATTCCTCGAAGACAACAGCGTAGCCTTCATTCGCGTTCGGAGATGCCTTTCTCAGCAAAGAACTCCTGGAAGAACTTTTCGGCCGGTTTGCCGGCGTTCCGTTTCATACTCTCGAGTCCGCGCTTTATGCCCTCGATGGCTTCCATCCTTTCCTGGGCTTCCAGGAGTTTCTGGTAGCTTTCAGCGTCCTGAACGACCAGCTCCGCTTTGCCGTTAACTGTTAAGACTACCGGCTGCCCAGTCTTCTTTAATTGGCGGACGAGCTTCGCTGTGTCACGTTTGAATGTGCTGAGGCTATGAATGTCGCGCGTAAGTTTCATCGACTTGCTCCGTTGCTAAATCTGCACTGAATTTTGCAACCAGAGTCTAACATGGCTGGTTTGTGCTGTCACCGCCAGGATTTCTCAACGTCCGATACGAAGCTTCCCGGGGGTTAAGCATCTCGCGCGTGTGGCTAAGGTTTGGCAGACTCTTGGCAGACTACGTTTACTTTTTAACAATCTATACAGCGTGAACGTGACATCTCTAGCCGCTCCAGTTAATGTTTATCGGCTTGGAGACGATTACGCGCTTTACGAGGTGGCCGGGTACGGCGTTGACACGCTGGGGTCCGAGTTCAAATCCCGTGCAGGTTCCAAACCAAGTACGATTGACGGGCTAACGTCGATGGTGGAGAGCACACTCCTCGCCGACCATAGTGCATGCGCGGATGTCTTCCAGTTCCTGACCGCTAAACGATCCCGACAGCTTGGTTCCGTAACGGATGCTTATAACATGCGTTATAATACCTCGCGGTTCCTGGAAATTGCGGTCCGGACCGGTGTGGAGGTGAAAGAATGAGTGTTTTGAAGGTTACAACCGTTGGAAACTCCGTTGGTGTGATTTTGCCCAAGGAGATACTAGAACGACTGCGGGTGGGAAAAGGAGACAGCCTCTACGTTGTCGAAACGAAGAACGGGATCCAGCTCACGGCGTATGATCCTGCGTTTGCCCAA
>DATETN010000029.1:0-16831 GCA_035283645.1 Pyrinomonadaceae bacterium
AACATCATGCTCCTCCGGAGCACTTCGCATCGCGAGGTTCACACCAAAACCACCTTTCGGGCAAAGCCCGTCCGACGTTTACGTATGTTTAGGTTCAGGTGCTACGAAGACCAGCGGTTGAGGCCGCATTACCTGCAGCGCCTCTGTCTGAGCAGCAATCTGCCAATCTTTTCGCAAGATGCCCAGAAAGGTGATAGGGCCCAGGACTTCGGCATTAACGGTGACGTCCGGATCATTGAGGTTCACGAGAGGTTTTTTCCCGGTTTTCATTTCAAGCGCTGCGTTGATGGCTCCGCCGATGTCATACTCAATCTTTGGGGTATCCTCTGCCAGGTTGTGTTCGCCTCTTTTGAACAATCTGAAAGAAAAGCTTTCTGTCGCTCCAATCCGCTCCATTCCGATTTTGACTGCTGCCTCCTTGATCGAGTCTAGCTTGCTATCGACCTCGGCCAGAACGGCGGTTGCATGTCCCATGAGTTGCGGACACGCACGATAAACCTGCTTGGCCAACTCTATCGCCTCACCTTCTGCTTCGACGACGAAGAGCGATCTAAAGCCTGGCCGGGTAATTCGAGCTGGAAAAACAGCTTTCCTCAACGCAGCACGTGTTTTTCGAGCCGTGAACGGAGCACGGCAGGTAACAATCAGTTTGCCGACTTTTTGTGACGAGTCTAATTCCATTTTCTTACATGCGCATAACCTTGGATTGACTTGGCTATCTTTTGCGATTGTTTATGCGTCGCTTCATTTTTTGAGCAACGAACATGCCGTGCAAATACCCGAAACAAATTATCAACGGTTGTCATTCAAGTACTCTTATCAATGCAAAGTTCCACACGAGTCTGGGCAAAACCACTCAGCATCCAACTTCGTTAAATGCAGAATTACGGCGGTGAGGTCTGTAGTTAGCCCAAATGGTTAGGAGTTGACGATGTGATCTTCGAGCACCTTTAAGGGGTATGGTTCTTGCGATCAATAACAACAAACCGAAGGCTTGTGGTTAGGAACAGTGAAATGAGTGATCCCTTCGCACTGTTTGCGGGGACCGGCAATCCCGATCTCGCTGCAGCCGTGGCTCGCGAGGTCGGGGTTCCGCTGGCCGCGTCCGTCGTCGAACGATTCCCGGATGGCGAAACTTCCGTGCGGCTTGAACAGCCTGTGCGCGGCCACCGAGTTTTCATCCTACAGCCAACCGGCCCGCCGGTGAACGACAACCTGGTCGAACTGTTAGCCTTTGTTGATGCGTGTCGTCGTGCCGCGGCGACTGACATCATCGCGGTTGTTCCATATTTCGGTTACGCACGACAGGACAAGAGACATGGACATCGAGAGCCGGTAACTGCCAGCATGGTGGCTTACCTACTCCAGGCTGTCGGCGCCAATCACGTTGTTACAGTCGACCTCCACGCGGCCCAAATTGAAGGCTTTTTCCACATCCCAGTTGATGCCCTAACTGCGGTACCGGCGTTGTGCGATGCATTGCGCCCGGTTCTTCCAAGAGAGTTGATCGTCGTTTCGCCTGACGAGGGCCGCGTAAAGATGGCCGGGCAATATGCGCAACGGCTTAACTCCACCGTAGCCGTCCTTCATAAGCGACGCGAAACAGCAACGAAGACACGGGTAACTCACGTCGTCGGTGACGTCCGTGGGAAGGCTTGTCTGATCATCGACGACATGATTTCGACTGGTGGCACAATTTCTGAAGCTATCGAGGCATTGCTGGCGGCCGGCGCACGACCTGACATCGTAGTGGCTGCGACTCATGGCCCTTTGTTGGAGGCCGCGCACAAGAAGCTCAGTCACGAAGGCATCCGGGGAGTCTTTGTTACTGACACGATCGCCCCGGTTCTTCGCGGTTTGGCAAAATTGCAGGTCGTTACTATTGCTCCTCTGATTGCCGCTGCAGTCAAGCGAATTGTTTCGGACGAATCGTTAGGTACGCTGTTCTAAACAAAGAGACAAGGTGAGGTACTGGAATCATGCAACAGGTTGACGTGAATTTTAAGGATCGGGTAGATGCCGGCCAAATACTCGCGAATAAACTAACTAAGTACGCAGATCAGAAGCCCTTAGTGCTTGGTTTACCTCGCGGCGGAGTTCCCGTTGCTTTTGAGGTAGCGAAAGCGCTGAAGGCCCCATTGGACGTCTACATCGTTCGCAAGCTGGGTGTGCCTGGCCAGGAAGAATTGGCAATGGGTGCAATAGCAGCCGGGGACGTACGCGTGCTCAATCAGGGCGTAATTGATGCCTTTCAGATCTCTGAAGAAGCAATTGAGACGGAAACCCGCAAGGAAAAGGAAGAATTGAAGAGACGGGAAGCGCTCTACCGCGGCGGACGACCAACCCTGGACGTTACCAATCGCACAGTGCTCCTGATCGACGATGGAATTGCGACCGGCTCGACAATCAAAGCCGCGATAGCTGCTTTGAAAAAGCAGAAGGCAGGTCGAATTATCGTTGGAGTGCCCGTGGCGCCGCCGTCAACAGTTGAAGAGCTAAGGAAAGAAGTGGACGACGTGGTTTGTGTTTCCACTCCGGAATTCTTCATAGCGATTAGCCTTTGGTATGAAGAGTTTCCGCAAACAAGCGATGACGACGTTCGCGAGTTGCTTGAGAAAGCGGAAATGAAGAAGCTGGTGGCGACCGTGCTCTGACGGGCGACGTGCCTGATTCAAAATCAAAGGTTCTGCACCCGCTGTGCGGAAAGAATTGATTGCTCGTGAGCTGAGTTTCGCGTCAGTTCTGCGATTCGGGCGCCAGCCACAGTTTTTAGTTCAGGCTATTGAGGCTATGCGATGAGCGACAAAAACGCGGTTATTAGAGATGTTATGGCTACTCTCGAACGCGAGCCGAAAATCGACGTTCATCACTATCCGATTTCCTTGGATTTTGATTCGGGCATTCTTACTTTGGAAGGTCAGGTGAAAGACATCGCCGCAAAGAAACTTGCGCTCGAACTCGGCGCCGCCGTGGCCTCCGTTACGGGAATAGTCGACAGGTTAAAGGTTGCGGCTGCCGAGCATATGACGGATGAAGTCATGCGTGAGCACATCAGGGATGTCCTGCTGCAAGAGTCCGCCCTAAATGACTGCGCCGTGAGGCTTTGCCAGGGAGACCGCGTGGACGTAATAAGAGAACCTCCAGCAGATTCCCGGGGTGCGATCGAAGTAACCGTACAGGATGGCGATGTGCTGTTGGAAGGACAAGTGCCGAGTTTGTCACATAAGCGTTTGACTGGTGTGCTTGCCTGGTGGATTCCGGGCACTCAGAATGTCTTAAATTGTCTGATAGTAGAACCGCCAGAAGAAGATAGCGACGCGGAAATCATTGATGCCCTGCGACTCGTGCTCGAGAAAGATCCTTTTGTCAATGCCGATCAGATTCGCGTTAGAGCCAACGACCGAACAGTGACTCTGGAAGGTTTGGTGTCGAATGAAACCGAGAGCGAAATGGCTGAGCACGATGCGTGGTACCTATTTGGTGTCGATAAAGTAATCAATAAGCTGGAAGCGCGAGAATAGTTCTTTCTAAGCTTCACCACGTTGGAAAGATGCCAGGAGGCTCGACAAACACACTTTTGCGAGCCGTGATTTGCCACTATCATTTTGCCCATACCAAGGTTATAATCCGTCCACTTACTGACGATTGTCCTTACTCTTAGAACATGGATTCAGACTGCAAGGGGGTAGTTATGTAGGCTGCTAGCAGTAAGTCAGCAATTCTCACCAACATTGGGTCTATGATCACCATATTTCAAAAGAAATAGGACTTAACGTCAATTGCTGGGCTGGCTTTGAAGTTGTGACGCCCTCCTGCGCCAGACTTCCTGATAACCCCGACAGGGCAGTGGTTCTCCTAACCTTAAGCATGATTTGTACCGTTTCTTCAATCGAAGGTCACCAACATTGTTGCTTTCTTATGTGCGGGGAGGTAAGCATGGAACACAGCGCGGCCAAGCGATTAAAGGCAGGTGGTGAGACTGAGCAATCCGGAGCGGGACAAGCTCTCAAGCAACCTCTTAACGAGTTGGCTGATCTGAAATTTGCGCTCGATCAGTCTGCGATTGTTGCCATCGCCGATCAGCGCGGAATTATTAGCTATGTAAATGAAAAGTTCTGCGAGATTTCCCAGTACTCTAGGGAGGAATTACTCGGCCGAGCCCACCGACTAATCAACTCTGACTATCACTCAGAAGAGTTCTTCAAAAATTTGTGGACAACAATTGCCAGCGGCAGAGTTTGGCGCGGTGAGATCAAAAATGTCGCCAAAGACGGCGCTTTCTATTGGGTAGATACGACCATCATTCCCTCCTTGAGCGATCAAGGAACGCCAGCTCAGTACGTTGCAATCTGCCACGACATAACGAGCCGCAAGCAAGCTGAAGAGGCGCTGGCGGAATCCGAACAGCGTTTCCGCACAGTCGCAGATTCAGCGCCGGTTCTGATCTGGATGTCGGGAACAGATAAGCTGTGCAACTATTTTAATAAACCGTGGCTTGAATTCACGGGAAAGAGTTATGAAGAGGAGCTAGGCGATGGTTGGAGCAAGGGTGTGCACCTGGAAGATCGGGATAAGTGCCTCGAGGCTTATACGACCGCTTTCGACGCGCGACGGGAGTTTCATACGGAGTACCGGTTGCGCCGTTGTGATGGTGAATACCGTTGGGTTCTAGATCACGGCGTGCCTCGTTTCGCGCCCTCCGGAGAGTTCCTGGGCTATATCGGCTCGTGCATTGATATTTCACAGCTCAGGAGAGCCGATGAACGGATACGCGATCAGGCGGAGTTGTTGGATCATGCACGAGACGCTATCCTTGTGCGGAATCTGGAAGATGACATTACTTATTGGAACCTGAGCGGCGAACGATTATTCGGTTGGTCGGCTGATGAGGCGGTTGGCAAGAATGGGCGTGATCTCCTGTATCATCACGACCCCTCACAATTTGATCAGGCAAAGTACGCTGTCTTACAAACCGGAGAGTGGAATGGTGAACTTTTCCTTCAGCGTAAAGACGGCTCAGACGCCACTGTCGACAGTCGCTGGACCCTGATTAGATCGAGCGACGGGAAGCCTAAGGCGGTTCTGGTTATTAGTACTGACATCACAGAGAAGAAAAAGATTGAGGACCAGGTTCTACGTTCTCAACGCATGGAGTCGATCGGAACTTTGGCCGGAGGTATAGCTCATGATCTAAACAATGTCCTATCACCAATCATGATGTCTCTAGAAGTACTACAAATGAAATACACGGATGAAGAGAGCAAGGCCTGGTTGAAGATACTTCAGGCGAGTGCGGAACGGGGAGCGAGCATGGTTAAGCAGGTTCTGTCATTTGCCCGGGGAACAGAGGGGAAACGCGTTGCCTTTCAGCCTAAGCACGTCCTCACCGATTTAGTCCATATCCTGAAAGAGACTTTCCCGAAATCGATCGATATTCAGTTCGCTATTCCGCGGGATTTAAATGCTATAAACGCTGATCCGACTCAACTTAACCAAGTTCTCATGAATCTTTGTGTAAACGCTCGCGATGCGATGCCGGACGGGGGCACGATTATGATCCGAGCGGAAAATATTACGGTGGATGACAACTATGCCCACATGAAACCTGAGGCTCACGCCGGTGACTTCGTCAGAATTTCGGTTGCTGATACTGGATCGGGTATGGCGCCGGACGTGCTCAATCGGCTTTTCGAGCCATTCTTTACGACCAAGGAAGGACGAGGCACCGGCCTCGGATTGTCAACTGCGTTAAAAATAGTGAAGAGTCACGGCGGGTTCATGAATGTACGTAGCGAGTTGGGAAAGGGAACCGAAATCTCTGTCTATTTCCCAGTATCTGTAGATCAACAGGAGCAAGTGGGGCTGATAGGAATGGATGAACTACCCTCCGGCAATGGTGAGCTCATTCTTGTGGTTGATGATGAAGAATCAATCAGACAGATTACGAAAGGCACTCTTGAGGGCTTCGGCTATCGAGTGTTGGTGGCGGCCGATGGGACCCAGGCCGTGTCACAATACGCGGCCAACCGCAACGAGGTCGCAGTTGTTATCACGGACCTGGTCATGCCTTTCATGGATGGCGTTTCTACTATTCGCGCCTTACGTAATCTGACTCCGAGCATAAAAATTATCTCTGTCAGTGGTCTTGCAGATGACGCTAAAGCCGTGAGAGCAGCTCGAGCATTGGCTGATGCGTTTCTGACTAAACCGTATACTGCGGAGAAACTGCTTAAAGCGCTCGTTCGGGTTCTCCGACTGCCGTGAGATACTCTTCTTCATATTGCGTAAAGTTCCTCACCCTCGTGTGCGAAACTGCTCATTCTTCCCTTTCATGCTCACTCATTTCTGCGAATTCTGTGAACAGTTTTTGAAGTCCACTTGAGTGTCCTATGGGCATGTGTCTTGCTCGGCAATTAACTGCAAACAAGAAAAAGAAAGAAGCGCCACTGCCAAAAGCTCTTCGGTTGAGATTGCAGTCGCTTCTAGTTGAAGAAAATTTGTTTGAAAAAGAGAGGAACGAGTTATGGAAGCCAGAGGGCGCGGCGAAAAGGCCGCATAGCAAGGCCGGTTGGAACCGGTCGTCACTGGCGAAGCAGTGGTGTCCTAACCCTGCCGAAGTTCGTCGCATAAGCCGCGATGAATGGGCATGAGATCAAGCTTGCAGGGGAAACGGGCGAGGCTTGCGGGAGAGTTACATTCCCAATAGGAGCTTGTCACGGAAGCCGAGACGGTCAGACGGTTATTGTCGAATCCGAGATTCTGTCCATAAAACACACCTAACTGTAACTAAGTGGTGTGGGAGATCAGCGGAATGCGAGAAAAGTCTCGCAAACTGCCCCGCGACTTGTGGTTCTGGTTGCGAGTCGTAAGGGGACGCGAGGGCTTCGTGAACCTCGCGGATAAGTCTCAAGCCTGATAATTCAGGTATAAGGAATCGGAAGGAAACCTAAGTCGGCGGGTAAATTGCTATGCGAGCTACGCCGGAACCGAAGTGTGGCTCCCTCCCAATGGAGGGTAGGCTGGTTGTTTAGCTAATGTCACGCTAAGGGGCAGAGTGGTCGTAGTAGTCGATGGAGTAATGTCCATCCAGGGAGACGTTAACGCCGTTCACAAGGCGAAGGACCACAGTCGCGATCCTCCAGCATGAGGATAGTCTTCAGCGGAAGCTGAAGTTTTTCTCGGAAACTGGAGTTCGAGCTCGCGCGCGACGGAGAGCCGGATGCGCTGAAAGGTGCCTGTCCGGTTCGGGAAGGGCTTCATTGAGACCGCTTGTTCGAAAGAACAAGTATGGCGTGATGATTCTACTTCATAGAGCAAAAAGCGATACGGTAGATATAGATCTACGCGACAGAGTCGAGCGACAGCTCGACTGGGAACCAGAAATTACGTCGACTGACATCGGCGTCGCAGCTGAGGATGGGGTGATTTCGTTGACTGGATTCGTCAACAGCTACCCCGAGAAGCTGGCAGCTGAGTCTGCGACACTGAAAACTTATGGTGTCAGAGCGGTGGCCAACGAAATTGAGGTAAAGCCGCTGTTCAAGAAAACCGACGCAGACATCGCGACAGCATCATTGAATGCGCTGCAAGCGCGTGTGGATGTTCCCGACGAGAGAATCAAACTGACCGTTAAAGATGGTTGGATTACGCTGGAAGGGAATGTTGATTGGTATTACCAGAAGAACGCGGCAGAGCTAGCGGTGAAGTACCTTTCGGGCGTGAAAGGTGTAACCGACAACATCAAGGTGCAGCCTCAGATCTCCACGATCGAAGTCAAGGACAAGATCGAAGAGGCGCTGAAGCGCAATGCCGAGGTCGATGCTCGGCGGATCAGTGTGCAGGCCGCCGATGGTAGGGTGACGTTAAGGGGTAATGTGCGCTCTTGGTTCGAAAAGGATGAAGCCGAGACCGCAGCGTGGGCTGCCCCCGGCGTCACACAGGTGAGCAATCAAATTGCCGTAGTTCCATAAGCGGCTTGTTGTGGGGCATAGCTTGGCCTGTTTGATTTCAGGCTGAGTTATGCCTTTTTTTTCAAGGCGCGCCAAACTTGAATCCCTAAACCGGTGTGTCCAGAAGGTAGATATATCATGCACAAATTGGCTTTGAACCCCACTGATGTAACGGCCAGGCCTTGAGGTGGCGCGATGATAATTCCATTGCAGATTTCCTTTCGCAACATGAAAGTTTCGGAGGTTGTTGATGCTCGTATTCGCGAGGAAGTAGCAAAGCTGGAGACTTTCTACAAGGGCATTATGCATTGCCGTGTCGTGGTTGAACTTCCACATAGGCGTCACAAAAGCGGCGACCTCTACCACGTCCGAATCGATATAACGGTACCCGGTGCAGAGTTGGTCGTCAAAAGGGAGCCGAGTCTGCATGCTTCTCTCCGTAAGAGCGATGCCGAGAAGCAAGTGAAGAGTTATGAAGGTCACGCAGCTCATAAGGATGTATTTGTAGTCATTCGGGACGCTTTCAAAGAAGGGCGTCGGTTGTTGCAAGACTACGCACGCCGCCAGCGCGGTCAGACCAAAACTCATGTTCCCCAGCCGAGCGGACAAGTGAGCCGGCTTTTTCCCGAAGAGGGTTACGGCTTTCTCAGAGCCTCTGACGGCACTGAGATCTATTTTCACAAGAACAGCGTGCTGCATGACGCATTTAATCGGCTGACAATCGGCACTAAGGTTACCTTCAACGAAGAGATGGGTGAGAAAGGCGCGCAGGCGAGCACGGTTAGAGCGGTTGGATAAAGCTGATTCCCTTACTCAACGGTGGGGTTATAGAGTCGGCTGGAACGATACGAGGGAATGAAATGAGACTGAGATCAAGGCTTAATCCAGATGAATGCGAAGCTGAATATGAAGAGGCGTCTCACTAGAGGCTGCAGCGCACATCAGCATGCAAGGGCAGGAGTTATGGAGGTGGATCATGAATAAAGGGTTAACGCTCGTTGGCGCAGCAGGAATGGGCGCAGGTTTGATGTACTTGTGGGACCCGGATCGTGGCAAACGGCGTAGAGCGTTGTTGCGCAACAAGGCGATACACATCGGCAGGATTGCGAACGATGCCGCCGGTAAGGCCCGACGCGACATTCGCAATCATCTGCGCGGTGCCTTTGCGGAAGTCGAGTCGGTGTTTGTCGACAACGGCCCGGTATCCAACGATGTCCTGGCGGCGCGAGTGCGTTCACAACTCGGTCGTGTGATCTCGCATCCGAGCGCAGTTGGAATAAAGGCTGTCGATGGGTTGATAATTGTAAGTGGTCCTGTACTCGCCGATGAAGTTCAGCCATTGCTCGACACTGTAATCGGCATTCACGGGGTTAAGAACATCGAGAATCACCTTGAAGTACATGAGCAGCCGGGTAATATCCCGGCACTTCAAGGAGGACGCCGGCGCGGAGGCCAGGGGTTTGGGCCGCTGAAAACAAATTGGTCGCCCACTACGCGGCTATTGGCCACTATGGCGGGGAGTGCGATGGCGGTTTATGGCGCCAAACGTCGTGATGTGGCCGGCGCTATGATGAGTAGTGTTGGTCTGGGAGTTCTGACTCGAGCGTTGACTAATTTCGAGACGAGCAGGCTTCTAGGAATCGACGGCGAACGCAAGGTGATTGAGATTCAGAAGACGATCAACATCGAAGCACCTGTCGATCGCGTGTTCACATATTGGTTGCGCCCTGAGAACTTCCCCGACTTCATGTCTCATGTTCTTGAGGTAAGAAGAATAGGTGACGGACTCTATCGGTGGACTGTCGGCGGCCCAGCCGGGCTAAGGGTGCAGTGGGACGCAGGGATCACGGACCTTGATTTCAACAGGCGATTGGCGTGGAAGAGCCTGCCGGGCGCGGTAGTGGGTCAGGCCGGGGTTACGCAATTCAGCTCGAATCCTGATGGGAGCACTCGCGTTGATGTCAAAATGAGCTACAACCCGCCTGCAGGAGTCCTTGGTCATCTAATCGCTGAGCTCTTTGGCGTGGATCCAAAGCACGAGATGGACGACGATTTAATGCGGATGAAATCTTTCATTGAAACCGGAGTGTACCCACACGACGCAGGGCAGCATGTCGCTGCTGTGCACGCGCCGGCAATAAGCTGAAGGCGGAGGATTGAAGGACCCTCCTTAACCATGTAGCTCCGCAAGCCTGGTGCTCGAAACTGATCGTCTCTGCGTCTCTTAGCCCTTCACGCAGATCATGGGTGCAAGCTTGGCGACCCTTCTGGAAAGCCCAGCTTGATCTGCGGCGTCAACGACCGCGGTTACGTCTTTGTATGCTCCAGGTGCTTCTTCGGCTACGCCGCGATAAGAAGGACTGCGGATCAAGATTCCTTTTGTTGCGAGATAATCGATCAGCTCGCGGCCCTTCCACTGTTTTGTTGCTTGGTGGCGGCTCATGCGCCGGCCGGCGCCGTGACATGACGAGCTGAATGAACGCGCTTCGCCAGAAGAGGTGCCAACCAAAATGTAAGAAGCAGTTCCCATCGTGCCTCCGATGAGGACCGGTTGACCGATTGCTTTCAGCGCTTCGGGAAGATCCTGATGGCCGGGTCCAAAAGCACGCGTCGCACCCTTGCGATGAACGAAAAGCTGTTTCTTCTCACCATCGATCGCATGCTCTTCAACTTTGCAGGTATTGTGCGAAACGTCATAGATTAGTGTGAGATTAGCCTTGGGAAGAATGTCGGCAAAGACCTGACGGACCAAATGAGTGATGACTTCACGATTGGCGAGTGCGCAGTTGATCGCTGCGCGCATCGCGCCGAGATACGACCGGCCCAGCTCGGAATTGATGGGTGCGCACGCCAATTCACGGTCAGGTAAGCTGATGCCATAACTAGGAGCGGCGATCACCATCTTTCTCAAAAAGTCGGTACCAATCTGATGGCCCAGGCCGCGCGAGCCGCAATGGATACTAAGAACCGCGTCCCCCTCGCGTAGGCCAAATGCGGTAGCCACGTCCGTGTCAAAGATCTCGACGACCTTTTGGACCTCAAGATAGTGATTACCCGAGCCAAGCGTGCCAACTTCATCGCGCTGCCGTTTCTTTGCTTGTTCTGACACTTCCCCAGGCTTCGCGTGTTTCATCTGGCCATGCTCTTCGATGCGTTCGAGATCCTCGCGCAGACCATAGCCTTGCTCCACCGCCCAGTACGCGCCGCCGGTCAGCATTGAATCCATTTCTTCCTGATTCAAATGCAGCTTGCCGGTACTACCAACTCCCGCCGGAATGGCGCGAAACAGGGAATCAGCGAGTTGCTCTTTAACAGCTTCGATCTCTGCTGCAGTGAGGCCGGTCAGCAGTGTGCGCACTCCGCATGAGACATCAAAACCAACTCCGCCGGCAGAAACAACACCATCCAGCTTTGGATCGAATGCCGCAACCCCGCCAATCGGAAATCCGTAACCCCAATGTGCGTCAGGCATTGCAAGTGAGGCTTTCTGAATTCCCGGTAACATCGCCACATTAGTCACTTGTTCGAAGACTTTGTTGTCCATGTCGCGAATGAGTTCTTCACTCGCATAAATGATACCTGGGACACGCATCTTCCCGGTTTGCGGGATATGCCACTCAAAATCGGCCTCGCGTTTTAATAATGAGGTATCCATAACTTCACCCGCCCATTCGACAGTCAAGAAGGCTATACATCAACCACACACTGGGCCACCCAGTTGTGATTTTCGTCAAGAGAAACACTTAAGGCAGTGTAGGTCGCTCCCTTTACCTCGACGGCAGGTCGATGCCGAGCAACATCGACTCTCTCTCCCCACGCCTTCCCATGAAGTCGTCGCCCGTTTATCCCAACTTCAAACCGACCGAATAACATATTTCGGGTCGCCATTTCGTAAACCAGAGCATTCAGCCAATCAACAAGCAACAACTCTTGGTCGGGCGCCCCGCAGGTAATTTCGATCAGTTCACTGGGTGTGACGGTACTTGGGTCCGTAACGACGGCAGTCAGCGCCAACGCGGCCTGTTCGAACGCTTCCGCTGGCGTCACGCCCACGCCGCGCACACCCATGTCAGCCTCATGAGCAAAATGTTCCCAGCGCGTATTAGTGACTTTAGTCATTGGGATTCGCGAGGTTCTGCTGCGCTCGCAACCACAACATCCTTTTTTGGTTTCAAGACGACGACGTGCAACGAGCATGCCCTATTCAGATCTGACCAAAGGCCCAACGAAGTAGTTGAAAATGCCGCGATTAGGACCGTTGCAGCAACTTAACATGCGTAAGTTTGCGCAGTGGCCGACCAAAAATACCGGCTCCCGTCTTCAAAAAGCCATAGGATTCACAAATCCACCAGGCGGCATAACCGTTGCCTAATCAAGGCGAAGGAGAGTTGCATCATGTTAGTTGAACTAAGCATTAACCCGCTTGGACGCGGTACGCATTTAAGCAAGGACTTGGGCGAAATTTTAAGGCTGGTTGACGACAGCGGACTTCGTTATGGATTAACTCCATTGGGAACCTGTATCGAAGGTGAGTGGGATCAGGTAATGGCGCTGATCAAGAGTTGTCACGAGCACGTGCGCACGCTGTCTCCTCACGTCTTCACGACTCTACGAATTGAGGACGAGGAAGGGGCCACGAATAAGATTCAGGAGAACGTGATTTCTGTCGAGCGTGCGGCGGGTCGCAGCCTGAAGCGTTGCTAGAATAACTCGTCGCTGAGTTACTTAATTTGTGGCCCCCCGAACGTGGCAGTTGGCTACGTACGGAGGGCGTAATTGCTTCACTGGTGTAATTTGATCTTACCAGCGAGGCGTGCGGTTACCGCCGCCGAAATTGCGACGTGTGTTGCGTCCAGCACCAGCACCGAAGCTACGGTTGCCACCGAAGCCGCGATTCTCGCGTGGTTTTGCTTCATTCACGTTCAAATTCCGACCGTTAACTTCTTTGCCATTGAATTGGGCGATGGCTGCTTCGCCGGCTTCTTTCGAAGCCATTTCCACGAAGCCAAAACCTCGAGAGCGACCAGTTGCGCGGTCTTCAATAACGTTAGCTGATTCGACTGCACCCACTTGGGAGAACAGGCGATGCAAGTCCTCGCTCGAAGTTTGGAACGAGAGATTGCCGACATACAGTTTCATAGACATATTTATGTACCTCTCCTGTGTAAGGAGTAAAAAGAGAAGCTTTGGAACCAGGATTGATTCGACGGAACGGGAAACCGAGCGAAGAAACGAGCGTTCGGATGCTCAAGTTTTGAGCCGACTTCTACGAGTTGAAAACAACCTACTCTCGATCCATCCAAAACGCTGAGCTTTTCTTGAGCACGAGCGCATCACCGTTGATGCGTGAGAGAAGGAATAAGTGAAACTAAGATGCATCAGCTATCAATTCCGTTGCAAATCCGGAGAAATCTTAGCGCATTCCGTTTGTGTGCTATCACCTACCTCGAGAGAACTCTTGAGCAACAAAGAACTAGCGGACTGCAAACGGAGTGCATGCAGCACGCAGTGCCAGGACTCACTAGGCTATCGTGGGAAATCGGCCCTTGGCCCTCGTTGCGTAAACTTCCCAATTCTTAATGCGAAAATTCGCAGGGAGTCTTAGCAAAGGAATGCGGTCTTACCGCTTCTTCAAGTCAAACCCCGCGGACTCTTGGGTACGCGCGTTGCTGTTTTCGGTACAAGTGACTTAGGAAACTGTGATTTGGAGCTGGGTTCAGCGCTCCAAGGAGACCCGCCGGGCGCTTGCCCTTTGAAAAATGAGCGTAGAACTCCGAGCAACGTTCTAGCGAACATGTCTATGGAGAAACCGAGTTTTTGCCAACGAGTAGTCGACGCGAGCAGCATTCGCCCCGACAAAGTAGCGATGATGGTCATCGAGCCAAAGGGCATGCAGAGCGTAAGCTTTGGCTCAATGCTGGCCCAAGTCCGCAGTATTGCGTATCGCCTCATTCAGGAAAAAATTGCTATCGGCGACCGCGTGGCACTAATCGGCGAGAACCATCCCAATTGGGCCATTGCCTACCTCGGCATCATCTATCGAGGCGCGGTGGTTACACCGCTGGATCCGGCGGCGACAACGCAGGCGCTCGCTACCTTTCTGAAAGGCTCTGAAGCGAAACTCGCATTTGTCTCACCTGCTTCGGTAGACAAGTTTCGGGCTGCCTGCGAGCAAACAGGCAGCAACATCCCTGCGGTTGCGCTGGGTTCGCTCACACAGCCGGATGGCCTGGCTCGTTTTGAAGACTGGGCAGAGACACCGACGCCGAAAGAATTCAATGAAGCTCCGCCCCCGGCTAAGGCAGAAGATCTGGCGGTTCTGATGTTCACCTCAGGCACAACCGGAGCGCCAAAGGCCGTGCCGCTTACACATGGAAACATCTACGCGGAAAGCGACAAGATTCAGGAGGTGATGCGAATTAGTGATCAGGAGGTGGTCCTGAGCTTGCTGCCGCTCTTTCATGCCTACTCGCAGATTGTGAATCTGTGGCTCGCCACGATCGTAGGCGCGCGAGTCGTCTATCTGACTGAATTGAGTAGTGCGGTGATCGAACGAGGATTACGAGAGAGCGGTGCGACGGCACTGGTTGGAGTGCCGCGCCTCTGGTACTTATTTCACAAAAAGATATTTGACGCGCTGCACGGACGACCTGTGCCAGTGCGGATTTTGTTTCGAGTCATGCTGGCACTCAACGGCTGGTTGCGTGATTGGTTTGGGCTGAACGCTGGGCGGTTCTTCTTCAAGCCAGTCCACCGATCCTTTGGTGGGAAACTAAGACTTGCAGTCTCCGGCGGCGCCAGCTTCGATGAGAACGTCGCCCGGGATTTTCATCGCTTGGGTTTTACGATCCTGCAGGGCTATGGTCTGACGGAGACCAGCGGAGCGGCAACCGTAACGCGCTTCGAGGATAACAAGATTGGTTCGGTAGGCACGCCGCTAAATGGGGTTGAGGTCAGAATTGATGAGCCTGATGCTGATGGGATCGGCGAAGTGTTGATTCGCGGACCGGTGGTAATGTCGGGCTATTACCAGAACCCGGAAGCGAACCGCGAAGCTTTTACCACCGAAGGATTTTTTCGTTCGGGAGATCTGGGGCGCTTTGATAAAGGCGGACACCTGTACATCGTCGGCCGTAAGAAAGACGTGATCAAATTGCCGTCTGGCAAGAATGTTTTCCCTGAAGATGTTGAAGCATATTACGAACAGTCGCCGCTTGTTAATGAAGTGTGTGTGTTGGGAGTGAAAGACGCAACCAGTCAGTTCAAGCGGGCGGAAAAGCTCTGCGCCGTTGTTGTACCCAATTTCGAATACTTGAAAACTCAGCACATTGGGAATGCTCGCGAGTGGGTAGTTTGGGAGTTGGAAAACCTCGGCCGTGAATTGCCTGAATACCAGCGCGTGCATGACTTTGTCCTGCGCGCTGAATCGCTACCGCGCACGACTACACGCAAGATACGACGGTTTGAACTGCAAAACCAACTCGAAGCGCTGAGAAAAGAGCAAGGCAACGGGCGCGCTCCAAAAGGCCTTGTTCTCAGCGACGCAGATCGAGCATTGATGGATTCTCCGGCTGGGCGTGCCACGATAGCAGCCGTTAGACAACACCTTCACGATATCGAACTTCAACCCACGATGAACTTTGAGATTAATCTGGCGCTCGACTCGCTGGCGCGCGCGGAATGTTTCGCGAGTGTCGAACAAACGCTGGGTATTGAACTCACTCCCGAAGAGCTGTCCACGATTCAGACCGTACGCGAGTTGGTGCAGACGGCCAACGCAAAAGTCGGCGGCGAGCCATCAACATCGGTTCTGTCCGGTGCAGGATTCCACTGGCATGATGTTCTGGAAGAAACACATGGGCTGCCGGAGATAAAGCAACTTCTGAAGCCCAAACCCGCGCTGGCCTTACTGGCTTACGTTGTACTTCGCCTTATCTACTTTGCAGCCCGTATGCTATTTCACCTCGAAGTAAGGGGCAGAGATACTTTGACGCAGCTTGAGCCTCCATATCTTATCTGCCCGAATCATCAGAGCTATATAGATCCATTTCTCGTCTGCTCGACGTATCCCCGCCAGGTCCTGCAAAACACTTTTCATGTGGGCGCAAGCATGTACTTCACTAATAGCGTCATGGCCCAACTCGCACGCCTTATCAATGTCGTACCTATTGATCCCGATCTTCAACTACTCCGGGCAATGCGCGCCGGTGGTGCAGGGCTGCGCGCGAAAAAGATTCTTAATATTTATCCGGAAGGTCAGCGTTCTTTCGATGGAAAACTACACGAATTTAAGAAGGGCGCTGCGATTCTAGCGACCGAATTGAAACTGCCTATCGTGCCGGTGGCTTTGGATGGAACCTATCGAATCTGGCCTCGCAAATCGTGGCGCTTTCGTCTAGCGAAGGTAAAGATTGTTTTCGGTACGCCCGTCGACGTTCCAAATATAGCCGCAAACGAAACAGTTGAAGATATCGCTTACGAAAACGTGACTACATTGTTGGAACAACGAATTCGGCAGATGCTCGATGAAATGCGCGGGGAAATTGATTGAAACAACAACACTTCCAAACAATCGTTTAACCCGCGAACCGTTGATCGTGTGTTGCGACGCGCGCCGTCTCCCGTGTTCGTAGCAAGTCCGATGGCGACTGCCGCATAACGTTCGGCAGTCATTGCACAAAACAAGGCAGGGTTAATGTAAAAGCGTCCGTCTTCTGATCGACGCCAGGCGCCTGCTGTAGCGCATGCCTGGGAGCCATGAAAGGTGCATGATGCAAGCAAACATCAAGCTGGGTCGCATCTTCGGGATTGAAGTTGGACTTCATTACAGTTGGTTGATCATCGCTCTATTGGTCACGCTTTCGCTCAGAGCGCAGTTCCAG
>DATETN010000030.1:0-48997 GCA_035283645.1 Pyrinomonadaceae bacterium
ATTGATCGCAATGGTGTGATCTCCACCGTTGCAGGTACGGGTGTGCCGGGCTACAGCGGGGATGGTGGTCCAGCAATTAACGCCCAGTTGAATATGCCGTACGGAATCATTCTGGATAATGAGGACAACCTGCTCATTGCCGATAGCGATAATCACGTGATCAGAAAAGTCGGTCGTGATGGAATCATCCGGACGATCGCAGGGAGTGGCCAACGCGGCTACGACGGTGATGGGGGCCCAGCAACGGCTGCGAAGTTTGATTCGCCACAATCGCTGGCCCTTTATAAGGACGGTCGACTTTACATAGGTGATGAGCACAACAATGCCATCCGTGTTATTGAGCTTAGCGGTACAGTTCGAACACTGGTTGGAATCAAAGGACCCGGTTTCTCTGGTGACGGCGGGCCCTCATTCACGGCTCAAATAGCCGATCCTGAAAACATCTGGGTGCGCAAGGACGGCTCAATCCTGATCAGCGCTCGTGATAACTCTCGGCTGCGGATCGTCTCAGCAGACGGTATAATCAACACATTCGCAGGCAAAGGTCCTACAAGCCGTCACGATTACTATGCGCCGATTACTCTCCCCCCAGTTGAACCTTAAGAGCAAAGACCTAACGCCAAGTGGAGAATCGCATCGAAGCGTGACAAGTATTCGCTAGCTTTGTGAGTAACTTCAAATGAACATTCTGGGAATATCTGCTTTCTACCATGACAGTGCTGCGGCCCTGGTGCAGGATGGGGTTATTGTCGCTGCGGCTCAGGAGGAACGTTTCACACGTAGAAAGCATGATGCCTCATTCCCTTCCAATGCCGTGGCTTACTGTCTTCGCGAGGCGGGATTAACAGTGGCAGACCTGAACGCTGTGGTCTTCTACGAAAAGCCTTTGGTCAAAGCTGATCGTCTAATCGAGACATATTTGGGAGTCGCGCCAAGTGGACTCAGGTCATTTTCAATGGCCATACCAACCTGGTTGCGTGAGAAGAACAATATCCCCGCGATCATCCGCCGCAATCTCGGAAAGGAATATGATGGACCAGTGCTCTTTACAGAGCACCACGAATCGCACGCCGCCAGCGCTTTCTTTCCGTCACCTTTCAAAGAGGCAGCTATTGTGACAGCGGATGGCGTCGGTGAGTGGGCTACAACAACTATCGGCGTGGGCGAGGGAAATCGCATTCAACTGCTGAAGGAGATTCGCTTCCCCCACTCGCTGGGCATGCTCTACAGCGCCTTCACTTACTATACTGGGTTTAAGGTTAACTCTGGCGAATACAAAGTGATGGGACTCGCCCCGTACGGTGAACCAAAGTACGTCAAGCTGATTTATGATCACTTACTCGATCTCGACGAAGACGGCTCTTTCTGGCTGAACCCGGAGTATTTCAATTATTGCTCCGGTTTGACGATGACCAGCGAGCGTTTCCACCAGCTCTTCGACGGTCCCCCAAGGCAGCCTGAAACCCAGCTAACCCAAAAGGAGATGGATCTCGCCAGGAGCATTCAGGTCGTAACCGAAGAAGCCATGCTGCGACTAGCTCGTCATGCACATGAGGAAACCGGCAAGGACTATCTTTGTTTGGCGGGCGGTGTCGCCCTGAATTGCGTAGCAAATGGCCGAGTGTTGCGTGAGGGTCCCTTTAAGGAGCTTTGGATCCAACCTGCGGCGGGAGATGCTGGTGGGGCGTTGGGGGCCGCCCTGGCGGTCTGGTATCAGATGCTAGGAAAAACCCGCGACAATGCCGGTCACGACACCATGCGTGGCGCGTTGTTGGGGCCAGAATATACTGACGCAGAGATTTCTGACTACATTGAGAGGATAGCTGGTGTCTCAGAAAAATTGCCGGATCTGGTTCTTGCGCAGAAGGTCGCCAACCTCGTAGCTGAGGGAAAGGTCGTGGGCTGGTTTCGTGGCCGAATGGAGTTTGGACCCCGCGCCCTGGGAGCACGAAGCATCATCGGAGACGCGCGAAATCCGAAGATGCAGTCCCAAATGAATCTTAAGATTAAGTTTCGGGAAAGCTTCCGTCCATTCGCTCCTTGTGTCCTGCGCGAGCACGCTAGCCAATACTTCAATCTGAGCTGCGAAAGCCCTTACATGCAACTGGTTGCAACAGTCGCCGAAGATAAGCGCCTTCCTGATCTGCCCGAAAAAGGATCGTCATGGGGGATTGAGGAACTGAATCTACAGCGGAGTTCTATTCCTGCGGTTACCCACGTAGACTATACGGCCCGCGTGCAAACGGTAGATCCTGAACGTCACGGTCTTTTTTACACAATGCTTCACCGTTTCTACCTGACAACCGGATGTCCGGTCATTGTCAACACCAGCTTCAACGTGCGGGGCGAACCGATTGTATGCTCACCCGATGATGCGTACCGCTGCTTCATGTTCACGCACATGGATGCCTTGGTGTTGGGTAACCATTTACTGCTCAAAGAGACACAGCCCGCGATGCGAGGAGCGGCAGAGCACCTCGCGCAGTTTGCTTTGGACTGAGGGTAAGCGTTGTATTCCGACGATGGCCCACCCTTGGGTCTCGTTGACTCGGAACAGTTACATGAACTTAACTGCACTTCCGTTTTTCCAGCATGTCAAATGGCGACCGGATAACTTAGAGTTACGCCGGTTTGCTATTTCAATGCTAGTTGGGTTCAGTTTGTTGGGATTGTTTGCTTTCTGGCGCGCGGGAGAAGTAAGTACGGGCTCGCTGCTGTTGTGGGGTATTGGCTTACTACTCGCAATTGCAGCGTTGGTTCCGCGATTAGGAAGGTTGGCATATTTGGGTGTTTACTTACCCACTAGCATTGTTGGGTATTTTGTCAGCCAGGTTATCCTCGTATTGATGTTCTTTCTGATAATTACGCCCTTGGGGATCATCCTTCGATTGATGGGTAAAGACCCCCTCCAACAGCGGCAGCGGAAGCCCAAGACTCGCTGGACTCGCGTTGAGGGAGTCAAGAGTGAAGACAATTACTATCGACAGTTTTGATTAAATGTATTCATAAGCCCACGTGTCACCTTGAGACGAGCCATGAAAGCAACCAATGAGTTCAAGAAGAACCCGGGTTTTTTTCGAGACCTGGTGATGTTTATTAAGCATAACAAAAAATGGTATTTGATTCCCGTTGTTGTATCGATCCTTCTATTGGGAATTCTGATAGCCCTAGGAAGTACCGGAGCTGCACCGTTCATATATACACTGTTCTAGTTAATGAGGCCTTCACCCATCGCCAAAACCACGAATTTGAAGTGGACTTCGTGGCTATCTTCATTGGGGATGATCCTGTTGTTGGCAGCTTTCATCTACCTGTGGGTCCTCCCCCTATTTCGTCCGCGAGGTCTCGTTCTGTGGGGACATTTCCGCCTTAAGGATCTCTACCTCGGAATTCCAGTCGGGTTGGCCACGCTCTGCGTATTTCTCGTCCTGGTGGTTCCCGCCAGATTCAAGCGAACTCTTTCACTCCGTTTGGCAACCATATCCATCGCCGTCTTAGGAACCTTCTTCGTTTGCGATGCAGCGTACGCATTCGGCGTAATGGGCATTTGGCGAGCAGATTTCTGGCTTGACCAGGCCCACATTTCTCGACGGTATTCCGCTCCTGATAATGAGCTGGGCTTCGTCAGGAAGCCAGGCGTCTCCTGGCGAGGCTACGTTCCCGACGTAAATAGAATCGTCGAGTACAGTACTGATGACAATGGATTCCGGAATTCAGCACGCCAGCGACAGGCGGACATCGTCTTCATTGGCGATTCATTTACAGAAGCGGCCACGGTCGCGGAAGAAGATACGTTCGTGCGGCGTGTTGCGAAATCTACGGGACTAACGGTCGTCAACCTGGGACGTGGTGCGTATGGTCCACAGCAGCAGCTAATCGTCCTCCAGCGGTACGGCTTGACCTATAAGCCGCGTCTTGTCGTTTGGCAATTATTCGAGGGCAACGACCTTACGGATGCTGACATCTTCGAAAAATGGAAGAGGAACCCTGAGCACGTAAATACATCCCTAAGAGAAAGATACTTTGACAACTCCCTCCTTGCGGTATGGCTCAAGAATACCCGCTCGCTAGAGAGTGGCACACTGGTGACATTGAAGTATCACGGTGGCTCGGCAGAAAGGGTGAGCCTTCGCTACCGATACGAACCGAAGCAGCCGACCACCTATCCACTTGGGACGGCAGCAACACTGCAGGCGATCGAAGCTGGTTATCGACTGTGCCAGTCGCGAGGAATACAGCTACTAGTTGTTATGGTACCGACGATGGTGCGGGTCATGGAGCCGTACATCAGTTTTGATCGAGTCGAAGATCGACTCCACTATCTTCCAGATGGAGTTTCGGGCGACAACAAGGACTTCAGCGCCAGGATAGAGGAGTTCTGTGATCGACTTGGCTGCACATTCGTCGACAGCCTTAGTCTACTGCGCCAAGCTGCCAAAAAAGACAATCGCAATCTCTATATTCCAAACGACGAACATCTTGACGTTAGAGGACACGACTTAATGGTTCAAGTGGTCGTTGATTCGTTACGCACAAAAAACTTACTGGGCCAAGACTCGACTACAGCGAAGCAGCTTGATGACACCAATTAGCCTAATTCACCACCTGCAAACTTCTTATGGATAATCACCCTTACATTTCAGTAATCATTCCCGTGTACAACGCCGAGAAGTTTCTTGCTGGTTGTTTGGATGCCATCTCATCAAGTTCTTTTAGAAAATACGAACTAATCGTTGTTGATGATTGCTCGACCGATGAGAGCGCGAAGGTTGGTCACGATAGAGGGGCGAAGATTCTCCGAATGTCTCGCCAGTCAGGACCCGGAGGAGCTCGCAATCTGGGCGCCAAGAACGCCGCGGGCGAAATCCTCTTTTTCGTCGATGCTGATGTTGTTGTAAAACCTGACACTCTTGAACGCGTAGCTGCCAACTTTAAGAATCACCCCGAAGTGGCTGCTGTGTTTGGTTCCTACGACGAGGAGCCGGCTGAGCAGAACTTTATTTCCCAATACAAGAATTTGTTCCACCGCTTTGTTCATCAGCAAGGCAGTACTGAGGCTTCAACTTTTTGGGCCGGGTGTGGAGGTGTCCGCCGTGAGATATTCCTAGCACTCGATGGCTTCGATGCAGAACGCTATCCCAGACCGGCGATTGAAGATATCGAACTAGGATATCGAATGCGACAACAAGGTCATCGAATCCTGTTGGATAAACAACTACAGGGAAAACACCTAAAGCGTTGGACCTTGCGGTCAATGCTGCACGCCGATATCTTCCGTCGAGCCGTCCCTTGGTCGACTCTGATACTCGAGAGTGAGAATATGGTGAATGATCTGAATCTTCAAACTTCAGATCGGATTAGTGCAGGTTTGGTTGCGCTGTCTCTCCTAATTCTTCCGTTCTCAATTTTCGCGCCCCAACTCCTTCTGCTAATTGTTGGCCTGCTTGCGCTGGTCCCTCTCCTCAATTACAAACTTTATCTTTTCTTTTTCCACCGAAAAGGGCTCACGTTTGCGATTCTCGCCTTTCCGTTGCACCTGCTCTATTACCTGTATAGTGGCGTTACGTTTGTGCTCTGCTGGTGTAGACACCAGTTTGTTCACTTGTTTGGAAGAGAATCGAGACCAAAGAACTATGAGAGCGATTCGTGAAAACGTCAAACCGTTGAAAGCGGCGGCATCATGGTGGAGATGCTTTGGGTCGCTCTAGTTTTTCAGGGAATAGATGTAGTAATCCGTGCTTCCGATCTTTTGCCAACCGCTAAGATCAGTACCTAAAGGAGGTCTTTCGGCCACAACTGCTTTGGCACCCGAACGGGCGAACGCGTTGATAACCTCGACTCTCACTGTCGAATCCGCTTCCCAGAAGCTGACCACCTTGTCCCTTTGAATTTCCGCAACAATCCGAATTCCAAGGAGGTGAGCCCAGAAGGCACGAAAAGAGTCGCCAATGAACGCCACCTTATCTGTGGAAACGACACCTTTTTCGCGCAGACCTTCGGCAACTTGCCATTGTTCATGGACTGAAGGGTCTTCGCCAGCCACGAGTTGACGAACAGTAACGACGGCTTCCTTACTCGACGACGCCACGGTGATAAAGATCATGGATATCACTAAGACAAGTGTGATTGACTTTATGAACCGTTGTGATTCTGGCGTGTGAAGTAAACGAACGCCTGAAAACAAAGCCATCCAGAGAAGCACTATGAATGGGGCTGTATACCGGCCTTGGACGTTTACCAGAGCATACAATCCAAGTCCTGCGAATGCTGGAATAATCAGACTCAATTGTTGAGTCAAATCCTGGAGTAACAACCGCCCTCTACGACTCACAAGGTATAGAGAGACAAGCCCAACGAATAAGCCATACTGGACACCCCAGCCAAGAAACAGTTCATAATACGACTTAACACCTCCTTGAAACACCTGGAGCTGTTGGCGAAAGTCGAAATGTCTAACGCTTCCTTCATACCAGTACGTTGGGTCGTACCATACGGGGTATGTTCCTCCCACCGGGTCACCAAATTCAAAAGCGGGCGGCGTATCAAATATTTTTCTCGTTGTATGCCTCGGTTTACCATGGCCTGGCTCGTCTCCTTGCCAGTGAGGATTAGTCACACGGTTGATGGACCATAGATAGTTTAGTTGACCGCTGAGACCAGTTGTCAAACGGCCTTTCGACCAAGACATCGCGAAAACGAACGGGCCGGCCACTAAAAGAAAGAATGCCATGGTTACGGCGAGGCGCGGCAAGGCCCGGCGCAAACTACCAAAGGAAAACATGCTGGCAAACATGAATACCAATGCCATCGGTAACATCACGGACTTCCCGAGATAACCGAATCCCAGAACAATCCCGAACAAAATGAACAACACCCAACTGGAAGGCTGCCGTCGTATGCGGAGGAGCAGGCCACAAGCTAAATACACGAATGACGCGACCAGCATATCTGGAGACTCGAGTTGGACAGTGATCAGATAGAGCGCAGACCAAATGAACAGCGAATAGCCGAGCGCTAACAGACCCCGGTTTGGTAAGGTTAAGAGTTTGGCAGCGAGGAGTTCACGCGTTCTGCCTTGCTGAAGGCGAACCATCTCCCGTATCAAGAACCCAAAACAGCCGAGGGCAAACAAGTAGATCGCAAAGTTCACAAGATGAAGGACGGCGAATTTCCAGTACGGTGAAGGCCTTACGATAAGAAGGGCCAAGGCGATAAGCCACGAATAGAGTGGGCTCCAATAGGCGTTGATAGCGGTGTGCCATTCCCTACGAAGATAAGCCTCAGCGATGTCCAGATAGGACATGGCGTCAGCGTTAATCAGATAATGATGGTCGGCCCAGGCATGGCAAAAACCTAAAATGATCGCTATCACCCAAAAAGTGATTTCCAGTGATCTTAGTTGGTGCGTGTTGTCTTCAATTATTGGGGTTTGGATTTCATTGGGCTCGGTAGGGCTGTCTTTCATGAAATCAATGGTAATGCCAGGGAAATTGGACAAGCTTTCTTACTCAAGTTAAGACAATACCACAGTTAAATGACCTTTCGACCTTCGATGAAATGCACCGAATCTAGGGCGTGAGAGTGGGATTGCCCCTTCCGCCGAGTAATTGCCAGACAGCTCGCACCTCCCCGGTTCTTGGCTCGTTTTTTCAAGCGATTTCGAATTGGGGGAATTTCGTGGTCATTCGTATTTTTGAGTACTGGGCTAGAAGCAGGGTTTTGACATTGAACCGGTAGGGTTAATTAGGCTAAGCTCTATCGGCTTTTCCGACTGGTTCACGTAAATTTAGGAAAACCACTGGTTTGGTCAGGGAACTTGCCCTTCTCTGCGTAAACCAGCTTTAGGAAATCTTTAATGAGTGTCACCGCCAATAATCATCTCTGGCGAGTTCTCGCTGTCTCTTTTGCTATCTTCTTTGCCTACGCCACCGTTCTCATTAAGTTGGGAAACCACTGGTGGACTGACGAGAATTACTCGCACGGGCTCCTAATTCCCCTAATTATCGGTTACATCCTCTGGTCACAGCGCGAACGGCTAACCAAACAACCGTTACAGCCCTCGTATTTTTGGGGAACTGCGCTGGTCGTCTGCGGTCTTTTGGGCCTTTGGGCTGGAACCGCCGGCGCTGAACTCTACATTCAGCGCATATCATTTGTGGTCGTCCTCGCTGGCACGGTCATCTATTTTTGGGGCTTTCGGTTCATCCGCATCGCGGCGGTCTCATTCGGCTTGCTTCTTTTGGCCATTCCAATCCCCGCAATCATTTTCAACAAGATCGCATTTCCTCTACAAATTTTTGCTTCAAAATGTGCCGTATGGTCCATGAGAGCGTTGGATATTCCGGTACTGAGACAGGGAAATATAATTGAGTTGGTTCCCCTTGGCGGTGGCGAGATAAAAAAGCTTGAAGTTGTTGAAGCGTGTAGCGGCATCCGCTCCTTGATGACCTTGGCCACACTGGCAGTCGTGTTTGCCTTCTTTACTCACCCGCGGGACACGGATGATCCAGACAACCCCACTGGTGATCGCTTACGTTGGTTAAAGAGCTACGGCTTTTGGCGATCAACTGTACTCGTGTTGTCGGCTGTTCCGATTGCAATTATTACTAATGCCGGACGCGTGAGCGGTACAGGTGTTCTAGCCCACTACTATGGCACCCAGGTGGCAGATGGGTTCTTCCATACGTTCTCTGGCTGGGTCATTTACATAGTAGCCTTCGTCATGTTGTTTGCTGTCGGCTGGCTGCTTGATCGATTCAAGCCGGCTGCAAGGCGAACAACCCCAGAAGGCAGCCTCAGCGGTACTGCGGCTACGTCCGCAGTGGTTGCTGGTACCGGTGATGTGGTTACGGCGGAAGGAACAGATTAGATGAATAACACTTGGCGAGTCGCAGTGCTGGTTGCGCTCCTGCTGATCGGTGGCGCGGTAGTGAATGGTTGGGAGTATCTCGGAGAAGTGCCTGTTCCGCGAAGGGTGTTAGACGACTTTCCCAGAGAGGTAGGCTCGTGGCGTCAAGTCAGTGGTGATCAGCGGTTCGACAGCGCCACCCTAAGCATTCTAGGTGCGAGCGATTATTTGATGAGGGATTACCAGAACGCCGGAAGCGTGGCCAATCTCTATATTGGGTACTACGCGAGCCAGAAAGAGGGCGCCACCTATCACAGCCCGCTCAATTGCCTGCCTGGTTCAGGCTGGACATTGAACGACCCGGGTAGTGTCACCATCTCAGCTCAGGGACGCGAGCCGTTTGTGGCTAACAGGTATGTAATCGAGAACGGTGGCCGCAAGGAGATGATGGTCTACTGGTATCAGGGCCGTGGTCGCGCGGTCGCCAGCGAGTATTGGGGCAAAGTCTATACTGTCATCGACAGCGTCCGTCTGCGCCGATCAGATGCCGCCATGGTTCGCGTCATGGTCCCGGTCACGACATCCGAAGCGGCAGCTTTGGACTCCGCCACCGGCTTGGCGGCTTACGTTTCTACGGTTTTGCCGGAGTTTGTGCCAGATTGATTACGGATTCTGCACAGGGACGAGAGGAAATCGACGCGAATTGAATCTATCGTAAGACTGAGCTCACTTCGCCATGAACCAAGCGTTGCCCGCAGGGTTACAACGATGAGCGAGTGAGCCCAAGACCAGAGTTACCTGCGAAATATGCAGGAAAGTCTGAGGGGAGCAAAAGATGAGAACCGAGTGCCAACGAAAATCCTACTACGCAATTCTTCTATCACTACTACTGGCTTCCACCTTTGTCCTGGGTGGCTGCACCAATCCCGAGAAAGCAAAAGCCGAATACCTCAGCAAGGGTGATGCCTACCTGAAAGAGTCCAAGTTCCAGGAGGCCTCCCTTGAGTATCGCAACGCCCTCCAAATAGACGACAAGCTGGCCGCGGCTCACTGGGGGCTCGCCCGGGCCTACGAAGGATTACAGCGCTTTCAAGAGACCTTTGACGCTCTCAGAAAGACGGTGGAGCTCGACCCCAACAACCTCGAGGCGCGGGTGAAGCTGGGAAATTATTACGTGGCGGCAGCAAGTCGAAGACCCGAGACCCTCGCTGAAGCAGAGAGGCTGGCCAACGAAATCCTGCAAAAGGATCCTAATTACATTGAAGGCCATATCTTGATGGGCAGTGTCCTGTTTGCTCAGGGGCATCAGGATAAGGCCTTTGCCGAGCTGAATCAGGCCATCAACCTCGATCCGAAAAGGGTTGAATCCTATTTAAGTCTGGCCCGTTTCTACATCGCCACAAAGGACCAGGCGAAAGCAGAGGAGACATACCAACGAGCAATTTCCCTCAACGCCAATTCAGGTCTGGCCCATACGGAGTATGGTCGGTTTCTGGCCCAAGCCAACCGAACGGACGAAGCCGAAAATGAACTAAGGAAAGCAGTTGAGGTAGAACCCTCCAACCGTGGCTCAAGGTTGATGCTTGCCGGCTTCTATTTAGTAAACAAGCAACTTGACAAGGCGGAAGAGGCGTACAAAGCGCTCGCCGCGTTGGATCCAGACAAGCCTGAAAGCCAGGCTGTCTTGGCGGATTTTTATTCGTCGGTTAATCGTCTCGATGAAGCAGTGCGGACATACCAGGAGATACTCTCGAAGTCACCGCAGTTTAAGCAGGGCCGCTATCGATTGGGCGAGATATTGCTCAACAAGGGCGACCATCAAGGCACTATGGCGCAGGTTGATGAGGTCCTGAAGTCAGACCAAACCGACCGTCAAGCTTTGCTCTTGCGAGCCAGGGTTCGAGCCACTGGGGGCCAACCTGAGAATTTGAAAGCCGCCATAGAAGATCTTAAGGAAGTGCTTCGGCAGGAGCCCGATTCCCGACCTGGACTTTACTTCATGGCCCAGATGAATTTAGGGCTCGGATTGCTTGACCAGGCGCGCGCATTTGCAGGCGATTTAGAGCGTAAGTATCCGGACTACGCACCCGTGAAGTTGATGCAAGTTCAAATAGCGTTGGCCAGCAATGAACCAAAGTTGGCTGCGAGTCTCGCAACGGAACTGCTGAACCGTCTGGAAAGAGTAGCGCCCGATCGCGATAACTCGCCGCAAATGTTGTCCGAGATTCGCGCAAAGACCTACCTGGTTCGCGGCATGGCTCAGGGGCAACTGCGCAATCTAAACGCGGCTCGGCAGGACTTCCTTGCGGCCCGAGACATCGCCCCCAACAGCACCGACGTCTACAACAATCTGGCAGCTCTGGCCAAAGCCGAAAGGAAGACAGAGGAAGCGGTCGGATTTTATGAGAACTCGTTGGCAATAGATCCGCTGAACGGAACAGCGCTGGGTGGGCTCATCGACCTATATGCCCGTGAAAATGAACTCGCAAAGGCGCATGAGCGACTCGATCAACTGCTGAACTCGAACCCGAATAATGCAAATCTGTACTACTTAAAGGCCCAGGCTTATGGTTTTGAAAAGAATTCCCAGGCAGCTGAGTCGGCACTGAGAAAGACGATTGAATTGGACCCGAACAACATTGCTGCATACTCCGCTTTGGGTGCGTTGTTTATCAACACGAAGCAGGAAGAGCGGGCCATTGCAGAGTACAAGCGCATTATTGAACTCCGGCCCGACAACGCGAGCGCTTACACGGTCGTGGGCATGCTTGAGGATGCGCGCCAAAACTACGCTGTTGCGGCAGAGAACTACCGAAAGGCTTTGGAGAAAGACCCAAACTCGTCGATCGCTGCAAACAATTTGGCTTGGATGTACGCCATCAGGAAGGAGTTGAACGGTAATCTCGATGAGGCAGTGCGTTTGGCACAAGGGGTGGTCCAAAGGAATCCCAATGTTGCCGGATTCATCGACACGCTGGGCTGGGTTTACTACCACAAGGGATTGCATGCCGCAGCTGTTGATCAGCTGCAGAAGGCAGTTAGCGTAGATGAAGCAGCCGCACGGGCCACAGGCCGTTCTCCAAGTGGCAATTATCGTTATCACCTGGGAATGGCACTTAAAGCCAGTGGAGATAGAACGGCAGCAAAACGAGAGTTGGAATTGGCAATGCGATTGGCTGAGAAGGCCCCGTTTCCTGATGTCGAAGAGGCGCGGAAGGCGCTCGCGACTTTATAATCGAAGGAGTGTTGTATGAGCGTTGAATTTCGTCAGCGAAAACCGAGCGAATACTTACGTATCGCTTGGAAAAGAAAATGGATGATCCTGTTGCCAGCGGTGGCAATTACGACTGCAGTTTCATGGGCGGTTTATCGGCTGCCCGATGTGTATGAGTCCGTCACGCTGATAGTGGTTAAGCCTTCAACTCTCCCTACGTCTGTCGTACCGACGATTACTGAGGACAGTTTGACGCGGCAGTTGACGAGTATCGCGCAGGTAGTTGCCAGCCGTAGCTCGCTGGAACCGCTCGTCGAAAAGTATGAACTTTACAAAACGGAACGACTGCGCGGCGAGCCGATGGAAGTCGTCATCAATACGATGCGCAGAGACATCAACGTCGAGGTTAACACCAGCCGTAACGACATAACGAACGGCTTCAACATCAGGTTCCGGTATCGGGATCCGAAGACGACGCAGCTCGTGACGGCCGAACTAGCCAGTAAGTATATCGATGAGCAAACAAAGAACACCATTAGCTCAACACGGTCGGCGAAGGAATTCATCGAACAACAGGCAAGACAAGCTAAGGAAGAGTTAGAAGCCGCAGACCAGCAACGATTGCAGTTCATGCAGCAGAACCTGGGAAATCTTCCTGGAGAAGCACAGTCGCTGTTAGGCCAATTGAACGGCTTACGTGAACAGCAAAAGGCTTACATTACTGAAGTAGGTCGATTGCAGGATCGCCGGTCTGCGATGGCCAGCCAGCTTGCTTCGATCAAGAAGTCGGCGGAGCAGATTAAGGACGACATTGCAGAAACTACGACTGACCCCAAGACGACCCCGGCATGGGCCCAGCTTTCGTCGCGTAAGGCCGGATTGGAAGCGGAGTTGACCCGTATGTTGACTGAGTTGCGCCCAAAACACCCCGACGTCCTCGCTAAGCAGGCCGAGGTCGATTCGGTTCAGGGGTCGATGGACGAAATGATCGCCGACTGGAAGCAGAAGATTGAGGAAAAACAAGAGAAGTTGAAGAACCGACCAGACCTGCAGGTGGGCGCGCTTGAAAACGAACTGAAACTGATCGATGGCGAGATTAAGCGGCAACAGAACCTCATCTCACAGATTGAGACACAGGTTGGTCAGGTGATGACGCGGATAAACAACGTTCCGGGAGCAGAAATTGCACTCGGTGCCTTGGACCGCGAATATCAAACCAAGAAGGCTGCTTACGACTCATTGCTAGCACAGCAGGCAAGGATCTCCCTTGGCGCCGATGCGGCGACTCAGCAACAGGGAGAGGGGATTGTAGTAGTTGACCCAGCCAATTTACCGGCGGTACCCGTGGCGCCCAAACGTTTCAGGCTTGCTGCTTTAGGACTTGGTGTTGGGTTATTCATGGGCTTAATGCTTGTTGCAGCGGTCGAAGTCCCCAAGCTCCTGACGATCCAAACACGCGAAGACGCTGCCCATTATACCAATCTGCCAGTGCTGGTTTCGGTGCCGGAGTTGTTGACTCCCCAGGAGGCACGCGCAATACCAAGACGCCGTCGCCTGCTGCTCGCTGCTGGCGTGGTAGCAGCCGTTTTCAGCATCCCGCTGCTCGCTCTGATCTTCAGAGTTACGCACGTGTTCGAACTCTTCACCGGTGGGGGTGCGTAGTTTGAGAATTGGGGCGCCTTTCGCGTCTCCAAAACGGAGGCTTAAGTGTACGCAGAATTTTACGGTCTAAAAGAATTGCCTTTCGCGCTGACACCAGATCCGCGATTCATCTACTTCACTCCTTCGCATACCGAAGTGATGGCAAATCTCCACTACGGTATCGAGAGCGGGAAGGGATTGGTCGTGGTAACCGGGGAGGTTGGCACCGGCAAGACAACCATCTTGAGATGGATGATGCAACGGCTCGATCGTACTGTGCTTGTTGCTTATATCTTCAATCCTCGTCTCTCCGTCGCAGAGTTTTACCAACATGTAGCAACGCTGCTCGACGTGCAGAAATGGGAAACGAAATCAGAGTTGCTCCTCGAACTTGGTAAGGCTCTTGAGTCCCGACACTCGCGAGGTTTGCGCACCGTCTTAATCATTGACGAGGCTCAGGGTCTGTCCCCGCACGTGCTGGAAGAGATTCGGCTGCTCTCGAACTTTGAGTCAAATACCGCTAAACAGTTGCAGATCGTGTTAACGGGTCAACCGGAACTGCGGGAGGTTCTGAACAACCCCGACTTGAGGCAGTTAAAGCAGCGAATCGCATTGCGCTGCGTTATCAAGCCATTACCCAACATCGAAGAAACGGATCGCTACATCACTTCACGACTACTGATTGCCGGGGCGGAACGAATTGACCTCTTTTCTCCCGAAGCAGTCGACTACATATTTCGTTCTTCCGACGGCATTCCACGAAACATTAACAACCTTTGTGATAACGCGCTGCTCACGGGTTTCGCTGCAGGTGAAACTGTAATTGGCCGCTCAATCATTGAAGAGGTTGCTGAGACGTTTGACATGCTTCCACGCTCTTCGAGTGGGATGCAGCCTGGCGCGGAAAGGGAAACCGCCGCCAGGATATTCTCGCCAGGAGGTCGCGCGGAACTGTGGGCAGCCGGAACGGAACCAGAGGGAGATTCTGACAAGGTCGCACCAGTAAGTACGACCGGAACGAATTCATAGCGAGAGCAAATTGCAGGTCCGATTTGGATCTCAGCTTGAGAAGGAGTATTCGATGGGCAGAGTTTTTGATGCATTGAGACGTGCAAGTTCCACTCCCGACGGGAGTGCGGCCGAGCGTCCTGAATCCGATTCAACGCACCGTAACAAGGTACGTGCAGAGCACGTAAGTCCTTCCGCAAAAGAGATTGAAGAGCAACTCTTCGCTGGCTCTTCAATCATGAAAGCGTCAGAAGAACCGGTGCAAAGTTCAGCGTCCACTGCGCACACTGCGGATGCACCCGACGGGTCGGCACTCCCCGGCGGAATGGCTTCGCGTGCTGCTGGGGCAACTTTGGGCGCTGCCGGGTCGGCGCGCGCCGCGGGATTCGTCAGTTATGACATTTCTGCCGCGCGCGTCGAGCCTCATTTAATCGCAGTGACGCAACCCCGATCACCCTATTGCGAGCAGTTTCGATCGCTCCGCACTCGCCTGCTGCAAGCCGGAGAAGCCGAACAGATGCGTGTTTTCGTTGTGACGAGCGCGTCAGTTGGGGAGGGCAAAACGCTTACGGCACTGAATCTCGCGTGGTTGTTGGCCCAAACGGAAGGAGTACGAGCGCTAATTATCGACAGTGATTTGCGGCAACCCTGTGCAACCGACTACTTGGGGATCGATATACCTGTTGGTCTTTCGGAAGTACTTGGGGGGAGGGTCCAATTGCAGCAAGCGATAGTTAAGCTGAACCCAGCTGGTCTCTACTTATTGCCAGGTGGGAGAGCGCGAGATGATGTGGCAGAGCTCCTTTCGGGGCCAACCTTCGCATCAGTAATTAAAGAGGCGCGAAGGATGTTCGACTACATCATCATTGATGCGCCGCCTCTGGGTATATTCACCGACGCAAACCTATTGATAGGCCGAGCAGACGGTGCATTACTCGTAGTGCGTGCAGGCAAAACCCGATACAGCATTGTCGATAGGCTTTTGGAGCAATTACCGCGGGACCGAATGGTAGGCGTGGTTTTGAACCGCACCGAACAAGAGGTTGATTCGAGTAGTTACTACTATCAGCGCCGCTATTACCGGCGCGATGACAATCAGCCGTCTCAACCGAACCCGATCGTTAGTGAGCAGAAAGAACCTGAGGTAGCAGCTGTCAGTTGAGAGTCTCACGTTTAAACATACGAACACTATTACTTTTGCTTACCGAAGCAATAGTGATCTTCGGCGCAATTGTCGGAGCAGTGTACTTGCGACTCGGCATTATAGACGGTAATGCTGAGCTGTTTGCTCGACAGGGTGTTCTCAAGGCCATATTGGCAACTGTCTTCTGTCTGACCGCCTTTTATCTCTTCGACCTGTATGACTTCGTCGTGATGCACGACCGTAGAGAGCTTGTGCTTCGATTGGTGCAGGCTTTGGGACTTGCTTGGATCGGTCTTGCGCTCTGTTTTTATGCTCTGCCGGGGCTAATGCTGGGTCGGGGGATTTCCCTCATTGCATTGCCGCTCGCTCTTGCCTTGATGGTTAGCTGGCGCGTCTCCATACATTGGTTTCTCGGTCACCCCAATATCGGAGAGCGCATCCTGATCGTAGGCGCAGGAAACCTCGCGATAGAAGTTGCTCGTGAGGTTCTGGATCGTCCTGATGCCGGCTACCGTGTGGTTGGCTTCGTAGGGAAAGATGCAGATCTTTTGGGCAAGAGTCTGATCAACCCGAGGGTAATCGGAATCACCTCAGATCTCGACGAGATAGTTGAACGCGAAAACGTCGATCGCATTATCGTCGCAATGGGTGAGAGGCGAGGCCAACTTCCTACTGAGGAACTATTGCAGCTAAGCCTTGCGGGAAGAGTGGCGATTGAAGAAGGCGCGTCGTTTTACGAAAGAATAACCGGTCGCGTGTCACTAGACATGATTCGGCCATCGTGGCTGATCTTCTCGGGGCGAGGCCGCCAGGCCCGCATCGGTGCTATCACACGCAGCGTAGTACACAGGTTGGTCGCGTTGGTTGGCGCCATCGTGTGCTTACCTCTCGCGCTCCTTACGGCGATCTTGATCAAATTGGAGTCTAGTGGACCAGTGTTCTACAGACAGGAGCGAGTTGGGAAAGGTGGCCGAGTATTCACTCTGGTGAAGTTCCGCTCAATGCGGACGGACGCCGAGGTGGATGGACCCGTATGGGCTTCGAAGACTGACAGCCGCACTACTCGCGTCGGTAGGATTATTCGAAAGATCCGAGTCGATGAAATACCCCAGTTTTGGAACATTCTGCACGGGGACATGAACTTTGTCGGACCCCGCCCCGAGCGCCCCCATTTTGTTTCTCAGCTCGCGCAGGAAATCCCTTACTACCACCAACGGCATCTAATCGCCCCCGGACTAACAGGTTGGGCTCAAATCAAATACCCCTATGGCGCTTCCATCGAAGACGCTCGGCAGAAGCTTCAGTATGACCTGTTCTATATTAAGAACCAGAGCCTGATCCTGGACGCCATCATCATGTTTGAAACAGTGAAGATCATTCTTTTTGGTCGAGGTGCTCACTAAAAGGCACCCGGTTTCGGAGGTACGAAATGAAGAAATTGAATCAGCTCTACGCGGCAACAATGACGGGTGTTCTCATGTTGTCCTCAACCAGTACTGCGCTGTCGCAAACACCAGCGGAGATTTCAAATCAAACTCGACAACGTTTGGCAGCCCCGGAACAGGATCAGAAGAGCGGGAAGTCAACCCAAAAGCCTACCCAGCCTCCAGGTCCGGACCGCTTGGAGCCAGATGACAGCTCCCGCGTGCCATCTGATGTGCCTCAGGAGACCCAGGCGAATCGTCAGGAGCAGATCTCAGAAGAAGAGGGTGCTGTAGTTCCTTACTACAACAACTTCTTCAGCAGCTACCGGCTCGGCCCCGAAGACGTGATCTCGATAAGTGTGTTTGGTCAGGACCGCTATTCGCGGGCCGGTGTCGTTGTTCCACCAAGCGGTCGGGTCGCTCTTGCGCTAATCCCCGATGGCATCTTTGTAAATGGTAAGACAGTGGAAGAAGTGGCTGAGCTAATCAGGAAACGCTACGACGAATATATAATTGATCCCCAGGTTACCGTCTCACTCGACAAAGCCTCTTCGTATCGCTACAGCATTCTGGGCGATGTAGCGCAACCAGGCGTGAGGTTGATGAATCGACGAATGACCGTGACTGAGGCAATCGCTGAGGCGGGTGGCGTTCTCCCGACTGGCGACAAGAGCAAAGTTGCGGTGTTGCGTAGACAGGCGAACGGTTCATTGTCGCCAATCATTGTCAACGTAACCGCCATCTATAAAAGAGGAGCACCGGATACAACTTATTTGGTTCCCGGCGATCAGATCCTCGTGCCGGGAAATAGATTGAAGAAGATCCAGTCGATTATGGGCTTCTTGCCGATGTTGAGCTTTGCCCGCATCTTTGGCCTCCCAGTTCCGTACTGATTTGGTTGCCAGGGCACATGGAGCGGTGGCTATGCTGCGACCAATCACAACCTCAAATGGTTGGAGGCTGGGTCGGTTCCTCATCCTTCTAGCTATCGTGACCTCTGCTGCAACGGTCGGGTTAGCTCAAACTGCAGCATGGTCCAGACAGCCCTCTGGCACACTCGCCTGGTTACACTCGGTCTTTTTCCTTGATGCACACCGAGGATGGGTTGTCGGAAGCAGGGGAACGTTGCTGTCTACCAGCGACGGCGGAAGGACTTGGCAGCCGCGCCCCAGACCAACAGAAGACGTCATTCGCGACATACAGTTTCTGGATGACAACAACGGGTGGTTAGTTTGCGAACGCAACATCTACGACCTGAGGTCCAACGATGAGCCTCGCAGCTATTTGATGAAGACTACAGACGGTGGTGGCAGCTGGGCGCGAGTTGATGTGAAAGGAATCGACGTCAACGCTCGCCTCATGCGAGTTGTGTTTTACGAAGGTGGTTATGCCTGGGCGTTTGGTGAGGGCGGCGCAATCTACGCCACACGCGATAATGGCGACAGTTGGACGAAATTGACTTTGCCTACACGCCATCTCCTGCTCGGTGGGATCTTCATAGATAACTACCGTGGTTGGGTTGTCGGCGCCGGCGCCACGATTCTGCAGACCTCAGATGGTGGCGACACCTGGCATAGGTCACGACTGGAGGGGGCCGAAGGAACACGGTTTAATGCTACGAGCTTCATCGACAACCGAGTTGGATGGGCAGTGGGATCAAGCGGAAGGATCTTTCAAACAGTGAATGGCGGACGCACCTGGGTCCCACAAAACTCCGAAGTCGATGCCGACCTGCTCGATGTGAAATTTCTGGATGCGCGTGAAGGATGGGCTGTCGGAAACGATGGTACGGTGATTTATACGAACAACGGTGGGTCACGTTGGTCCCGACAACGCACTGATACCACACATCCTTTGGCGCGTGTCTTCTTTGCCGACCGAACGCACGGTTGGGCGGTCGGATTCGGAGGCACAATCGTGGCATATGTTCAGGCGGAAGCGCCGCGGATGCGATGACTTATCTGAGGTAATCTGAGGTTGAGAATTGACATGACTAAACTCCTGCGTAATGCGAGCCTTGCCCTAGTTGGCGCAGCTCTGTTTTTCACAACATCACTGGCGCAAACTGCTCCAGATTCAGCGCCCTCTGGCCCAGAGAAGAGTCAAACACGAACGCGACGCGCGGCATCGGCGACCGAAACCACAGCGAAAAGAGCACCAAAACCTACTAATAAGCTGGCTGACAAGGAGTCAGACGAGTCTGCCCGGCGCCCTGGTCCTGAGACTGAGGCTGCGAAATCGAACAAGAGCTCGGTTGTCGAAGAAGCACCGGCGAAAGGTGAAACGACGCAAGATGATAATACGCAAGCAGCGGAAGTGGACCCAATTACAGCGCTGCGCGATCAAATCGACGCTGAAGAGAATGCGGCTGAGAAATCTCGGTTACAGATGAAGCTGGTCGAATTATTGTCCGCCAGTGGTGACGGAGAAAAAGCTCTTTTAGAGTTGCGACAGATGAGCGCCGAGGATCGCTTTGACCCGGTCGGCTTCTACAACATTGGGAATGGGATGGCCCGTTTGGGTGACGCCGGTGGAGCCATCGCCACATATCGTAAGGCTATCGATCAACGCAAGGGACGATACTCGAGAGCACTTAACAATCTCGGAGTTGTGTTGATGCGACAGGGGCGGTGGGATGAAGCGCATGAGGCACTTCTGAAGGCGTTGCGACTGGAAAACTTTCGTTACGCGGAGGCTAGTTACAATCTGGGGAGATTATATTCCTCGCGAGGTGAGCACGATCTTGCCGCTCGCGAATGGCGCCGGGCACTGGCCGTTAACCCTGAGCATTCCGCGGCGGCCCAGGCTTTGGCGGCAGTTCGGCCGGAAGGGCGAATTACCGTCGCAGCAGCTCCGCGACGAACCGTGAAAGCGTCTGACCGTTCACGTCCGGAGCCAGTTGCGACCAAAACAGCGCGACCCTTCAAAGCTGCGAAACCGGCTGGTGCAAGCAAGGGCCTGAGTGTGGACCCGGAAACGTATGCGTTTTTGCAGCGAGCCCGCAACGCCAGTGAGCGCGACCGACCCGAGGAGGCGGTTACTAACTATCGACGCGTCATCACACGGATGGGGGGATATTTTGCCCCAGCAAATCTCGAGCTTAGTTACGCTCTTATCAATTCAAAGAAATTCGATGAGGCGATGATCGTGTTGCTACCCGTGGCCGAGCGTGATGGCTCACGATACCCCATTAGCTACTATCACCTTGCTCGACTATATGAGGCCCGAGGCGAACTGAAGTTAGCGGAGGAGAATTTTTCTCGGGCAGCAGCCTTATATCGCCAGGACAATTCACAGTTTCTGTTGGACGTCAGCCGTGTGCGCGAGAAGCTGGGTGATTACGAGGGCGCTTTGGTGGTCTTTGAAGAGTATCTGGCTACTGCGGAAAACCGAAACCGGAAACTGGAGGGAAGCGCGGAACGATTGGCCTTTTTAAAACAAAGGGTCGCGTCTGCTGAACCCAAATAGCCTCCTGAATACCTACTTCATGTTTTCCCTTTCCTCGTCGCTCTTTCGCTCGGGTCGCATGTGCGGAAAGAGAATCACGTCTCTTATTGAGTGTCGGTTGGTTAATAGCATCACAAACCGATCGATGCCGATGCCGATTCCCGCAGCAGGCGGCATTCCATATGACAGTGCCCGAATGTAGTCTTCGTCCATCACCATCGCCTCTTCGTCACCGCGTTCGCGTTGTCGCACTTGCTCCACGAATCGAAGGTATTGTTCTTCCGGATCATTCAGCTCCGAAAAACCATTGGCACATTCCATCGCGTTGATGTAAAGCTCGAACCTCTCCGCAACACCGGGATCCTCTGGCGAGCCTTTCGACAGTGGAGATATCGGTTTGGGAAAATCGGTGATGAATGTTGGTTGAATGAGGTTATGTTCGATGGCCCCGAACGCTTCCGCTAACTGCAACCCATCCATTGATGACACGGAGGCGTGACTACTGCCGGCGTACTTCTCCACCGCCTCTCGCATGGTTAGTCGGGGAAACGGTTCTGAAAAACTGATATCCAGCTCACCATATCGCACATGAGTATGGCCCAGCACCTTGTAGACTGTGGCCCGAATCATCTCTTCGCAGAAGTCTATCATCTGATTCACATCGGCATATGCCCAGTAAAACTCCAACATTGTGAACTCAGGGCTGTGTGTTCGATCGATACCTTCGTTCCTGAAGTTTCGATTCAGCTCGTAGACCTTCTCGAAGCCTCCAACAAGCAGACGCTTGAGATAGAGCTCTGGCGCAATCCGAGCGTAGAGCGGAATACTCAATGCATTATGCCAAGTCTGGAAAGGACGCGCTGCGGCACCAGTTGCCAGCGGCGATAGCATTGGTGTTTCCACCTCTATGTATCCGTGATCGTGAAGTATGCGACGCATCTCGGACAGGACCTCCGCGCGACGTTCAAATACCTGGCGCGGGGTTAACTCCTCCCCTTCACGGTCTAGCTTTAAACTACCAGCGATGAGGTCCACATAACGTTGCCTTTGTCGAATCTCTGGATCGTGAACTCCGTGCATCTTATCCGGCAGCGGCAGCAGCGCTTTTGCTAAAAATTGGAGCGTGGTGACATGTACGGACAACTCACCAGTTTTTGTGACGAACAGATACCCCTCAACGCCTATGAAGTCCCCATGGTCCAGAAGCTGAAACAGTTCCCAGCCCTTGCCTTCTTCATTGATCAGCTGGCGAGTGGAGTTGTTAAACGCTTCGACGTCACCTTTGCGCACATAGATTTGCAGTCGAGATACACCATCGGATAAGTGGGCGAATGCGGCCTTACCCATGATGCGCGGAGGTGAGGCGAGGCGGCCTGCAACTCGAACTGTGATTTTGTTCAGATGCTGGTTTGCCGATTCTGTGTCAAGCGGGTCGACCTTCTGATCCTCAGTCAACGTTGGTTGGAACTCGCGAAACTTCTCAACCACGGAATTGATCGTATCGTCCCGGCCAGACTCGACCACTTGGCTGCGCTGGAACTTGTTTGGATACACATTGCCAACCAGCTCGCGCAGTGTTTCCAGGTGTTGTCGCCGCACTTGCGTTTGATCGTTCTCTTCAAGGAAAGGAATCAAGTCTAATTCTCCAGTCAAAGGCGCTGATTATAGCCATGGCGGTTTCGATTGGCGAATTTTAGAAAAAGATCCGGGATCTACGGAATGGCACGAACAGATGGGACGGTGACAGAATCGGCGAAGTCCAAATCCTTCCTGGGCGAAGGGTTGCGTTAGGGGGTTGCGTTAGGGTTTAGGGAGTTGTTAGTTTGCAAATTCGACCGAGTTTGCTGCGGGGCCAATCGGCAATTGGCGACAGCTCGTGCTAGATTGTTAAAAACGATGAGCAAGTTTCTCAGCCTGAAAGAACTTCTTTCGGAGCGTGAATGTCTGCGTACCAGCGGACAGCGGCTGGTGTTCACGAATGGAGTTTTTGACCTTCTACACGTTGGTCACATTCGATATTTGGAACGAGCACGGTCGTTCGGTGATGCTTTGGTCGTGGCATTAAACAGTGACCGTTCGGTTCAGGAGCTGAAGGGTTCTGGCCGCCCCCTAACCTCTCAGAATGAACGCGCGGAGATATTGGCTGCACTTCGAAGCGTTACCTATGTAACCATATTTGATGACGTATCCCCACGATCCCTCATTGCCAAAGTCTTACCTGACGTTCTCGTGAAAGGTGGCGATTACAGCCCTGATCAAATCCACGGGCGCGAAGAAGTAGAACTGGCTGGGGGACAGGTCGTCTCTCTCCCTTTTGTAGAAGGAGTTTCCACAAGCAGCATCATTGGTCGAATGAAGCGGCAAGAGCCTACTTGATTTTCGAATGAGCAGTTCGACGGACACTACAACAGCAGTGCAGGCGGCCCTGCACCGGATCATTCAAAGCGAGCCGTATCAGGAAGCTGTGACCGAACTTAGGCACGGCGCACGAGTTATCTCGGTGAGTGGTCTTATTACGCCGTCAGCAAAAGCGCTGGCTATTGCCGCTTTGCAACGACAGGTAGGACGGCTGTTTGCAGTGGTGACTGAATCAAACCGCGATCTAGAAATCTGGGAGAAGGATGTGCGCTTTTGGTTCTGCGCCCTTGCCAGACAGCACCAATGTGATCAGGAGGTGGTGTTGCTGCCGGCTTCCGAAAGCGATCCCTACGCTGGATCTTCACCACACCCGGAAACCCTCGAGAAACGTGCGCTAACGCTCTGGAGGCTGAGGCGTCATTCTCCAAGCTTCTTGCTGCTTACGGCACGTGCACTTGCCCGCCGCACGGTCGCACCACAACAAATCGTTAACGCAGGAACCATGATGCGGCGTGATGAAGATCATGCGCCCGAGGAACTGGTGGCAAAGCTCTCTGCTTCGGGATACGTCCGGCAGGATCCCGTTACCGCGTTGGGAGAGTTTTCTATCCGAGGGGGGATCTTGGACGTGTGGTCACCGGGAAATTCAACACCGGTTCGCATTGAATACTTTGGCGACACCATCGACTCGATTCGCGAGTTCGAGCCGGAAACTCAACTGTCAACAGAGCAGCTGTCTCAGGTGGAGATTGCGCCAATGCGGGAGTTGGCGGTTAGTTCGGGCGACTTCATGGACTGGAGCGCTGCAGCGCAGGAACGATGGTCAGATCCCCGCTATTCGCGAGCCCTACGAGATCGAACAGACTTTGCTGAGGAAGGGGAGAGCTTTGCAGGATGGGAATGGTTGCTGCCACTCGTACGTAGATGTGATGCGTCTATCTTTGATTACCTAAATGACGCGGTGCTTGTAGTGGATGAACCATCAGGTGTGGAGTCATACCTGGGAGAGGTCTATCAGGGCCTTGTAGATCGTTTCAACGAAACTGACGCTGCTGATGACATCGCACTTCTACCCGAGGAGTTGTACCTCCCGCCAGAGGAATTGAGAAATAGAGTTTCAAACGGACAGCGTCTCGAACTACGAACGCTGGGTCGGGCGGCCGCGAGTATTGATCAAGAGTTGTCGCTCGAAGCTAAGGCGCCCGAAGTAAGGCTGGGCCGGACGCGATCCGGGAGAAAACCACTGTTCCTATTTCCTATCGAAGAAAAGGCCAGCGAAATCGATTGGCCAACGCAATCTGTTTTGCGTTATCACGGAAGGCTGCGCGATCTTGCCAACGATGTTATAGCGGCGTCTAAGCAAAATACACTTACGATTTTTGTTATGCCGAGCATTGGCATCGCTGAGCGGATACGCGAAATCCTCAATGAGTACGAAATTCCGAGTGCACTCAGCTTGATCGATGGCCAGAGGGCTTTCGACGAAATCGCTGCCTGGCCGCTAGTAACAGTCGGCCGCCTCAGTTCGGGTTTTGCACTCCCTTCCGCGGGGTTCATTACTCACATTGAGAGTGATCTCTTTGACGACGCTGACGACCAGGCACTCGATCGTCCAGTTGAGGGCAGGCGCCAGAAAGGAGACAGCAAACGCAAGCGTCCCCGAACGGCAGCTTTCCTCTCAGACTTTAGGGATCTTAAGCCAGGGGATTTTGTGGTCCATATCGACCACGGAATTGCACAGTTCGGCGGTCTGCAGGTATTGGAACTCGGCCCTCGGACAGGCGAATTCATGCTGCTCTACTACGCTGATGCCGCGAAACTTTATGTGCCTGTCGAGCGATTGGATTTGGTCCAAAGGTACTCAAGTGCGGAGGGACATCAGCCCCAGCTCGATCGACTCGGCGGAATCGGATGGCTGAAGACAAAAGCCAGAGCCAAGCGCGCCATGCGGGACATGGCGGACGAGCTCTTGCGATTATATGCCGAGCGCAAACTTGTTAGCGGTCATGCGTTCGCGACCGATTCACCCTGGCAGCGGGAGTTTGAAGACGGATTTGAGTACGTCCTTACTCCAGATCAGGAAACAGCAATAGAGGACGTAAAGCGTGACATGGAAGAGTCGACGCCCATGGATCGATTGCTTTGCGGCGATGTGGGGTACGGTAAGACTGAAGTTGCGATGCGTGCTGCATTTAAGGCGGTGATGGAGGGTAAGCAGGCAGCCGTACTTACTCCGACCACCGTTTTAGCCTATCAACACTACGACACCTTCAAGTCTCGCTTTACCACGTTCCCAGTGAAGGTAGAGTTGCTGTCCAGATTTCGCTCCACAAAGGAGCAGAAAGAGATCGTTAAGCGCGTCGAGTCTGGAGACGTTGACGTAATCATCGGAACGCACCGTCTGCTCTCGAAAGACGTGAGGTTCAAAGAACTCGGTTTAGTGGTTGTGGACGAAGAGCAGCGTTTTGGTGTGGCCCATAAGGAACGATTGAAGCAACTAAAAAAGCGTGTTGACGTTTTGACACTTTCCGCAACTCCGATACCACGCACCCTTAACATGTCATTAAGTGGTTTGCGCGACATGTCTTTAATTGAGACGCCGCCCCGAGATCGGCTCGCGATCCAGACCCAAGTCGTGCAGTTTTCCGAGTATGTAATCAAGTCAGCAATCGAACTGGAACTCGCTCGCGGCGGGCAGGTTTTTTTTATTCATAACCGCGTGGAGACAATCGACACGATCGCTGCGCTTGTCCAACGGTTGGTTCCACAGGCTCGCTTGGCGGTAGGGCACGGGCAGATGAATGAGAAGGAGATGGAGTCAGTGATGCTCGATTTCATCGAGTTCAAGTATGACATTCTGGTTGCGACCACCATCATAGAGAACGGAATAGACATCCCCCGTGCGAACACAATCATCATAAACCGCGCCGATCAGTATGGTCTTTCTCAGCTTTATCAGTTGCGTGGACGTGTAGGTCGGTCAAACCGGCGGGCCTATGCCTATCTTCTCATTCCGGCAGAACAGGAATTGACACCAATAGCCAGGCGACGATTGGCGGCAATTCGCGAGTTTTCGGATTTGGGGGCGGGATTTCGGATTGCCGCTCTTGACTTGGAGCTGCGGGGGGCCGGAAACCTTCTGGGTGGTCAGCAATCTGGGCACATGGACGCTCTGGGCTTCGACCTTTACACGCAGATGCTCGAGCGGACCGTTGCGGAGCTTAGGGGCGAAGCCGTCGAGGACGAAACAAGTGTCTCAATCAACCTCGGCGTTGACGTCGCGATTCCCGAAGATTACATCAGCGACATGGGCCAGCGACTGCGAACCTACAAGCGAGTGTCCTCGGCCCGCGATGAGGAGACGCTTTCCACGATCCATCGAGAGACTCGTGACCGCTACGGTCGTTTACCAGCATCGGTAGAGCAACTTTTCGCGTATGCTCGACTTCGCCGACTGGCCGAGGAGATAGGAGTTCTAGCGATTGATCGCACGCCGGATGGCATAGCTCTTAAATTCAGCGATAAGTCCAGTATCTCATTGCCGAAACTGGCGGAGTTGGTGGAGATAAGGGATGATGCGCAGTTTGCTCCAACGGGCGTGTTGCGAATGACCCTATCCGACGAAGAGTTTGAAGACATACTGAAATTCGCCTATGCCACGTTGCTAGAACTTCGGTCGAGCGATTAAAATCACCAGGTTTGTCTGTGGTTTGTGGCTGGTCGTTAGTTGAATCGTTGTTTTCCGGACTGTGTGCATTGGTCCACGAACAAATAACGAGACTACTAACAAATTGAAAACAACAACCAACCAACTCAGGAGTTTTTGTGAAATCACATCTAACATCACTCAGTATCTTTATTGCTGTTCTGTTTTTGCTCATTGTCCCTTGCGTCACCTTCGCCCAGGAGGGAGAACTTCAGGTTGTTGACGAAGTTATCGCCCAGGTGAATGACGATATCATTACGCTCTCGATGCTTAAGCGCCAGCAGAAGGAACGCATTGAAACACTTAAGCAAACCGGAACGCCGGAGCAGAAGGCAATCGAAGAGGTAACGAAACGCCAGCCGGAGTTGATAGTCACTCTAATCAACGAACAGCTGCTTCTTCAAAAAGGTAAAGAGCTTGAGCTCGCCAGCGAGGTTGAAGCGGAAGTGAATCGCCGCATGCTGGACGTTGCTAAGGAGCAGGGGATCACAACGATCGAGAAACTGGAAGCCGCCATGCGCGAAAGTCAAATGGATCCCGTTGCTATCAAGCAGACAATGCGGACTGAGTTGATGAAACAGGCAGTGATTCAGCAGGAGGTCGACCGAAGGATCTTTTTTGGTCTCTCAATGGATGAACTCAAGCAATATTACGAGGCACATAAAGAGAAATTCCGTAAGCCCGAGTCTATAAAGCTTTCTGAGATCTTTCTGAGCCTCGCCGGAAAGAACGAGGCTGACGTTAAAGCTCGGGCACAAGAGTTGGTTGCTCAAATACGAGCTGGCGCAGACTTCGGTGCTGTAGCCGCAGCTAACTCTGAGCGAGAGATTAATGGCCGGCGTGTTGCACCTGAAAATAAGGGTGAAGTCGGCAGATTCGAAGTCCCGAATCTCCGTGAAGATATTGCCAACGCAATCAAAAATGTGAAGGCAGGTGGAATTACCGATCCGCTTCTTACCGAAGGTGGTTATCAAATCCTTAAGGTCGACGAAAGAACTCCACCGAGCGCTACGCCTACTTTCAACGAAAACCAGGTGCGCGAGGCAATCACTATCGAGCGAGCGCCAAAGGAGCGTGAGGCCTATCTCCAGAACTTGCGCAATGATGCTTACGTTAAGGTGTCTGATAATTATCGGGACGCAGTGACGCCCCTTCTTAAGATCACGCCTCCTACGGCCGCAAAGGCTGAAGATAAGAAAAACGAATAAAGTTGTATGTTTGTGAGCGGCAGTGCTCCACACAGTCGCTCACTAACCCGCCCTTTCTATGCGCCTTGATCTTTACCTCAAGGTCAGCCGCTTGTGTCCACGTCGCAGCCTCGCGCAACAGTTGTGTGAATCACAACTCGTTTTCGTCAACGGCCGTCCTGCTAAACAATCGCACAACGTAAAGCCTGACGACGAAATAATTCTTCGGCGTGGCAATCATGAGAAGCGCGTAAAAGTATTGTCAGTACCAACGCGACAACCGGCACGTTATGACGCCGCTAACCTCTACCAAGTAATCTCGGAGCGGCAGATATCCGATGCTTAGCTCTGGACGATGCTAACCATGCTTATCAGGAATGTGACCGCAGAGGCGGGCTTGATCTGCCTGTTCAGCTTCGCTTGTACCTTATACATTCACGGAAATGGAGCGCAGAGCGATTGGACATTGGGCTGCGTAGCATTGGAAAATGGGGACATAAGAGAGCTTTATGATGCAGTCGATGTCGGTACACCCGTTATTATTAAGCCCTGATGATTCAAATTAGACCCTTTTACATTCGGAATGTTCTGATTGATCCGCCGCTCATCCTCTCTCCGATGGCTGGGGTGACGGATGTGTCGTTTCGCCGGCTGCTAAAGCGGCGAGGAGGTGTAGGTTTAACAGTTTCGGAATTCATTTCAGTCGAAGGTCTCACCCGCAACAACCCCAAATCGAAGCGCCAGATGCGATTCTATGGCGATGAAAGACCTTTCGCCGTTCAAATATTCGGCGGTCAGCCCGAGCGGATGCGAATGGCTGCCGAAATGGCGGAGGAAGTTGGGGCGGACATTCTGGACATCAACTGCGGATGTCCGGCCCCGAAAGTAGTAAAGCACGGAGGGGGTTCAGGGTTACTCAAAGACCATAAGCGTTTGGAAACGATTCTGCGGGAAGTGAAGAAGGCTATCTCAATTCCATTAACCATCAAGATCCGAGCTGGTTACCACGATAATGACGTCAACGCGGTCGAGACGGCCAAACTGGCTGAAGCGTGCGGAGTCGAGCACGTCGCGTTACATGGGCGCACGAAGGAACAAGGTTATCGTGGTCTAGCCGATTGGGATCTCGTGCGGCGGGTAAAAGAGGTTGTAAAGGTGCCAGTGTCCGGCAGCGGGGATGTGATCAATATCGAAGGAGCGTTTGAGCGATTTCGAGAAACTGGGTGCGATGGAGTTCTCATTGGTCGCGGGGCGATGGCCAATCCTTGGATCTTTCGCCAGATCGAAGACACAATTCAGGGGCGAAAGGCATTTGAACCGACTCTAGCAGACAAGCGTGCCGTTTTGTTGGAGTACTTTGATATGCTCCGCGAAGATATGCCTGAGACGCCAGCGATCAACCGTATGAAGCAGTTGGCGGGCCAATTCACCCGTGGTCTTCAGGGTGGGGCGTTGTTCCGAACCTCTATCTACCACTCACATTCTGTTGATGAGGTATTGGAGCGCATTGAGGAGTACTTTACAGCCATTGAAAACGGAAGGCCCTACTACGGCGAAGCCGGCGTCCCGGTCGAGCAGGTTCCTGAACTGGATTCCTGCGAAGCAGCAGGTGCCCTCTCATAGCCACCTTAATTTTACGTTCGAGCTCCTAGTCTGATCATCGCTTGCAAACGCCGGATAACCCTTACCTTTTAGCGCCGCGATATCGATCACGATCTCTTTCTGCCCGCGCACTGCCCGAGTTACCTGACCGCTGCGGTTTCGCGATTGAGTAGGCGATGGAGAGGGTGACTCGACCGCCCGCCCTTCGCGTCTCGCGCCATCTGTTTCAGTGCTTCCAACGTCCGTGTTCTCTCTTGTTCTGTCAGGTTTTCCAGGGTTACACCGTGTGCCTGTAACACTGCCCGCAGGTTTTCTTCGGTGTTTTTATCTCGGTCGTAGACATCGCGGTAAATGTGTAGCTGGCCGTCTTCAACCACGATAGTTTCGTAACGGAGTTCAACCGGAATTGCTGTGTTGAGGTTTACCGGCTTCTCTTCGGTTCGAGCTCTTTTGAATGCGGCTATTTCAGAGTCGGTTAGTTCCGCACCGGCGACCCGGGCCAAAAGCTTCGCGAAGTCCTGGGCTGGCGGGTCAGTTAACCCGACGCAGCCGTGTGAGGCAAAGTTGCCCAGTTTTGCGGGTGTCTTCCCTCCGTGGATCAGAGATGGAGAACCGATTGGAATCTTCAAGACTCCCAACGGATTCAGCCTGTCCAACCACGCCCGCCCCCTCTGTTTGGCTGCGACATTGCCGCCTCCCTAGTGGTGAAAGCCGAGGGGCAATAGGGGTCTTGGTTGTGTTCCTTCAAAAAACCAGCTAGCGCCGACCCGAAGCCGGTGATGCCAGGTTGGCAGCCTCGAACTGTAGAGCGCGAAACGTGCCTGTCGTGCCAGCGGACCACCGAAGGTCTTACCTCTGGCAAGAACGGCCGCGCGTTCAGTTCCAAGGCTTACGGCTTCGCCAAGTTCCTCAAAGGTCTGCGTTTGTAGTTTCTCCTGCGAGATGTAGGCGCGAACGTTCCTCGCCGCTAAGCTGGCTTGTTGGAATGCAAGCTGTGCGGTACCCGCTAGAGTCGGTGAGGCCTCAACGTAAAACGCTACATCGCCCAGCGCGAATAGATTCTTGTGACCTGCGACTTGGAGGGTGGGCTCGACCATTATGAGCCCTCGCTGATTCTTCTCCACTTGAAGTCGCTCTACCGTAGGGTTGGTCCTTACACCGCCTACCCAAACGACCGCTGCAGTCTCGACTTCTGTGGTCTGGCCCTGATGTTCGGAGATTATCGAGTTCTCGGTGACTCTAAGAACTCTTGTAAGAGTATGGACCTCAACTCTTGCTGCGCTGAGAGCTTCAACAACGTATTCGCGGATTTCCGTTCCCATACCCGGAACCACCTTGTCACCCATTTCAAGTATGAGTACCCGAGGGTTTCCGGTGAGGGCCCTTCGTTTGAAAGCGTCGCGCAACAGGTCGGACATTTTTGTTGAGAGTTCAACTCCGCTGGCCCCGGCGCCTACTATGGCAAAGGTCAGCGCTCGTTGCGTGTCCTGTGGGGGAAGACTTGGGGCCACATGATCCAGGGCTTGCAGCATTCGCTGGCGAAGCCGGTCTGCATGATGGATTTTCCGGAAAGGTATGGAAAACTGTTCGGCACCCGGAACGCCGACATAGTTCGTTACTCCCCCTAAGGCAAGCACCAGTACGTCATACTCGAGTTCATCTGAACGATGCGGGAGATCGAGACTGCGCGGGTGCAGTTGAACCTTGACTCGACGCGCTGAGAAGTCGACGTCCGTTACTGCGGCTCGTATTACGTTGACGTTTGGGTCGAGTAACTCAGAATATTTCGGGGCAATGTGCCATTCCTCTACCTCGCCACTGAAGTATTCATAGAGCAACGGCGTGAAGAGAAAGTGGTCTTCGTCTGTAATCAGGGTTACGTCAGCGTGGTCGCCAATTTCCAGGGCTGTAAATAGGCCCCCGAAGCCACCACCGGCAATCAGCACTTTAGCTCGGTTCGGCATCCCTCTCCTCTTGCAGTTGGTTGGAGGAATCGTAACGATAAAACGCTTTGACCACAAAGGCGGAGAGAGGTGGTGCTGGCACCAGGGGTGGCAAAGGCCTTTCCCTTCCCAATTTGGCCGTTTCTTTCACTCCGTATCTTTGGTCTCAATCACATCTGGAAGAATCCCGGTTTCTTTCTTCTCTTTCTCTCGGTGCCTCGGTCCACCTCAAAGTTCCTGTGGTAGAGTTTTGCGTGGATCCTGTGTGGAGCGTGTCCTAATTGGTCCCCCTGCTGGACACTTAGCGGAACTGCGTGCTAGATTGAAGCGCATTTTGGAGCTTTGCGGTTACCGCAGTAAGTTGCGGATCTACTGCTGTTTAGGAGGATCATCTAAGTAGTGGCTTTGGCTAAAGGAACCAAGGAACAGATTGTTAACGACTTCCGTACCCACGAGGCTGATACCGGTTCGCCCCAGATTCAAATTGCCTTGCTTAGCAAGCGCATCAATGAACTGACTGAGCATTTCAAGACGCACAAGAAAGACAATCATTCACGCAGAGGACTACTTAAGATGGTCTCTCAGCGAAGAAGTATGCTGGATTACTTGAAGCGCACAGACATCGAACGCTACCACGAGGTAGTGAACCGGCTGGGCCTGCGACGCTAGTGACGCCCGTTAATTTGGACGGACAAAATGGTTTGTCCTTCAGTCACAACGAGAAATCTTCGAGTCTCGTAAACCCCAACAAAGCCCGCGTCAAATCGAAGAGCTTCAGAGAAGGGCGCCGAACGTGACGGCTGTTTCTCAGGAGTGGACGCGTTAACCCGAAAGCACGAAAGCTAAAGGCGGCGAGAGCTTCACGGATTGGGGCTCAGCCGCCTTTTTCACACTCACACTTCGGTTTCACGTGCCGGAACTAGCTAAAAAGGACACAAAGTAAACGAAACGAGGCGGATGAGACGCTCGGGCGCCTTTGCAGGCGCTGTCGTTCAAGGAGAAAAAAACTATGCCAGTTAAGAAGTACCTCAAAGAATCGATCAAACTTGGGGAAAAAGAGTTAACAGTAGAGACCGGTCGCCTCGCAAAGCAAGCCGACGGCTCGGTCATAATTAGGTACGGCGACACTATGTTGTTGGTGGCCGCTGTTAGTGCGATGACCCCAAGGGAAGGGATCGACTTCTTCCCGTTGACCGTTGAGTATCGCGAGTCAAACTATGCTGCTGGTCGGATTCCCGGAAACTACTTCCGACGTGAAGGACGGCCGAATGAAAAGGAAGTATTAACAAGCCGGCTTATTGATCGGCCGTGCCGTCCTCTGTTCGCGGAAGGGTTCAGAAACGAAACTCAGGTGATCGCCAGTGTCATCTCGGCGGATCCCGATAACAACCCGGACGTGATTGCTATCACGGGTGCTTCTTGCGCGCTGTACCTGTCGGACATTCCCTTCCTCAATCCCATCGCCGCGGTGCGAATCGGATTAATCGAAGGCCGCTACATCGTTAACCCCACCTATGATGAGGTCCGTGATTCTCGTCTGAACCTGATTGTCGCGGGAACTGAGGAAGCCATCGTGATGGTGGAAGCCGGCGCCCAGGAGGTCTCGGAAGAGATCATGGTCGAGGCACTTATGCTGGCCCATAAAGAGATCAACCGTCTCTGTCGATGGCAAAAGGAGTTGTATAAAGCGCTCGAGATTCAGAAGCGCGAAGTGACGCCAGTAGTTCTTGATGACGAGATGCTGAGCGAGATTCAGCGGAATTATTCAGAGCGGTTGCAAGCGGCTCTGGATACGGTGAATCAACAGAAACGAGAAAGCTACGCTGCAGTGGATGCGCTGAAAACAGAGGTAAGCGAGTCCTACCCGGAAGACGCTCCAGAAAAACGTCAGATGGCCAAGCAGATTTTCGATCAACTGAAGGAAACCATCTTTCGCGACGATATTCTTAACAAACGTCGACGTCCCGATGGCCGTCGCTTCTCCGAAATCCGCCCAATTACTTGTGAGGTCGGTTGGCTGCCGAGAGTTCATGGTTCGGCCCTGTTTACCCGCGGAGAAACTCAGGCGTTAGTTACTACTACGCTCGGAACTAAAGAAGACGAACAGTTCATGGACGACCTCGAGAAGGGAGAGGTGAAGCGCAGGTTCCTTCTCCATTACAACTTCCCACAATACTCAGTTGGCGAGGTCGGACGGTTCGGTACATCCAGCCGCCGTGAAATCGGTCACGGGGCGCTAGCCCGGCGCGCGATTGAGGCCGTGCTTCCAGATGAATCAGTCTTTCCCTACACCCTCAGAATAGTTTCCGACATCACCGAATCGAACGGCTCGTCTTCCATGGCCAGCGTTTGCGGCGGCGTCCTCTCGTTAATGGACGCTGGAGTGCCTTTAAGGGCACCAGTCGCCGGTGTGGCGATGGGACTTGTGATGGAGGGCAACAAGTACGCAATTCTCACCGACATTGCCGGCGCCGAAGATCATTACGGCGACATGGACTTTAAAGTCACAGGAACGCAGAATGGGATAACCGCCCTCCAGATGGACATCAAGATTGCAGGGATAAACGCCCAGATCATGGCCGAGGCTCTCGAGCAGGCAAAAAAGGGCCGCCTGTACATTCTTGAAGTGATGGAGAAGACGTTGCCTGAGGCGCGTCCGACGATTTCGAAACATGCGCCTCGAATCATCCAGATAAAAATTAATCCCGACAAGATTCGCGACGTCATTGGACCAGGTGGGAAGATCATTCGATCACTGGTCGAAGAGACCGGCGCAAAGATCGACGTATCTGATGATGGAACCATTTCAATCGCCACCGCGAGCGGGGAAGCGGCAGAGGCAGCGGTCAATCGGATCAAGGGTCTGACGGCTGAGGCTGAGATCGGCCAGACCTACTTGGGAACGGTGTCGCGAATTGTGGATTTTGGCGCTTTTGTGGAGATTTTCCCCGGTACGGATGGGTTGTTACACATCTCCGAAATCGCAGATCGACGAGTCAAGGACGTTCGCGATGAACTGAAAGAGGGACAGCAGATACTCGTGAAATGTATTGGCAAGGAGGGAAACAAGATCAAACTTTCCCGAAAAGCCATTCTCCGAGAGGAGAGCAGGAAGGCCGAAGCTGCCAGCGGCGGCGATTCGGAATAAGGTTTGCTCAGAGTAGCCCCGAAATGGAAGGTGTGCGTGATTACGCGTGTTTTCTGATTGGAAAAGGACAAATCAGGTCCCTTAACAATCGTTCAACAATGCTAATCACGCTTACCAGTGAATGCCCCACGTGGCGGAATATGAAGGTACTCGGGTCTATCGCTGCGATCCTCGTGCTTCTTGCGAGCGGTTCGGTAAAAGCCGAGCCGATCACCCTTCGCCAAATCATCCACGTTGCTGGAGCGATGCAGTCATCTGAAATTCGCCTGCGTAATAACTCGGCTGCAACTCCTTCGGTTTCGCAACAATCAAGGGTGGACCAGCGAACTGCGGACTTACTAAACACATCTTTCATCGATATTGCTGGACAAAGTACCCTGCTGTCCGGAGTCGCATTGAACACGGATATGCCTCAAGGTGTAGATATTTCTACACCAGGTGATATCGAAGCAATCATCTGTGACTGTGGCGAGATTATGGTGGCTGGTGGGTTTCCCAAATGGCCGCTCTTTTTCCTCGGAGCTGTACCGTTCTTTTTCTTCGACGACGACGACAATCCAACACCGACGCCGACCCCGACCCCGACCCCGACCCCAACACCAACACCGACAGCAACTCCTCCGGTTGTAGTTCCGGAGCCTGCTTCAATCTTCTTGTTTGGTTCTGGATTATTGGCGTTTGGAGTCACAGCACACCGGCGTTACAAAGCAAGATCGCTGGTGGATGCAGAGGAGAAGAAAAGTTAAATCGATGTCGAAGGCGCTTGCAAAAGCCAGATCCAGATCAGCGATATGCGCGAGGTTGACTTGCGCGGTCTTTGTTGCACTCACCTTTTGTTTTGTGGAGGCGGCACCAGCTGTCTACGCGAAAAGGAAGCCCGCCAAATACGGAACACTTAAGCTTCGGACCAATCCAGGAGGCCTTCCGTTGCAGCTCGATGGAAAGCCCCAAGGGCTGACAACCACAGGCGATCGGTCTTTCAACCTGGACCCGGGGTTGCACAATGTCGTTATCACCCTCCCAGATGGTGAATTGTGGGCGAGAGAGTTCTCGCTGGAGGCTGGTCGCATCAAGTGTGTGGCGCTAAATTACCGGCCGACACCAGCTCCGGCGACGTCGCCGTGCCCATACCCCGTGAACGTTTCAGCGCCGTCGCAGGTGAGCGAAGGCGAGATAATCACGTATACGGCGGACCTGAATTACAGTGGCAGTTCTACGTTGACCTACACGTGGACTGTCAGCCCTGCGAGTGCTCGAGTCCTCAGCGGAGTTGGAACGCCTACAATTACGGTTGACTCCACCGGGCTAGCAGGTCAACGAATAACCGCAACTCTTCTGGTGGATGACGGCTCTGGCGAAGCAGCCTGCAGACAGTCTGCGCACGCGTCAACATTCATTCCACCGTTGCCGCCACGCGAGAACCCAGCGCGTGAGTTCGACGTCTGTTGCAACTGTTCATATGACGACCAAAAAGCGCGACTTGATAACCTTGCGGTTGAACTACAGCACGATCCATCAGTCTCTACAACCATCATTGCCTACGCCGGTAGAAACAGTCGAGTTGGGCAGGCGGACTTTCTAATGTCTCGGGCTCGAGATTATCTCGTCGATAGTCGCGGCATCGATCCATCGCGGATCACAGTGCTCAACGGCGGGTTCCGAGAAGAGGATTGTGTGGAATTGTGGGTTGTACCTCGTGGCGCTAAACCGCCTCAACTTATGCCCACCCTGCAGCCAGGTGACGCAAGACCGCCTAGCGATGGTTCAAGAACCAGACGCCGACCATAAGCCTTCCTTCAAGTTAGGACCGGGACGAGAGCTAACGTTCTCGTCCCTTTGTTTTGTCTCACGTTGACGAGCCTCCAGCCGTCGTGGTAACAAGCTGCAACCCCTAAAAGAGCTTAGAAACAACCAAAGGGACTGCTATGCAAGCTCCCGATAGCTTTACACTTTGTTATGAGGAGGTGGGCAAATGGCTGAGAATGGAGGGGGCGGGGGCCGCACCGGAGTCGTCGCCGTCGTGGCAATATTTGTAATTATCGTTTTAGTATTGCTGTTTGTATTTCGGGGACGGATCTTTCGCGGTGGCGGTACACAACAGATAGATATCAACGTGCAAACACCTGGCAAGTAGGTTGAGATGTACTTAGCCGACTCTCAGCAATTCCCAGCTTGAACCACGCCCTTCTGGCATTACGCCCGAGGAGCTGTCGTCCAACTCATTTACGATTTCCGCGTTCCCATCTACCATTCCGCTTCTATGTCAGCACCGAATATCGAAACTATCGTCTCTCTTGCAAAACGGCGCGGCTTTGTCTTTCCCTCCTCCGAAGTATACGGAGGCCTTGGCAGTGCCTGGGACTACGGGCCACTTGGCGTTGAGCTTTGCAACAACGTCAAGCAAGCGTGGTGGCGATGGATGGTTTATGAACGTGACGACGTGGAAGGCCTAGACTCCGCCATCATTCTTCACCGTCTGGTTTGGACCTACTCTGGTCACGAAGAGACGTTTATTGATTTGCTTGTGGACTGCCGCAAGTGTAAGAGTCGTTTCCGCGCTGACAAGCTTTCAGACGCGCTGGGAATCTCCTCGATAGGGGCCGCTGTTCCCGCCGATCTCAAATGTCCCTCATGCGGCGGCAACGATTGGACCGAAGTGCGACCATTTAACACAATGTTGCAAACGCGGCTTGGTGCCGTGGCTGAGGACGATCCACAGGCACTTGCTTACCTAAGGCCGGAGACTGCGCAAGGTATTTTCATAAATTTTCAGAACGTTCAGACGGCCATGCGCCGTAAGCTTCCTTTTGGTATAGCTCAGTTGGGAAAGGCCTTTCGGAACGAAGTAACGCCAGGAAACTTCATCCTGAGAACGCGAGAGTTTGAACAGATGGAGCTCGAGTACTTTGTGAGGCCTGGCGATGATGAAGAGGCTTTTCAGTTCTGGGTTGATGCGTACGTTGACTGGTACACGGGCCTGGGCCTCCGCCGTGAAAACCTATACCTTCACGAAGTAGCGAAAGAAGAGCTGGCCCATTATTCCAAGCGAACCGTGGATATTCATTATCGCTTCTTCCCGGAGCGAGAGGGCGAGCAGAAACAGTTTGAAGAGCTCATGGGAATCGCGAACCGAACAGACTTTGATCTTCGCGCTCATTCAAAGAACCCTGTTGACGCAGAGGGCAAGCGTCTGAATCCCGATTCCACTGAGGACCTTTCTTACTTTGATGAAGCGACCAAACAACGGTTCTATCCGTACGTGATTGAACCCTCGGCGGGCGTGAACCGTTCAGTCCTGGCTCTGTTGATGGATGCCTATGATGAGCGGACGAATGACAAAGGTGAAAAGCGAGTGGTGTTAAAGCTGCATCCCGAATTGGCGCCCATCAAAGCTGCCGTGCTTCCTCTTGCCAAGAACAAGCCTGAGATTGTCGGTATGGCCAGGGCAATAAAGCGAGGCTTGCAACCAACTATTCGCGCCGTTTATGACGACACTGGCGGCATTGGAAAGCTCTATGCACGGCAGGATGAGATTGGCACGCCCTATTGCGTTACCGTTGATCATCAATCTCTTGAAGACGAAGCTGTAACTGTGAGAGACCGTGATACTTGGGAGCAGGAACGAGTGAAAGTTACCGAGCTCGCTGAACATTTGCAGCGAAGGCTAAGGAGGTAGTCCGACATATGCCTGTAGTAAAAAAACGCAATTTACAGACTGAGACCCGCCTCTTGCTTGAGAGTGGCGAACCAGTCGAGTTGCCGCCGGCCGAGATCGATGACCGGCATGTGTTGGTTCAGTTCGAACAGTTCAAACCCTTTGTTGGAGAGTTACTAACAGAACTTCGCGCAGGTACGTTGGTAGAGCCAGTGCCGGTAATGAATGATGGCGCTACCTTTGCAGTTCATGGGGAGACGAGGACCTTCTGGGTAAAGCTTTGGCATAGGGCGGGGTCCGATCTCACCAAAATAGAGCGCGCGCAGATTCTTAGCTGTATACCCTCCACCCGCGGCGTTCAGATTCTGGTGGACTCACCGGAGTAGTTTCAAATCTCAGGATGCAGTTCTCACAGATTCCGTCACACGTTCTTGATCTAGCCCGCGAGGTTCGCGCTGCTGGAGGACGCGGCCTCCTGGTTGGCGGCTGTGTAAGAGATCAGTTGATGGGGCGTCAGCCCAAAGACTGGGATCTGGAGGTGTATGGAATTGAACCCAACGAGTTGCGGGCGCTATTGGATCGCTTTGGTTCAGTGAACGTCATCGGCGAAGCGTTTGCCATATACAAATTAGGGCACGATCTAGACGTCTCGCTTCCACGCAAAGAGCGAAAGTCAGGGCGAGGCCATCACGCATTTGTCATTGAGGGCGATCCGCACCTCTCATATTTCGAAGCCGCTCGTCGCCGCGACTTTACCGTTAATGCAATATTGCAAGATCCCATGACGGGTGAAATTATCGATCCCCACGGTGGGCGGAGCGACATCGAGCAACGACTGCTTCGTGCGGTTTCAACAGACACATTCGCTGAAGACAGTCTGCGGGTTCTGCGTGCCGCGCAATTCGCCGCACGTTTCGAGTTCGAGATAACACCGGACACCGCAGCGCTGTGTCGTGGCATCGACCTTTCCGATCTGCCCTCCGAAAGAATCTGGGGCGAGTTTGAGAAGATCCTTTTGCAGGCGCCGCGACCGTCCTTGGGTCTCGAGGGGTTACAGACGTTAGGAGCAGTGGACCAATTGTTCCCGGAAATCAGTTCACTGAGGGACGTGCCTCAGGATCCAGATTGGCATCCGGAAGGAGATGTCTACAAGCATACACTTCTTGTAGTTGATCGGGCCCGCGATTTGGTTGATGACCTCTCATATCCAAAGCAGGTGACGGTGATGCTTGCCGCGGTCGCACATGACTTTGGCAAGCCCTCGACAACCGAGTTTGTGGAGGGTCGCTGGCGCTCACGGGGTCACGAGGAGGCTGGGGTCGCACCGACTGAACGGTTTTTGGATCAGCTGAATATTCATACGATCGCCGGTTACGATGTACGCTCCCAAGTGGTGGCATTGGTGCGCGAACACTTGAAACCCGGGGAGTTTCACAAGAAGCGCGATGAGGTAAAGGATGCGGCGTTCCGCAGACTGTCTCGGCGGTGTGAACTCGACCTTCTTTATCGGGTCGCAAAGGCTGATTCGCTCGGACGGAATGCTCCTTGGGTGCCGCGTGAGAGGTGGTATGACGCAGAAGCTCAGGAGTGGTTTATAGCCCGAGCTCGTGAGCTTGCTGTTGAAGAGCAGCCACCAAAACCTATCCTTATGGGGCGACATCTCCTGCAATTAGGTCTTACTCCTGGTCCAAGAATTGGTCAGATTACCGCTGCCGTGTATGAAATGCAGTTGGATGGTCGCATAAGTACTCTGGAGCAAGCTCAGGCGGTTGCACGGGAACTCATAGCCGCAGAAAATTCTTAGGCAAAAGCAGCATCGGGTTGCTGTTGCGTGACGCAGTGAATAGTACCCATTCCCCAGACCAGTGGTTCGCAGTTGATTCCAATGACCTTACGATCCGCGAATAAAAGCTGAATGATCTGAATGGCTTGTGGATCATTAGGGTGGCCGAAGATCGGGACAAGTACTACTTTGTTTGCGATGTAGAAGTTCGCGTATGAGGCGGGCAGGCGTGCAAGATTGCGGTCCCCAGACTCTGTGGTTCCGGCAACCGTCCCAGGCATTGGCAGTTTGATCACCTCAAAGTGGTTGCCTTCCGCATCGGTCATCTCTTTGAGCAGACGCAAATTCTCCTGGAGAATCTCATAATTCGTATCTAGCCGATCTTCTTCGACAGCGCACACTATCTGTCTTGCAGACACGAAACGTGCGATATCATCGATATGTCCGTCGGTATCGTCGCCCTCGATTCCCTCTTTTAACCAAAGCACTTTGGAAACGCCCAGGAAGTCCTTGAGACACTGCTCTATTTGACTCTTGTCCAACTCTGGATTGCGATTTGGATTTAGCAAGCACTGCTCTGTAGTCAAGACGCATCCTGCCCCGTTCACTTCAATTGAGCCGCCCTCCATTACGATGCCAGGTTCAAATCGCGGAACCAACAGCGTGTCACTAAGGCGGGCCGGCACTTCACTGTCACGTTTCAGTTCCTCATACTTATTACCCCACGCGTTGAACACCCAATCGTTATAGGCCAGGCCGCCTGTGCCGATCAGAAAATTTGGACCATAATCGCGAATCCAGGAATCGACTGTTGGAATGTTGTGAAACCGAATGTTTTCGGAGCCGGCAAACTTACAGCGCGTGCGAACTGCTTGTTCAGTGGTCTCGTCATCTACCAGGAGGTTGACGGTTTCGTACGGAGCAAGAGCTGCCATCATCCGCATGTAGATCTCCTCGACTAGAGGCACTCGATCAGGCCAGGTAAGTGGGTCCTTGGGCCAACTGAGCCAGGTAGCGGTGTGACGATGCCACTCAGCCGGCATGTAATAGCCAAGTTGTGCGGGAGGGGCGTTGCTGGGGTGGTTCATCGTGCGTTCGCTTGACTCACTATGGCCCGATAGATTCCCAGCAGACTGATCAACACCCAGAAGAGTTCAATGATGAAGGCTGCGAGATTAAAGTTGTAGTACAACGACACCACGATCAACGCTGCACCCACAGCATTGAGCAATGAGTAGGCAAGAGATCGACTGTCGAGACGGCCGAGTTGAAGTAGCAAGTAGGCAATCACCAAAAGCGCGGCGCCCATCGCTCCAATTACATCTGCCATCGCCACACCCTATCTATTGGTCCCCGAATCTAAGCCCTAGGCCCTGATACGCATCAATTCGTCGGTCGCGTAGAAAAGGCCAATTCTGGCGAGTCTCTTCGATGCGATGCAGATCACACTGCACCACCAGGGTTTCCTCTTTGTCAGCAGAAGCCTTTGCGATAATGCGACCAAAGGGGTCGGACACAAAGGACTGTCCCCAGAAGTTAAGTTTGCCTTCACGGCCGACGCGATTTACCACGACGACAAAAACACCGTTGGCAATTGCGTGTGCCCGCTGAATTGTCTCCCAAGCGGCATGTTGGGCTTGATTCATCTCTTCTTCTTCATCAGGTAACCAGCCAATCGCGGTTGGGTAGAACAGAAACTGGGCACCTGTGAGCGCAGTGAGCCGCGCCGCCTCGGGGAACCACTGGTCCCAGCACACTAGAGTTCCGATGTTCCCATACCTGGTTTTGTGGGTTTGAAAGCCCAGGTCGCCGGGTGTGAAGTAGAACTTTTCGTAATATAGCGGGTCGTCCGGAATATGCATCTTGCGGTACTTGCCTGCAATACTGCCATCCGCGTCGAGCATGACGGCTGTATTGTGATAGATGCCGGCCGTGCGTTTCTCAAACAGTGAAGCAACGATAACGACCTTGTGCTTTCGAGCAATTTTCGACAGCGTCTCGGTTGAAGGACCAGGAATCGTTTCGGCCAGCTTAAAGAGCTCGATGTCCTCTGCCTGGCAGAAGTATTGTGAACGGAAAAGCTCCTGCAGGCAGACAATCTGCGCGCCACGCCTCGCAGCCTCCTCTATTCGTATAACGGCCTTCTTTACATTGCTTTCTGGCTTCTGGTCACAGGTCATCTGCACCAGTCCAACAGTGACGGTGCTTGGATCTACCTTTCTTGGCATTGGGCAAGTATAGCTGAAGGCGCCGACATTGCCGATTTCAAATGCTGATTGTCGATCCAGGGTGGACAATCGGCATTTCGCAATCGCCAATGTTAATATGTCGCGTCGCAATTCACCCCAAATCTGAAACGAGAAAGCATGATTGAGCTAGAGCTGACAGAAGACCACAAGGCACTACTACAAACAGTCCGCGAGTTTGCCCACCACGAAGTGTCTCCATACATCAAGGAATGGGATGAAAAGCAGGAGTCTCATCCGGAAATCTTCCGAAAGATGGCCGAGCTGAATCTGCTGGGCGTGTGCATCCCGGAAGAATACGGGGGCGCCGGCTTCGACTACATCTCGCTCGGCCTCGTCTGCGAAGAATTAGAGGCCGTTGACACCTTCTTGCGTGTAGCGATGTCGGTCCATACGGGATTGAACTCGCTGACCCTTTATACATGGGGTACCGAAGAACAAAAGCAGAAATACCTGGTGCCGCAGGCAAAAGGAGAAAAACTCGCGACGTATGGACTAACTGAGCCCGGTGCTGGATCCGACGTGATCGGCGCTCGCTCGGTTGCGCGGCGGGAAGGCGATGAGTGGGTTTTAAGCGGGGAGAAGATGTGGATCAGCCTCGCTGATTTTGCGGATACCTTCCTCTTCTTCTGTTGGACCGACGAAGACAAACGTCGCAAGAGAGATCATTCGGGGATGTCCTGCTTCATCGTTGAAAGAAACATGAAAGGTTTCACCTCGGGAACAATTCACGGAAAACTTGGAATTCGGGCGGGCAATACCGGCTACTTTTCGCTGCAGGATGTACGGGTACCAAAGGAAAACATGGTCGGCGAAGAAGGCGAAGGCTTCAAGATTGCAATGTTCGCGCTGGAGCAAGGTCGTTATACAGTTGCGGCAGGAGCTACAGGAGTAATCCGCGCCTCACGCGACGCGTCCATCGCTTACGCACTGGAGCGCGAGACCTTTGGAACGAAGATCGCCAATCACCAACTGGTGAAGCAGAAAATTGCTGAAATGGAAGCCGATTACCAGATGTGTCGGTTGCTCTGTTTGCGTGCAGGCTATCTCAAGAACACTGGCCAACCAAACGCACGTGCAACTAGTTTGGCGAAATGGCAAGCCACGGTGCGCTCGGAAAAGGCTGCATCCATGGCGATTGAAGTCCACGGCGCGAATGGCTACTCCAATGATTATCCTGTCGAGCGTTACCTCCGCAACTGCAAGGCAGCAATCATTTACGAGGGGACGCGAGACATCCATACGCTTATGCAGGCGGACTGGGCGTTGGGCTTGAAGCAGGAGAAATCTGCCCGCAAAACTTTGCCGCCGTACAGAGATGGGAAAGCCTAATGTGGTTTGACGATTGACGATCGCCCGCGACAACTTGACTGAGTCCAGTAACCTTAGGGATGGATCTAAAAGCGATCAATCATCGGAATGAGATGAGACGCCTTACAAGCCTCGGACTGGTTCTGATTCCACTGTTGGTTCCGACCCCTCTGTCCGCCAACTGTTTTCACTTGAGGTTGTGAGGAGTACTCGCGACGCGTTCATCGCGTAAATTTCCGGTTGAGCTAACAGAGATCGCGAATCACAACCACTGGTATTATGATCGTGGGCCCAAGATTAATGAGTCGGTCTGGGAATTTCTCAAAAAGCAATCGCTGACGGCGGACCCTCACTACGAGCAGTATCGTTTTAATAACTAGAGAACGGGTTCAGTCAAGGTGTGTGCTAATCGTCTGCTCATGCGGATCGGCTCATTTATCAGCGCTTTCAGTTTCATCGGGTGCTTTGATGGGCCTGGCTATGGTGGCTGAGACAGTTGGTCCAATGTTCACCGGCGCCGGCTCGTCGGTAATCGCCGTTAAAGCTTCAATTGTCGCCAGCTCTCCTTCTGCCTCGAGAATCACTTGAGTAGTTTGAAGCACGGTGTCTGGATTGAGAGAGATGGACGAAATCCCTCTTTCCACGAGAAACCTCGCAAACTCAGGATAATCCGATGGTGCCTGGCCGCAGATTCCAATCTTCTTTCCCACGCGGTGAGCAGCGTTAATTGCGATAGTCACCATCCGCTCCACAGCGCCGTCGCGCTCGTCAAAGAGATGGGCCACCATTTCAGAATCGCGGTCTAACCCAAGCGTCAATTGAGTCAGATCATTTGAGCCGATGGAATATCCATCAAACACTCGTAAAAACTCGTCTGCATAAATCACGTTGGCAGGAAGTTCACACATGGCATAGATTTCCAGTCCATGTTCCCCTTGCTTAAGGCCGAACTCGTCCATCAACGCAACAACCCTCTCAGCCTCAGCCACAGTGCGGCAGAAAGGAATCATCGCCTTTACGTTCACCAAACCCATGTCCTCGCGAACGCGCCGGAGCGCCAGGCACTCCAACTCAAACCCTTCGCGGTATCGCTCATCGTAGTAACGCGATGCACCGCGGAAGCCAAGCATCGGATTCTCCTCGGTTGGTTCGAACTCGCTCCCTCCAATTAGCATCGCATACTCATTCGATTTGAAGTCTGACATGCGTACGATCACTGGCTTAGGAAAGAACGCAGCTGCGATACGGGCGATACCTTCCGACAGGCGCCTGACAAAGAAGTCGCGCGGATCTTCTTCCCCCAGTCGTTTTTCGATCTCCTTAACAGTTACCTGCGACGCTAGATGCGGGTAACGAACGAGCGCCATTGGGTGAACGCCGATGTGATTGTTGATGATGAATTCAAGCCGTGCCAGACCGACCCCGTCGTTTGGAAGGGAAGCGACTGCAAATGCGTGATCAGGATCGCCAACATTCATCATGACCTGGGTTCGCGGTCTCTCGCCCTCGCCAACTTCGCGTCTATCAACCGCAAAGTCTACCTTGCCTTCGTAGACATTTCCGTGGGCGCCTTCAGCGCACGAAACGGTTATGTCCTGACCGCTCACTAGCACGCGCGTGGCGTTGCCTGTACCAACAATGCACGGCAGGCCGAGTTCCCGACTGATGATCGCACTGTGGCAAGTGCGGCCGCCGCGGTCTGTCACGATCGCGGCTGCCTTCTTCATGATCGGCTCCCATGCAGGATCTGTCATCGACGTGACCAACACGTCGCCGGCTTTGAATTGAGTGAGATGATCAGGATTCGCGAGTACGTGAACTTGACCGTGGCTGATCTTTTCACCCACGGCAATGCCGCTTACAAGTGGCGCTTCGTGCGCACCGGTTAGCTTGTATGTTTCGATGTAGTTGTGACGGTTGCTACCGTGGACCGTCTCGGGGCGTGCCTGCAGGATAAACAGTTCACCGGTGTGACCGTCCTTGGCCCACTCAATGTCCATTGGGGTTGGTTTACCGGCAAGTGCTGAGTAGTGTTCCTCGATAGCGCATGCCCAACGTGCCAGCCGCAGCACTTCATAGTCACTCAAACAGAAACGAGCCCGCTGCGCCTCAACCACCTCGCGCGTGCGAGTGCCGCGACCGTCAAGGCCGTAAACCATCTTCACTTCTTTTGTGCCTAATCTGCGACTGACAATTGGTCGGGCGCCCGTTTTCAATGTCGGTTTAAAGACCACCCATTCATCCGGAGTCGCCATTCCCTGCACGATCGCCTCGCCCAAGCCCCAGGCGCCGTTGATCACCACAACTTCACGAAAGCCGGACTCTGTATCAAGCGTAAACATTACGCCTGAGCAGGCTTGATCAGAGCGAACCATCGGCTGGACGCCGATCGACAGTGCCACATCGAAATGATCGAACCCCCGCGCCGCACGGTAAGAGATGGCCCGGTCGGTCCACAGCGATGCAAAACACCGGTGGCAGGCTTCAATCAGCCTCTCCTCGCCGCGAACGTTGAGAATCGTATCCTGCTGGCCGGCAAAAGATGCTTCTGGCAAGTCCTCTGCGGTTGCCGAAGAGCGAACAGCTACTTCAGGCGTTGCATTTAGACGCTGACAGAGGCGCCGATATGCGTCGATGATCGCGTTATGGACCGCCTGAGGCAGTGGTGTATCCAACATCAACGCACGTGCTTCCTTTCCCGCTTCATTGAGTGCGCGAATGTCGTTGTGGTCCAGTCCATCCATCAATGCACGCAGCCGGTCACCAAGCCCATTCGTTTCGAGCAGCAGATGATAGGCTTCGCTCGTTGTGGCAAATCCATCAACGGCGTGCACCCCTCTCGGTTTGAGTGCGCGGTAGAGTTCGCCCAGACTCGCGCACTTACCGCCGACCAGTTGAACATCACCGGCACCCACTTCGCTGAGATCAAGAACCAGAGGTTTGACAGTCGAGGTCATTTGTTATGTCTCCCAGAGAAGGTCAGGACAGGCCAATCGAATGCGATATGCTATCAATGAATAAGGCCGAAAGCCCCCAGTATGATAGCAGAGAATTTATGACAATAATTTGTTGAAACGATGCGATTGGCACCACTTTGGCCAGGATAATTTTATTAGGAACGTAATAAGAGCTTGGCAGTGGATTCAGATCAACACCGGATCCGAACGCTACAATTTAGCTACACGCTCTGGTAGTATGACGGCACACTCTTTAGAACTTGACCTTGTGTATTCACTGACGACTCGCAAGAGCTTCTTATCAGGAGAGACAAGAAATGGGCCACGAGCTAAACACCGAGCGCGATCTGTCGCTCGACTTTTTACGCGTTTGCGAAGCTGCCGCAATTGCCGCAGCGCGGACTATGGGTCAGGGCGATCGCAAGTATTCGGATCACGTTGCCACCGAGGCGATGCGCGAGGTAATGGATTCAGTGCCCATGCGCGGTCGTATCGTAATCGGTGAAGGCGAACGTGACGAGGCACCAATGCTCTACATTGGTGAGGAAGTTGGTGGAGGCTTTCATGCGGGAGAGGAGATAGCTGAGTCGTGCCCGGAGGTTGACATAGCGGTCGATCCGCTAGAGGGCACCAACCTTTGCGCGCTTGGGGCGAACAACGCGATTGCAGTACTGGCAGCAGCCGAACGGGGCGGACTGCTAAATGCGCCCGATATTTACATGGACAAGATCGTGGTTGGCCCTTCCTCTCGAGGTGTTGTCGATCTGGATGCGCCCGTTAGAGACAACCTGAAGAACATTGCGCGGCGGCTCGGTAGAGACATTGAAGACTTGACCGTCATTGTTCTCGATCGCTCTAGACATAAGAAATTGATCGCGGACGTTCGTGAGGCTGGCGCTCGAATCCGTCTGATCGGCGACGGGGACCTATCGGCCGGCATTTCAGCTGCAGTAGCGGGAACAAATATCCACGCGTTGATGGGAATCGGGGGCGCGCCAGAGGGGGTGATTACGGCGGCAGCGATGAAGTGCCTCAACGGCGAGATACAGGCACGTCTGGTTTTTGATCCGGAAAAGCTCGGTGTGGACAAGAACAAGGTTCCCGCAAAAGAGGAGGTGCTTGATCGGCTTCAGTCGATGGGAATTAACGATTCAAACAAGGTTTACGACACAAACGATCTCGCGCCCGGGCGCAAAATCATTTTCGCCGCAACTGGAGTCACCGATGGGGCCCTGTTGAAAGGCGTCAGGTTCTTTGGAGCAGGGAAGCGCACGCATTCGATGGTCATGACTACCGACTCGCGGCACATTCGTTTTGTTGACACGCTCCACATCGAGGGTGGACCTGACACTGTAATCAGATTCTAATACGTAAAAGGAAATGTCAGCTCAGTACGTTACGCAGTTTCCCCCCGATCGAAAACCGCAGTTTTTATGGACCACGATCGTGGTCACTTGTCTGCTTCTTGTAAGTGCTATCGTATTAGCCCCGCTCCTGCGCGCTGAGGGTCATACCTTCTTGAGCCTGACGATCTACCAGAGCTTGAGCTATTTTTGTCACCAATTTCCCGAAAGGTCGTTTCAGTTAGCAGGAGAGAAGTTCGCGGTTTGCACGCGGTGTACAGGAATCTATTTTGGGTTCACAGCGAGCTTGCTTTTGTATCCGTTACTACGTCCGTTGCGCCGCACTGAGACGCCGCACCGGAAGTGGCTGTTGTTGGGCGCCTTTCCGCTCTTTTTGGACTTTGCGCTAACGTTCTTTGGAGTTTGGGAGAATACCCACTGGACGCGCTTTTTCACCGGCGCACTCCTGGGGAGCGTCGCACTGCTTTATGTGTTGCCAGGTCTAGTGGACCTGATCGTGAATCGCAGGTGGTCCTCAACTCCCTCTGAGAAAAGGAAGCAGCTTGGCTCAATCACGTCTATTTCACCAGAGGCCCTGGTTGAAGCCAAGAGTGACTACAGTGCTCCTCACCGCCGAATTTGAATCCGGCTGCATTATTTGGAGACCATTTAGGGCACCATACGCTTAAGAGGTTGTGTGAAAAACTAAGGGGGGGCATCCGTCTTGGTGAACCAACTAAATCCTACACACTGCCGAGACTGTGGCAAAACCTGTTACACGGACCAACAACAAAATCCTACACACGGCAGTTAGAAAGGGATCCTACACACTGCAGTGTGTAGGATTTGGTTGAGTGTGTTTCCAGTCGAGAGTGGTCCAAGTAAGAAAACGATCCTACACACGGCAGTGTGTAGTGTTGTTCAGATCCTACCTACTAGAACGGACGCCGCCCCCCTATTTTTTCTTCAACATTCCCGACTCAGGAGCTCCGTCGAAATTGCAGTGGGTGAAGTTGAGGGTTCTGAATGTCA
>DATETN010000031.1:0-15436 GCA_035283645.1 Pyrinomonadaceae bacterium
CTCAATCTCATTGCGCGCCGCCCCCGCCTCAACTCAAATCACTCATCAACTCAACGCAACAGCTCAATCTCAAACAATCTTTTTCCTCTGCTCTCCCCGTGCGCTGCAACTTGAGGCGGGGGCGGCGCAAAATGAAATTGAGTACTAAAGATAAACGTCTGAGCGCTTGCCCCCTTCCCAACCTGCGAATTATTGAACCTTGAACTCTGCTCTGGAAGGTGACGCTCTGAAACTTGAAGCGGGGGCGGCGCGGAATTAGATCGAGCACTGAAGATATTATTGTTGCCGCTTGCCCTCCTTCCCTACCTGCGAATTTGTCAAAGTTGAGCACTACCGATGTAATTGAATTCAGCCGGCCGATTGGAGATTGCCCAATCTGACGCACAGTCCAACTTTGATGGATCGACAATCGCTAATTGGCAATCGGCAATCCAATCCAACCTCCTCAAAACTCAACAGCGAATCTCTCTGCTGGGTTTCATTACTATTGCTTGCGGATTATCAGTGCGAGCCTCTTTCCCACCCACAGATAACTTTGGATTCTCGAGATACTTCGCCGCACTGAGGCTAGCATCAACAAAAGCGTGGGCCACCTCCGACAGGGCACGATCCTTCAACCAGACTAGCCACAAATCCCACTCTCGATTAATTCCCTCTACCTCAATCGTAGCTAGTTTCCCCAGCGCAACCTCTTCACGAACGCACATCAACGGCACGAACCCGACGCCCAGGTTCTCAGCCACCATGCGCTTGATCGCCTCAATCGCGATGTTCTCTACGCTGACGGTGAAAGCAGTTTCGGCATCCTGAAACGCTTGTACTATTCGTTCCCGCAAGACTGATTTCGCACCCTGAACGATTAGGTGCTCGCCTGCCAGATGGCTTACTTGGACCTTCTTCAACTGAGCAAGCGAATGTTCCGGGCTGGTTATTAACACAAGCTCATCCTTCACGATCAGATGCCCGTCAAACTGGGACTCATTTGCGACATCCACAACCAGCGCCAGCTCAATTGTTCGGTTCGCAAGCGCCGTCAAAAGACGCTCTGAATTACCACATACCACCTCAGTCCTGGTAGCCGGATGTACTAAGTTGAATGTTTGTATCAACCTCGGGAGGAGGTAGAGGCTAGTGCTTTCCAGCGTACCAATGCGCAGGCTGGGATGCTCGTCAAGACTCAGCTCCTTAATGGCAGCTGTTGCCTCTTTGCGCATGTCCAAGATGCGGGTCGCATAAGAATAGAGGGATCTGCCGGCCGGAGTCAGTTGGCGATGATTCCGTTCAGAGCGGTCAAAAAGCGGCGCGCCCAACTCTTCTTCTAACTTTCGCAGTGCAATGCTGACCGCTGGTGCAGTACGAAACACCCGCTCAGCGGCTCGACGTACACTTCCCTCCTCAACCACCGCCGCGAACATTTCCAGTTGTTGGAATTCCATAAACCCTCTCAGTCATCTTTGAGGACAGGAGCAAATACAAAAGGTCGTCATCGTTGAAGTTTCGATGACGACCTTTTGTTCAAAAAAGTCAGATTCTTAGATATTTGTCGTCATCCTCCTCGCATATAAGCACACACCGCCACCGACACGACAGCGGTGCGGAAACATCGACAACAGAAAGACGCGAAGCAGGTATCGCATGCCGCGACGACGGGACCCGGCATTGCAAGACCAGGCAATGAAGACTGAATCCGTTTTGGCATATACTTGGATTAACCTCAGGGGCAGTCAGAATACCCTTACCACCACAACAATTCAAGAGTTAGCAATTAAGTTCGGGGGATAGCGACAAAGTGTCCCTATCGTCGCTGGCACAAACTAGGCTAGAACCAATGCCTCTTCGACTACGAACCCTCTGGCTCTCTTCTGCGTGTCGCCTAACCCTGAAACCTACGGTCGGGCGCTCGGCGTGGGTGTCGGTTGAGCGAGCCGGGGAGGCATCTCGGATGGCTTAAATCTGGGGAGCATCTCGTCGCACATGGCAAGGTGGTAGACGGCGGCGGCGATGACAATGGCGGTTTTTTTGACGTCGTCCTCGACAATGCGTTCATAAGTGTCGAGGTTGGTGTGCCAGGTGTGGGTGCCCTATTCGATCGGGTCTATTGTCGTCCAGATACCAGGCAAGCCGTGAAGATTGAATACTGACTGCTCCGAACCGCCACGCCTTCTGCTCTTTAGTCGTCGTCGCACCAACCATTCCGAAATCAGGAAACTGTGTTGCGATCTCGCGAAGAGAACCAGCAGCCTCCGGCGGGCCAAAGTCAGTAAAGCCTCTCGGCCGCCCGGTTCCGGAATCGCTATTCGCGGCATAACCGTGCATGTCGTCCGCGTTAATGAGACCAGCGTTGCGATTCATCGCGCGGACGATCTCTCGGGCCGTGCGTCCGCTTTAGAATTCGTCAGGCCCATTTGTTTGTAGCCGGCGTAGCGTCAACGCTAGATCGGGCTGCCGGAAAAGATCGCCTTTGAGCAGATAAGCCTCGTGGCCCGGCGGGCCATCGGCAATCTCCGCCAGCATGTTGACCACAGCGCGTTGAAAAACTGAGTCCGTGGTCGTCATCGATTTTCCTCATTTCAGGCCGAGTTTCTTATTTTGCTCCAAGAGCGAGACGGCTTCTCGCAGGCGCCGCTCGCGCGTCTCCTCTTTGGCGGCATGCATGATCCACCCAATGTAGTGCCTGCGATAGGACGGCGCGAGGTTCCGGAAGTTCTCCCAGGCCTTCGCGTTTGCCAGCAGGGCCTGTTTGACGAAGTGAGGGATATCATCCGGATTGCCCTTGCTCTGCTCCAAGCGCGAGACCGCTTCTCGCAACCGCCGCTTGCGCGTCTCCTCTTTCTTGGCGTCCATGATCCAGTGAATGTAATGCCTGCGATGGGACGGCGCGAGGTTCCGGAAGTTTTCCCAGGCCTTCGCGTTTGCCAGCAGGGCCTGTTTGACGAAGTGAGGAATGTCGGCGTCGCCCCTATTCTGTTTCGATTGTGATTCTTCGCCGAGCATCACGAGGTCGACCTTCCCTAGCCCGGCCTCGGTCATTCGGCCTTCGCGTATCAGCTTGCGCAGCCTTCGTTTGTTCAGCGCCGACCATCTGGTGCAGTCACGACGAGGAGTGAACTTCTGAGCGAACTTTTCGTCGTCGATCCTCTTGACGATGCTATCGACCCAGCCGAAGCATAGGGCCTCCTCGACCGCTTGGTCGTAAGGAATGCGAGGCCGACCGGAATGTTTCTTGTAGTAGATGAGCCAAACCTCGGTCTTGGACTGGTAATGCTTCGTGAGCCAGGCGCGCCATTCCTCCCGGGTGGTTACATAGAGCGTCTTGCGAATTTCCATTTCGCCCTCTCCGCTGCGGTCGAAGACAACGATCGCCGGCGAACATCTTAAGTATCTATCAAAAGTGTTTGATAATACTCAGAAGAGCGGGATTATGCATCACCTGGCTGAAGAAGCTGATTGATTCAGTAGTCCCCTTATTTGAGAGAGAGCAAGCATTAACCATTACACTTCTCCCCCGGGATCAGTGCGGCGCGAAGTCTTGTGTGAGTCGGCGCTGCACATCGAGACAGAGAGGATAAACGCAGACCCGGCGAAAACTGGTCGCAACGACTTTTGTGTATTCAGAAACTAGTCGCATCCACTTCTGTGAAAAATGCCTTTTTGACCCTCTCAGTCGCATTCACTTCTGAAAATCACATCTCGGCCGGAATTGAGCGGAGTCGAATGCAGCCCGAGGCCTTATTGAATCAGCGCGTGTGTATGCGTTAGAAGAACGAATCATCGTTGCTTGATTTGCAGTTGGGAACGGGGCGCGCGCTCAGACGTCCTTCTTTAGCACTCAATCTCATTACGCGCTGCCCCCGCCTCCCAGTCGCCTGATCATCAACTGCAAGAGCACAATTCAACTTGAAATAATTCGCAGTCAGGAAGGGGGCGCGCGCTCACACTTCTATCTTTTAGCACTCAATCTCATCGCGCGCCGCCCCCGCTTCCAAGTCGCAGCGGCCCTGGAGTGGAGAGGAAAACATTGTTTGAGATTGAACAGTGCTGAGATGACACATGCGCCGCCCGTTACATGGAGATGCGGTCGACCCATTAGCACGGTTCGCGATGACAGTGGACCACGGCAATGACTACAATCGTTTCCTTGTCGATGCCATATACCAGTGAAATAGGGTGAGCGAGCGAACAGACATCTCCGATACCTTGTCGATTTCGGGATCGCGTTTGTCTAGATCCGTGAGAATAACATCGAGCAGCCGAAGCTTTTCTTCTTCTGAGAGGCCTCGGATTTCCGATACCAGCTTGTCTGCCTGGGTTGCCATGATAACTCTCCTTACTGACTCTTAATATACAATGAATTCTGTAATTGGATCACACTGGCTTTAACATCACTCTCAACAGCACAATTCAACGTGAAGCATTTATTGAAGGCCTACCCATAAGCTGCTATCTTATAGACAAATTAACTGCGAATTTATCTATCTGGGGTAGAAGCATGAAACTTGTACGAGACATCATGAGCTTATCCACTTTCAAGCGCGACAGTAATAAGGTTATGAAGCAGATGAAAAAAACCAAGGAGCCAGTAGTACTTACCGTTAACGGTAAGGCGGCCCTGGTGGTCCAGGACGCGGGAAGTTATCAGGCTTTGCTCGAACTGAAAGAGAGAACCGAAACCATTGAAACGCTGCGCCAGCGTTTGGCTACGCTCAAGAGCAGAAAGGGACGGACGGCGGATCAGTTTTTCAAGGAGTTTTTCGCTAAGAACCGTATTTCCGACCAAGACTGATGAAGAAATATTCGGTCATTCTCCATCCCGACGCAGAGATCGACATTCTGTCATCGTATGAATGGGGTTGCCGGGCTTGGGGAGAAGAACAGGCAAGATCGTGGGCTCGAGAGTTACGCGAAGCAATCATGACTCGGTTGGCATCATTGCCAGAAAGCTGTCCCTTGGCGCCCGAGACTGGCGAGCTCGGAATTCAGATACGGCAACTTTTGGTACGACGATACCGGATTCTGTTCCTTGTCAAGAAGAGGACTGTGACCATTCTGCACGTCAAAGGTGCGTATATTTCCAAGATCAACTGACTGATGTGAGAAGTCCTGGGCACCACCGGCATGATGGGATAGATGCGCCGTTCGGAGAAGCGGAACTCAACTCGACTCGAGTCGTACTCCTCAAGTCATTCATCAACGCAACCCAAAGCGGCGGCGCGTCGCAGAGACTCCTTGCCGACGCACTCCAAGGATTATGGTTTAGCTCTTTCTTTCCGTAATCTTCTTCCTTTTCGTTCATACCCGGTAATCAGTTGCGCTTCGCGAACCAGCGCGGCGCGAAAATCACTCAACACCCGCAGTAGAAGATCAATCTTCGCGAGACTCTGCCGACGAGCACGAGCATTGCCGAGGAAGAACTCAAAATGCACCGCTCGCTTACAGTCTGCGAGCGTGAGCATGTAACTGCCGAACTTGTACTGTCCATCACGACTTGACTCCACTTCAGCAAGCACGTGTGAAGTGTGACCCGTCGACACTGAACTAAGAAACAACCGTTTCCGATATGTAAACGTGGTAGTGGTCATGTGAGGCCTCAGTGATAAATAGACGTTCCTCCGAGCCAGTCTCGAATGACTGACCGATGCTTGAAATGTTGTACGTCTTGGGAGGCCTGATCAGTTGGTCAGAAATTTGTAAAATGTGTGTTGGAGGTTATACTGGGCATCGTTCTGATCAAGACCGGACGTGTTGAATAATACTGATCGTTATCCTGTTTTCTAGCGTGCGCATCATACGCTGACAATCTCACAGTGTCAACATAAAAGTTGGAATCAGATCCGCACAACGGAGCACACCAAAACCTCATGAAACTGATTGATCATGTTGCCGCGCAAATTAGGGAATTACGCACAACTTACAACAGTGGTGAAGGAATGTCGCAAGAAGCACTGGCGCGTCAACTGAACGTTGCTCCCAACACGGTCTCACGCTGGGAGACCGGTCTCTATCTCCCCAGCGTCAGCGATTTGGAACGTTTGGCACGCATCTTTGGCGTTTCGATCGTTAGCTTCTTTCCCTCAGACAAAGTCGGAGGGGAAGATGAAGCCCTACTGAGCCTGCTACGGACCGCCAGCCAGTTACATCCTGAAGACCTTGAGGAGTTAAGACGATATGCCGAGTTCCGGAAAGCTCGGAGAATGTACGAGGGAAAAAGCCGGCCAAAAGCTGGAAGAAAAAGGAGTAGACCGAAATGAATCCCGACTATTATGACCTAAAAAAGCTCGCACGACAGGTAAGAGCGGAAAACGGGTTGACATCAACACGAGTCCTTCAAACTGACCTGCGACGAATCTACTTTAAACACGGGATCGAGATCGATTACTGGCCCTATCGATTCAGAAACCTTCGCGGTGCCTTTATCTGTGATAGGTTCGGTACCACTGTGATGCTGGCACAAAATCTGCCCCAGGACCCAATGGTCTTCACCATGGCCCATGAACTGAAGCACTTTCTTACCGATCGTGATCTTCAAGCCTCGTTTTGTGATCTCTCAAACATCAACAGAGAGATTGAGATTGGCGCTGAGATCTTTGCTTCTGAACTTCTCTTTCCCGACCACAGTTTTGTTGAGCAGATGCAAAGCTTGGGCATAAAACGCCGCCAATGCACTCCAGAGACGCTCGTCAAGTTGAAACAACAAACCAAAACAACTCTGAGTTATGCGGGACTTGCGATCAAAGCTGAGCGTTTGCGATATGCACCGGTTGGATCTGTGACGAAAATAAGAACCTGGCGCAAGTTGGAGAAGCTATACAATCGGCAACTCGCGTATTGGAAGTCGTCTCGAGCGACGGGCTGCGCAATCTACTAAACCACCTGTCCTGCTCGTCGTGTTGCGCGCCCTGACGGTGTGCCACGCGTTGCTAAAGGCCGGAAGATAAGTGTGAGTTGTCCCCGCACTTTTATCTCTTTCGAGGCGACCGACCAGATCGCGCGTACTGGTGACTCATGATGTGAGATGAGCAGTACTGCATCGCCTTTTCGCTGTGCATAACAGCAGTGAAATCTCCCGCGATACTCGATCAAGTACACCGGACGATCAAACTCGGACCAATTGCCCTCAACGATCTTCCGACGCTTTTTATTAAGTTGCAAGAGTGTGCCCGGTGGCAAGAGTGGCCACATCATCAGATCCTCGAGTCCGATAAGAACCAGCGGCCCGAGTTCCCAATCTACATCCAGCATCATCAGCAAGGGAACGCTGGTCCAAGCTTCAAGTAGACGATGCGTGGTGCTGGAAGAATTCCTGAGCAACCTCGTCAATTGCAGCTTATCAGCGTATGAATTCAATTCCATTCCTTATGGTTCACCGCTTTGGTTGAGAACCACGGAACTTCGACAGATGTGAAGGCTTACCAGGCAACCTCTTCGGCAGGTCCAGGTCGTCATCGACCATCACGTCCAAGCAAACACCTGCGAGCCTCGCATATCGCAAGAGAATCGGTAACGGCGGTTCGCTCCCACCGAGTTCATAGCTTGAGATCGAGCTACGAGAAAGTGCCTCCGCTAACCCAAGCTTCTCCAACATCTGGTTCTGCGACAGTCCCAGCCCGATCCGGATCTGCAGCAGCTTCTCCCTGAGCCGGCGCGGTTTCGGACGAGCATACCTCGCCATCAGGAGTCACCTCCTGATGGCAACAATCCGCTATCAAAAATACTCTTGAGGTTAGACAGGAATCTGTCTAGACTAGGTGAGAAACTAACTGTCGCCGAGAGCTTAAATCTGTCTTGCTCTCTGACGAGGCTCATCACTTCAGATATGAAGCAGCGCCGTCAGCATCGCCTTATGCACCAGTGATTCCAAAGATCGTCGTGTGAAGGCGAAGAGTCTATCACACTTCGGTCCACTCAGAAGGTGGGCCACCTGGTTAACAGGTGATTGGCGCATGGGTGTTTTTGTGCCCTCATATCGCGATGCAACCCCAATCGAACGATCTTATTTGTTGATTCTCTATGAGATCTGCCAAGTGCTCGGGCTCATATCTATAGCGAGCCCGCGTAGTTCCAAATCGATTTGCAAAGGTCAGTGAGGATGCTGGATCCGCACAGGTTAATTCCCGAACAAGAGACCACCAGGGAGCAGGAATTCACAAAGCGGTATGATCGACTGCTCGGCTGGGCGCTGCGACTCACGAACCATCAACGCGCGAGTGCTGAAGACTTGGTCCAGGACGCTTTTATACAGTTTACTCGTGGCCGCACCAGTCTTGATGCGATCGAGAACTTGGATGGCTACCTTTACAGGATGTTACGAAATATGCACCTCTCACGCGTGAACAGGTGCGCACAACAAGTACAGAATAAGACCGTCTCAATCGCCGAACGTGAGCTTGATCTGAATTCGCAAGGATTGGAACTACAACAACGCTTACAGGCACACGAAGAGTTGTGCCGTATTTGCCAATATGCCTGTATTCGCAAGGAAAGTTCACGCGCCGGCAGCGTCCTGATCCTGCGCTTCTTTCATGAATACTCGCCCATTGAGATAGCCGAAGTCCTCTGTTGTTCTAGACATTGCGTCGATCAGTGGCAGAGGTTCGCCCGTCGCGAAGTTAAGCTTTATCTAGAGGATCCTCGGCGTCTCAAGTTTGTCACCGCGAAGGGAGCGGATGTATTACCGGCAATTAAGGTTTTTGGCGATCGTAGCTTGGCGGACGACTTACGCCTATTGATATTCCGTTCCAAACAAGGTGAGTGCGTGTCTCCAGAGGAGCTCAAACACACATACACGTCACGTGCCGCCGATGGTTTATCGACCGCGAAGTTGGCTCACATTGTGAGCTGTCGGGTCTGCCTTGATGAAGCGAATCGAGTACTGGGTCTTCCAACGCTGAGTCAGAGATATCAAAACGTAGTTCCCGACTCGAAACAACCGCCCACATCTGGCGGTAGCGGTGGCTCAGGCGGAGGGCCTACGGACGTCAAATCACAACTGCAACGTCGCCTGAACGAGGTTATAAGTCACAAACCAAAAGAATTACACATCGCAGTCAATGGCGCTCCAGTGGGCTCAATCAAGGTTGCTTCGGATCTTAGTGAGTTAGATCTGAAGCTGTCTCCCGATGAATCTATCGATTTCGTCGAGATTCTGAGCGAGCAAGGCATACAACTCCTGTTCTTTAATCTATCCTCAACAGTCTCCGCGACGAACGAACAGTGGGCACAAATCGAATTAAGCGAGGGTCGGGTTCTGGAAGCACGCGCGGGTCTACAAAACGGTTTACCGACAGTACAAATCACATATTCGCAAACCGCCTCTGTCTCTGAAATGTTGACTGATCCTGAAGATCTCTTAACGGCTTCGGATGGTCAGCACAGGAAAGAGAGTGGGCTATCCAAGGTAAGACTGCTGCTCGCATCTTTAATGCAAGCGCCCTGGTGGGTTAGGCCCCAATTCGTTACGGTCCTTGCTACGATCATTGCATTCGGCTTAATGATTCTTCTAAAACCCCCTCTAACTGGCAGAGAGGTGCTGGGTCAAGCCACGATAGCTGAAGCACGGAGGCAGTTATCCAGTCGCATCGTACACCGCGTGATCAAACTCGAGGAGCGGCGCGCTGGTGAATTGTTGTCAACCCATACGATCGAGATTTGGGAAGATTCGGCTAAAGGACAGCGTGCACGGCGCGTCTATGATCAGACAAATGTGTTGGTAGCTGGTCGATGGGATCAACCAGATGGCACGCGTATTGTCTACCACCACGTATCGGGGCTTAAGAGCGAAGACAAACTCGACACCACGGTTGACAGCTTGCTTGCGGAACCATGGCAACTCGCATTAACAGCAACCGAATTCGCTTATTTGACCAAAGCTGCAGATCTTGGAATTGTAGAAAGCACTACAAGCTACGAGATCAATTTCAGGGGTCAACTTTCGGTCGGCGGTGTGAAATTGTTAGCGGCAACTCTCACTTTGGTCAAACCCGATTTGAGGGCGGTTCAGCACACTATTGAGCTTGAGCGAGATGACACCATCTATCTGTACCGGCTCTCGGAACAGCTGTCGGAACGTCTGACAGATCAGCAACAGCCGGCTGAATACTTTATGCCTGATGCGTTCTTATCGAATCCAGCGGCGAGTCCGGAAAAGGAGTTGAAACTCAAGTCTCGAAATAACGTGCCCAGTAACGCATTGGGGCTCTCTAACTCAGCATCCACCGAACTGGAGATAGAAGTTGCCTATCTACTAAATCGCGCGAAGGCAGACCGAAACGAACAAATCACGTTGACTCGAACGAGCAGTGGTTCACTTATGATCGAAGGAGTTGTGGATACAGAAGAACGGAAGCATGAGATTGAAGCAGCTCTTCATTCTGTTAAGAACAATCCACTGGTCAGGGTCGACATTCAAACCGTGTCCCAAGCGGCCAATCGCACGGCGTTGAGCCTCCCGGGCAGGTTTGTGCAATCTGCTCCGGAGACGGCTAACACGATTCCTGTTTATGAGGAATTACGTGAGTATCTGGTTCGAACACAACCAGCGCTAGCGAAAAACGGCGAGGTCGACGAAGCTGTGCATAAGTTCTCTTCAGAGCTGGTCAATTCTGCATATCGTGCACTCTTTCACGCAATCGAATTGCGAGGATTAAAGAATCGCTTTTCCGATAATGAACTACGAACAGTCAGTCCTGACGCGCGAGTTAAGTGGCTCGAGATGATAACGAGACATGCCGCGGCCTTTGAATCTGAAGTTGCCACGGTAAGACGAAAGATCGGACCACTGCTCTTTGCGGGCGCAACGCCAAGCATGAGTACGGAGAACGTCTCGATAAGAAGTGACGCGGAATTGGGTCGGGCTATTGAGAGGCTTTGGAAACTAGCATTTGCAACCAATGGGGCAATACGTGACGCGTTCACAATTTCACCTCAGAGTTCGGGTGTGGCGGTGAAGTCCCTTCCCTTCTGGCAATCTCTTATCGAGTCTGGGGCTGTGGCGGCGGCAATCAAACAATATGAACAGTAACTACTTTTTCTTGGTTGTCTTCTTTGCAGATCGAATCGCAACTGGCTGATGGACAGGAGTGCTCGGAATTCGCTTAGGTAACTCTATTCTGTCATCCACGAGCACGTCCAGACACACCCCAGCCACGCGCGCATATTCCAATAAGACAAACAACGGCGGCTCTCTTTCATCCTGCTCATAATTAGAAATATTGGTTCTGGTGAACTCATCTGTGAGTCCCAGATGCCGGACCATTTCGCTCTGCGAGAGTTTAAGAGCATCTCGTATCTCACGAAGCTTACTGCCTAACCGGCGCTGGCGCCGACGCGGATATCTACCCATCAAGAGTTGCCTCCTGATGGATAGGTCGTGAGGAGTTATTGTTGCTCTCTCTAGCTGCATTTGCAGCTAGCATTGGGCTGCGTACTGAGTTTGCCGGGAGTGATAATCTCTCATGCTCCGCAGCAAAACCCATCAGTCGCGATTTAAAGCGGCTTCGGTCATGCGCGTTCCAGAATATTACTTATTGTGAAAGATCCGGCCCCCTGAAGTGATGTGAGAGTTTATCACAAAACCATTGACTCAAAGATTCTCTTGCCTTTAGCTGCAAATGCAGCTAGTATGCGCGCGACTCACAAGACGGTGCGTTCGCATGAGGTTCGCTGGACCATTCAAAGATCGTTTATACGTCGTCTGGTGCGACGTTGGGTCCGGACGATCACAAATATCATTTTCCTACTGGGACGTTAATTTTCGGAATATTAAACCTCCAAATGCAGGGTGCTGGAGGAGCTAAGACTAATTAGAGTGTTACAGCCGCCCACGCTAGGCGACAGTCGAAGCCGGTGCATGCGCCGCCTTCGACTGTCGTTTTTTGCTATCTGATTCTCTCTGTGGCCCTCTGCGGCTCAGTCAGCTCTGTGTTTTGGATTGAACAGTTCCTCGAACGATGCTATTTCGTTCTGGTTTGAGGTTTTTCGTGGATCGGCTCTTCCACGCAACGTGAATTAAAACTCACTACGCGTCCAACAATCTCAGCTTCTGTAGGGTGAACGAACTGGCGAATGGTCGATGGTGACAGATGGTGCGGGACCACCATGAGATTGTTACGATTCATCTCACACCATCCGCAGATGTATCCATTACGCAACTCAATGAAAAAGATTGGCCTCTCATATTCGTTGCGCCATACAGTAGTTCGACATTGATTCTGCTTCGTATCAACGCAAACAAATGAGCCGGGACGGATCAGCGGGTACATCGTCAAATCATTCAACCCGATGTACCCGTACACGAGATGTTCATGGGCTTCGGCCGAAAGCCGGTGAGCTGGGTAGTCAATCCCATCCCGCAATACAGCCGTCTTGGTCCCGAGAGGATGTGCATTGCTGGACGGCTGGCGCGACGCGCTTTCCGCCTGCGGAGATTCGGAATTCAGAAGCCTGGTCTTTTCAGGCGATGCCACGAGTCGGTACTTTTCAACCTCACCCAAGTCCATATCGTAGAGTTTGATGAGGTCTGCCAAGTTGATGTCATAGACGACGCTCATGCTGAAAAGCTTATAAATGCTCGGTTGTGATGTTCCATTTTCCAACCGCACAAGCCAGCCGTTGGAGATTCGAAATCGCCCATTTCGTTTTGCCGCGGCGAGCCGTTGACAAGCAGTCTCGACATCACGCGCTGTGAGATTTCTGGTAGCGCGAAGCCACTTAAGTGTATTGCCAGCTTGCATCTTCCCTATGTTCGCTTCGGACATGCCAGCTTCTGCAAAGTGAAATGTAAAAGACTCCCTGGTAAGTCCCTTAACGAGAAAGTGAAAAGTGAAACCAGGCACGCGAGCTTAGTTTTGAGCGGCCGTATCCATACCACTTTCCAATGAGGGTGTAGTCACAGAAGTTTTTTGTCCGAGATTACGGAAGGAGTTCACCGGCACCGCAGCGTAAGATCCGCCGCCAGACTCGGCTCAGCACCGCGCGAGGCCTATTTGCGAAAGAGTAAACCCATGACCTGACCAACAATAGTTATTTCTTTCTCGTCAACCTCTTCGCGTACATGTCCGGCCAGCGGGTGAGGGACCAGCACAATTTTGCCCGCTGAACCATGTTCAAGATACGAACAGGTGAGACCATCTTGCGTCAGTACACAGTAGAGTTCGCGTTCGTGAAAGCTTACGTTTTCAGCGGCACATACTTCGGTTACGAGAGTGTTCACCAGTACTCTAGTACCTGGTCGCGCAACAGGCGACGCGTGAGTATCGCTTTCACCAATCACGAAATACCGCAGGTAAGGAGGATAAAATGAGGAGAAGTATTCGACCTCGGCGTTGGCCCAACGTTGAACGATTCCGCTCACAAACTGAGATATTGCTAAATCCGCGTTTTCGCGGAGAACAGGAATTCTAACCGTCCTCTGCCGGGTAACCGCATCAAGAGTAACTTCATGCGTTCGGAATGATTTCGTCTGCAGTTGCTCGACAAAGCGTCTTTGAGGCGCCAAGCCAATCGCCAGATCCAATTGGTTGCGTGTTAGATGTAGCAATATTCGCAAAGTGTCGAGCTTTGCGGTTCCGGGCTGCCGAATGCTACCGCTGATGATGTTGCCAAGGGTCGACTTGCCAATTCGCATATCGGGATTGTTATTCAAAGTCGCTAGTCGTTTACTTTCCGCAACCACCTGTTGATAACTAAGTCCCAGGGCTTTCATAGCGTCCTGAATCAACTTTCCTAACGGCGAAATGGTAGGAACCCTTCTCTTTCTGGGCTGCTTCGAACTGACTAAGTCTGAAGGTCCGTGCCGGATTGATGCGCCCGAATCATCTTCGTCTCGGCTCTTCAGTACACGAGGCAGAAAGGATCTTGATTCCGGCTGTTGATTAGATTTTGGGGATGAACAATCCAATGGATGTGAGGGGAACTTCATGATGACTCCTAAGGCAAGGCTCTCGAAGCTTTCTGTTTCGGATCTTGCCCAAAAGTTCCACAGATGCTCCGACATCCGTAAGTGAAATGTCCATTGCAGGAACATGTGTGGCCAGCGCGGGTTATCAATTTCGGCTGCAAGGGCGCCGAGTGTTTTTGAGGTTTTGAACCAGCGAATTCTACACCACGTGGGCCGTTGGAGCTACGGGATTTTTGACTGAAGCCGATTCCAACAAAGGCTTAAATACAACTCAAGACAAACTGAAGTTCTTAGGACAGTGCAGTCGCGCGCTGCCCTTCAAGTTGCAGGCAAACGCTAAAGAACGGAATGCCTTAGATGGAAGCAATCTATTGGTGGGGCGATCTTATTGGGAATTAGAGACAGAAAAAAGGTTTCTATCTCATACTATCTGACGAGAATCACTTCTTGTGAGCTTTCAAACTTGTGGGCGGACGACGGGCAGCCTTCAGAAAGTCTTTAGGTAAATCCAGCTTGTCATCAATCATTAGATCGACACTAATGCCAGCGAGTCGCGCATAGCCCACTACAATACTCAAAGGAGGCTCGCGTTTACTCAGTTCATAATTTGACAGATTGTTTCTGCCGTACTCCTCATCAAGACCCATTCGCCTAAGCATTTCGTTTTGGGAGATGCCCAAAGCCTCGCGGATACGACGCATCTTTTGCCCAAGCCTGCGAGGCTTGATTCGTGGCTTTCTACCCATCAGGACAAACCTCCCGATGGGCAGCGAACACAAATGCTTCTCTTGCCTATAGCTACAAATGTAGCTACACTAAAGGCACTTACTTGGTTCGCCGGGAACATCAAGCTTATCTGCTCCCTGGCGACGCGCATTACTCGTTATTTGAAGAGTCTGTGCCCATGCGCCGATGTGTGTGCTGCTAAGTGCAAAGAACTACCCTTGAGCCGGGTTCGAGAGTTTTGGCTCAGCGAAACGGGCGCATTTTACCAAGAATTCTTCACTACCATAACCTTCGAAACCCTCCTATCGTGGGCGGGATGTATTGTGCTCAGAAATCACCCCGCAACCTCTTATACTTCAAGAACTTAGCGCAGTTTTCTTTTTGACAAAATGCTGCTTGAACCACACATAAACAGTAGAGACCAGCTCTTGTCGCTACGGGCTTCAGATCAGCATGTTAAAGGTTTCCGTTTAGTCGCACCGTTTTTGCCAGCAGACCCGTAGCCGATCTGATGCCAAAGCAAATCGAAAAACCTGGAGAACTCATAATGCCCAAAGTTACGGATGATGCTTTCAGTTGCAACACTCCAAAGTCAAATACGGCAAAGCAAGCCGACGGCATCACGAAACCAGCGGCGCTGTATCTGGCGCCACTATTCGGCCGCATACATCAGGCGCACATCGCGATTCATCAATCAAGCGCTGCTCGAATTCTATTCGTTTGCATCATTTTCAGCATTCTTCAGTTTTCAGGCGCAGTCGGGGTCTTTGGGCAAAGCGGAAGCGCTACTCTGAATGGTTCGGTAGTAGATCAAAA
>DATETN010000032.1:0-20814 GCA_035283645.1 Pyrinomonadaceae bacterium
GTTTATAGCACTGGACACTATTTTTCGCCTGCGCCGTTCGAAGGGGCGGAATGAGACTAGACGAGTACCCGCCAAGTTAAGTTCCGCCCCTTCGAACGGCGCAATAACTTCATCGCGTCGCAGTCTATAAACATGCCACCCCTAACGGAGTGGAGCCCAGTTGGATTATTCAGCGGACTTCAGAAACAGGACACTACGTTATTCGTTTGTCTTTACTCCAACGCGGCCACTACCTCCTGAACCTTCTGCGAACCGATGCCGCCACTCCGACCAGGCCAGTGCCTAAGAGCAGCAGCTGTTAGTGATGGTTATACGGATGCCGCCCGCAATGTTCTGGATGTGAACAGTGATGTTGCCACCCGTGTTTGCTGTTGGGCTGATTATGGCGTTCTTTTCCTGAAGTGAATGTTAGGGGAGACGAACTGGCCGCAGCTTCGGCGGAGCTTTACCAAACCCGCAGCAGTTCGTCTCCCGACCGTTCCGAGTTCGTGCGTGTCAACCCGCAACTCGGTGCGAATTCAAGTAACTGTTGGCAGCGCGAACGCGGTCACTGCCATGCGTAGCTGGGACTACAGTCGGGCTTTTGAAGGTATTCTATTGCGATTCAGGATTTGCGACATCGGACATGATTGCCGATTCTTATGGCAGGATCCTGCCATTTGGAGGGCGTTGCACAAAAAGTATGAAATAGGCGTTTTCTCTGTGTGACCTCTGTGTCCTCCGGGTCTCCGTGGTGAAGGAACTCGCCGAAAACACGACCACTGAGTTACAAAGAACACAGAGGTCGCACGGAGAAGACACTTGAGCAGACACTTTTTGTGCAAAGCTCATTTGGAGTGTGGTTTTGCACTCCAAAAGTCAGGGTTTTTTGGCGAGTTCGTTGGCGAAGGCGTAGATCACCAGCTCCAGACGATCCGAGACGCCGAGCTTCGAGTAGATGGAACTCAAGTGGTGGGTTACTGTCGTTTCACTGATGAACAGTCGTTCGCCGATCTGCCTGTTCTTCAGTCCCTCGGAAACCAGACCTACAACTTCCAATTCTCGCGGTGTAAGGCTCTTGATCTTAAGCGCTTCGGGATTGATTTCTTCGCGTGCCTCGCTTCTTGCGTCGGTCAGCACGCTGCCCATCATTGAACGGTCGATCCAGACTTCGCCAGCATGCACTTTACTGATAGCTTTCAGTAGGAGTTCGGCCGCTTGTTGCTTTAAGACAACACCCACGGCGCCGCGGCGTATCGCCGTACGATGAGAGTCGGGAGTTTGTAGCCCGGTCAGGACCAGCACACGAGAATTCGGACTGACTTTGCACAAGTCAGGAAGGAAGTCGAGCCCGTCCTCTTCTGCCAGCACCAGATCAAGCACGATGACATCGGGACGTTCGGCCTCTGCAACCCGCAGTGCTTCTGCAGCGGTACCGGCCATGCCGACAACTGTCATAGACTGATCGTGCTCAATGAGCATGCGCAGACCGGAACGAATCACGGCATGGTCATCAACGATCATTATGCGGATCGGTTTGGTCATACTTTTGTCGTCTTTTCTGAGCTAATTCTGATGTGTCCACTGTGGTTGATTTGTCCGACGATAAATAACCACAGAGTTCACGGAGAAACCGAGGTCGCAGAGAGAAATCAACTTAGGACACCACCTGCGAGAGTTTCTTTAGCCTCATAAAGGAATCGTAACTGATACCACCGTGTAGTTATGGTGATCGATAGAAACGGTTGTTTCGCCCCCCAGCAACGCAGCTCGTTCAGAGATTGAGCGCGGGACAAAAAGTGGCTGCTCAGGCTGCTGTTCACTTTCGGAACCCAAGCCGCCGCTTGGCCCTGGCCGACGGTTCTTAATCTGCAATAACACCTTACCGTCACGGCATATGAAGCGAACCTTTGCCTCATTGCAAAGAGCGTGACGTCTGACGTTACTTAATCCCTCAGCCACCATCTGAAAGAGCTCCGCTGCTAAACGATCGTTGACTTCCAATTTGCCATTTGACTTAACGTCAACCTGAATACCTGTGACTGACGCAAATCTTGTTACAAAGCGATGTATCGCCGGTAACAGGATGTCGCGCCGTTCCTCCCCAGCCCGTAATCCCCAAACGTAGCGCCGGAGTTCGATCAGCTCCTGATTGCTCAGATCCAACAACTCCTCTACGTTGTCGATGACGTCCGTGTTCCCGGCTCTTAGCTTATTGGCCAAAGCGGCGATTCCCAGTTGCAATCCCACGTAAGGTTGAATCACGCTGTCGTGAATATCGCGGGCGATACGGCGTCGCTCTTCGTCCGCAGCAGATGAGGCAAGGCTGTCGACCAACCTGATGTTCTCCAATAAAGGACTGACATGGTCGATTAACTGGAGCAGGAAATCCATCGCTGCATTGTCAAACCGATCGGGGGCGCCAATAACGTACAACCTTCCGTTTACCTCCCGGCCGCTCTGAAAGGGCACTGACAGATAGGCTGTTGCCTCGAGTGCGCTGGCTATCCTGTCGGCCACTGTGGGATCTCCGGTCAGAAATGTGCGGGTCTGTAGATCAAAATAGGAGGTAAGGTCTTGACCATTTTTTCGGTGAAGCAGAGCCTGGCTGGATGAGGGAAGTAGAAATATTCTCGCTGCGTCAGGTCTTACCTGTGCAGGCGCTGCTCCTGAGGGGTGAGCGCCGCGCCGGGCTCGATAGAGTTTGTAGCTCTGGCTGTCGGGAGGGTCGGCGGGTATCAGCAACAGGCATTCATCCGCGTCATAGAAAGCACGCAGCCTCTCCAGGATCGAATTGATCGTACGATCGAGACCGAAGCGTGGGTTGGAAAAAACGGTGAGATCTTTTAGCAGTTGCAGGCGGTTTCTTAAGCTCAGTTTGAACCCACCCCAACGAGAGATCATGAAACCGAGGATGAGTAATTGAATGGGCCGAAGCAGCACGCGGTTCCACTCAATCCCTGCCATCTGTGGTGTCGTATATACACCTACAATCGTGAACAGGAGGGCAGAGGCCAGCGTTACCTGTAGGCCCGCGGTATAACCCCACCCGAATGAGGCCACGAGAATGGCAAAAAAGAAGAAGTTGAAGAAGATACTCCTAGTGCCGCTACTCATTGCGACAAAAGCGACATACCAGAGAACATCGAACCAGTGCATGTATTTCGCTGGTACGAGATCGCTGCGTCGAACGGAGAGAAAGAAAAAGACAGCGCTGTAGAGGGTGTACAGGCCCAGTGCGGAGTATGTAAGGCGGATGTAACGGTTGGGCTCAGATGGATCGATTACGATGACTGCCAGTGCAGATGCGGCAAGAATAAACCGCATGCCGGAAATCAGCCGCAAATCGACCCAGTGCTCGGACAATACACTTATATTTGCAGGGGCTTCTCTTGTCGGGGTTGACTTCAATCTAGATCCAATCTTTAGAGGCGCGCGTGAAGTGAGGTACGAGCGAGCCTTCCGGGTCTTCAGGTTGCGGTTGTTGCTGCGACGACCTTCTGCATCGCCCCCCAGGCGCGCTCAGCCTCCTCGCCAAAAAGCACGACATCATTCTGGCGTTGATCGAGGTCCAGCCCCAGCCGTGCCTTCATCGACCCCTCGCCCGGACGGTAATGTGCGCTGGTGATATGGTCGACATGTATCAGGAGTCTGCCACCCTCGGGATGGGCTACCTCAAGGAATTTCATTGACATCACCTCGAGTTCAGAACTCGGGCAAAATGGAAAATGAGAAATGGAAAATAGTCATGCTTGGGCGACCTTAAATTTTCCATTTCTCATTTCTCCTTTGCTTAACGCGAATGATGTTGCAACCGGACTCGGGGCGACGGATTACCAATATGAATATGCGGTCCCGTGGCCACCCGAGGAATGGGGCCCCGAAATGCCAGGAAGGGTATTCCTTCACTTCGCAAGTAGGCGATCAAAACCCTGCCCTCGACACTGTCCGGATGGAGCGACACGTCCATGCCGTTGCGATGGTCCAAGCCCCACTGCGTATGCAGCGCTGATTGGCCAAAAGCACCCATAGGTAAGGGGCGGCCGAATTTCGCCGCGAAGAAGGCCTCTACACGCCCGGCATCGGCGATTTTCCATCTGCCGTGCCCGCGTAGCGGCTCGCTTGCATCAGCTTCCTTCTCGGGAGAAATGCGTTCGACGGACGCGACTCGGGCACGATCTACAAACGTCCAAATGTTTCCACGCTTGTACCAGTAACCATCATTGTCCTGGTTTACTTCTTCAGCCTGAAACTTCTTGCCTCCCGCCAGATGCAACCAGATCTCCGGCGCTGTTTGTTCTTCGGCAGCTTTATCAGTCTGCTCCAACTTGGGCTCAGTGGTCTGAGCCGCAGCGGAACTCAGTCCGAGCGTAAGAATGAGAATGAAACCGATTAACTTCACGCGATCCCCTTATTCGTGTTGCTTCGTGTGGCTTCGTGGATCGTCCTTTCTTAACCGGCAAGAACGATCCACGAAATCACACGAAAAAAGCCTGCCCAGAACGAGAATGAAAGCGATTAGCCCGAAGTCTTCCCTGCGCGATCCCTTATTCGTGTTGCTTCGTGTGGCTTCGTGGATCGTCCTTTCTTAGCTGGGTGTGAACGATCCACGAAATCACACCAACAACCTTAGCTCTTTGGGGCGAAGTATCCGACGCGCGTGTGCGTTTCGAATGAGGGATCAGTCGTCTCAACCCGCACGCGCCGAAAGCTTCCGTCCCGCTGTTTGTTTAATGGTGTGTAGTAGAGCGCGTATTGATGTCGCAACTCTTCCGCCACTTCCGCATACGTTGAATCAAGCGCCTGAAAACTAAGCGGACGATAGAGTCTGCCCCCAGTGGCAGCTGCAATCTGAGCCAACTGCGTTTCACTCTGGTCCAGTACTCGCAGCCCCTGACGTAAGTCTTCTATGCGGAGCTGGTTGAAGCGAACCACTGAATCCGCTCCCCCAAGGAGCGAATCGAGTTCAGCGCGCTTTGCCGCGCGCGCAATCTCGGTATTGCTGACGACATAAACAACGACCTGAGCTTCGAGTAACGCCCTCAGCGCTCCCTCTAATGACGTTGTTCCGCGGCCACTGTCAATACCGTCCGACAAAACAATCGCTGCCCTGCGAGATTTCGTCGAGGTGAACTGCTGGCGCGCTGCAAGCAGGAGAGCGTCATTAAAGCGCGTAAACATTCCCGGTTCAATGCGGCCCAGAGAGCGCTGAAATTGGAAGCGACTTTGTGTCCAGTCCTGCAAAAGATGGACACGATCATCAAACTTGATGAGACTGAGGCGGTCTTCGGCGGCAAGCTTTGCCGCAAATCCCGCGGCAGCCCGGCGAAAATCATCCAGATTGTTAGCCACCGACGAAGACGAATCCACCATTAATACGACATCAACCGGAATTTTTCGCAGTGCTACATCACTCAAAGGCTGTGGTTGTCCGTCCTCGAATACGCGGAAGTCGGTTCGAGTAAGTTCGCTTGCAAATCGTCCCTGCTCATCGCGCACCGTCACCGGCAGCATCACTTCAGTAGTCGTTACCGAAATCACATCGCCCGGGGAAATCTCAGCTTCAACTTTGGGCGTTGGTGACGGTTTAGGTGGCGGAGGTGGCGGCGGAGGCTCGCCAAGCGCATCCATCCATGACTTTGGCGTTGGTGAAGGCGCCGGTTTTGCAATGTTGGGCGATGCTCTTCCGGTTCTCTTTTTCTTTTGTGGCGCAGACTGGGCCGAAGCAATAAGGGAACCCGGCGCGCTGGGGGCCGTAAGCCAGACCATTGCGAGCAAGAGGAGTAGTGCTACTCCGATCCAGGCAACTGACCGCCGCTCAACTCGCCGCAATGTGATGTGTCTTATTCTATTCATTGGGCGTGCTTGAATTAGCGGCCGCAGAATCTGCACCCATGGCTGCCTTCATCGCTGTCAGGATCTTCTCACTCACACGCTTTCTTTTAAGTTCCTCGAGACTTGCCGGCGACAAATCGAACTCCACCGGCGACTGTTCAATGCGGCGAACCACAGTGCCTTCCGAGAAACCTGCTTCGACGAGTTCGATAATTGAGGCGTTGGTAAGTGAAGGTGTTTTTTCCAGCTTTGTGGGAGCGTTAGCCTCAGAAGGAGGACGGATGATCCGCACCGTAGCGCTGCCCGTCGTCATTATATCTCCTGAGCTCGAGCCACCTCCGCCCCGGGTTTGCGTCTCGCCCCTCAAGCCGCCGCTCGATCCAAAAATGTCAACGCTGCTTCCGTCTGAAGGGTTCTGACCCCGGGGTGAATCGTTCCGGGGCGTGCTGATACCTTCGTTAAAGAAAGGATCGTCGCTCCAGGCAGTATCGTCTGCTGCTACGTCCATTCCCTCTTGTCTGGAGAGCATGGCGAGAATGACTTTTTCCGTCACTCCGCTGCGTTTCAGTTCAATCATTCGCTCGGGTGAGAGGTCAAAATTAGACAACCGCGAAGCAATAATCGAGATGATTGTCTTCTCTTTGAACCCCGCTTTCGCCAGCTTCACTATTGAGCTATTAGTAAGTGGAGTTTGGTTTCGCTGTGCCTGCCCCAGCACGCAAGCTAAACTAAATACCAGCAAAAATGTCAGAACTCGACTGATGAAGATGTGTTTCATGTCTTTGCGCTTTCTGCGGGATTACTTTGGAGAAGGCGCTGAAGTATTTCCAGCCTTCTCGCCCGCGGTTTGCGGCTCACCATAGCGACGGGTAATCCGCTTAACATAATCACGAGTTTCTCTGTAAGGGGGAACCGCACGTCCGTACTTCATGACGGCCCCTTCGCCGGCATTATAACTCGCCAGTGCAAGATCCACGCGACCGCCAAACATAGTCAACAATTCCTTTAAGTATTGCGAGCCACCCCGAATGTTCTGGGCTGGATCAAAGGAGTTGCGGACACCCAATCGTCGCGCTGTACCAGGCATCAATTGCATCAAACCGCGAGCACCCTTCGGGCTGACGGCGTACTGTCGAAATCGGGACTCGTGCTCTATAACTAAAAAGATTAAATAGGGGTCAACTGCATAAAGTTCGCCGTTGTTTCGAATCAATTGATCGACGTAGGCGCTGCCAGAAGTCCAATCAGAGTTACGGGAACGTGCTGCCCCGGGCATCTCTCTTTCGATCCTGGCAATCCTTTCGCGCTCAAGAAACACGGACAGATTGCCACGGTTGTACCAGGCGCCATCACTTGTCTCGCGAACTTCATCCGCACGAAAACGCGCTCCACCAACGAGATGGATCCAAACAGCGGTCGCGGCCGTTTCGCTGACCTTAGCTTCCTTCGCCTCTGACGGCGCCTCGTTTGCGGGTGCTTTTACTATTGCTCTTACTGATGAGACGGATTGCGGCACCCGTTGAGAGATGTTCCCCTTCCGAAACCAGGTTTCATCACCCTCTTTCCAGACTTCGTCAACCTCAAACGAATAGCCGTCAGCAAGCGTGATTCGATTTCCAACTATGTTGGCACTGTCCGCAGGACTGCCGGCGCTGGCCGGCAGTTCGATCCGCATGCCTTTCGGGAGTCTGGCATCGGCTTTGAGTCCATTCAGCCGCACCAACTCCTCGACTGGGAGGTTCAGACGTTGTGCGATTTTTCGAAGGGTCTCTCGCGAGCGGGCGCGAGTGTGATTGGTTTTAGGCGTGGGTTTCTGGGGCTGATCGAAAGATAGCCCCGAACCCAGAGCGTCAATGCGAGCACATTCACAGGTAACGAGGCAAAGAAGCAGGATAACTATAGGTAATTGGCGAAAAGACATCGTTCATAATGTCCGACGAACTTTAGTTTGTCGACCCTGTCGCTCCGGAACTCTTGTGTTTAGCCGTCAAGTTCAAAATGTCCGATTGCATGTCCGGCTCCGGAACTGGTTCAACTGTGTTCAGAGTATCCGACGCGACAAACTGAAGTTTATCGAACGTAGCTTATCGGACATTATTTGCAACTCGTTGAGCGTCACCATTTGAGGCTTGAAACGGCCGCTCTTTAGTAAATCCGTGGGCCTGCCCAAAGTAGTTTCCCCAGGCGAGGTCAACGAGCTCACGAGTAAGTTGCAGTGTTCGACCTTCAAAGCGGCAAATGTCGGTGACTTTATTCAACAGGTCGCGCGGCTCACAACCTTTCAAAATTCGCTGTTCGCTTTGATACCGATTCAGGATGTGATTTAAGCACTCCCGATCGATCGCGACGCCACGGGTGGAGGCTGTGCGTTTGAAGATCTCAACGTAGGCTTCAGGAGTGGGCGGCTCGACGCGAGCGCGATAGCCCATTCGTCGTAGGAACGCCTCGTCGACAAGATCTCTCTCATCCAAATTTGTAGAGAAGACAACCAACTGTTCAAAAGGAACCTCGATCTTCTTGCCACTGTGCAAGGTCAGAAAGTCGACACGCCTCTCCAGCGGCAGGATCCAGCGATTCAAGAGATCTTGTGGCGCCACTCGCTGCCGTCCAAAGTCGTCGATAACCAATGTACCGCCATTTGATTTGACTTGAAATGGCGCTTCGTAAAATTTCGCCGACTCGGACCAGGTTAGATCGGTGTTGTCCAATGTAAGTTCGCCGCCGACGATGATCAGCGGACGTTCGACCTCGATCCAGCGGCGGTCATGTTCAATCGCTGTCTCACGCTGCTGCACCGGGCGATGACTGTGAGAATCGAACACACGGATGATCTGCCCGTCAATTTCGACCGCATACGGAATCCAGATCGCGCCAGAGAGAGCTGCGTTCATCCGTTCAGAGACAGCTGTTTTGCCGGTGCCGGGGAGTCCGGTCAGGAACAGCGAAGATCGTGAATTGATGACGCAGCCCAGTGTTTGTATTAGCGAGTCGGGTAGAACGAGATCCTGGAAGGCAGCCCGAACAGTTTCGATCGAAGCGGGTCGCGAGGGCACCGCCTGGAGTCGCATCATGTGCGAGTAGTCCTCAAGAGATACAGGAGCTGGTCCCAGGTAACCACTCTGCGACTGCAAACGAGCAACGCGTTCCCAGCCGTGGTCCAGCATTGCATAGCGCGTTGCTCCGACGGCGCTCTGCAGCCGCATCTCGATCAGCTTTTCCCGGTAGAGGTGATAGAGCAGCTCCTCGGTCAACGCTCTGGGGAGATGAAGCCGGTCAGCTACCGTAAGCGTAGTTGGCTCGGGCAACATCGCCACGTGTTTCAGAGCGAGATCACACAAGAAAGCCTCATGAACACCTGTTTCCGCCACTTCTTCAGGGGTTGGCGGGCCGAGGCTCTCAATTTCAGCGCGGTTCAAAATGCTGAGATGTCCCATTAGGGTTGCTCCGTTTTAGATCTTTGCTGAGCAGCATTCGCACTGGCTTGGATCGCCAGGAGCGACTTGTTTGCTTCAGTGGCTTTCTCGGGCTCACCCATCTGACCGTAGAGTGTCACAAGGCGCGCGAGGGTATCCGTGTTGTTGGGCTGCAGAACTCTTGCTTTTTCGAGGTGCTTAATTGCGTCTTTCTCTTTTCCGAGACGCTGCAGTCGAGTCGCAATGTTCATGTGACCTTCGAACTCACCGACGGCGCGTGCGAAGTTCTCGTACGCGTCGTCAAACTTGCCTAACTGCACTTGAGCCATAGCCAGGTTGTTTAAGAAGCGCTGATCACTGGAGGAGAGCTTCACAGCCTTCTTCAGATACTTGATTGCTTTGTGGTATTCACCGTTCTTCGACAGCAAGTATCCATAGTTGTTCAAATGTTCTGCCTTATCGTTGTCGCCTTTGAGGGCGAACTCGAGTGAGAGCAGGGCCTGACGTCGCATTCCCTTATTTTCGTAGGCGATGCCGAGCAGGTTATGCGCATCGCGGAGTCTCGGGTTCAGGGAGACTGCGGTAGAGAGCGCCATAATGGCGCCGTTTGGATTGTTGCTGTCAAGCAGTCTGCGACCGCGTTCGAGCAGTTCGAACGAGAGTGCCTGCGCGGGATCTTCTGTGGCCGCAGGGCCAGTGGGTGGCGTGGCTTCAGATGTTTGTGTCGGGGCCGTAGGAGCGGTGCGCGCATCGACTACTCGGGTAATAGGTGCGCTTTCGAACTTCTTCACGTCTTTCTTGGAAAGACGGTGCAATTTGTTGTCGTCCTTGTTCCCGCCGCGTCCAAAGAGGCGGCCGATGGCTTTAAAGGGTGCTTTAAGAACCCGTACGAACCGATTACCTCCACTCGGCTTGGGTTCGACTTCAAGATCCTGAGCGGCCTCGGCTGAGGCTGCATCAAGAGCAGCGATCTCGGCATCCGTCAATTCGGTACTCTGGACGGAAATGATCGGCGAAGCACCGAGCACGAACACGAGCGATAGAGACAGAACAACAAGTGAGTGCTTAATCATTGTGGGACTCCTTACTTACCACTAAATGAGAGACCGCTTCCTAACATGTCAGAGATGTTTAGAAGAGCCGGTCCGAGGATGATAATGAACATCGTGGGAAAGAGAAGACCACCAAGTGGCAGCAACAACTTGAACGCGGCTTTCTGCGCTGCTTGTTCCGCGCGTTGTCGCCGTTTGGTTCTCAAGCTGTCTGAATAGACGCGCACGGCACGGGCGATGGATGTACCGAAGCGATCTGCCTGAATCAACATACCGACAAGACTATTCAGATCTTCAACGCCAGTCCGGTCAGCGAGATTTCGCAGAGCTTCACTGCGCTCGCGGCCAACCCGGATTTCAAGATTGGCCAACTCAAATTCTTTGCTGATGTCGGGATGAACTGTCTTGAGTTCTTCACACACGCGGAGCATCGCAGCATTGAGGCCTAATCCTGCCTCCATCGTGATCACCATTAAATCCAGGGCATCAGCGAGCCCCCAGGTTATCCGCAATTTGCGGCTGGCAATTAGCCGGTTCAACATGAACCGCGGGAAAATGAAACCGGCGCCCAGGGCGCAGAGTGCGGGTAGATAGGCGCTATTGAGCGGACGCGCCAAGGACATCCAAACCATTAGAACCAGCGCAGGGAAAGCCAACATTAGTACGAACTGTGATAATCGGTAAACAGCCGGAGCTGACGGCGAGCGATAACCAGCCTGCATTAACTCCTTCTGCAGCTTCTTGGCGCCGGCAGCCGAGGGGGGCACGAGCCTGCTGATGGGTTCGGCCAAACGTTCGGCAATCGAGGTAGCGCTATTAGGCTCAATACTCTGGGTGCCTGCGGGTAATCGAGGGTCCTCGAGTTGTCGCAGGCGCTCAGCGGTCGCGCTCACCGGGCGAAACATCAGCCAGTACACGGCCATCACCGCAAAGGCTATGCAGATGAAAGTGGAAATTGAAATAAATAGCATAAGTTGCACCTATCTCGATTGTTTATGTGCCCGGCTCGCCGTATCAGATGAACACGGGCGGAAACTGAGTAACGTCCCGGTATTCAGTTAGATCCTAATCTTCATGATCTTTTGGACCATCAACATTCCGAGAACCTGCATGATTGCGGCTATGGCAAGTAGTTTATGTCCACGCGGGTCTTTCCACATCACATCCATGTAGTTTGGATTCATCGCCGTTATGTAAACGGCCAGGAAGATGGGGAGAGCGCAGAGCAGCCATGCCGACCAACGCGAACTGAGAGTCAGTGTTTTCAGATCCTCCATGATCCGGAAACGCTCACGGATCGTATAGGCCACTTTCTCTAATAGTTCGGAGAGGTTACCGCCGGTCTCGCGTTGAATCAAGACCGCAGTGACGCACATGCGAAGGTCCAGTAGCGGCACACGCTCAACAAGATTCTCCAGGGCCAGTTTCAGTGAGAGTCCCAAGTTTTGCTCGTCGTACGTTTTGCGGAACTCTGAAGCAATTGGTTCCGACATTTCAGTCGACACCATGTGGAGGGCTTCGGTGAACGCATGACCCGCCGACAAGCCACGGCTCATCAAATCGAGTGCGTCCGGCAGGAGCTGCAGGAACTTGTGTAACCTCTTTTTACGCTTGATCCATATGTGTGTGAAAGGCAGCACTGCAGCGATGACACCGGACACCAGCATCAGGAGGATGGAAGTGCTAACCATCGACACCGCCAGATAAGCCAGGACGCCGGCTGTGGCGGAGAACAGCACCAGCCGCATTACCGTAATGTTGACGTCGGCCTGATCAATGATCTTCTTGAGGCGTGACGTGGCCTGGAGCTTAACCAAAAACTGATTCATCCAGGGTATCTCACTCAGGAGTTCCTGGCGGGCGAGCTGCACTTCGATGTCGTCGGAATGGGCCGATGAACGAATAGCTTCGGCAAGCCGTTCATTGAGAAGAGCACGTTGGGCGTCTGACTTTCGCGACGTTAATAGGTACAGTGCATACGTCACGAACAAGCACGCCATAAAGACTATGAATGGAATAAAGAACATTTATGCTACCTCCTCAAAGAATGAACGCGGCAGCTGCATTCCGTAGACCTTCAGTCTTTCGGCAAAGCGAGGTCGCACCCCGGTGGGTCTAAACCGTCCAATGACCTTGCCATTGGCATCGACGCCCTTGCGTTCATAGATAAACACGTCCTGCATCGTGATAGTTTCACCCTCCATACCCGTGATTTCGGAGATGGAAATGATGCGCCGTGTGCCGTCGCTAAGTCTTGCGACCTGAATGACCATGTTGATGGCGGATGCTATCTGTTGTCGCATCGCCCGGTCCGAGAGTCGCATACCAGTCATCTGAATCATTGTTTCCAGGCGGGCCAATGCGTCACGTGAGGTATTAGCGTGAACCGTCGTAAGCGAGCCGTCGTGGCCAGTGTTCATCGCCTGCAACATGTCGATCGCTTCACCTCCACGCACCTCACCGATGACGATCCGGTCAGGGCGCATACGTAAGGCGTTTCGAACCAAATCGCGCTGCGTCACCTCACCTTTTCCTTCAATATTGGGTGGCCGCGTTTCCAGACGGACGACGTGCGGTTGTTGCATCTGCAACTCCGCCGAATCTTCGATTGTGACGATGCGTTCATCCGGGGGGATGTAGGCAGAAAGCGCGTTTAGCAGAGTTGTCTTACCAGCGCCGGTGCCGCCAGAAATCAAAACGTTCAACCGGGCGTTTACGCACATCTCAAACATGGACGCCATGTCAGGTGTGAGAGCTTGTTTTTCGAGTAACCGGTTCATCCGCAACGGTTCGGCGCCGAAACGACGGATGGAAAGTACTGGACCATCCAGGGAAAGGGGCGGGATGATTGCGTTCACACGAGAGCCGTCTTTTAAACGAGCGTCCACCATTGGGGACGATTCATCGATGCGCCGGCCCACTGAGGATACGATGCGTTCGATAACTCGCATCAGGTGCTCATTGTCCTTGAATTCAATATTGGTACGCTCTAGTTTGCCGCCGCGCTCGATGTAGATGTTGTAAGGGGAGTTAACCAGAATGTCGGAGATAGAAGTATCTGCCAACAACTGCTCTAATGGTCCCAACCCAAAGAGTTCATGTCTGACCTCGTGAATGAGCCGTTCGCGTTCGACTGTAGAGAGCGGAGTGTCCTCCTGTGCCAAAAGACTGGCTGCCAGGCGTGAGACCTCTTCGTGAAGCTGGTCAGGCTCTAGCATGCCCAGCTTGGTTAAATCCATCCGATTAATGAGCATGCGGTGGAGCCGGGCTTTCATGTCCTGAAAGCCTTGCTGATTGCTGATACCGTCGTCGGTCAACGGCCCAGTCATTCCCGCTTCTCTAACTAGTCTTTCACGTAGTGCCATGTCTTTTCCCTATCTGATAAGTGTTACTGCGCTTCGCCGAGATTGGCTCGATCGAGTGCCGCATTCAGACCGAAGTCTTCAACCGTCGCCTGTTGCCGGCGAAAGATTGAATTGAACGGCCGTCTTCCATTCTCACTCATAGTGAAAGGCTCAAATTTGCCATCGAACAGCTTTGCCGCCACACCTCGTATATCGTTGGTCACTTTGGAAGCTGGAGCCGATTCGATTAACGGTTGACCGAGGTTGATTGAGTTGACTGCTGCGCGATAGTCGCTCTGGATGTAACCAACCACCCGTTCACCCAAAAAGTCTTCAACCTGTTTCTGGTCGAGATCGATGTTCTTGCTCCAACGGTTTACCACCAGACGAATCTTCTTACGCGGGTATCCCAGGCGATCAAAGATGTCCAGGGCCCGGCGGGTGCTCCGAATTGCGTGTATCTCGAGAGTGAGTACCACCAGAATCTGATCAGCATGATCCAACGCAGAGATAGTGACGGCGTCAAAGCTGTGCGGTGTATCGATAATTACTTGATCATATCGCTGTCGCAGTAACTCCATAATCTCGTAGATGTGCCGAGGCTCGATGTCCTCGGCACTCTCTGCTTTGATCGGGGCTGCGAGCAATGAAACGTTCTTAGACCTTTGGGTCAGATAGCTTGCCAAAAGGGCATCATCAAGTCGTTCACGGTTCTCAACAACGTCTGCCAGTGAGAACTTTGGCCTGAGCCCGAGCATGAGCTCGAGATCGCCTGACTGCAGGTTCAGATCCACCAGCACAGTCGGTGAGGTTTGAATCATTGCAAGATTGGTCGCTATCAAAGAGCAACCGCAGCCACCCTTGCTTGAGAAAACCGCAATGGCACGTCCTCGCTTCTTCGGTTCGTCATCTGCGTGCTCGGCGCAGAACTGAGCAGTGCGATCAATAACGGTGATTAACTCGTCCTCGAGGATTGGCAAGCGAATGAAATCACGTGCGCCGGCGCGCATGCTGCGTAAAATCAGATCCGGAGAAGCTTCTCGAGAAGCGCAGATGACGGCAGTCGTCGCGCACTCAGCGGTGATGCGTTGAACCAGCTTCATTGCCGGTTCGCCCATATGGCCCATGTTGACAACAACCGATGAAGGTCGAAGGCGAACCGCTTCGGTGAAAACCTGTTCCGGGTCGTCGCTCATCATCAGAACGCTCGCTCCCGGGTGTCCGTTCAAAGCCCGTCCCATCTCTCGTAAATCAGCAGGATCCTTACAAAGTAGAATAAAGGTCAGATTTTTTTTCATTGCGTAACGAATCCTTGTTCTCTTGATTATTCTAGGTCCGCCGGTATCAGACCGGCACTCTCCGCAGTCAATGTGACGCTATATGCGGGGAGGGTTAAATTCCTGGTAAACAGAGGTATATTAAAATTGAATGTGTACCCTGTAATGCTCACTTGAGCTGTTCCCAGGTTGGTACCAAACGTCGTGTCTATGTCCGGATCCTCATCAATGTTTGCTCCGAGATACGTCACTGTCACCATGTCTGGGGTTAATCCATTTATTAATGCTGTCCCCACCGGGGCGCACTCAGGAAACGGAGTGATGTTGGTCTCACCGTAGACGGCGACGTTCTTAACACATGTGACATTCTCTGGATGGATTACGGCATATCGGGCGGCACGTCGAGTGGCGTCATTCAGCGCATTGTGGGTGTAAAGTAATCGACCGGATTCGATGACGCCGATGATGATCATGAAGAACACGAGCGCAATGATCGCGAACTCTGCCATCGTCGTCCCACGCTCACCTTTCCTATGATTATTCTTACGCATCTTGCCGCCCCTTTAATCCACCGCTCCTCCGGCCTCAGTGACCATGTAGTACATCGTCGTGCTTGGTCTCACTGGCACCGCCAAGGAGAACGAGTTGTGCAGCAATGCTCCGATATTGAAGACCGGAGTATAGGTATAGGTAACTACGCTTACCGTCACCGTCTCTGGCTCTAATCCAGCAGGCGGGAAAGTTTCGGTGACCGCAATGTCAGTAAAAAGTATTCCCTTTACGACCTTTTCGTTGTCAGCGCAGGCCGTTGTTTTGCCACACATCACTATGTTCTTCGCTGCATCTTTGTTGTCCCCGGTGTAGGGCACATTCGAGAGATACCTGGATGCAGCCCGCGTCCCTTTGGCTAGCGCGGAGTACTCTTCGAAGAACCGTCCAAGTTCAGAGACGGCAGCAAGCATCACGACAAGAAAGGGAACCAGAATCGCGAATTCCGCCAGTGCCGCTCCACCTTCAGCGCGGGAAAAACTTCTTATTTTCTTGGCGATGTTCATCACTCCCCCCGCTCATTTGTAGAGCACTGGAACGACTATCGGCGCTGTGTTACCACCGCCCGGGTAATAACCCCCGCCGGATAAGGCGATGCCAAGGTATTCGGCATAGATGGCAGAGTTTCCATCGACCTTTTTATTCAAAAAGAACTTCCCTACACGGTTGTATTGGACATTGTCCTTGCCGTTATCCCACTGGTCCTTTTTAACGATTGGAAAAGAGATTTCACGTCGTGGATCATCTCCGGGCGTGTGGGTTGGCGCTTCCTTTGGAGCACTGGGATCGTCATACTCAGTTTTCCAGATACCTGGATAGATGTATTTCGGATCGTTCGGGTTATCAGGATCCGGTCCTTCGTAAATATTCTTATCAGGAGGAAACACCTCTTCGATCGGCTTGACTTCACCATTCACCGTAACTGTTCCTGCTCCGAACCCTTGATAAACGTCGAACCGTGTGTTTATTCCCTTTTCGACTGGTCCAGTCGCCCGGCCGGGGTTTGTGTCAGATGCCCAGTCGGCCGTGTCATTTGACGTGATGCACACCGCTGAACCGCCAGCAATTGCATACTTCAGATCGTTGGCTCCTGCCCCCGCATCTAGTAACTGATAGTTACCCGCTGAGGTGTCCTCGAATTGTGAAGGCGCAGCAGTGATCTTGTACTTGCAACCAGGGCAGAATGCCTCTGCCGGATTACAGCTTGGAGAGTTTTCGGGAGGGTTGCAATCCGCGATGTTTTTCAAACCGTCATTGTTGGTATCTAGTAAGCCAATGCCCTCGTCAAATGCACCTTCAACAACGGCTATTGGCGTGATGTTGCAAAAGACATTCGAAGGCACAGACAAACCTGAGGTCGCAGTTGCATCAAGTCCTCTGGAAGTCCCCAGAATCGGAACGGCAAAGAAGATAGATACCGGCACGTCAGGTGTCGTAACTCTTACGAAACGAATATTGTCGGTAACGGCTGCCGTGGCTTCGTCGACGTAATCGCCCTCCAAATTTACTGAGAACTTCACCAAAGCACGCTGCTCCTCCAGCGTCATCTGACTAACAAATTCTCTATTGTTGAAATTGTATTTGTTGGAGTTCAGAACCAGCAGCGCACGATCTACCGCCGTCTTGATGGGTTCTTCATCGTCAGGCAGTAGAAGTGCCGAGGCGCCGGCCAGGGCTGCCCCGTCAGCGGCATTCTGTAGTTCCGTTTTGACGAGGTAAAGGTGGCTGAGGTCCACACCCAAGCCAACAGCTAAGAAGAGGAATAGAGCAGACAGCACCGTATAAGCTAGAACGCTCCCGCGCTCTTTACGACGATGAGCTGGCTTCGTAGGTTCGTTAGCTACCATGAGGGTTACCTCCTTGGTTGACCGTTGCCGCACCCTGGTATAGGCCACGTTGGGGCGGCGATCGCTTGACGATGGCCGCCCGGTTAGTCAATTTGAAAATCGAAAGACGACCAACCCCTGCTAGGGAGTTCCGCCTTTAGCTGATGCAGGGACCACAGTCGCCGGGGCTGCGACCTTAGTAGCACTTTCTGTCTTTCCATTTGTTTCTTCGGCGGCCGGACTGGTCTCTGCGCCTTCGGCTGCTCCCGTGGAGAAACCGCTCTTGCCGGTGATGCCGTCGCCTTTTGGCTCAACGCCCAGCGGTGAACCGGTCTTCAGTCCATCGATGCCTTTCATTTGCGGCAAGTCGTCTCGATTAACTGGCTTCACGAGATCCGCGGTGATGATAAACATCAACTCAGTCTCCTGCTTTTGGAAAGAGGAAGACTTGAAGAGATTGCCGAGGATTGGGATATCACCCAGCACGGGAATTTTCGAAAGTGATCTGGTCTCATTGTTGTCCAGGAGACCCGCAAGAGCAAAGCTCTGGCCGTCGCGTAGTTCAACGCCTGTATGAGCGCGTCGCGTCCGCAAGGCGGGAATGATGAAACCGTTGAAACGGACACCGTTCGCAAAGTCGATGGTTGAAACCTCGGGCTCGAGTTCGAGACGGATGTGGTCCTCGTCAATGATCGTAGGTTTGAAGTTCAAACGCACTCCATACTCTTTAAAAACAACGCTTATGGCCGCGTTCTGTCCGCCCTGCACCACCGGTACGGGGAACTCGCCACCAGCCAAAAAGCTGGCCTGCTGCCCGTTCATCGCGATTAGATTAGGCTCGGCTAAAGCGCGAAGTGCGCCATTGGTCTTCAGCGCCCGAATGTAGGCGGCTGTGTTGAGCCCGGAATTAAAGAGAAAAAGATTCAATGCCGAGCCGGCGAAGTCACTAACGAGAGCGCCGCCGGTATGATCAGACAAGGTAGCTGGACCGCCACCCTGGGCAAAGACTGACGTACTGTTTGCCGATCCGTATGACGACCCGAACTCACGCAGCTTTTGCCTGCTCACTTCGGCAACCCTGACCTGCAATTGCACCTGAGTCATGTCTGTGACCGGTGACTGAAGCATGTTCACTGTTTTGAAGCCCGCCGCCTGGACGACTGCATCAGCTTGCGCAGCCGATTGCGGTTCGCTCACTGTGCCCGAGAGCACTACCGAGCCGTTTGCCTGGCTCAAGCGGATATCGTCACGCGGGAACAATGCGCGGATCTGTGAATCAATCAGTGACAAGTTAGCGCGGACGAAAACATCAAAGACGATGAACTTCTCGTCTGACTTTTCCCAGGCAATGAAATTTACCTGCCCAAAGGTCTTGCCATTCACAAGCACCTGCGTGGGCGATACCATGACCGCTTCCGCTACTTCGGGATTCGAGATCGAGAAACGGCCAATCGCACGGTCAAAGTTGATGACCCGTGACTGGCCCACGAGCACGTTAATGGGAATGCCCTCTCGAGAGGTGCTATTGAATGAGGCGTCATACATTGACTCCTGGGCATTTGCCACGACAGCAAGCCCCATGGCCAGAGTAATGAGCGCCGCCAGCAATAGCTGTATGACAAAGTCTCTGAGCGAATAATGTTTGAGCATGGTCTCTATCTCCTTAAGTACGGACAATGGTGCATGTGGAATTGATGAGTGGCGCGCGTTCATGATTTCGATACCTCCCATGTCAGGCTTTCAAGCAGCCTTACGGAAAATCAACGTTTCGCTTCTTCGCGCCTTCAATCACCTCGATACTGGGACGCGCTGGCGGAGGCGGCGTGTTAACGCGTGCAGCCGCATTGGCGACAGTCGAGATGCGTGGTCGCGGGCGTCTCGCGACTGGAGCACTGGTTCTGTTTTCTTTGCCGGCGATACCCGGTTCAGGTACCGGTTGGGCGCGCTCGCCTGAGAGTAGCGAGCTCTTGTTTGCGCCTGGTGTAACCTCATCTCCCTGGTCCACCGAATTGCGCATCACCAACTGGAGCCGTCCCTCACTTGAGGCAAGCGCAAGCTTCTCGGCCTGTTCAGGCGTTACCTGGAGCGTCACGGCTTTGACCCGCTGCGCTTCCCGATCGTTCTTGGGACTATCTATGTTCTGACCACTGGCGAGAACCTTGATGTTCTGGAGCACAATCTTGGAAACCTTTTCCTGGTTCCCGCCGGTCTTCGGGGGATCGATGACAACAACAATATCGACGAGCGTTCCCGGCATAATGAAACCGGAAACACCGACGACGTCGTCTACCTTGACGGTCATCGCGCGGTATCCTTCTGGAATCACCGATGAGAGCCCGGCTGCCGCCCCAATTGGCGCCAAGCGCGCTTCGGTCACAGGCTCCCGAGGTGCAATTCGCGTCACCGCCACTCGGCCTATAAGATTCTCGCTGATGCCCGGAAAAGCACCCTCCGGGGTTACGTTGCGAGGAAACTGAGCAACGGCGAGATGTTCCGCGATCAGCTTCTGTCCTACTGGAATCTCTATCTTAGCTACAACAACGTTGTTGAGATTCCTGGTAAACGACTGAGCGTTTGACAGGTACCGGCTTACTGAAACAGCTGCTACGAGGCCAAAGGTTACAGCCGCCAGTAGAGCGATGACTAATCTTTTATTGCGCATGATTTCTCTCCATTTTCGTGAGTACCGCGACTGCGGGATTGGACCCGTCGTGTCAGCGATTACCTTCTGAGCAAAGCCGCCGCAATAACACTTCCAAGCATGATTGCGACACCGTAAGGGATCGTATGCCGCCTGTCGGATGGCATAGTAAATCGCGGCATTTCCCAACCCGGTAGAATGCCGACAAAGATCCGAAGAACTCCTTGCAGGGTCGAAAAAACCGTCTTAGATCTCATCATTGAATAGACTGCAAGACCGGCTCCCAGCATTACAACGATGACAAACGTCCAAGGGACCAGGTTCACGCCAAGCACCGCACCTACAGCCGCAAACAGTTTCACATCGCCGGCGCCCATAGCACCGAAGATATGCATCAGAAACATGGGTAGGAAAGCCAAACCGAGTCCAAGCAGGCTCGCGTAGGCTCCCTGGAGCCCACCGAAGTTGGTGTTAATTGCGAGGCCGCCAATGAGCATCACAAGGACGACTTGGTTTGGAATTCGCCGGTAGCGTACGTCGTAATAAATGACCAGCGCAGCCATTGAAGCGAGCAAAGATAATTTCATCATTTCGGGCGAAACCGACATTCTCCTAACCCCGCACTAGTTGAATTGAGTATCGTTCGTAAAATAAACGACGAGTATGCTTTCAAATCCGGAGACTTTTTATCTCCCTGGCTCACACGCCCCCCAAACACTGCTTGAGAGGCGACCGCAAACCGCAGTTAACCTGGAGCGACTTTTCGACTTCAGTGGTTTAATCACTTTTCAATCTCGCTCGCTACAGATGTCAGCTTCGAATTAATCGCGATACCAAGAGCGTTGTAAACGACTAGTGCTATTGCGACCAGAATCGCAACGCCAACGGCGTACTCCGC
>DATETN010000033.1:0-59494 GCA_035283645.1 Pyrinomonadaceae bacterium
TCGAGTTGTATCGAGGTAGGACGTCGGGCGAGAAGACTCGACCTTAGAAATCCGTTTACATTCATAGTCGATTGATCGGTGAAGTAGGCGCAGCTTTGTGACGGATCGGCCGCAATCCGTGACGAATCGACGCTAGTCTCTGGGAGAAATACGAAAATGAAACTCATGCACCGTCAGAGGATCAAATGACCCTTGCGCTCACGAAATCAGCCAATACTTATTGATATCGTTTTGAGTAACATCTCCGAACACTCGTTCCACATTTCTGTTACGAAAACGACCGCATTTCCTCCAAGCCAGCTAAAACTCACTAAAAGCGTCATCGGCCCCCGGCTTGCAACAGTGCATGTCAGAACGCTCAAAACAGACCGGGAGGAGAAACGATGAACGATCGTACGAAGCACAAAGAGACCTGGGAACAGACCCATTCTGAGGAAGCGTTGAGAGACGAAGAGCGCTCGCTTGATATTGGCGAATCAGGCCAATTCGCACCTGGCGGTTATTACAATCAGCAGGGGGTAACCAAGCCACTCAGAAGTACGCTTGACGACATTGTTCCTCCCGCACGCGGTTCTCAGCGTGATGACGTCGATTAAAATGCGGGCCGCTCGAGAGACGGCGGCCCTTCTTTGCAACATTCTTGCAACATGATAGCCATCTGCCAGCCACCGAACTGGCGAACGGCGACTCTCCTCAGGGCGTCCAAAAAGCACGCTCAAATCCCCTTCACCGCGTGGCTCGCACACACACTACGTTGTGTTGGGCCGCTTTCTGCTTGCTCGAACGATTGGGGAGATTGATTGATGAGAAAATTAAGGGTTTGGCCACATCTAACAATAATTGCAACTCTAGTCGCTGTCTTGGCAGGAGTGGGGGTTGCGTTCTGGCTAAGGCACGTGCAGAACGCTAAAGCCGAAGAACTGCAAACTGCCGCTCGAGTTGAGCGGATTGAAGGGCAAGTGGCTATTAACAATCTGTCGGCCGACGGCTTGACTACTGAATGGGTTGAAGCTGTACACAATACGCCGGTTTCCGTAGGTGATCGAATCTATACACGCGAGAGCTCCAGTGCAGCCCTGGCATTCAGTGGACGAAACTTTGCCCGACTAAATGACCAGACAGCGTTGGATGTTCTTGCGCTCTCCGATCGCCGTACGCAGTTAGCGCTACGTGATGGTTCGGCACTCTTCGATGTGGGCTATCTCCCTTCTGGTGGATTATTTGAAGTGGCGACTCCCGTGGGCGCTGTGGACTTCTATGAACCGGGCCTTTACGAGGTAGGGCTAAATGACGATGGCAGTGCCTGGATTTCCGTTTTGAGTGGTTTGGCCCAAGTAGTGGGTCTGGCCGGCTCAGGTCAAATAAGTAAAGGAGAGATGCTAACACTGCTGGGCCAAACCGCGGCGAGTGTTGCGCTTGCTCGGATTGATCCCGGTTACGCCGGCGGACTGCTGGATGACTATTACGGCTATCGCTATCCAAATCAGTACGACGGTCGTTATCGTGACTACAACGTCTACTTAAATGATCCATACTACTTTGACCCTTACCGGCGGTATCAGAGTTATCAGTACGCTAGTGACTATATTCCTGGTCTATATGATCTCGACCACTATGGCGACTGGATTGACGTTAGTGGCTATGGTTACTCCTGGCGGCCCCGAGTCGATACGGGTTGGGCTCCGTACCAGTCGGGCTACTGGGTCAACGACTATCCGTATGGACCGACATGGATCTCAAACGAGCCTTGGGGATATGCCCCTTATCACTATGGCCGCTGGGCATATGTCAACAATCAGTGGTTCTGGATCCCTGAGCGGGTAAGCACTCAACCTCTGTACGCTCCCGCTTTGGTAGCCTTCCTTCCACTGAACCAAAACGGAATTGGCTGGGTGCCGTTGGCTCCGGGTGATCCGTATGCACCCCGTTACTACGATTCGAATTGGCAACCGCATTACCTGCATCGGATCGATCTAACTCCGCAACAGGTCATCAATCTGGATGTTCCCGGTGCAATTACTATCGTTCCCTGGGACAGTTTTGATGATTACATCTATCGTGACCGAATCAGCCGAGGTGATCGTCACAGCATAGCTGGAGTACAACCTGTATTAGAGCCATTGCTGGACACTCCACTACGGAACGCTGCATTGCGTTCAGCGTGGGGCCGAGGAAAGATCGATCTGCCACCAGGGATTGCGAGAAAGCTCGACGACACGCGTGTATTTGCAAATGCGGACCTCCCCGACTTCCGCTTCGGTCGGCGCGACCTCGGAACTCGTCGGCTAGTTGATAGAGCTCCTGAACAAGCCCGTCGGGCTGAGCTAAAAGTTCGTGACGAGCGTCAGCCAGATCGCGTACGTGGCAGGACGAACCAAGTCGATCGCGGCAACGAGTCGGCTAACTCACAACGGCAGCTGCGACGAATTCAGCGCCAGCAGGAACGGCAACTGCGTCAACAGCAGAGGCCGCAGCAACCTCAGGGGACGCGGGTTGGGAACGAACGTCGATCTCAAAGACCTGTGGAGCGGTCGCAAGCGCAAAGACCCCGAGGGCAAGGACCCCAAAGACCCCAAAGACGCGTTGAGCGGCAGCAACAGCGGCCCGCCAGACCGGCGCCACGTCCCCAGCAGCTGAACCGTTCGGTGGAGCGGGATAGACCTCGCCCATCCATCTATCGGGGGAGGCAAAATCGGGCAAGCATACAGGGTCCACCAGTTCGTCAGGAGAGCAGACCGGCGCCGCAACGTGCACAGCGGCCTCAGGTCCACTCGCAACCCCGAGCTGAGCAGCAACAGATGCGGAGGGCCATCAAAGAACGGCCGCAAGTGCACGTGCTGCAAAAACCGCAACCGCAACGAGCTGAACAACAGCAAAATCGCGGTAATTCTGGTAAGCAGGAGCAACGAGGCGGTGGAAAGGTCAAAGGGCGTCCGTAACCCGCTAACTCTCCCACACCCTCCCACCTCTCCCACAAACAATCAGACTAGTGTCCGATGTGTCGCCAGCGCCATTGAACGACTGGTTTAACACTGTCCCATAAGCGTAGAAGAGAAAAATCCTTCTCGATTCACCGTTGCAAATTTGCCCTACCAAAATCATCCTCGATTCGCTCGATGTCGTCCTCACCGAGGTACCCACCTCTCTGAACTTCAATAAATACAAGATTGTCCGTTCCAGGATTTTCCACTCGATGTGCTGCACCCTTTGGAATGTCGATAGAGCTTCCCAAATTAACCATTAGGGTGCGGTCGTCCAAAGTCACCTTCGCAATACCCTGGACCACAAACCAATGCTCAGCGCGCTGCGAGTGCCTTTGATAGCTGAGCCGCTTTCCGGGCCAGATCTCAATTCGCTTCACCTTGAAGTCATCACCCTCGTCGAGGACAGTAAATGTTCCCCATGGCCGTTCTTCGAATTTTGGTGACGACTCTTTCATCAAGGAGACCTCCGGAACATATTTGGGCTGGGTGAACCTAACGAGCAAGCCTACTCGACGTCAAGTTTGACTGCTTACGACGATTTCGGAAAAAAGTCACGGGGACGGCCGACTGGGATATAGCCGTCCCCACACTGGTTAAAGACTATCAGCAGGGTATTGCCTGTTACGGTGTGGCGCGGAGTGTTAAGAAGATCGGAGAGCCACGACGGTTAATGAGAACCAGAGCTGGACGTTGGCCCGATCGCTGAATCGCACCTTCAAATTCCGCGACGGTACGAACCGGCTGACCGTTGACCTCCTGTATCAAGTCGCCTTGGCGCATGCCAGCCTCAGTGGCAGCTCCGGTGGGCGTAATCCGACCGACAACTAAACCCTGCTCTGAGGGTGATAAACCCAAACGAGATGCCATCTCGGCCGTCAAAGGCTCCAACGTGAGCCCATACTTGTCGCCCGTCCCGGATCCACCGCCGCCTTCACCCGCTGTCGAGACGGTTGTCGACGGAAGCTCGGCCAAAGTCACAGGGATCCTCTGCTCGCGCCCTTCGCGAAGGACGGTAACCATGACATTAGTTCCAGGAGCGGTACTCGCCACTACGTTTCGAAGATTGTTGTGGTCAGTAATCTGCTGTCCGTTGACTGCTGTAATAACATCGCCTCGTCTAATACCTGCGCGTTCACCAGGCCCGCCGGGCTGGACCGCACTAACGATGGCGCCGCGCGCCACAGGCAAACTCAAACTAGCAGCAACGTCGGCCGTAACCGGCTGGATATTGACTCCAATCATCCCCCGCCGAACCCTACCGGTTTTGAGCAGCTGATCCATCACGGCTTTTGCCATGTTCGAAGGAATGGCAAAGCCTATTCCGATGCTGCCGCCGGATGGCGAAAGAATTTGCGAATTGATGCCGACGAGTTGACCGTTTGTGTCTACAAGCGCTCCACCAGAGTTCCCACGATTGATGGAGGCATCGGTCTGGAGAAAGTCTTCAAAACTCCCGTCACTCAACCCGGTCGAACGACCCTTAGCACTGATGATGCCTGAAGTCACAGTTTGTCCAATTCCGAGCGGATTACCGACCGCAAGGACCACATCACCGACGCGAACCTTGTCTGAGTCTCCCAGCACGATCACAGGTAGGTTCGCACCCTCAACCTTCAGCACAGCTAAATCGCTCGGCTGATCCGATCCCACCAATTTTGCTGTGAAGGAGCGATTGTCCGAGGTCTCAACTCGAATCTCGGTTGCGCCATCTACCACGTGATGGTTGGTAAGAATGTACCCATCAGCACTAACGATCACGCCAGAGGCTACACCTTCCACACGCCGTGGCTGTTGTGGCAAGCGGTCGCCAAAAAATTCACGAAACAAGGGATCCTCAAGAAACGGCACCTGTTGACCCGTACGCGTCCGCTCAGTTGAGCGTACGGTGACCACAGCTGGCGCGATCCGGCTGACCACGTCAGCGTAGGATTGTTGCACCGGACTCGCGGCGATCGAAATCAAGGGAACCTGGGTCTTTGCCATCGGAGTCTGCCCGCGAACCGGTGAAAGCGTAAACGTTGTCAAAACTAAAATTACAAAAGGGAGTAATTTGGATTTGGCATTTTTGAACAACTCGGTCATCATTACGTCTCTGACTCTCCTCGAACTTTGGGTTTTGATTCAGTCTTCGGCCTCCGGGTTTACTCTTCCGAAGGCCACGCGGCAACACCCGAAGGTTCTCTTTAGAGATTAGGCCAAGGAAAAGTGACAAATCCGTGGCTTGATCTCGGAAATTCCGTGTTAATAGCACTTATTAGAACACAAGCGCACTAGTTCGAATCAAGGCCCCGACGCAACTAATGACGGATAAGCCGACTGGGCTCAATTGAACGAGCTCTCGATGTGGAACCCTGTGTTATACTTCGCCGCTCAATTGGACACCTTGTGCCAATCGCTCATGTCACCTGCTTCAGCAGAGTATCGTCAAAAATCCCGTTCAATAAGAGGCGTAGTTCCCACAAAATTTCGCATTTAATCACTACCCTTAAGGAAGAACGAATGGATCCGGCAGTAAAGACCGAAAATGGACGTGATGGCGGTTCCGTTTTGATTGTCAATGACACTCCGGAACAGCTTAGCCTCATGGACAACCTGCTGAGAAAGGCAGGGTATTCGGTACTCACTGCCGAGAATGGGTCAGAAGCTTTTGAAGTCGCCCGCAGTAAGCGCCCCGACATGGTCATCAGCGACGTGTCGATGCCTGAAGTAAACGGAATTCAGTTTTGTCGTCTTATTAGGCAGGATGCCGACCTCCATTCGATCCCAATCCTCCTCGTTACGGCCCATCGCAAAGACACCGAGAGCGTAGTTGAAGGGCTCGCCTCCGGCGCCGACGACTATCTCGAAATGCCCTTTGACTCGACGCGGTTGGTGGCAAAGGTGACCCGCCTCATGGAGAGGGCAAAACTTGAAGCTGAACTGCGTGATTCCGAGGAACGCTATCGACTGCTGTTTGAGTCAACTCCCCAACCGATCTGGGTATATGACGAAGAGACGTTGCGGTTTTTGGCAGTAAACGAAGCCGCGGTACATACCTATGGTTACTCGAGGCCTGAATTCCTGGCAATGACGATCGAAGAGCTGCGTTCACCCGAAGAGATGCCGTCGCTCTTAATCAAGGCCTCGGCAGGTACCGAAGGACCAGTGATCTCAAGCCCCTGGCGGCACAAGCGCAAAGACGGCTCGCACATATACGTCGAACTTTCCTCTCACCCGCTGGTCTTCGGCGGCCGCAAAGCGAAGTTGGTCATCGCGAGCGACGTGACCGAGCGCAAAATGCTGGACGAGCAGCAGCAGAAGATGCACGCCTCAATTCAGCATTCGGCGATGGAATGGCGCCAGACTTTCAACGCGATTGACTTTCCGGTACTGATCGTCGAACTCGAGGGACAGGTGCGTCGCTTGAACCAAGCTGCAGAAGAGATCGCAGGGTTACCCAGCGACGCTGCGATCGAACGCACCGTTGCGCAACTCGGAAAGGGAGAGCCATGGCGAAAAGCAGCCGAGTTGATCCACAACATCAAGCAGGATCGAACCCCCAGTTCAGCCGAGGTCAAGGACCACACGACCGGGAAGACCTGGGCTATCACACTATATCTGGTGCACGAGTTTGGTTCTGCCGGCGAGCGTGCAATTCTGATTGCCCAGGACATCACAAAACGAACTGAGCTTGAAGCTTCATTGAGACAGAGTGAGATGATGTCTCTCCTGGGATCGCTAGTGGCTGGTGTTGCTCACGAGGTACGAAACCCACTCTTTGGAATCTCATCTATACTTGACGCCTTCGAGACCAGGTTCAGTGATCGACCTGACTACCTTCGCTATACAAATGTTTTGCGGGATGAAGTGGGCCGGCTGACCCTGTTAATGGAAGAGTTGCTGGAGTATGGGAAACCCTTTAGAGGCGAATTCTACCCCGCTTCGCTGGGTGACGTTGTGACCAAGTGTATTCGCGCCTGCATGCCGGCGGCGGATATGGCTTCGGTTAAGCTCGTGAATGCCGTAAACGGTGAGTTACCTCAGGTGCTGGTAGATCGTCGGAGGTTATCAAAAGTTTTTGTGAACCTTATCGAAAACGCGATCCAGCATTCTCAAGCCGGAGGAGAGGTCAGTGTTCACGCACACGCCTGTCTCGAGGGAAGTCAACATTGGCTGGATTGTTCGGTCCGTGATAAGGGCGCCGGTATTCAGGAAGAGGATTTGCCAATGATCTTTGAGCCCTTCTTCTCAAAACGGCGTGGTGGAACAGGCCTGGGGCTGGCGATTGCCCACAGAATTATGACTGAACACGGCGGCAAACTCGTGGCAGGAAACAACCCGACTGGAGGCGCATGTATGACCGCTAGATTTCCTTTAAAGCCTTCCGAAGGGACACACCATGGCTAGAAACAGAATTCTGGTAATTGACGACGAACCAGGGTTGCGCTTTGGAGTGCGCGACTTCCTGGAGATGCATGGTTACAGAATAGATGAGGCCGAGAGCTGCCGCGACGCGCAACAGATCTTTCGGAGTACCCGACCCGACATTGTGATTGCAGACTACATGCTTCCCGATGGTACGGCGCTCGATCTGCTGCCACGGCTCAAAGAGATTGATTCCGAGATTCCCCTGTTAATACTGACCGCACACGGTTCTATAGATCTAGCTGTGCGGGCCATTAAAGAAGGTGCGGAGCAGTTTCTAACAAAGCCTCTTGAGTTACCTGCCTTGCTCGTCATTCTCGAACGCCTGTTAGCCAATCAAAGGAACCACCAAAAGCAACTCGCCAGTCGTACCCAACAGTTTCGCAGCGCTGTCGATCCGTTTATCGGCACCAGTGAGGCCATTAGGTCTTTAGCAGAACAGGCACGTAAAGTTCTGGCCACCGAGAGTCCCGTGCTGATTTTGGGCGAGACTGGTAGCGGGAAAGGAGTTTTGGCGAGATGGCTCCACGACAATAGCCCGCGAGCGGAAGAGGCTTTCGTCGATCTGAATTGCGCTGGCTTATCGCGCGAGTTACTTGAAACCGAACTTTTCGGTCATGAGAAAGGAGCCTTCACCAGCGCGACATCATCAAAACAGGGTCTCTTTGAGGTCGCACATCGAGGCACCATCTTTTTGGATGAGATTGGCGATGTCGACCTCCAGATTCAACCAAAACTGTTGAAGGTCCTCGAAGACAAAAGGTTCCGAAGAGTAGGAGACGTGCGAGACCGCCAGGTAGATGTTCGGCTCATCGCCGCCACTCATCAGGACATTGGACGGTTAGTGCGGGAGAAAAGGTTCCGCGACGATCTCTATTTCAGGATCAGTACAATACCGTTGGCTTTTCCCTCCCTGCGAGAACGCGTGGAAGATATTCCGATACTCGCTACCTACATGTTAGATAAGCTCTCAGCAGACCTTGGCAGAGGTGAGATCCGGCTGGACGACGCTTCGATCAAAGCTCTGCAAGCGTATTCCTGGCCGGGCAATGTCCGTGAACTCCGCAATGTAATCGAACGCGCGGTCCTGCTTAGCGAGGAAAAAACAATCACATTAAAAGAACTGCGCTTTGACGGGCATGCAGGAAGCCGTCCCACCGTATACGATTCCGACTTGACGCTACTTGAACTTGAAAAACAACAGATTGAACGAGTGCTGCAGGAAGAGCGTGGCCGAGTGGAAAAAGCGGCCAAAAGGTTGGGTATTCCTCGTAGTTCGCTTTACCAGAAAATCAAAAAGCACCGCATTCAGCTGTCCAGAGTCTAGAATTTCTGTCCAGATCTTGGACGGCCATCTCCTTTTCGGACACTGGTTGCCCTCAAAATCCGCGTAAAAACTCGCCTTTTGAGACCGCAAGCAATTTAACGGTTGTGGCTTACTGCTTGCTCAAACAAACGGCACGTGCCAAATTGTCGGCCTCGGACGCCTATCTGGCAAGAGGACTTGGTTCGGATAAAGCTTGGCTTTACATTGCCCCGTGAGCTTAGCTTTCTCCAACCCTTATGGTTTCCTGCGCAATTGAGTTGGGGAACCTCGCATTTAACGAATCAAAGGAGACTCCCGTAATGCCCCGATTTCAACTTTTGCGCTCCGCCGGCGCATCTGCAGTTTTGTTTACGGCATTGATTTTAGGATCAGCAGTTTCGGCGAAAGCTGATCAGATCACTGTAGTTGGTAATGCCGATCCGAATCTGCAGGCAACGATAAACATCATTTCCCTGACTAATGGTTCAATCACCTTTTCCGTTACCAATGTCCTGGTGGCGGGGGTCACATCAACCATCACGGGGGTAGGGTTTGAATTGCCTGGAACCATAACCGCAAACTCTCCAGGCACCTGCGGACCAACGGTAGCAGAGTGCCGTAACTTTACGCTTACACCCACGGTCACTAACAGTCCGGGTAATGTTCCCCAATTTCCTGCGGCCGTTCTTGATTGGGCTCTGATCACTGGGCCAGCATTTACCGGCGGCCACCCTCCCGGTATCGATCAGGGTCTGACGGCGACCTTTACGGTTACCGGTAACTTTACCGGGCTGACCCAGGCACAATTTCTCGCCGGGGTGTATGTAAGGTTTCAATCTGTGGTGGATCCGGCGTTTCCAAACGTAGGAAGCGATGTTGCTCACACACCCGTTCCCGAACCAGCAACAATGTTGCTGCTGGGAAGCGGCTTAGTGGGAGTGGCAGCCGGGATTCGACGTCGCCGCAGGAGTACCTAAACCGGGCCCTGCGGTTTAGACAAATTGTAGTAGCCCGTCACGCCTTCGCGGTCAGCATTTGCCCTTGCCGACCGCAAGGATGCTAAGGAAATGGGCTCTGAATGGTGCTTGGTCCGAGGGTCCCAGCTTTTGGAAGTCTCGGATTAGTGCTTTTGTGAGGGAGAATCGCTCATTTGGTGCGGAAGCGAGCATGCTAAGAATCGATGTCGCATTCCAAACCAATCATTTTCCCGCTGGACGCAAATGGAACCATTTACGCCCTGCAGGATGAAGAGGGAAACACTATTGGGACGGGGTCTCGTGAAGTGTGCGAGGTCTTGTTGTTTATGATCACAAGAAACGCCGCGTCACCAGGCTCCGCTCCGTCACCAACTAAGGTGTCGCTACGGCCCAACGTGCGGGCTGCTATCGGCTTATAAGACCGTTAGCAGTCGGGCCGGTCACAGCAAGTTGTATCACTTGCTCGGAATGAGTCCTCAGACTTGGGTCTCATCTATGACCGGTGCGTTTCCGAAGGAGTTGGAAGATGAGTTCCGGGAATGGGAGTCCATTCGCAAGCAGAGAAAGGCGCCCATCAGCCGGACAGTGGCCATCCCACGAAGTTAACGACGTTTCAAATCAGGTAACACAGTGTAACTTCTGGAAACCAGAACTCCACCTCCTCTCGTGTACTGCTCTAACTCTTGCGCTTCCACAATCCGCCCACGGACTTGCGCCTCTGCGGCCCCTCGCTGAAGCGCGGCTTTCAAGAAGTAAGACAGATCAGGTGCTCATGCCGAATGGCATGAATGGATTCCCACGTTTCCCAGAGAGACCTTCGACGTCTGTTCTGACTACCAATTCGCAATTGGTTTTCAGGACGCCAGCGGTCTCATAGGGGGTTTAACTTCTCGAGCCGGTTTGACGACCTTTTAGGGCGACGGCCCTCTGCACAGGTGAGTTCGTGAGAGAAACCCGTATTGGAACATTCAAGAGGGTCTCGGGTAAGCTGCGGCGCATACTGGGCGGCCATAGCGAGACCAGGGAGGATCCTCCGCTACCACGGCTCCTCATTGTCGATGATGAGCAGTCAATCTGTTTCTCAATGAGCGAATACTTTGAACACCATGGTTATGCAGTTGATACCGCCCGAGATCTCGAGACCGCCGAACGTCTAATCGAAAGCACGGACTATCGCGTGGTGATTCAGGATCTAAGACTGGGAATAAATCGGAATCCGGATGGCCTGGAGATCATAAAGCTCATCCACCGTCGGAATCCTGAGACCAGGATAATCGTCCTCACCGCATATGGCTCTACGGAAATGGAGAACGAGGCAAGAGCTTGTGGCGCTGACGCCTTTCTGAGGAAACCTAAACCTCTATCGCAGGTGGCCCAAGTGGTCCAAGGTTTACTTGAATCACCAAGACACGCGATACGATCTGCCAGTTAATTCGCTTCAACATCTTCCAAAAACAACCGCTTCATCACGGTCAGCACTCCCAGGTGATAAGCGTTGTGATCTGCTACCAGCAAAGCTTCTCGCAGGACTGTTTGCCCGTCACCGTGTGGGATTCTTTCGAAAAGATCGATCTCGGGGTCGGCAACAAGCTGCCTCATTGCCTCTAGATCGTTCCGGAACTGCTCAATGGTGTTGGTCCAAGCCGAGAGGACCGCTGCGTTCTCTGAAGGCCAGTAGCCATCGGGAAACGCCGGAGACTCATGATCCGGATTTCGAGTGAACTCGAGGATATCCCATTGAGCAATCCGCATGTGTTCGAGAACTTGCCACATCGTATACGGAAGCTTCTGATGTTTTTGGTTAGCCATGTCCAGCGAGATATCACTGACTACCGCCTCGAAATCCAGATGGGCTCCTCCGCCACCGAGCAGGTATTCGAGATGTTTTCTTAGAGCACGAAGCTTAGCGGGTTTGTCATTCATATGAGCCTCCGGGCGGTTTAGACTGGCTGGGTCAATGCTTCAGGACACCCTTTGGCTTCCAGGCCGCAAGCAAAGCCCCTGTAACCAATTGATTAACTCTCAAACTGAATCGGACGGCTTAGTGAAAGTCATGTGATGCGGCAGCTGCTACCTGGAATGACAGCGCACGAATGCGTTTTGCTTTCACTGAAACCACCCGATCCTGGTTTTGGAGCGTTCCCTCGATTAGCAAAAATGGGTGTTTCGTCAATGCCATCCGGTTTTTCTCAAACAGTTGTGGCGTAACAATGATGTTGCTGACACCGGTTTCGTCCTCTAACGTTAGGAACAGAAACCCCTTGGCAGTACCGGGACGTTGTCGAACGATGACCCAACCCGCTACGACCACGTGCGTGCCATCGCGTAAACGATAAGTATCAATGGCACGCAAAGCACCAAGCTTTCGCAACTCTTCACGCTGATAGGAGACCGGATGGCGCCCAATAGTTAATCCAGTGCCGCGAAAATCAGCGTCCATCCGTTCACATACCGTCATCGGCAATAGGGGTGAGTTATCCTCTGTTCCCTCAAGCTGTCGATACAAAGGTCCGGCCGTTCGCGTGACCCTTTCGACCTGCCATAAAGCAGCGCGACGGTTAAGTTTCTGCCCGGTTCTTTCTACCGTTTGCGGGTTTTTGTGGACTGGAAAGTGTTGATTCATATTTCCGTCCTGAATAAAATTCAGGGCCCCCACGGCTGCCAACTTCCTCAATTCGTCCTTACGTAGCTCTGGAACGCGAATGCATAGGTCATCGATGCTGGAAAAGAATCGCTTTCGACGTTCCAGCTCAATCGCTCGGCCGGACGATTCACGTAAGCCCTTCACATAATTCAACCCCAGGCGCAGGACCAGATGACAGTTGTGTCCACTTTTCGATGCCTGCTCCACACCAGCACCTGTTTCAGCCTCGTCTTCAACAGTGCAAAGCCAGGATGATTTTGTTACATCAACTGGACGAACTTTTAAACCATGGCGCTGGGCATCTTTGATAAGGGTGAACGGTTGGTAGAAACCCATTGGTTGATTATTCAAGATAGCGGCAGTGAATGCCGCCAGGTAGTGACATTTCAGGTAAGCACTAGCGTAAGCGATCAATGCAAAACTGGCTGCGTGGGATTCCGGAAAACCATAAAGTGCAAATGAAGTGATCGCTTGAACAATCTCGTCTTGCGCGCTGCCGGTAATGCCATTTTGTTTCATCCCGCGACGAAGCTTCACTTCTACGTCTTTCATCCGCGCTTCAGATCGTTTGAAGCCAAAGGCGCGCCGCAACTCCTCTGCCTCGCCTCCCGAAAAACCGGCGCAGATCATAGCCATCTTCAGCAGCTGTTCCTGAAACAACGGCACTCCCAAAGTTCGTTTCAACACCGGCTCGAGTAGCGGATGGGGATAGACAACAGGAGCCCTTCCCTGCCGGCGCTTTAGAAATGGATGGACCATGTTTCCCACTATTGGGCCCGGCCTGATGATTGCCACCTGCACCACGATGTCATAGAACTTCTCCGGACGCAGTCGCGGTAGACACGACATCTGTGCCCGACTTTCCACCTGAAACATGCCGATCGTGTCCGCTTTCTGCAAAGCCTCATAGACGGCACTATCGTTTTGCGGCAGATGTGCAAGATCAACGTTTTCTTTATAAGCATCTCTAATTAGTACGATTGAGTCTTCCAGTACCGCCATCATCCCCAAGCCCAGCAGATCCACTTTAATCAAGCCCAGATCAGCACAATCTTCTTTGTCCCATTGCACTACTACACGACCAGGCATGGCGGCTGGTTCCAGGGGCACGACCGAATCAAGTTTTCCCTGACAAATAACCATGCCCCCGGAGTGTTGCCCGAGGTGTCGCGGCAGATCCTGCACCAACTGATAAAGTTCGAAAAACTTTCTAATCTGTGGGTCCTGGAGACTTAACCCCGCATCCCGAAATTGCCGCTCGGTTGAATCTTTTGGATCCTTCCATTCCCATGTATGGACCAGCGCCGAGAGTCTGGCCAACATCGTTTCTTCGAAATCGAGAACTTTCCCAACTTCGCGAACTGCCGAGCGGCCACGATACGTGATGACGTTCGCGGTCATCGCAGCGCCCAATTTCCCATATCGCTCATAAACGTATTGAATCGCCTGTTCGCGATGGTCTCCGCTTGGCAGGTCGAGATCAATGTCAGGCCATTCACCTCGTTCTTCAGAAAGAAATCGCTCAAACAGGAGCTCCATGCTGATCGGATCGACTGCTGTAATCCCAAGCGAGTAACAGACGGCGCTGTTAGCTGCCGACCCACGGCCCTGAATGAGAATGCCTTGTTGTTTGCAGAACTGAACTATGTCCCAAACGATTAAAAAATAGCCTTCAAGCTTCAGTTTTTCGATCAGTTTCAATTCACGCTCAATCTGCTTCCAGGCTCGTTCAAAGGAGGGTTTCCCATGCCAGCCGGTGTAACGTTCGCGAGCTCCTTCCTCAGTTCGCTGGCGCAAAAATTTGGCCATCGTTTCTCCACCAGGAACAGGGTACTTAGGAAACTCGTAACCGAGATCTTCCAACGTAAACTCCAAGCGGGAAGACAGCGATTCGGTATTTTGGATTGCTTCCGGCAGGTCAGAAAATAGGGAACACATTTCCTTGGCTGGCTTTAAGTAACGTTCAGAATTCGTCGCCAACAATTGTCCGGCATTCCTCAGTCGCACATGATTACGTAAACACGTAAATACATCAGCTAGTTCACGGCGCTCCCGACTGGCATACGAAATACCATTGGTTGCCAGGAGCGGTAATCCGAATCTCCGGGCTATCTCGACAACCTGCTGATTGCGGATCTCCTCGCCGCGATTCAGATGGCGTTGCAATTCGGCATACACATTCCCTTTGCCAAAAGTCTCAAGTAACCACAGGGTAGTTTTCTCGGCCTTATCAAGTTCGCTGGTGCTTGCGTATAACAGCGCGCGCGCCAACGGACCGTCATCAACACCCGTCAAACAAACAAGACCATCTGCATGTTGGCTTAGTTCGTCAGGTGTGACAGCGCATTCGCCAGGCCGCGCATGTTTTGGCGCTCGCAACTTCATTAAGGTGATCAAGCGACAAAGATTCTGGTAACCAGTGCGATTCCGGACGAGCACCGGAAGAGTTACAGTTTCTCCACTGGGCAAACTCGAAAGTGCAACATCGGCTGCTTCTGCCGTAAAGTTTGAAGCTGAAGTTTGCTGTTGCGGAAAGTTATTGGCACGCGGGTTTGGGATATTGGGTATTGGACGTTGGACATTGGATGGACGGCCGACAGTGATTTCAGCGCCAATATGCGCCCTGAGGCCGTGTCTCTTTGCTGCCAGGTGAAAGCGGGGCGCGCCGTAGACACCGTCGCGATCGAGCAAGGCCATTGCAGACATTTCCTGTGCCAGCGCAGCGGAGATCAATTCCTCAGGAGCCGATGCTCCTTCAAGAAAACTAAAAGCGGATCGAGCGTGTAATTCAACGTACATTGGTGCTTTGGCTTTTACTCAAAGACCGATTAGCAATCGTCAATGCCAATTTGCAATCAATCATAGCTTCCTTCCACGAACCACGAGCCGTTTCGCAGTTCGCGATAAATGCGATAGAGCGTAGCAGCCGGCGTTACTCTCATCGAACGATTGCCACGTTCAACTGCTACATCCCATTCGTCTCTGGACCAACTATCATGTCGCCACCAATCACCGGTAGTTCGCCAGGGGCCAGCCGCACGCACGATTCTCCCATGCACACTCAATTTCTTACTCCAGGCGCTGATTCGAACCGGAGACCCACGCGAAGACTCAACCACCGCTCGCAAAGGTGGTCGAAACATTCTGAATCCCAACCGCGATTGACGTTTCTCAGAACTCTGTTGGTTCGACTTTTGTGTTCTTCGTGCGCGTTTCTCTTTAGCGTTCAGAGTGAACTTCCTAACACGATATGCATCGGGTCGATGCGTATCGAGTAATTCCGGCGAGCCGACGTTTTCAGGGCCCAATAACTTTGCCAGTCGCTTCAATGTCAGTTCCAGTTTTTCTGGTTCAGGCGCGAGCGGTATAAACAGGCCGTTCTGCAAGACGCGTGGCTTAACTGGATCACAATCAATTTTCACGGCGATGACCGACGACTGAGGCGCCCGGGTTTCTAAATCGAGCAGCAACAACTTGAGGAAAATTTTGTTGTCGCGCATCGGGTAAGGCAGATTGAGCACCGACGAGTGGAACTCCTGGTTTTCCAGTTGCAGCAACAGGCGGAGCTCATTCGTAGCCAACGCATAAGCATTTAACGCAGCGCAAAGTTGATTCAGTAAACGAGCAAGAATGAATGAGAGCGGTTCCAGCTCTGACAGTGGATATTCAAGTTCGGCCGATTGAGTGAACAAAGGAGGCGATTGCTTTAACCTTAAATGTCGCTCCGTTTTCCCAGATGCAAGTTGTTGCAGCTGTACGCCCGCTTGACCTAACCGTTCCGACACCCCGTCTAAGGGCAAAGCAGCAAACTGCCCGAGCGTCTGCACCCCCCACAAACGAAGTGTTTCGTGGATTTCGTCCAGCTGCCTTTGTTCAAACGTCCAGTCTCCAAGACGCACTTCATCCTTGGGTTTTCTCATTTCGGCGTCAGGCCCAGCCTTCAATAAGCTGTCGACAGGGAGATCGCCTAATGCAGTGAGCTCTTCTTCAGGGGCAATAAAAGATGTTCCTTCATAAAACTTTGCCGCCATAATCGCTGTGTCAGGATTCGCGGCAATCGCGACATTCACAGAACAGCCAAGGCCTCCCTTTTCCTTGCTCTTACCTGCGTGAAGGGCCACCTCATTCGCCAATCCATAAGGTGAGCCAAACAGAAGTTCACAACCGTCGGTATCGATGACCACAGTTTGTGGATCTGCTTCCTCGACCAGGGGAGAAAAAGCATAGGCAAAGTCCGCCAGAGATACATCGGCCGGCATTTTCTTACTGTAAATACAGGCAAACATGCTTTTGGAAAGAATATGGGCGAAGATTAGCGAAAATTCCAGAATACTGTCAAGGCGTTAACGATAATTGTGACTGAGGAATGCGAGCAATGAATTTCACCTGTTGATTGCTCAAGTTAACAGGCTTCTGCCGATGCAATTGGAGGCGGAGTCCTTTAAATAAGAGGGCGTGAGTCGGCGGTTCGACAACGGAGGTAGGGGGTGATACGCCACCTCCCCGTGGCAATAGGACACTTGAAATCGTTGTCTCTGCCGTACGCCTCCAACTATCGCTCTCACAGGTAGTTTGCAAGCTCAATGACGCGCACGAACGAACACACAAATCCTGAGCGATTACTACAAACACGGTAGGCGTGTCTTCAACAACACGACGAAACCGATACCACCAGGAAGAGATGATCCGGCGCGACTCTTCCGCGGGCACATCAGCCAAATCCAGGAGCACTAATCCAAAACCTCCCCCCTGCAGCAACATATCAGTAACCTTGAATGCGTGCTCCAATATCGATCCGCAACGCAACCAGAGCACCCGGTGTAAATTGGCCCCGGCAAGGGCCGCTGCTTTCGGATCAAAAGCGTCTGTCGTATCGACCACTGCGCACACTTCATCACGCTGCGATGCTTCGGCAAGCGTCGCCAACATCAAAGCAGTTCGTCCCGAAGAGCTCACACCAAATATTTCAGTAATAGCGCCACGAGGTAGCCCACCAATAAGCGTATCAACCTCTACAATTCCTGTAGGTATTACCTCGTTATTAGCGCGTGAGCGTGGCTGCAACGCGGTGCCAAAACGTCCACTAAATTCAGACGTAAATTGAGCTTTGGACAATGCTGCTCTCATGATCTATAACCACCAACTTAAAGGCTTACTAATGCCACGCAAACACGAAACAGACTAATCGCCTTCTTTCAGGAAACATTACTTGACGCCCTACTCATTGTTCGCTATTATTCGCTCCTTATTTGGTAATTTTCGCTCGCCCGCGAAAATCTAGCACAGGCTGGAGTAAAAAAACAAGAGGAGTGTTCGATGGCAATTACGGCCCGGCAAAGACAGGTCTACGAATATATTTCCCGATACATCGCTTCCAATAACCAGCCCCCCACACTTGCGGAGATTGGCAAGCACTTCAAGATGAGTTCCTCGGCAAGTGTCCACAGTATTTTGTCGGCCCTAGAGCGAGAAGGACTCATTAAACGAATCCCGAATGTCAGCCGCGGCATCGAACTAATTCCCAGTGAAACTGAAGCAAATGGCGACGATATTCCCCTCCTGGGCGTAGTTGCTGCTGGTCAACCCATCGAAGCTATTCTTAGCCACGATTCGGTATCTGCGCCGCGCGACCTGGTTGGTAGGGGGAGAACGTTTGCTCTGCGCGTACGTGGGGACTCGATGATCGAAGAGAACATTCAGGACGGAGACATCATCGTTGTCGCATCGCAAAAGACTGCGGAGAACGGGCAGATGGTAGTAGCTTTGATCGACGGAAATTACGCTACGGTGAAGAGGTTCTATCGTGAGCCGGATTTCATTCGACTCGAACCCGCAAATCCACAGTTCAAACCTATATTCATCAAGACACCGGATCGCATTCAGATCCAGGGCGTTGTTCGTGGATTAATTCGAAAGTACTCCGCGGATGCCTGAGGCGAATAGAACAATAATTGACGCAAGGGTGACAAAAGAACCCAAACGGACAACCGAACTGATTGGATTTGCGCTCAGTGATTGCGTGGTCGAAATAGATGCTGAAGCAGCGAAGTATTTACGTGTAGTTCACCGAACTGCTCTTGAGCTCGCCGTGCAAAACCAGTTTGGAATAGAGATTGGCGGCTTCTGGCTCATGCAGGAACAGGTTCAACAATTGAGACGTCTACCTGAATACTATCCGGCAGGCGAAGCTGAGTTCGTGAGACGAGCTGTGGAAGCATATCTACAGGCACAGCTGCATTAAAGAGATCAACCAACGACAACAGGTTGCACACGCCGGCGCAAAACGACAAGTGCGATTCCAGACATGATCAGCAGGCCACCGGCGAACGTTCTCCAACTCAATTGTTCATTGAGGACGACCATGCCTAAGACTACGGCAACTATCGGTGTAACTAACGCGATCAGCATCGTTTTCGTCACATCCATGTTCTGCATCAACCAATAGTAGAGAAGAAACGCGACCACCGACCCAACGATGGCTAAATAGAACAATGACGCCACGGCCATCCTGGTCCAACGGAAATTCACGGGATTGCCCTCGAGTGGTATTCCGATTAGGAGTAACGGGAAGAGTCCAAAAAACATTTGTCCGGCTGAAAGAATCGCGGGGTGGAGCTTTATAGCTCGCGCTTTTACCAAGACGTTGGCGTAGGCGACGCATACCGAACTGAGCACGAGGGCAATGCTGCCCGCAAGCGCCTGTGGACCACCCATTCCCAACTGGTTTGAAAACACTAATGCGACACCCAAGACTCCCAGAATTACGCCAATAATTCGCGCCGGAGTCATGCGCTCTCCTGGCAAGTAGAAGTGCGCGATTACCAGGCCAAATGCGGGGATTGTGGCTTGAAGTAGAGCGGCCAGACCGGACGATATGAATTGTTCCCCCCAGAACAGCAGACCGTAATTCAAGCTAAAAGCGAGAACGCCAGTCACCGCCAGCAGCACCCAATCCCGACGTGAGCGCGGTAAAGGAATTCTCAAAATCGCGATGATGGTGAAGAGGATCGAAACAGCGATGACGAACCTGATGCCGGCAAACGTCAGCGGTGGTAGATCAGCAAGGCCCAGCTTGATGAACAACCAAGTTGATCCCCAGATGAAACAGAGTGACAACCAGACGAGGCGTGATTTCATTTTTCACAATCTCTCATGTCTCAGTCACGGCATCAAGTTCTTGAAATTCGTCTGAAGCCCCGATGCGAGACCAAGGTTGAGCATATGTCAGAATGTGGGTATAAAGGTACGCTCCTGGAACAATTGGCCCATCCAAAAACTCGTAAGACCTTTCGTCTCCCCAGATTGGAAGAGATCTCCTCGCGAGTTGTTAAATCTGCGTACACCCTATTGACCAGCGGGAACTTGTCTTCGTACTAAAACGTTAACAGCAAAAACTGAAGGGAGAACCAATGACTGAAGCACGCATGCAAGAAACGGCAGACTACGCGCCGGGAACGTTCTGTTGGGTGGAACTGGGAACCACTGACAGTAACGCTGCCAAGCAGTTCTATACATCGCTTTTCGGTTGGACCTTTACCGATTCACCTATCGGACCAGACATGGTCTATACCATGCTGCAACTCGACGGGAAGGACGTGGGCGCCTTGTATAAGATGGGCTCCGAGATGACCGAGCAAGGCATTCCCCCGAACTGGTTATCTTACGTTTCGGTGGCCAGTGCAGATGAAACGGCCCAAAAGGCAAAGGAACTCGGGGGAACTGTTATCAAAGAGCCGTTTGACGTCTTTACTGTGGGCCGAATGGCTGTAATTCAAGATCCCACTGGGGCGGTATTCGCTCTATGGCAGCCCGGAACACACAAAGGCGCTGCCATCACGTTTGTGCCAAACTCCTTCTGTTGGAATGAACTCACAACGAAGGATGCAGCCAAAGCTGGAGATTTTTACAGTGGTCTGTTCGACTGGCGTCGGAACGTACAACAGTTCGGACCGATGACCTACACCTCTTTTATGAGTGGAGAGAGGGCAACAGGAGGAATGTACGAGGCCCCGGCAGAGATGGGTGATGTGCCGCCTAACTGGTTAGTATATTTTTCAGTAAGCGATCCGGATGCTATCGCTGCCAAAGCCAGCGAACTCGGCGGAAAGATTTGCGCACCTCCCGCGGACATACCTGGCGTCGGTCGTTTTGCGTTCATTACTGACCCGCAGGGCGCAGCTTTTGGAATTATCAAGTTGGCAGAGGCCCCCGCATAGCACGGCTTGGACAGGATTGACTGGATGATCACTACCCTCCTTACGGCGCCGCATGATCCAAAAAAACGAAATGCGCTATCACCAGCAAGCTGACGATAGCGCAATCCGTTTTCCTATAAATTGCCGAAGCTTTCTATAGGATGGCAGCCAAGCATGTACACACTACAGCCGCCAAATTTATATCCCGGGTTGACCAACTGGCGGTCAGTTAATCTCCGGTCAGCACGCGATTTGTTTTCACAAACCTCGCATCCTTTCGGATACGGTGCCGTTAGGTTTTTGTTCTGGTGGCTTTTCCTCCACCGCCGGTTACGATCCGGCAACGAGGCTCAACTTGCGTTGAACCGCTTTGCCCCTCTCGGCGGGTCCTCTCCAAGAGGTGCTGCTCGTTTTTATTCGAGCAGCTCGAGAAGGTCTCGCAACCCTCTCTAGCTGAGCCTTTCGGCTCCAAACAAAGGGCGTCTTAGGATTAACAGCCGCCTGCCTCTCCCCTCGCCCGGGTGTCACCACCCGTTTGCCGATCCCTTCGTCGGTCTCGATGGCCGTAACCTTCGTGACAGGCGCTTTATACGCTTAACCGATTTTCGAATCAACTTTTTGTGTGTTTTATTTTTTGAGATCTAAAGAAAATTCTGTTTCTCCCCGTGGCCATTCCAAAGCAAACTCGCAAATACACTTCCGACAACACTTAGAGTCTCTCAACGCCAAGCTCAGCTAACCGGCTTTTGATCCGTTGCGCAACGACCAGCATATCCTCCTCACTTTTGTACTTGTTCCTCGGCCAAAAGAATCCGCGCAACCCGTCTTTGCGCCGCCGCGGCACAATATGTATGTGCAAATGCGGCACACTCTGGCTGATCTTGTTGTTTATCGCAACGAAGTTCCCTTCAGCCTCCATCGCCGTTTCAACCGCAATTGTCAACAATTGTGCGATCCCGAATAGAGGACCGATGAGTTCGTTGGGGACTTCCGCTAAAGTTTCAACGTGCCGGCGTGGAACGAGCAGACAGTGGCCAGGGAACAGCGGCCGGTGATCCAGGAATGCTATGCAGTCCTCATTTGAAAAAACCACCTGAGCGGCTGTTTCGCCGGCAGCAATACGACAAAAAAGACATTCGGCCATGCGTCAGATTCTACCAAGTCGCGCTAGCACTCAGCTCACTGCTTCAAATGCTGACTCGTCAACCCGGGACGCAGAAACTGTCGGGCTTCCGGAAACTCCTCTTCCGCGTCCAGCCGCAATTTTTCCAGAGTAATAATAGCTATGCACGCCACCAATAAACTTCGGGTTCTCAGGGATATTGATGAGGTGATTCTTTCGCATTGGAGGATCTCCAAGTGAGGATTCAGGGTGGAACACGCACATTCTAATGTACTATTCACACCGTGGGAATAGACAATGATGAAGCTTTTGCTCGCGTCATCGCGGCTCTGAATAGCTACGGATTCCTGCTTGAGTCAGACCCACACCTCCCCAGTGTTTGCGGGATTGTGACCGGAGAGCCTTTGCGCGGATCCTGGTGGTCACATCCGTTGGCGCATACGATCTTCTCAATTAACGAACAGCTTTCCCATCTTGCGGAGATCGTTACGACCAAACTTGTCTCAAGCAAAGTTACGTTCGTCGAAAAAAAGTTATGGCCAGACATACTGGCTATCGGATCGGCGCGCGCAACCTGGCAAATGAAGAAGCTGTCACCAGGTGCCCGAGCACTGCTTAAGAAGGTTGACGCCGCCGGTTACTTGCGTACAGATCAGATCCAGTGGAACCCTGCGAGATACCAGGCCTCGGTCGGTGATGCTACGCGCGAGTTGGAAAAGAAGCTCCTGGTGCTTACCGCTCAAATCCACACTGAAACTGGTAGTCATGCGAAAGCGGTCGAAAGTTGGCAGAGCTGGCGGCAAAAGCATCAGCTGGCATCCAGCCGGTCAATCGAGCACGCCATGTCAAAGCTCACGCAACTCATGGCGCAGTTGAATGCTCAGTTCAACGCCCGCGGCACATTGCCCTGGACAACGAGATGACTCTCAAGCCCTCTCCCTCTACTGCTTAAGTGTATCAGTGCCGGGACCATAGTCTACGAACCTGGAAAAACCGAATTGCGATCAGCTGTGGTGGAAAAGCAAAGACTGAAAGATCATCGCTGTAGTATTATTTGGAACAGAACAAAAGCTCCGAGCTCCTAACAGGATCACTTTCCGGTACGTGGAACTGCGCGTTGAACTTGTAGACCGGCATGAAACAAGTAGAGTGCAACCAGCTAAAACTTACAGAGGCTCTCAAGCGAATCCCGAACGCTCAGGGCCAACGATTTGCAACCGTATTCGAACACGGAACGTTATCTGTCGAGATCTACGCGCCGCAAGGTCGCGATCCGCAGACACCTCACACACGTGACGAAGTCTACTTTGTCGCTACCGGGAGTGGTGAATATGTTTGTGGCGCCAATAGATCTCGTTTTGGACCAACGGACATCCTCTTTGCGGCGGCGGGTACCACACATCGTTTCGAGAACTTCACGGACGACTTGGCGGTGTGGGTTATTTTCTACGGACCGGAGGGCGGCGAGTAGCACAGTAATCTAAACATGGACCAGCAACTCCATACGATAACGCCCTGTTTTCCTGTGGCCGACATCGCCGGGACGATGCGTTGGTATGAGGAACATTTCGCATTTGAAAGTGATCCCTTTCCTTCAACGGAACCATTCGTATTCTGTATTCTGCGCCACAATGATGTCGAGATCATGCTCCAGTGTATTGAGGGCTATCAAAAACCAGACCTTTATGATCGACGCAGCGGTGGAGTATGGGACGCGTATATACGAACTAATGGATTGAGGCAGCTATTTGACGCGGTGAAGGATAGGGTTGAAATAGTTCAGCAACTGCGTCGACAGCCGTATGGGGCGTTGGAGTTTGAAGTAAAGGATCCGAATGGCTACGTTCTGGTGTTCAGTGAGGCCGCGTAGAGTTCCTTTCATCTCCATGTTGGGCACATTTAACCGAGGTGAAGCGGGTCAAATGAGAAATGATTAATCACGCGGTGGAAATTTGTTTCGAGCTGTTACACCCCTACCTGATTACTGCGCGGGACGGACTGCCTGCCTAAACCCGCGCACGCCCAACGCATTCAGCACCTCACCCTTTCGGACCCATCCGCGTCGCGCCATGGCTACACCGTACTTAAGATTGTTCAGTGCTCCGGTCGAATGCGCATCAACTGAGATCACAAACTTGATTTGACGCTTACGCGCCTCACGTATCCAGCGAGGCTCCAGATCCAAACGGTAAGGGTCGCCGTTAATCTCGATCGCCGCCTTGGACTCAGCAATCGTGTCGAGCACCTTCTCTACATCACACTCAAAGGGTGGTCTGCGTTCCAACAACCTTCCCAAGGCGTGTCCCCAAATTTTGAATACAGGCTGGCGCATCGCCGTGATCAGCCGCCGCGTCATTTTTTCAGAGTCCATTTTGTAACGTGAATGAATACTGGCCACAATCACGTCAAATTGCACAAGAATCCTGTCCGGATAGTCCAAGGATCCGTCAGCTGTTATATCGGACTCCGTGCCCTTCAATAGCCTTACACCTACCTTTTCCTGTACTTCCGCTATCTCCTCCCACTGTCGCTCGAGCTGATCAACCGTTACGCCCCCGGCATAAAACGCAGTGGGTGAATGGTCGGTGATGGTCAGATATTTCATCCGCAGCGTATCAGCCGCACGGGCCATCTCCTCAATTGAGTTCACTCCGTCTGAATACGTGGTGTGACAGTGGACCATCCCTTGAATGTGTTGGACTTCAATTAAATCCTTCGGAAGCGTGCGGCGCATTGCGGCCTCAATCTCGCCATCATTTTCTCGCAATTCCGGCGGCACAAACTGCATCTGCAAACGCGTATAGATCTCGTTTTCGCTGACTGGGGAAGCTCCCTTCGCCGCATTCGTAGAAAACTGAAAGGCGGTAGTCTCCAGTTTTAAACGGCGCTTGACTGCGATCTGCGTGAGCCGGCTCACATGCGTGGCGGATCCCGTGGCGACTAGCAACGCGACTGCAGACTGCTCCGGTTGCACAACCACAACCATTACCCGAACGCCCTCCAACAACTCTACAGTGACACTATGCTCATCTTGCGACTCGGTGCGCACAATCAGGGGAAACTGAAGAAAGTGGTCGACGGCTTTCTTTGGATTACGAGCCACAACCACTACTCGCAATACTCCGACTGTCTCCTTCCAACGCCGTAATGAACCGGCAATGTCGACCTGCGTTATTGCACGCGATGTTCCCAGGTAGTCAACAATATGAGAAGCAATCCGCTCTGCGTTATGCAGATGAATGCGACGATTGCTCTTCACCCTTTTTTCTTCACCGCGTAAAGCTTCCAGGAGATTCTGTTCGGTCTTCACGCCGAATCCCTGGACGCTGCGAAGTTTGCCGGCCTCGGCGGCAGCCTGAAGCTCCTTAGTTGAGGTAATGCCGAGTTCTTCGTATAACCTTCGAATCCTTGAAAGGGTCAGACCAGGAATGCTCATGAGCTCAATCACGCCCGGGGGAAACTCTTTATGTAACGAGTCAAGTACCGAGGAGGAACCGGTTCTATGGAGTTGCGTGATCTGAGACGCGAGCGCTTCTCCGATTCCTCTGAGTGAGGTGAGCCCGTTCTGAGCGATCAGGTCACCAACATCTCCCGAATACCCGGCAATTACACGTGCGCCGGTCCGGTAGGCACGTGACTTGAACCGATCTACTCCGCCCCTCAGCTCCAACAAAGCAGCAATTTCCTGAAGCGTAGCGGCAATGGCAAACTTGTCTAGCTTCTTTTTTCGAGGCATGGTTTACAGTAAACGTACCTTATCAGTTTCACAATTCTTTGGCCGCCAAAACGGGCCAACTCAGGGGTGAACATCTGTACCCAAAAGCCCACGCGCGATGTCGAAATTATTTCTATGAAACCATAGCGAAAGCGTACAATCTAAACAAATATCAACGACGGGGTGTTCTGATGATCGCGAGTATCAACCCAGCGACAGGCGAAACTCTGAAGACCTTTGAGGCATTCACCGAAAAGACTATCAACGACAAGCTTCAGCGAGCTGCCGATACCTTTAAGATCTACCGCTTCAGCCCAATGGCTGAGCGCCAACGCTCGCTGTTGCGTGCAGCGGAGATTCTGGAAGCTGAGAAGCGTGAGCTTGGTCGGCTTATGACAATCGAGATGGGCAAGCCGATCAGTGGCGCCATTGCTGAAGTAGAGAAGTGCGCTTGGGTGTGTCGCTACTACGCCGATAACGCGGGGGCACACCTTACGGATCAGGTCGTCGAAACCAATGCCGGAAAAAGCTTTGTCCGTTTTCAACCGCTTGGTCCTGTGCTCGCGGTGATGCCCTGGAACTTTCCCTTCTGGCAAGTCTTTCGGTTTGCTGCACCTGCCCTGATGGCGGGAAATGTCGGTGTCCTCAAACACGCCTCGAATGTGCCGCAATGTGCCTTGGCGATTGAGGACATATTCCGGCGTGCGGGTTTTGCCGATGGGGTTTTTCAGACCTTGCTGATTGGCCCTCAAGATGTCCAGCACATTCTCGAAGACGAGCGAGTGGTGGCCGCGACTCTGACCGGCAGCGAGCCTGCTGGTCGCAGCGTCGCAAGCACCGCAGGAAAGGAAATAAAGAAGACGGTGCTGGAGCTTGGCGGCAGCGACCCATTCGTCGTAATGCCATCCGCCAATCTCAAGGAGGCAACGTCCACCGCTGTGAGGGCGCGTACGATAAACAACGGGCAGTCTTGTATAGCTGCAAAAAGGTTCATAGTGGCTGCTGAGGTTTATGACGAGTTTGAACGTAGCTTCGTCGAGCAGATGGCGTCCTTAAGAGTTGGTGATCCACTGGATCAAACTACGGACATCGGGCCGCTGGCAACACCGCAGATTGTCGAAGATTTAGAACGACAGGTAACGGAGTCTGTTGCTGCCGGCGCACGACTCCTGACTGGTGGTAAGAGGCTCGAACGTCCGGGCAACTTTTATGAACCAACAGTGCTTGCTTCAATACCAACGAAATCTCCGGCGTACTGCGAAGAGCTGTTTGGACCTGTGGCTTTGCTCTTTTCCGTAAAGGGGATCGATGAAGCCCTCAGCCTCGCCAACGACAGTTCGTTTGGTTTGGGGTCAGCGGCGTGGACCGAGGACGAATTGGAACAAAAACGGTTCATTGATGAACTCGAGGCCGGGTCTGTTTTTATCAACGGAATGGTGGCTTCCGATCCGAGACTGCCTTTTGGAGGGATCAAACACTCGGGTTACGGGCGCGAGTTGGGTGAGTTCGGCATTCGTGAGTTCGTGAACATCAAAACCGTTTGGGTAAAGTAGATTCCGGTGGTCCAGCAGGAGTAAGGACGAGTAAGAGCTGGTTGCTACCAACTGGAACGCTGCCACATTCTGTGTAAGTATCACGCCGCATATCATCCACAGTATCTGCGGCAGACTGAACTTCAGACTCCCCTTTGATCAACATGGAAGACTTTGAAAAGCTCAGCGCCTTCTATTTGGGTAAGACTTACGATCTGGATAAAAAACAGCGGCGAGAATCTTTGCTGCTTTACGACTCAAAAGATCTCGTCACACACGCGGTTTGCGTTGGCATGACCGGAAGTGGAAAGACAGGTCTATGCATTGATCTCATCGAAGAAGCAGCAATTGATCGCATCCCTGCCATCGTTATTGACCCAAAGGGCGATCTTGGCAATCTCCTATTAACATTCCCTGAGCTCAGACCGCAGGATTTTCAACCCTGGATTTCACCCGAGGAGGCCGGAAGGAAGAATTTAACAGTCGAGGAACTTGCCGCGCAGCAAGCACAACTGTGGCGAAACGGTCTGGCTGAGTGGGGACAAGACGGCTCGCGAATCCAACGTTTGCGTGAAGCGGCAGACTTTCGAATCTACACGCCGGGAAGCAATGCTGGCTTTTCAATCTCGATCCTCAACTCCTTCTCGGCCCCTCCACCGGCGCTCCGCGAGGATGAAGAGTTGCTGAACGAACGAGTTGCGACCACCGTAACCAGTCTTCTGGGGCTCGCCGGCGTTGACGCAGATCCGATCCGCAGCCGAGAACATATCCTCATCTCAAATCTAATCAAAGAGAAGTGGTCCGTTGGCACCAATCTTGAACTGGCATCATTGATCACAGAGATCCAGTCGCCGCCCTTTAGTCGAATTGGCGTTATGGAGCTCGAGGCGTTTTACCCGGGGAGGGAGCGATTTGAGTTAGCCATGCGATTAAACAGCCTGCTCGCGGCGCCAAGTTTCAGCGGGTGGCTAAATGGCGAACAGCTCGAGGTGCAGAACATTCTGTACACGGCGGCCAACAAACCAAGAATCGCGATCTTTTCGATTGCACATTTGAGCGATCCGGAACGTATGTTCTTTGTCTCCCTATTACTCAACCAGATTCTTGGCTGGATGCGAACGCAGTCTGGGACGACAAGCCTTCGCGCGATTCTTTATATTGACGAAATCTTCGGTTACCTTCCACCAGTTGCGAATCCCCCGTCAAAACTCCCGCTGCTGACTCTACTGAAGCAGGCTCGGGCTTTTGGTCTCGGCATCGTACTCGTAACTCAGAATCCTGTTGACCTCGACTACAAGGCTCTGGCAAATACGGGAACCTGGTTCATCGGTCGCCTGCAAACAGAGCGCGACAAAGCCCGCTTGCTTGAAGGACTCGAAGGAATCTCCGTGTCAGGCGGTCAGACTTTTGATCGCCAGAGAATGGAGCAAACCCTTGCTGGCCTCGGAAAAAGAATCTTTCTGCTGAACAATGTGCACGATGATGGCCAGGAAATCTTTGAAAGTCGTTGGGCCATGTCTTACTTATGCGGGCCGCTCACGCGAACTCAGATCAAAACGCTCACAGATCCAGTTAAGAGGGAATCGCCCACTGCTTCAGGGCCGCCAACCATCCCGACACAGCCGACCTTGGCTCAGGGAACCCCGGCTCCGGCAGTGGTTACTGATGCGGAGAGCTCGCGCCCAGTTCTTCCGCCAGAGATTCAACAGCTCTTCCTTCCGCTGAGACCGAAACCCACCGCAGCAACGTTCGTCTACGAGCCAAGAATCTTTGCCGCCGCGGAAGTGACCTTCCGGAAAAAGGATCTTGATGCAAGTGAGTCCATCTCGCTTCTGGCGAATTTTCCCGAGGAAGGATTGCACGTTGACTGGGACGGGAGCTATCAAATCCTTTTGCCTGTTTCTGATTTCCTGACTAACCCAGAGGGCAATACGTTCAAGGACCTTCCGCGTGGTGCCGGACTTGCAAAGAACTTCGCCAATTGGTCCAAGGACTTTGCCGGTTGGATCTATCGCAACCACTCACTAAATCTCTTGCACAGCCCCGTGCTTAAGATAACGGCCGGCCCGGGAGAATCCGAGCGCGATTTCCGGATCAGGCTTCAGCTTGTTGCGCGCGAGAAGCGCGATGAGGCAGTCGCGCGCCTTCGAGAAAAGTACGCTCCCAAATTGGCCACCCTCGAAGAAAGGCGGCGCCGAGCCGAGCAAAAGATCTCTCAAGAATCTGAACAGGCGTCGTCACACAAGGTGCAGACGGCAATCTCCTTCGGCGCAACCATTTTGTCGTCGTTCCTGGGGCGGAAGACCTTAGGAATTGGGACACTGGGACGAGCAACGACCGCCGCACGTGGTGTTGGTCGCTCCATGAAAGAGGCGCAGGATGTGACGCGTGCGGAAGAGAGTTTCCAAGTGGTCGACCAAAAGATGACGGAGCTAAACGAAGAATTCAAAGAAGAGACCGCCGCTCTCGAGCAACTCTATGATTTGCCCGGTCAAGAGCTTGAGACAATCAGTCTCAAACCGACCAAATCGAATATCCAGGTAAAGACCCTCGCGCTGATGTGGGCCCCCTATTGGCAAGATCCAGCCGGACAAAAGACGCCGGCATGGGAATGATTCAAGGAGGATACGAGCGATGGATGAACTCATTAAACAAATTACGGAAAAGACCGGTATCTCTGAAGAGCAGGCACGAACCGCTGCCAACACGGTGATCGGATTTCTAAAATCGAGGTTGCCTGAACCCATTGCGGGCCAACTCGATAACTTGACGGGTCAAAGGTCTGCAGGGGGCCTGAGTGACGTGGCCTCAAAGGTAGGCGGTCTATTCAATCAATAGGGTCGCATTCCGCAATCGATGAAGATAGCCCTTAAGTATGGCCTTCTGATCACTGCCGGCGTCATCTTGTGGGTCGTGGTGGCACACCTGTTAGAACCAGATCGGACTGCCCCGGTACATACGGTCGGCGCTGCTGTGTTCTTTAATCTTCTGCAGATTACAGGGCTCTCTCTCGGAATTAAGGAGCGACAACGAGAGGTGGGAATATTGAGCTTCAAAAACGGGGCTAAGACCGGGGTGTCGATTGCGTTCGTTTATGGAGTATCAGCTTGCTTGTTTTTTCTGATTCAGCTCATGCTGTTCGGCCCCCGGATACTGGCTCGGCAGTCTCCGGACGAATCCACCCTAATCGCGACCTCCAAAGCATTTGCCGCTCTGTTCATCGGGGCTTTGCTATTGGGATTGGTCTATTCGACCATCATCTCCTTTGCGGTCGTCCGTATGCAGCGCGGCAGAAGATACGATTGAACGAGAAAAAAGCAGCCCGAATTTAACGAGCTGCCTTAGAGGTGGGCCCCTCAAAACCCAAAGCTGCACCTCAGGAAGCGCTCTTCGCAGCTTCGGTGTCTTTCCCTGGCTGTGGCGTGATCCGCAAATAGGGCTTCGGCGCCTTCCAACCGCCGGGAAACTTCTCCTTTGCGGCCTCATCCGAGAGTGACGGCACGATAATCACATCTTCGCCGTACTTCCAGTTCACCGGTGTTGCCACACTGTGTTTTGCGGTGAGCTGTAGTGAATCAACAACCCGCAGAATCTCGTCAAAGTTACGGCCTGTGCTGGCCGGATACGTGATCATCAATTTGATCTTTTTATCCGGTCCGATAATGAACACACTGCGGACGGTGAAGACATCACTGATTTCCGGGTGGATCATGTCGTAGAGTTCCGCGATCTTGTGATCTGGATCCGCAATCACTGGAAAGTTCAGGGCCGTACCTTGGGTCTCGCGAATGTCTTCGGCCCAACGCTTGTGCGATTCGGTCGGATCCACACTCAGACCGATTACCTTAACGCCCCGTTTTTCGAATTCGGGTTTGCACTTTGCCACGTAGCCCAGTTCGGTGGTGCAAACCGGCGTGAAATCCTTCGGATGGGAGAACAGGCAGGCCCAGCTGTCGCCAATCCACTCATGAAATTTGATCGGACCTTCAGTAGTATCTGCCGTGAAATCCGGGGCGATGTCCCCTAATCGTAAAGCCATCTCAAAATCTCCTTTCGTTCTGCTTGAAGGCAGTAGCTCTCGCAAAAACGCGAGAAAAAGCGAGGTCAGTTATTGAATGATAGGAAGCAACAGCTTTTACATCGAAAGGAAGGCCATGTCAAATCGCGACGCATAGTCTAACGCCCAGGATGGGCTGCCCCTTCTGCAAAAGCGATTTTAGCCCACTGAGGCTGGGGTTAATAGCCTCCCTGTCAGGGCCCATTGGGTGACGCAGATGGCGTCAAAAACGGGCCCAAAACCGCAAAAGGTTTTCTATTTTCCACTCCCCTGGCTTCGCTACTCATGATTGAAGCTTCCCGAGGTTTCTCCCAAGCGGCTTTGGATGGTATTATTTCTTGCAACACCCCCCTTTAATTCAATTCCCCTTCGAATAATCTCTCCTCAGGATAGCGTTAGGAATATGTCTGTCGAAGCTCCCATCCAGGAAGCTAATCAACCCGCTGTCACGGCGAGGCGTATCCTGCCGTTGGAGGCCTATAGGGAGATCTTTACACACTCGAGTGAGGCAATCGCAATTATTGATACACAAGGCTTTTACCTTGAGCAGAACAATGCCCATCGACAGTTGCTCGGGTATTCTGACGATGAGATTCGTGGCAATACTCCAGCTATCCATATGGGAACGGAGACTTTTAGACAGGTCGCCAATGAGCTGCAGAAAACGGGTGAGTTCCGCGGTGAAATCACCGCAAACTCGAAATCTGGAAAGCCGTTGGACATCGAGTTGTCGGCCTTTTCACTTTGTGACGAGGCTGGACGAGTGGTGGGTTACGTCGGCATTAAGCGCGATGTCACGGATCGGAAGCGCACGCAACAACGGCTTGTTTTACAGTACGAAATCAGCAAGATACTCTCCGAGTCACCCGACTTTGTGACCAGCGCCCGCGACATTCTCCGCGCGGTCAGTCAAACGCTGAATTGGCAGGTAGGGGTCTTGTGGAAGACCGACGGCGACGTAATGCGTTGTGTCGAAGTTTGGAAGGATCCGGCGGGCGACTTCGAAACATTTGCTGAAACCTGCCGCAACTTCGTATTTGAAAAAGGCCTGGGCGTTACGGGTGGCATCTGGGCGACGGGAGAACCGGTCTGGATCCCTGACGTACTCACAATCAACAACTTCATACGCGCTGACGCTGCGGAGGATGATGGAATCAAGGCAGCCTTCGGATTTCCCATTCTGAACGGTCGTGAAGTCCTCGGTACTATCGAGGTCTTTAGCGACGAAGCTCGCGAGCCTGATGAAGAAGTGCTCGCCTTGGTCGCGAGCATCGGTAGGCAGATTGGGCAATTCGAAAAACGTAAACGCATAGAAGAGGAGCGTGCGGAATTGCTTGAGAGCGAACGGGCTGCACACGCGGATTCGGAACAGGCAAACCGACTAAAGGACGAGTTTCTGGCAACCCTTTCTCACGAGCTACGCACACCCCTGAACGCCGTAATCGGTTGGTCGCGAATGCTTAAGTCCGGGAGACTCGATCAGGAGAGTGCCTCACACGCCTTGAGTGTGATTGAGCGAAACGCCTGGGCACAAAAACAAATTATCGAGGACATTCTCGATGTGTCACGTGTGATCACCGGAAAGCTGCAGCTCAAGATTCTGCCCCTCGATCTGGTCACTATTGTCGATGGAGCGCTGGACGCCGTTCGCCCCGCATTGGAAGCCAAAGAGATAAAAATTGAAACCGTAATTGATGCAGGTTTGAGGATGATCACGGGTGACCCCGATCGCCTGCAGCAAGTCGTTTGGAACCTGCTCTCCAACGCGGCGAAATTCTCACCTCATGGGGGCAAAGTCGAGATCCACGTTACTCAAACCGGCGGTAACGTTCAGATCCGGGTAGGTGATACTGGCCCCGGGATAGCGCCAGACTTTCTTCCCCACGTCTTTGAAAGATTCCGTCAGGGTGATGGATCAACTACTCGCACGCACGGTGGTCTTGGGTTAGGTCTGGCGATTGTTCGACACCTGGTAGAGTTGCATGGAGGCATCATAACCGCGGAAAACCGTCAAAGCGGTACCGGCGCAGTCTTTACTGTAAAGTTGCCTCTTCCGAGCGGGGAGTTGCGTGCGGAAACCCTGGCCAGCGCCGCATCAGTCTTCAAAGATTCAGAATCCGAGCCCGCAAACCTCGATAACTTGAAGATCCTCGTCGTCGACGACGAGAATGACACGCTCGATTTGATTACGATGGAGCTGACTCAACACGGTGCATTCGTAAAGGGCGTAACAAGTGCTAAAGACGCGCTTATTGCACTTGAGCATACTGACTTCGACGTCCTAATCAGTGACATCGGCATGCCGGAGGTCGATGGCTATGAACTGATGCGTCGTGTCAGGCGCACCGAATCAGCCAATCAAAAGAGAATTCCTGCTGTGGCATTGACGGCTTATGCCCGTGTTCAAGATCGGATGCGAGCGATTCTCGCAGGCTACAACACCCACGTTCCAAAACCAGTGGAATCAAATGAACTGATCACGATCGTTGCCAGCCTCGCCGGCCGCCTCGGCCGAAGCTGATTCCCACCTCCTATTCGTGTTGCTAGTTTCACAGTTTGCGGTTGACAAGCTAACATGCTGCCTATGCAGAAGCGATGCGATTGGGCCAAGACTGACTTGGCAATTGCCTATCACGACCGCGAGTGGGGCGTGCCTTCACATGATGACCGGCGGTTCTTTGAGTTTCTGATTCTGGAAGGCGCCCAGGCAGGCCTAAGTTGGGAAACTATTCTCCGCAAACGCGACAATTATCGCCGTGCGTTCGATGGTTTCGATCCCGTTAAAATCTCGCGCTATGGCCAGAAGAAGATTGAGCGACTGTTAGTTGATGAAGGCATTGTTCGTAATCGCTTGAAGGTCCAGAGCGCGGTGCAAAATGCCAAGGCCTTTCTGGCGACCCAGAAAGAATTCGGTTCCTTTGACCAATATGTTTGGAACTTTGTCAATTACCAACCCATCATACGCAAGCGCGGTGGAATCCCCGCCCGCACGCCAATATCAGATGCTCTGAGTTCCGATCTCAAGAGGCGCAGCTTCACCTTCGTCGGCTCAACTATCTGTTACGCATTCATGCAGGCAGTTGGGCTGGTCAACGATCACGATCTGAAGTGTTTTCGGCATAGCGACCTCAGTTAACGCGGGCGCCGGCGATGAGATTTAACCTGCCAATCATGTGTCGCGACATCGCCAGGAGAATCACGTCATTGAGATTGACTCAGACGCGCCGTTCAGAATAATGTCCGCGAAATACTTTCTAGTGAATGTTCCTGCCAGGCTTATACCTAACATGAAAATCAATCATCACCCCTTGATCAAGCTCAGTCTTTTGCTCAGTGTGACAGTTTCGATTTCCTCTTATTCCTTTGCGCAAGAGATGTCGAGTACGGTAGAGAGGGTCCGCTCATACCGGCGGAACCACGAGCACGCAATGCTCGCTGAGTATCTCCAACTGCTCTCCATTCCCAACGTCGCATCGGACCGCGCAAACATTCGCCGAAACGCCGCCTTTATCGTTGAGATGATGAGGCGCCGAGGTCTTGAAGCAAGGCTACTGGAGACACTAGATAAGCAGGCTCCACCCGTCGTCTACGGTGAATGGATGGTTCCCGGAGCAAAGCGCACAATCGTTTTGTATGCGCACTACGACGGTCAGCCAACCGATCCAAAGCAGTGGACCGGGACTTCTCCCTGGCAGCCGGCAATTCGCTCTGCCACGATTGAAAACCGTGGTGAGATCTTGACCGCCCCCTCGGCAGGCCAGCCTATTAATCCAGAATGGCGCCTTTATGCACGCTCCGCTTCTGATGATAAAGCCGGCGTTATGGCCGTGCTGAATGCAGTGGCGGCGGTGCGGGCTCAAAACCTCACACCAACATCGAACATTAAGTTTTTCTTCGAGGGAGAAGAGGAGGCCGGTTCTCCTCATATGGCGGAACTGCTCAAACTTCACAAGGACTTACTGCAGGCTGATGCGTGGATCATCTGCGATGGACCGGTCCACCAGTCGGGAGTAAAGCAGGTGGTGTTTGGCGTACGAGGTGACACGAATGTTGACATAACTGTATATGGGGCTCGAAGACCATTGCACAGTGGTCACTACGGCAACTGGTCACCGAATCCCGCTCAAATGCTCGCGCGATTACTTGCCTCGATGAAGGATGAACACGGACGCGTAACGATCGCGGGCTGGTATGACGATACCGAACCTCTCGGTGATGCGGAACGGCAGGCGATACGCGCTGCGCCGGATTACGATGAGGAATTGAAGCGCCAACTCGGACTGAGGGTCACAGACAACCCCGGGAAAAATCTGCTTGAACTGATTAACGAACCCTCTCTGAACATCAATGGGATGAGCAGTGGCGACGTCGGTGAACTTGCCCGTAATGTCATTCCGACAAACGCGACTGCCGTGCTCGACCTCCGGCTGGTGAAAGGGAATGACTATCAACGGCAAGTCGACAAGTTGATCCGGCATATTCGCGCTCAGGGATTTCACGTAGTCGAAAGAGATCCGACCGATGCAGAACGCTTGCAACACGCACGGATTGCCAAGGTTGTACACCGCAGTGGTGGTTACAACGCTGAACGAACAAATATGGATTTACCGATTTCCCGCGCCGTAATTCAAGCGGTCCAGTCGACCTCGAAAGCGCCCGTCGTAACATTACCAACCGCCGGCGGTAGTCTGCCGCTTTCTGTAATTACCAGCAATCTTCGAACGGTCACAATCACGGTCCCGATTGTAAACTCTGACAATAATCAGCACGCGGAAAACGAGAACGTCCGAATACAGAACCTTTGGGACGGGATCGAAACGGTAGCGGCACTGATGATGATGTGACAGCAGATTGAATTAAGAGGTGCCCAGATTTCCAGCTTTGAGGATGACATTGTTCACCTGATCAAAGTCTGCATTCGCACTCTGCAGGGGAATACTCGGTCTACTTTTGTCTTTCGAGTTTCTGCGGTTTGTGTGAATATACGCGAAATTTTCCCCGGAGGCCCTGTAGTGAAAAGAAACCCGCACCCAGTACTTGCTCTGTTTATCGCACTCTTCGTCGCCGCAACATCAACAGCTCAGCAAGCCTTCAAAGATACAGTCAACACGGCCGCCGTGCCGACGATAATCAATTCCCTATCGTCGCTGCCGGAAGCTGATGCGCTCATCTATGTAAACCCGCAACGCATCCTAAATGAAGCTTTACCGAAGTTTATGGCAGAGAAAGATCTGGCCGACATGCGCCAGATCTTTGCGCAAGTCAAAGGGTTCGCCGGAGTCGATCCTTCAAAGGTCGAGTACCTGGTGGTGGCACTTAGATTTCGTAAACCAACTGGAGTTCTTCAGTTTAATGCCCCCGAGTTCATGGTCGCTACCGGCGGTGACTTCAGCTCTGAGTCCCTGTTGACGATCGCGCGCTTGGCTGCCGGCGACAAGTTACGCGAAGAGGCGCACGGTGGACAGAAGCTGAGCGTCATGACGATCGATCCCATTTTGAAGCAGGCGGAAAAAACACCATTCCTGAAGTCCTTCTCTGAGGTCGCAGTTGCCGCCGTTACTCCAACAATGATTGCAGTCGGCAGCCCTGGGTACATTCGAGCCGCCCTTGATGCAGCAGTTGGTGGTGCCGGGAGGATTACACCCACAACTTTGAATTCCCTTTTGCGAGATCCGAATGCGCTGTTGAGTGCTGCGGGTTCACCATGGGCCTCCTTCAGCAAGAGCTTCGGTCTCCTAGGTACTGAGGCCGCCGAAAGGGCAGCGCGTTGTGAAACACAGTTGGGAGATTTCTATCTTGGCGTAACCATGGACGCGAGTAACATTGTGTTGCGCGGCTTCATGAACGCAGATAATCCGGATACAGCGAAGATTCTAAACAACCTGATTGTGGGGCTGTTAGCACAGGCGAGTTCGGTTCCGGACGCCAACGCGCAAATGGCCCTGAAAGCCCTCTCATTTACCGCTGAAAACGATGAAATCGTGGTGCGCGCCGATGTTCCCCATCAAAAAGTGCTCGAGATCATCAAGCAGCAGACCAGCAAAAAGGAAGAGGCTAAGGTTACCGAGCCGGCAAAGAAAAAGAGGTCTACACCTGTAAGGCGAAAACGCAGGCGACCGTAACCCTGCTCTCTTCAGTACAAAAGTTTAAGGAGTTTCCCGGGCATGAAAAACGCTAACCGAATCACGATTGGGTTGATGATAGCTGCTGTTTCCATAGTCACATTAACAATACAGCGAAGCGGACAGAGTCAGGGACAAGCTACCAACCGTGGGCTAGGTGGATTGAAGGCGAAGCCGCCCGCACCGACTCCTCGGCCATCGCCGCAAGATTCCGAAGACTTTTCAAAAAACACCTGGAACATCCCGGCTGACGCCGACAAGACCAAAAACGCAGTTGAGGCGACTGCTGAATCTATCGCCAAAGGCAAGGAGCATTTTCTAACTCGCAGCGGCAATTGTGTCTTCTGTCACGGTGAAACGGGAGCTGGCAACGAGGAGAACATGCCGCGATTGCGTCGACAGCCCGCAGATCTCTCCGATAAGGAGCGTATGAGCAAGATTTCAGACGGCGAGATTTTTTGGAAGATCAGTACCGGTATCCCCGGGATCATGCCAGCCCGAGACAAACACCTAACTGAGGAAGATCGTTGGCACGTCGTTAACTATGTGCGCACGCTCGCGAAAGAGAAGGACCCGAATTAGCCAAGAGCATCATTCGCCGAACGGAGCAAGCCTACCTCAATAGCCCGTATGGATCAGATTTCGGCGGCAGTCGCAATCCTGACAGCTATGATCACGCCCGCAGTGCTGATATCGGCCTGCGGCAGTATGATCCTGTCAACTTCCACCAGACTGGGTCGCGTCGTGGATCGAGTCCGCGCGCTCTCAGATAAACTTGAAGAGATGGCAAGACAACCGGGCGCTGACGAGCAGATGTTGAGAGAGCGGCAGGCGATAATCTTTGACCAGTTGGACATGACCAGCCGAAATTGTAGAGAAACACAAACCGCATTTCGTGCATTTTCGCAGACACGAGTAGGCAAATGAGACCCTCTTATCTAGAGCTATTGGAATCTGGTGAACTGGAAAGCCGGGTGGCCGCGCTTGAAGCAATGCTGGAATGTTGCACCATCTGCCCGCGCGACTGTTTGAACAATCGGTTGAAAAATGAAGTTGCCGCCTGTTACTCGGGGCGCCTGCCGATCGTCTCTTCCTATACTGCCCACTTCGGCGAAGAACCTGCGCTGGTGGGAACTCGGGGAGGCGGCAACATTTTTTTCGGCAACTGCAACTTACGGTGCGTTTATTGTCAAAACTACCAGATTTCGCAAACACACAAAGAACAGTTGAAGAACGAGGTAACCCACGAGCGGCTGGCTGAGATCATGTTGGAACTCCAAACTCACGGCTGCCACAATATAAACTTCGTCTCTCCGACGCACTTCGCGCCACAGATGACACGCGCGATCCTCCTGGCTGCTCGTAGGGGATTGCAGCTACCAATTGTCTACAACACTAATGCCTACGACTCAGTTTCGGTCTTGCGACAGCTGGATGGAGTCGTCGACATCTACCTTCCCGATCTGAAGTACGCTAAAAGTAGCGCCGGTTACCTCTACTCAAAAGTGTCCGAGTACCGTGAACATGCCCGCGCTGCCTTGCAGGAGATGTATCGACAAACCGGTGACGAACTCGTTTTGAATGACGACGGTTTGCTGCAACGAGGCCTTGTGATTCGATTGCTAGTTCTTCCGAATGATCTTGCGGGCGTGCGAGAGTCACTTGAGTGGATACGCGACGCGTTGAGCCCGCGGGTAGCTATCTCTCTGATGGCCCAGTATTACCCGACACATCAGGCCGCCGCGAATCAGCGATACTTACTGCTCTCCAGGCGTGTAACTGAATCGGAATGGTTGCGTGCAGTGTCGCTACTTGAGGAACTGGGACTGCAAGAAGGATGGGTACAGGAGTTTGACGACGCTGCTCACTACTACCGGCCTGACTTCTCAGATTCCGCTACCCCTTTCAAGGACGTCCGGGACTTCGCTATCTAAGAGTTATCTTGAGATCGAAGGTGCTTCGTGGTGTGCTCGGTGACGGACACTGGCTGACGCTCAGCACTCAAAGGTACGCCTGCTGCCGGAACGAAATCTGCCGGATGAAGGGCAACAGGACCCGTACTCCCGTCTAGTCTTGATCGTAAATCGGGATCTGGAGATTGAGGAAGTTGCTTCCTGGTAACCGTCAGCAAAAGACCATTTAAGATAATCGCAAGACCGATAAAAAAGCACACCATTCCCGGAATTACCAAGACCATTAGATCCTCGTCATGGATACTCGCAATCACCCCGCCTGCAATAGCACCGAGGCCGATGAAACCCATAATCATGCCAGTGCGAAGACGCCTTAGACGCCTTTCCTGGGGTGACTCCACAAACTTCTCAATCTCCGGCAGCACTTCTTCAACAACCTTTTGGAGTTCGTCGGCTGAACGCGTCTCGCGAATCTTATCGGCAATAGCGCGACTAATGTGGTCCCTCGCAGAGACCGCCGATGCTGTCACGGCATCTGGCCGCTCCAGGGTATTTCTGACTGAACGCAGATCGGTGCCACACGCCCTGCAATACTGGCTCAGCTGTCGCTCCTCGGAACCACAGGTCGGGCAGTACATGCTGTTACTCCTGGACCTTTACTCCGCGCCAGAACGCCACGTGGTCCTTGATCTCAGCCGCCGCAGCCTTGGGCTCGGGATAGAACCACGCTGCGTCCTTGTTCACCTCACCGTTCACTACCACGTTGTAATAACTGGCCTCACCCTTCCAGGGACAAGTCGTATGAGTAGTACTCCCTTCGAAGTACTGACGATTGACCGATTGCGGCGGAAAATAATGGTTGCCCTCAATCACAATCGTATTATTGCTCTCCGCCAATGTCGCATCATTCCATGTAGCTTTCATATTTCCCCTCCTCGTCATTATGACTGCAGATTTACATCTTTTGGCCGCGCGCTTCGAGCAGCGCTACAACTTCCCTACACCCAGCGCGGATCTTTTCTCTTCTGGATTGCGTGACGATTGGCGTTGCGCGGCAATTCGACTCAATCTGCCTCTTGGCTATCTCAAGCGCCGATTCACCATGCACATTCCGGAGTTCAGGATCTGCACCGTGGTCTAACAACATCTTAACCTTTAATCTTTTTCATCTCTGCTAATCGATTGATATTAGCCAGGTGCGCCTTTTGCACTGCTTCAGTTTGCGGGGTGCGCTCCGGAGTCCACTTTTCGCCACGTGTCAGGAACGCAAAATATGCTTTCGTAAACTTCAACGGTATGGTTGCGGGTTTCATCACGTCGGCTGACCACCACGGATACATCTCAACCACTACGTGTCCGGCTTTCACTGAGGGATTATCTTCGGCCCAGGCCTTCGCCTCCGTGGCATCCTTCGCGCGGTAAACCATAATACCCTTCACCTCACCGTCGTCGGCAAATGGCCCACCCAGCACCATTTTCCCGGACTTTATTAGCTCTTCGACGTAGGCGCGGTGTTGGCTGTGGATTTTCTTTCCCTCTTCAGTATCAGCCAGACTTGCGTTAGGGCCAGACTTTAGGACGGCCATATGAAACTCAACGAGCTTGAACTCTTGCGCTACAACGGGCGCAAGCGCAGCAGGGCTAAGTAAAAGGACCAGCGCGAGAACTAATTTCATAAACAATCCATCCTTATGTAGATTTCACGTTCTTCAGGCAATTGCGGTCTTCACACAGACGATCAAATACGAACCCCAATAGGAACTATTAACGGCCGTCCAGAGGCGGTTGCGCCCGTCGCGGTTGTCATAAGCTAGCGCATAGATTGCGCGGCCCGGAAAGTATGGTCCACCGATCTGCCAACTACTACAATCTTTATCCGAACGCAAGATGAAGGCACCCTTCATTGTTCCAACGAGTAAGAGGGGATCTCCTGATTGAGCATCGACGCTTGTGGTCGCGGGCATGAGAAGACTCCGTTTCTTAGGTATGCGTGTTTTGTGAATCTTGGAAGCGGCGATTGTACGGCGCATAGGGAGTGGTAGAAGTTGCGGGCGGGGACTCCCGCGCTCCTAATCCTAAGCGGGGCGGCGCAGATACGACCGCAGCTGTGGCGGTGTTGCCTTTCTTAGAAGTGCCGCCTTCGCCTTCCACTCCAATGCCTTTGTCAGTTCCGCCAAAAACCTTGTCACTCCTGATTCCAAGACTGCGATGGGCTCGCCATTGTGATAGAGCACGCGGTTCGACGTGTGCGCAGTTACACGGGCTCCGGGCGTGATAATCCCAACCAGGTTCAACGGATCCGCGGCGCTAACTGAAATCAGACTCTCACCGGTGGCATTTTCGATTTCCAGGCCGGTTTGCTTTAGGTCCGGCATGAATCCAAGGTCGCGTTTGTAACCTCCAGTCCGCGCACGCCGAATGGCCCGTAACATTCCGATGGCTTCCGGTAAAGCGAACTGTTCTCCAGAAATTCCGGCGACAAACCGCCCGCCGCGAATCTCACCGCGTGCTTCCAAACGATGATAGATACGTAAAAGTACCCGCCACGGGATCAATAAACCTTCGCGCTCCAATAAGCGCTTAAAGACCACCCCATATCGCTTCAGAAGGAGTCGCGCGACCGTTTCCGTACGTTCGACCGATTCAGGTGACCTGTCTGCGATGGAGCCCAAGGCTTGGTCGATATTTTGCGAGCTCCTCTTGAGAATTGACCAGCGACCGGCGCTCGCCATCTCGTAGACCGGTTCTCTGTGTCGGCGTCGCGAGCCTGCTTGAGTTTTGCGGTGACTTGGAGTCAAAAGGGCCCTCAGGCCAGTGAAACTATCCGAAACCACCAGCCCGTTTGCTACCAATTCTGCAAGTGACTCCTCCACCTGGCTGCGCAAGAGCTTTGTCTCCGCGACAATGTCCGTAAAAAAAGAGGCCCCGCGATCCCGCAGGCATTCATAGACGGATTGTGTGACTGTCGAAAAATTCAACTCCTCGGTAGGCACTGGGAACAATGAGCTAAACAGCGAGAAGTTTTGACGTGTAATTAGCGCAATTGGGGTAGTCCGCACAGGTCCTGAACCGCGGGTTTTCACTTCGACGGATCTCTGGCCCGTTGGTGGTGTTAGGCGGGCCCACATCACCTCTCCCGAAAGGCAAAGCGCATCCAGCCAGGCGGGGTCGTACTCGACCAAACGTGACGGGAGTATCTCGCCCTCCCAAGCCGCTGCCGGAGCTTCGAAACCCTCCAGCTGTTCCACAATAGCCCTAACGCTCTCGGGACCCTCCATCTGCTGGTCGGGCGCAACCCTCTGCCACGATAATAGAAAGCGGACAAAGTCTGCGGTCGAGACCGGTTCAATCTCTTGACGGAGACGATTCAACGTATAGCTGTGAATTCGCGCGAGTAACCGCCGGGCACACCATTCTGTTTGGCCTAACCCTGGCGAGAACATCCCGCGGATGACAAAGCCTTCGGCCTCAAGTCTTAACAAAGCCGCTTCAATGTCATTTGCCTCCATACCAAGAGAACGGCACAACTCCGAGACTGTAGTTGGTCCCACCCCTTCCAAACGGCCGCGAATGACCTCCACCAGGGCTGTCTCAAAGGTCCAAATGATTTGACTAAGACTTTCCGGCGCCGTAATCGGAGGCTCTAGAGATGAGTCAGGGTAGATTAAATTCAATTGTGGTAACCGCTCGGCTGCGACCCACAAGGCATGCGGAGCTGAATCACCAGGTTTCGTATGCACGGCCGCTCGACGATCCTGCTGCAACACCTCGAACATCTCTGTCCAGGGATGCCCCTCAGCTGCGGTGAGTGCCCCGAGTTCAACCAGCGCATCGTGTAGTTCATCTGCATTGCGGGGATCCGGCCACACCTCTTCTCGAACTCGATCAATAGCTGCCTGGTCCAGCCTACCGAGATCGGACGCACTCTCGGGATCTAGCCAGCGGCGCTGGTAAACAGCGCGCGTTCGTCTTTCCTCCAAAGGCGCATCGTCAAGGTAGGCGTACGGCCGAGCATTCAGGATCTCCGCCGCGAGCGGGGACGGTTCAAGCAAATCCTTCGCAAAAAGGTTCTTCTCATTACGCTCGATCGCGACGAGGAGCCGTTCCAAACCGTCAATATCCATTGCCTCTTCCATACAGTCCTTTACTGTCTGGGCAACCAATGGATGTTCTGGAATCTCCCTTTGCCCTGGCAGGTTCTCAAAGCAAGCCACCTGATCGGGGAAAACCGCCGTCAATAGATCCTCAGCATCCATGCGTTGTAGCTGGGCCGGAATCTTCTTTCCACCGCGCCGGCGCAGGACCGCCAATGCTCGGGTGACGTTCCAACGCCATCGGATGTTCCACATGGGGGCATCCAAAAGTGCCTGACAAAGCAATTCACGTACGGTATTGGAGTTCAGGTAGTGAAATACGTCTTCCAGTGGAAAACTGTGCGTTGGTCCCAGCGATAGTACGATGGCATCTTCCGTTGCAGCGGCCTGGAGTTCGAAATTGAACTTCCGGCAGAATCGTTTTCGGAGGGCGAGGCCCCAGGCTCGGTTCAGGCGACTCCCGAAGGGCGAATGAAGGATGAGCTGCATGCTGCCGCTGTCGTCGAAAAACCGCTCAAGCACGATGTTGTCGAGCGAAGGGATAACACCCAGTGCTGCCTTCGCTGATGCTAAGTACTCAACTAATTGCTCGGAAGCCGATCGCGACACCCCAACTTTGGTTTCAACAAAGGTGATTGCCTCCTGAAGATCGATTTTCGCCTCCGGCGACTCTGGATCACGAGGTGTTACTTCATTTCCGCGCTTGGTCACATCGGGAAGGAGAACCCTGTTCGCTACCTGTTCGCGCAAACGGGAGACTGCTGACGAAAGTTCGTGAGTCCGAGCCGGTGCCTCACCCAACCAGAACGGAATGGAAGGTGGCTGCCCATGCGCATCCTCAACGCGAACCTTTCCCTGCTCAACGCGCAGCACTCGCCAGGAAGCGTTCCCCAGTTGAAAGATGTCTCCCTGCAGACTCTCGATCGCAAAGTCTTCGTTGACACTACCGATAACCAATTCGTTAGGTTCAAGGACTACGGCATAATCTGCTGTGTCAGGAATGGCTCCACCCGACGTGATCGCCGCCAGCCGTGCCCCCCGCCGACCGCGTAATCGTTGGTTCACTGCGTCGTGATGGAGGTAAGCGGAACGGCGCCCACGTTTTGTCGAGAAGCCCTCCGCGAGCATCCTTACAATTGAATCAAACTCCTTCCGCTCCAGGTTTCGGAATGGATAGGCGCTTCGAACCAGCGAGAACAGATCGGCCTCAGTCCATTCCTCTGGGGCAGCGGTAGCCACAATCTGCTGCGCCAGAATGTCCAGCGGCTTCTCCGGAATAGATAAATGGTCCAGTTCACCGCGGCGAACGGCATCGATGAGCGCCGCACACTCAACCAATTCATCTCGCGAAAGGGGAAAGATGCGACCTTTGGGGAACCCGGCAACCGTATGATTTGAACGCCCGACTCGTTGCAGGAAACTGGCAATGGAGCGAGTGGAGCCCAGCTGGCAGACCAGATTCACGTCGCCGATGTCGATTCCCAATTCCAGCGACGCTGTCGCGACTAGTGCATTAAGTTCACCGGCCTTCAAACGCTGTTCGGCTGACAGTCGCTGTTCGCGGGCAAGACTTCCATGGTGCGCTGCAATGTTCTCGTCACCCAAACGTTCACCAAGATGCCGCGCCACACGCTCTGCAAGTCGCCGCGTGTTAACAAAAACCAGCGTCGTCTTGTGTTGTCTGATAAGTTGGGCCAAACGGTCGTAGACTTCTTCCCAGACGTCACCGGAAATGACAGCCTGCAGAGGTGACTCGGGAAGTTCGATCGCGATGTCCAACTGCCTCGTATGACCGGTGTCGACGACGACGCAATCAGGAGTTCCGTCAGCGGTGACGTTTCGAGTGCCGACCAGAAAGCGGGCTACCTCTTCAATTGGTTTCTGGGTTGCTGAGAGACCGATACGAGTGAGCCCGCGACGTGTAAATTCACCGATGGCTGGCTGATAGCCTGCATTCTCGCCCACCCGGGATCTTAGAATGAGTTGCTCCAGTCGTTCGACGGAAAGTGCGAGATGTGAACCTCGCTTATCGCCAACGACAGCGTGAATCTCATCAAGAATCAGCGTATGGGCTGTTTGCAACATTCGCCGACCACCATCGCTCGTCAGCAAGATATAAAGTGATTCTGGCGTGGTAACAACGATGTGTGGCGGCCGCTTTGTCATGGCCGTCCGCTCGGCAGGCGGTGTATCACCAGTACGAACCAGTGTCCGAAGGTTTACTGCGGGCAGTCCAAGAGTCTCTAGTTCGTGCTGAATCCCAACAAGCGGGACCTGCAGGTTAGCTTGAATGTCGTTGCTGAGAGCCTTCAGCGGAGAAACGTAAACGACATGAGTGGTGTCATCGAGCTCTCCTTTCACGCCAAGACGAACAAGATCATCGATGGCTGACAGGAAAGCTGCCAAGGTCTTACCCGAACCGGTTGGTGCAGCAATCAACGTGTGGCGTTGAGACTTTATTACCGGCCATGCGCGCAGCTGCGGTTCGGTAGCGGCAGCGAAAGTCTTCTCAAACCAGCGCGCTACGGCTGGATGAAACATGTCCAGATTCATAAGGGAGGGCAATTATAGACCCTTATTCCCATTTTGCACAGATGAAACAACGGCCCACCCACGCAATCGTAAGAGCCTAGCGCCAGACTCCGATAATCGCTCCCATGACAACAAAGGCGACTGTCATGTACCCGCCATTTATCAAGATGTACTTCCAGGATCTGTTTTCAAATACCCCGATAACGCCGATGGCCAGGGCCACCCAACCGAATCCTGCCAAGGCTCCAGCCGCTGCCCCCCAGGAGAGATTCGTACCAGGCGCCGCCAGGAACATAGCCAGATTAAGGGCCATTATCAGTGCAAACACAAACGACCAGCCGAACATCCGGGCTTTGCTGAAGGTCTGCACTTCCTCTTCCGAAAATTTGTTCTCGCGCATCCAGGCTTTTCCAAAAAGAAGGGGCGAATACCAGAGTCCACCTAGTATAAAGGTCGAGAGTGCTGCCACGAGCACGGCTAAATAGTTGATCGTTGAGGGATCCACGGTGCTTCTCCTTAACTTTGATGGGAAAAACGCCGCGATTCTCGGCCATCCGGGAGAGCTTTGTATTGTAAAAAATTAACCTGAGGATCTGCGAGCTGGAGCCATTTCCAGTTTGCTCAAGCCAGCGGCAGGTAGCCGATGTATTCACCGCGGCTGGAGAGGTAGGTTGAAGGGTTTAATCCAGAAAAGGTCTGAAACTCCTTAATGAAATGGGCCTGATCATATTAGCCGCAATCCACTGCAACTTTGGCCCACTCAATCTCCTGCTGCTGCTCCACGAGATGCAGAACCTTCTGAAACTTGCAAACGCGGGCAAAACTCTTAGGCCGCAACCCAACCACCCGCTCAAACTGAGAAATCAGGTGCTTCTGAGTCACGCCAATCGTGCTGGCAAGATCGCGGATGGCTAAAAACTGGGGTGAGTGCTGTAACTGGTAAACTGCAAAAGAGATCAGCCGGTTGGGCTCGAGGGCGCGCTGAGTCTGATTCAAAAGAAAGACCTCGAGTCTCCGTAATTTTCCATCCACGGTCGGAATCTCAAACAACTGATCCCGGATTTCGTTGAGGAGCGACCCCCAAACCAGATCAAGATCCGTGACAAACTCGCTCAATTCCGAGATAGGAAAGCGAAAAAACGGATACGCACCTCCCGGCCGAAATCGGATTCCGATCATTGATGCGTTGTGTGAGCCAATCACCCAGTACTTGGTCCTCTCGCCGGAAATCCAACCCTTATGACAGGATTGAAACTCTTCAGAGGTTTCATCTGCAAAAAGTTTCTTCGGTTTGTCGTCCAGGTCGATGATTAGTTCGATGGCCCCATCAGGCAGGATCTTCTCGCGGGTGTATTCAGGCGCGACTCCCGACACATACCAAAAGTTTTCAACGAACTGTGATAGTGGCGGTTGAGGGAAATGTATTTTGTGGAGCATGGGGGTGCTGCTCTCGGTTACTTGAATTGTTCGGTAAACGCCTGAAATCGTTCGCGAAGCGTTTTCAGATCTTCCGTCAATGTGGCCACCTGATTTTCCAACTGCTCCAATCTTTCGGACTCGCCGGATCTCGGCCGCGTACGGGGCGCTGATTCTAGCTGACTGACCTTCTCAACATCCACTGCTCCGGAAAGTAAATGCGCAAACCGCGTTTCTTTTTGCCCCGGCTGTCGAGGTAAACGAATCACGAAGGGCTCTTGTTCATGAGCAATCAGAGAATCCAGTGTCTGTTCGACCTCCTCCAAATCGGAAAATTGATAAAGCCGCGACCCATTCCCTCGCAATTCGCCAGGGGTTTGCGTGCCCCGGAGCATCAAGACACTCATTACCGCAACCTGAGGTGGGGTGAGGTGCAGTACTTCTGGCATGACATGTTTGTACTTGGGCACCCGACTCGTGCTGCCATAAAACACATAGACGAGGTTCTTCTCACGCAACGTCTCTAAAGCCTCGCTTACCGCGGTTTCACTGTAAGACGTGACCGGGTTGCGATTGTTTTTTTGATTGCAAGCAAGTGTTAAAGAATTGAGGGTAAGCGGATAGTACTCTGGGGTTGTGATCTGCTTCTCGACCAACGACGCCAGGACACGTATTTCGATTTCGTTCAGGACAGTGGGCATTGGAAAGCGAGACGATCCACTAAATCACACGAACTAACACGTTGAAGAAAAGCTGTAGCTAATGGGCGTTAACGAACAACGGAATCGCGGGCACAGCGAAAACCGGAGACCATCCAGCGCTCGTGCGCATGAAAGAAGTTCCTATAAGTCGCCCGAATGTGTAATTGTGGTGTTGCGAACGAACCGCCACGCAGTACCTTCTGATTCACAAACCACTTATCGTTGTACTCATCGAAGTCCGATTTGAAACCGGGATAAGGTGTGTAGTCGGAACTTGTCCACTCCCATACATCACCAATCATCTGATGGCAACCGGTGGCGGTCTGACCCTCTGGGAATGCTCCAATCGGGGCTGTTCCCCAGTAGTTGTTTTCATGTAGATTTGCCCGCTCGACCTCCGGAGGAGCATCGCCCCAAGGAAAGTCAACTTTTTCCCCCGTTCCAGAATTGAACGTTGCAGCTCTCTCCCATTCGGCTTCGGTGGGCAGTCGCTTGCCTGCCCATTTTGCGTACGCCGAAGCCTCGTAATAGCTGACGTGCGATACAGGTTCGTCCGCTTTGGATTCCACCAGGTGCAGCCCGGCGAAGTCACGAATCCACCACTGTTGATCATGTATCTCCCAGTAAAGTGGAGCTTCCCAGTGCTCGCGATTCACCGTCTCCCAACCTTCAGAGAACCACCAGTGAAAGTCTCTATAACCTCCAGCTTGAATAAACTCGAGGAAAGCCCCATTCGTAACTGGGGACTTGTCAATCTCATAGTTCTGTAAGAAGACGGGATGCGCGGGCTTCTCATTATCAAATGCAAAGCCGGCCAGTTTCTCCTGAACTCTTATGGTCGGAGCGAAACCTAGTGAGAACATGCCCCCCTCGATCTCGGCCATGCCTTGCACCTTAACCAAGGCGGCGGGAGAGGCGGTCATCTGAACTGCGAACTCATCACATAGGAGGTGCTTTATGTCGTAAACCAGCAATTCCTGATGCTGCATTTCATGCTCCAGCCCGAGACGCACCAACCGGAAGATCTCATCACTGTCTGAGCGACGTTGCAGTGAACCGAGGAACTCCATCATCGCTGCATCTACTCGCCTGCGAAATGCCAGAGTCTGCTTGACGGTAGGTCGAGAACGAGTGCCTCGCTTAGGGCGCTCTATCCGCGCGCCAAACCCTTCGTAATATGAGTTGAAGTAAAAGAGATATTCTTCTGAATAGACTTCGTAATCCCTCTGGTACTTCTGAAGTAACGTCTCGAAAAACCAGGTGGTATGACCGATATGCCAGCGCGGAGGACTCATAAACTCCGCCGTTTGCACAACGTAGTCCTCGATCTCCAGCGGCTGCACGATCTCCATCGTGCGGGAACGAACGCTGCTGTAGAGTTCCTGAATGGTAGTCAGGTCTTGAATTGTGTTTTTTGAAATCACCGTGCTCATCGAAACCCCTCAAGTCACAATAATCCGCTTGGCGCCCGGTGCTGTCACTCGTCCGATCACGGTAGCGTGCTCGTACTGCTCGCACAAGCGTGCCAACAAGGCATTAGCTCGATCCCCGGGGATAGCAATTAACATCCCACCCGCCGTTTGGGGATCAAACAAGAGATGGTTCATCTCTTTGCTTACTTCCTCTCCAATCTGAACATCTTCCCCAACATATTCGCGATTGCTTTTGTCACCACTGGTCAACATACCGGCCCCGGCGAGTTCCAGCGCTCCCTCAAGCACCTGCACTCGGCCAGATTCGATCTCGATGGTCACGTTGCTGGCGCAAGCCATCTCCCAGGCATGGCCGATAAGAGCAAACCCAGTGATGTCCGTTGCACCCTTTACGTGAAACTCTCTCATGGCTTCGGCGGCAAATTTCCCGGGAGTCAGCATGGTTCTCACGGAGGCTGCGGCAATCTCCGCGGAGACCTTCCCGAACTTGATTCCTGTTGAAATGACACCTGTGCCTATCGGTTTCGTCAGAATGAGGACGTCTCCGGCTTGCGCTCCGGCATTCCTTGCGATCTCTTTCGGATTGACAACTCCGGTAACGGAATAGCCGAACATGATTTGCTGATTGTCGACGCTGTGGCCACCGATGAGCGTCACACCAAAAGCGTTCAAGGTCTCTAAGCCGCCGCGCATGATTGCCGCCAATATGTCCGGATCCACGCCTTTCTTGGGGAAGCAGGTAATCGCGAGCGCCGTTAAGGGAACCCCAGCCATCGCCCAGACATCATTTATGGCATTCAACGCCGCTATACGTCCGAAATCATAGGGTTCATCAACAATGGGAGTAAAAAAATCGACCGTTTGAACAATTGCCAGGTCGTCCCGAAGGCGGTATACACCCGCGTCGTCGGCTGTTTCAAAACCGACAATCAGGTTTTCGTCAAAAGGTTGTTTTGGCAGCTCGCTCAAAACCTGAGCGAGTAAGCTGGGATTAAGCTTCGCCGCTCAACCGGAACACGAAACCATCTCCGTCAGACGCATGGTTCTCCTTTCTGTGGACTCAGCTCGGTTTTAGGATGGTGCAGTTATACCGATGAAGGAAGGTGGTGACAAGCGGGGGACGGGCAAGCTGGAGACCTCGCGTTCCAGCTTCGAGGTTTCTGCGCTAATCTCTGACATAGATGAAACCTAAGATCCGTATTGGACCTGCAGGCTGGTCTTACAAAGACTGGGAAGGGATCGTTTACCCACAGAAACCTGGAACGGGTTTCGACCCGCTTCAATATCTCTCGAGGTTCTTCGATACAATTGAGATCAACAGCACCTTTTATCGGCCACCCGCATCATCCTCGTCTAAAACGTGGGTAAGGCGTGTATCTGAAAATCCTGACTTCGTCTTTACGGCGAAACTGAACCGCCTCTTCACGCACGAGCGCGGCCAAGCCACAGAGCACGACGAGTCTGACTTTCGCTTGGGGATTGAGCCGCTGGTAACTGCCAACAAGCTCGGCGCGCTTCTGTTGCAGTTTCCCTGGTCATTCAAGAACACCGAAGAAGAACGGTCGTACCTGTTGAGACTCTTGAAGCGTTTTCAGGACTACCCTCTCGTTCTCGAGGTGCGGCACGCTTCCTGGAATACCCCGGAGATGTACGAATTGCTTGAACAACTGCAAGTAGGGATTTGCAACATTGATCAACCCCTCTTCTCGAAATCGATAAAGCCAAGTGCGTTGTCGACTTCTCGTATTGGTTACGTGCGGTTACATGGCAGAAATTACCAGCACTGGTTTCGTGAGGAGGCGCCGCGCGACGATCGCTATGACTACTTGTATTCACACGAAGAATTGGAACCATGGCTCGTGAGGATCAAGGAGATCGCAAAACACACTCAGGAGAGCTATGTCATTACCAATAACCACTTCCGCGGGCAGGCTGTGGTTAATGCGCTGGAGCTAAAGTCAACTATCGAAGGAAAACCAGTGCTCGCGCCCGAACCTCTATTAGAAAAGTATCCACGGTTGCGGGAATCCACTCGTCCGGAAGACGGACAAGACTCGACGCCTCGATTATTCACTTGAGCTATTGCCGAGGAAGCACTTGCGCAAAAGAGACAAGTAAGCCATCTGGATCGAGGCAGACGGCCAACCGGATTCCATTAAACATCGTGTAATCAATCTGCTTGAACATGCGGAATTCTCAGCGCTTCTTGCGCGCCTTACTACCTCCCATACTTAAAATCGTTTCAAACTCACTCCGAGTCAACGGCATCACTGACAGTTGTGATTGTCTGATGAGCGGCAACCCGCTAAGACGCTCGTCGTAGCGAATGGCAGCCAGCGGCACCGGAGTAGCAAGCGGCCTTTCAGGTTTGAGATCCACAGCCACCCACTGTTCATCGTCCGCCGTGGGATCGGGATAAGCCGCCTTCGCAACTTCTGCGATACCGACAACTGCTTTGTGCTTTCCGGAATGGTAAAACAGCACTCGATCCCCGGTTTTCATTTCTCGCAGATTGTTACGAGCCTGATAATTCCTGACACCGGTCCAATCCGTCCGGCCTTCCGATACAAAGTCGTCCCAGGAGTAAGTTTCTGGCTCCTGCTTAACCATCCAATAACCGCTTCCGCCAGCTTTCCTCTTTTTTCCTGCAGCGGTTTTGGTGCGAGTCCTTTTCATAAGGTTGTGGTTTGAGGATGATTCACTTATAAGGGGTCACGCTGTTCGGAACGCCGAAATCGATGACTGAGGTCAACCAAGATGCTAAAAGAAGGGACTCCTGCACCGCAATTCTCATTACCTGATCCAGAGGGAAACACCGTTCGACTGAAGGATCTTCGCGGAGAAAAGGTGGTGCTCTATTTCTACCCAAAGGATGACACTCCAGGTTGCACGAGGGAAGCGTGCTCGTTTCGTGACGCTTTCTCGAAGTTCAAAAAAAGGGGGATAAGGGTTCTGGGAGTTTCACCTGACACAGAGGCCTCACATAAGAAGTTTGCGACGAAGTACAAACTACCCTTCACACTGCTCGCCGATAATGACCACTCCGTGGCCGAAGCCTACGGAGTTTACGGTCAAAAGAAGTTCATGGGACGCACCTATATGGGGATTCTCAGAACGACTTTTCTTATCGACGAAAAGGGAAAAATTCGGAAAGTTTTCGAGAAGGTTAAGCCCGACGAACATGCCGAGGAAGTTCTACAGGCGTTCAGCGAAAAGTGACCGAACGCCATCCGGTGCTAGGCTGCCACCCAGCCGCCGATCTTCTCCGGCTCTCCTTCCGGATTCCTACCCGGCATCAATCCGTGCAACGCGCTGAAAGAGCTGGGAACGTCGCGCTTTCGCTTCGGCAAGCCCGCACTCTCCGGCTGTGGGATCAATCCATCTTGACACTCGTTTAGAAAATACATTCGGGTGTTGTCGATTACTTCAGTCCTGACTTCGCGGGTCCAAAGTAGCAGGTTCGCCAGGGCGTCTCCGATCTCGTCTTTCCCGAGTTTAGTCTCGTGTGCTATTTCTTTTTGCGTTCGCGCGCCATTCTTGATCGCCTCTCGTACCCGTTCAACTGGTGACAAGCGACCTGCAAATCTACCGTACGAATATGCTGGAATGGGATTACCTTCAAGCAACAGTTCGGCGGTCTCGGCGACTGCCTCGGCGACGTACTTCTTCCGCGCTGTTTTGTATTCCTTCAGTGCGCGACGACTCTCGGTAACTTTTCTCCGAATGCAGCTCTTGCAGTAAAGGTTTCGCCCGTCCTTGCGGGCGCGACAAACTCCGAATTCGGAAAGAGGCAATGTCTGTGAACAGATCGGGCAAAGTTTGCCAGCGACAACCTCACATTCTTCAGTCATTTCAAGCACTCCAATTAACTGCAGAAATTTTGCGCTGAGTGCTCGCTGAATTTAGGGAACACACTTCGGCGTGGATCTTACCCTCGGATCCAACTTGGCCGACTACGACAGTTGTCGGTGAAGTGAACTTCCGGCGAAGGATTAGTATCCCTGAAATCGCCCGACGATTGCTGGCGCTTTTGATCAGCTAAGGAGTACGGTGCGGCTTGAGATCTGAGCTAAGTAGCAAAGCAGGTTTGCGGGGCCATGCGAGAAATTTATAAGAGCGAGTAAACCTGCTTACTGATTCTCAAATCAAGCTGCTAAAGAACGCTTCCTTCCGGCAATCAATCGCTATCAGCGAGGGGTTCGCATTATAGTTATCCGAAATTTTTTTGCAACATGTATTTCACATTTGTGTGGTCCAGATTTTCGCGATCACTTATTCAAATCATTTCTCACACAAGCGATCACATTTTTAGATTGCAAACTTCTCTCTCTCACGAAGATACATGATCGCACACTTCAGTCAAAAGCAACAGAAGGCCACCTGAACCTGGCCCAATGGTCGTTACTGAGGACTGAATCTAGGCGGAAATTTGACCGTCAAGTCGCAAGAACAATTTGTTCGCCGTCTGTTTCGCCCAACAAGTTCCAGTCCCATGTATGTGGTCCTACCATTAGTGGCACCACTCAGAAAAGCACGTGTTTCGATGAGTGTCTTAAGATCGTGAAACTCCTGAAATTGCTTTTGCCACGAGATCGATTTTCAAAAAGGCGATCCTACTGAGCGCAAAGCGTTTCCGAGCGCGCCGCTCGTTTGTGCAAAGTGCCGTAAGTCCTAGTTTGCAACAACTTTGCAATGACGCAAATTTGGATTTCCACATCGTTTTCCACAGAAATCTGTGGAAAACTCCCGACCAAAGCTTATTCATTCCGATCCGTGAAATCCCATTAAGCAACACTAAAAGGGTCTCTTAATTATCAATTATCATTCTTAGTGTCAGTTCGTGTGATTTCGTGGATCGTATTTAACAATCGTTCTACGACTGAGATCGAAGCATGGCTCGATCTCTGACTCGATACATGAATTTCAACCCGGACCATACTTCATTGATCGCACAGATCTTTACATCCACCAGTCCCAGCTTCAGTCCAGTCTTTTGCACAACATTGAAAGATAGATCAGACGCGAAACCTGAAGACTTTTTCGGCCAAGCGACCCAAACCATTCCGTTCGGTTTAATAGACTTTGCCGCTTTGGGAAGCTGCAATTCCATGCTCTTCATTGTTTTGCAAAATAGTAAAACGAGGTCAAGCTCCCGACTTCCGGGTTTTACGTTTTTGATCTTCGGTGGGAGCGGTTCCAATTCCTCGCTTAAACCCTCCGGCGCGTTGATTAGTGCGAATCGATGACCCTCTTTGAATCCCAGCTTCTTGTTGAGTGGAGTCTCAGAATAACCGGCGGTTGTATTCATATGCAAAAATCTTCCTATCGTTCGTTGTGGGAGCATAAAAAACGTTGGACAGCCACCTACCAGAGGCCCAACAACTTCCACCAGCTGAATCCCACCACAATCCAGATTGGAATGTTCACAAAGGAAGCGATCAATCCGATCGTCCACCAGCGTTTCTGTGTAACATAGTTCGCGCCAAAGTATATTGGTGCCGGCGTAGTTCCGTAATGTGTCAGGCCGGCACTGAGGTTGGAAAAGAAGGCTAGCGACAATACGGCAAGATAGGTTGGAGCGCCTGCAGCTATAACAACAATGAGAAATGGCTTGTACATCGCTGTGGCATGAGCAGTGATGCTGGCGAATCCGTAGTGGGCATAGAAGTAGAGTAACGCCAACCCGCCCAAGGCGACCCACCAGATCCAACCAACTGTGAATTCACCTGCGGCTTCGGCGAATTTTTGTGTGATTCCGGTTTCACTGAGAGCTTCCGCCATTCGAACCAAGCCGCCGTACCAGATGAAGACGTCCCAAGCCCCTCGCTCTCCGAGAATGTCGTTCCAATCAAGTACGCCACCGATTAGGAGAATCGCCACGCCAACCAATGGCGGAATTGAGTAGTCCAAAGCAACCACATAAGCAAAGGCCGAGTGCACTTGCTTCACTGGGATCACCGGAAACAATCCGCCGACTCCCTTGATAACCCACAGGATTGCCACCACCAGGAACACAACCAACAACAGTTTTTCATCTCGACGCATCGAGCCCATTTGCAGCAGTTCACTGCGTGCAAAATCAGCCGCCGCCGGCGTACGTGTGATCTGTGGAGGGAAAATGCGATAGAGGACTTGCGGAGTGATGGCTAGCGCAGCCAGTCCCGGTACCATGGCATAGAGTGCCCAACTGGCGTAGGAGAGTTCTATGTTGGTCGTTTGAGCTGCAAAGCCTGCGATCAATACGTTTGACGCCTGTCCCGTAAGAAACATGGCGCAAACAATGACGTCCGCTTGATAAAGCGTGGTCATCAAAAACGCGCCCAGCCGTCCCGCCGTCGGTCCCGGCCGTGAGTCGTACGCCTCGGCCAGGCTTTTTGCGATAGGAAAAACTATCCCGCCTGATCGGGCCCCTGTTGAGGGAATAATCGTCGCAAGGACGGCGTCCGTTGAAATCAAAGCGTAGACCAATCCAAGCGAGTGGCTGCCGATGGTCCGAATAAAAACCAGGGCAATTCGGCGCCCTAAGCCCGTCTTAATCATTGCGCGGGCGATGAAGAACGCGGCGAGTACCAACCAGACGATTGGGTCTGCATAGCCTCCGAGAGCGGCCCGTATCGGAAGCGTGCCGGAGATGGCAAGCGCAGTGACACCAAGTAAGACCATTGCCCCCCCTGGCAATGGCCGGACTATCGATCCGGTGATTGTCGCGACAAAAATGGCTAGCAAGCGCCACGATTGAGCTGTAATGCCTTCGGGTACTGGGACGACTAAGACTCCGACGCCTACAGAGATCACTACCGCCCAACGCAGCAACTTGCTTCGGAGTGAATTACCTGGGCTATTTGGTGGATCGTTGGTAGTGGTCGCAACTAGGGGAGACACGTATTTGTTCGAGGAGTTTCAGCTTTCGTTAGGAGTGTGGCGGCAGTTCCAATAGATAAAAACTTTGTCCGATACAGTCTGCAACCCATGTCTTTCTGATTGGGTCTAAATGACATGCTGCGCGCGCAGTTTAGAGTAATATTGAGGAAAATGCAGTAAGTTCGATAGGCTTTCGTGTGAATCAACTCGAAGTTTCACAACAACACATGCAGAATCGAAATAACTATCGAGTTAAGGACAAAGAGATCACCGACAAGAGTGTCTACTTGAATCGACGTTTGTTCATGAAGGCTGCAGTTCTCGCTGGGACGGCCACTGCGACCACGCTGGCCTACCGCACACTCAATCCGCCCCCGATTGAGCCCGAAAAGCGTGAGGCAGTTCAGAACCTCGTCAAGCCCGGCGTTGAAACAGCGTTGAAAAACGGCTTTATTGTAGACGAGCCACTGACTTCGTTTGAGGACATCACGAACTACAATAACTTTTACGAGTTTTCGACTAATAAAACGTCAGTTGCATCGGCTGCGAAGAACTTCATTACCCGTCCCTGGAGCATAACGGTAGACGGATTCGTGAAGAACCCGGGTTCTTTCAACCTGGACGAGATATTGAGCTGGCCTCAGGAAGAACGAATCTATCGTTTGCGGTGTGTGGAAGGTTGGTCAATGGTGATCCCTTGGGCGGGATTTCCACTTTCGATGCTTTTGGAAAAGGTTGAACCTGCGTCCGGAGCAAACTATGTTGCTTTTCAGACGCTTTTGGATCCCAAACGCATGCCAAACCAGCGAACCGGTGTGCTGGATTGGCCTTATGTGGAGGGACTGAGGCTGGATGAAGCAATGCATCCCCTTACCATCCTCGCGACGGGACTTTATGGAGAAATGCTGCCCCCACAGGATGGGGCGCCTGTGAGACTTGTTGTTCCTTGGAAATACGGTTTCAAGAGCATCAAGTCGATCGTGAAGATCAGTTTGGTTGCGCAGCAACCCCCAACAACGTGGAATATTCAGGCGCCAAATGAATATGGATTTTATTCAAACGTGAACCCGCACGTGCCGCATCCTCGGTGGAGTCAGTCTCGGGAACAGCGGATTGGCGAATACCGCAGGCGTGATACGCTTTTGTTTAACGGCTATGGTGAGCAGGTCGCTCATCTCTACTCAGGAATGGATCTTCGGAGATTTTTCTGAGAGAAAGTCTTCCATCTTCTAATTTATGAGTTTCGCCAAATTCGTAGTATTCACAAATGCTCTCGTTCCGCTGGGCTTAATGCTTTGGGATGTGTATCACAATCGCGTCGGCGCGAATCCCCTTGAGTTCGTAACGCGCACTACCGGTATGCTTACACTGCTGTTCCTCACTTTCACTCTGGCCGTGACGCCTTTACGGAGGATCACCGGGCTCAACTCTCTGATAAGGTTTCGCCGCATGCTGGGACTCTTTGCCTTCTTCTACGGTTTCCTTCATCTCACAACGTACGTTTGGTTTGACCGCTTCTTCAACTTCCGCAGTACCGTTGCTGACATTGCACAACGCCCTTTTATTGCAGTCGGTATGTTAGCTTTCGCACTGATGATCCCACTCGCCATAACGTCAACAAACAACATGGTTAAGCGCCTGGGGGGTAAAACTTGGGCCCACCTGCATCGCATTGTTTATTTTGCCGGCGCCGCTGGGGTCTTGCACTTCTGGATGCTGGTTAAATCGGATACGCGTCTGCCGCTCACCTTTGGCTTCATTATGCTCTTGCTCGTAGGATACCGAGTATTTTTGAGGATCTATCCGATTCAAAATTCCAGGCCAGCCTCCTTTCTACCAAGAAAGTAGTCCCGAAAGCGTGGCGGTTCTGGCCGGCACTTACTTTCTTCATTACAATCTGTTTTAAGGATGCCTTGGAAGCTTGGAGCCCAGTGACCAATTCGGTTAATCGATTCTCCACCAGAGTCAGCGATTACGCTAAGCACCGGCCGGGCTACCCTCCCGACGTTTTACTGTTACTGCAGCGTGAATGTGGGCTGAATGAGAGCTCGGTTGCTGCTGACATTGGTTCCGGAACCGGAATCTTGACTGAGCAGTTTCTTAAGCTGGGCAACAAAGTCTTTGGAATCGAACCAAACGACAGCATGCGTTCGGCCGCGGAAGACTTTTTAAGAGGTTACGAAAGGTTCGTTAGTATTGCTGGATCGGCTGAGCAGACCGGTTTAGCTTCTGGAAGCGTGGATTTTGTGACCGCTGCCCAAGCGTTTCACTGGTTTGACCCTCCGGCCGCTCGAGAGGAGTTCGCCCGGATTCTAAGACCGGACGGCTGGGTTGTGTTGATTTGGAATCAGAGGCGTCTTGACTCGACACCTTTCCTGCGGGATTACGAAGACCTCCTGCTCCAGTACGGAACTGACTACAAAGAGGTTAGGCACGAGAGTGTCGCCGGTGGTATCGCTAATTTCTTTTCGCCAGACACGGTCCATCGCGCTACGTTCGAGAATATCCAGGTCTTCGATTACGAAGGATTGCTGGGTCGCGTGCGCTCCGCCTCGTACACGCCCGAACCAGGCCACCCAACATTTGAACCGATGCTAAGTACACTCCGAAGCATCTTCAAACGTCACGAACAAAATAGCAGCGTAGCCTTTGAGTACGACACAATCGTTTACTACGGTCATCTCCATCCCCGAACAGGCAAAGTCTGAAATTGGACTTCTTGCAAGACTTCACCACCACGATCAGGTATCACTTCAATCGGGCAAAGTATCTTTTGCGCGGGAACAATTTTTCACATGCCGGGGAGCAAAAGATTGTCTCCAAGTACATAGAGTCACTGTTACCACAGGACACGCCGAGGGTGGTCGTCGATATCGGTGCTGGAAACGGCATGCGCTGGTCGAATAGCTACGCTCTTCTCTTAGCAGATTGGGGTGGCGTGGGCATTGAACCAGACATGCGTAAGTTTGCGGCACTCAGACGCGCCTACCAACCATTTCCAAAGGCTCGAGCACACTGTTCCAAAGCTGCGCCGGAGAATATCGGCTCATTGCTAAAGTCGCTATCCGTACCTGTTAACTTTGGCGTGCTTAGCCTGGACATTGACGGGAATGATTACTGGGTTCTCAAAGCAATTCTCGATGAATTCCGCCCTGGATTAATTGTGACCGAAATCAACGAGAAGATTCCCCCGCCTCTGAGGTTTGTGGCGAAATTCGACCCACACTTCAGGCTTCGTCACCATTTCTACGGTTACTCGATTGCAGCATTGGAGGACTTTTGCGAGCGCCACAGTTACGGGATTCTTGAGTTGGAATACAACAACGCGTTCCTGGCTCCAAGGGAACTCCCAAACGCATACTTTGTTAGTGCCGAGCATGCATATCGTTCAGGTTATCTCGAGCGTGCAGATCGTCAGAAAAAGTTTCGAGCCAACTCCGACCTCGAGGTACTTCAATCACTGGATGCACTTGATGCGGTTAGGT
>DATETN010000034.1:0-9002 GCA_035283645.1 Pyrinomonadaceae bacterium
CCGGCATGACGTGTTGGATCTTAGTATAAACAATACAAACTAACGTCGCGCTATGTTGCTCAACTTGGACCATAATCAACTCAGTTAGAAAGGGATCCTACACACGGCAGAGACTGTGTCAAAACAATAGATCCTACACACGGCAGTGTGTAGTGCTTTTTAGATCCCACCTACAAAGAGGCGCCACCCCCCCCTTTTTCAACAATACCAACTCAGAAGACGGGTTACATTCAGAGCCCTCAACTTCACCCACTGTAATTTCGACGGAGCTCCTGAGTCGGGAATGTTGAAGAACAAATAGGGGGGGGCGGCGTCCGTCTAGTAGGTGGGATCTAAAAAGCACTACACACTGCCGTGTGTAGGATCTATTGTTTTGACACAGTCTCTTTAGCGTCATGGTCCTTCACCTTCGACCTACCATACGCTGAAGCGTATGGTGTTGCATCTTCATCATCCATTGTGGTTTTCTGTGTCATCCCGCATAAACAGAAGTAGACTCAGCAGCAAGCCGAGTTGCGGATTTCATTACCAACCGGCTCCCAGTAAGAACCACCGCTCGGTAGCATCGCCCTTCTTTTGTTTTTTTTACAAGACCAATTTCGTATTCGTGCTGTTTGGGGTGGTTCTTGGATCCTCCTGCTTGTCGAGGAAAACCGATCCACGAAGCAACACGAAATGTGCACGAACCACTAACAACCAACCACTAACAAATCTGCGTAATCGGCGTAATCTGTGGATTGTATTCCGACAGTAGTACGGTAAGTTACTCTACCGGCTGCCTCAGGATTTCCACCAGCGCCTGCAATCGAGTTGAGTCGGCGACACTCTCGGTCCTGGCGGCGTCTTTTTCCAGCGACGGCGCGAGATTCTTGAGCCTCGCCAACGCTCTTCGATTGAGGTGCGAACTCTCGGCCCCTTTAATCGCTTGCCGCAGGGCTGCGATTCGATCAGCCGGCAGCGCTTGCCCGCGTTCCAGCTGATCGATGTAGGCCTTTGCTACCACCAACTTTCGCGGCCACTCAATTTTCTGCTGGTTCTGCACATTCAACTCACTCACTCGAACCGTTTTGGCAGCGTCGATCTCGTTCTGCGTGAGGAATTTCGTCGGCGTCAGCTCAAAGACGTCCAGTCCGCGGGCGATCTCTGAAGCATAGATATGGCCGTTGTACCAATACGCAGACCAGTGGCCGCCGAGCGTGAGAATATTTGAAAAAATCGGCCCTCGATCGAAATACGCAATCTCAACCGGATGCTCCGCGTCGGTGAAGTCCATTACGGAGATGCCGCCCTGGTACCAGGCTTGCGCTTTGATGTCGCGGCCAGGGATTGGAATGAGTGATCCATTGTGCGCCACACAGTTCTCGCTGTCGGCCTGGGCAGCGGGCATCTTGTAGTAGCTCGCGAATTTTAGTTTGATATCCTCCAAGTGGAAGATTGCATTAGCGCCCCACTTGTTCGGATCGTTCGCACGGCAGCGCGCACCCATTCCGCCGCCCCACTCATCGGTAAACACAACTTTCTTCCCGTCATTCGAAAACGACGCCGAATGCCAGTACGCGTAATTCGGATCGTTGACCGCGTCAACGCGCTTCGGATGCACTGGATCTTTGATGTCCAGCAGGATTCCGTTCCCGGAACACGCGCCGGCCGCGAGCCCAAGTGCTGAGTACACAGTAATGTCGTGGCACTGATTGGTGTCCGAGGGCTTTTCGAGTCCGTCTTTCCCATGCGTGCCGCCGCTACTGAGGGCGTTCAGCTTGCCAGTCTGGGGATCCATAAAGAGTCGAGGACTCGAGACAACCTGCGCATCCTGCGGCCTCGCAAGCGGCACCTTGATCACTTCAATTCGAAATAGCGCCGTATTCGGATCCTTGTCTGGCGCTTCACCCGAGCACCCAGCCAACTCTTCGCTCTGGCGGACAAAAGAGGTTCCTGACACGTAGATGTAGACGTTCTTTTTATCACTAGGATCGACGACGAGCGTGTGCGTGTGAGAGCCACGGCAAGTTTGTACTGCAGCCACTTGCTGCGGTTTTCTGATGTCAGTGATATCAAAGATTCTGACGCCGCGGAAACGCTCTTTCTGCGCTGGAGGCGGGGTCGGCTTGTTCTCTTGTCCGGCGGGCGGCGAAGGTTGCGGAGGCGGTGGCGGGAATCCCTGAGTCCCGCAATCCAGCCGGCCGTTCGGCATTTCCACCGACATGAACATCAGGTTCTTGTAAACGGACACATCGTTCTGCCCACCGGGACAGACCATTGAAGTCAACAAGCTGGGTTTTGCCGGGTTGGAAATGTCGTAGATGCTTAAGCCATAGAAGTTTCCCATAAACAGGTGATTGCCTTGAAACGCAAGATCTGAGTTTGCGAATGCGAGCTGCGCAGTAACCAACTGCACTTCCTTTGACATCTTTGAAATGTCGGTGGCGTTGGCGCCGATTAGGCCCAGGATCTTCTGCACCTTCGGATCATTAGGATCGTTAACTCCCAGTTGAAACGCGTCGGGCTTTTTCAGCAGCATCAGATGCTTGATGCCCAAAGCTGCTTCACCCGCATCGTAAAATCCGGGAGTCAGTTTGGCGCGTGGGTCATTGACATCGGACCCGGTCATTCCGGTTGGTAGCGGTGGCGCTGGTTCCGGAGCAAACGGATTTTTTTCCTCCTCCTTGTTGGCGGCTTTGGTGTCGGCCGCTTTCGTCTCCTCCTGCGGCGGTGAAGGCGATGGCGTCTGCGCCAACGTTATGACTGCAAAAGACGAACTCAAACAAAGGCAAGCTATTAACAAACAAAAAGCGTTGTTGAGTATTCGATTCATCGGTAGTCCTCTTACTGGTTTTCCCCCAGCATGGTTTGCATGATCTTAATCTCCGCGCGTTGGCCGCTGTCCACATCAGTTGCAAAATTGAACAATTCCGCATCCTGCCCCGCACCAGCAGTGTCGAACAAACCCTTCACCATGATCAAAGCGCCGTTATGATGCTGAATCATCCCCTCCAGGAACAGACGATCAAACTCCTTGCCCTCTGCTTTTCGTAAGGTGTCCATCTGCTTTGGCGTAAGCATCCCGGGCATAAGACCCGGCATAGGCCCCGGCACAGGCCCCGGCATAGGCCCCGGCATAGGCCCCGGCATAGGCATAGCATGGCTCGAGGTATGGCCTCCGGCATGTTGGCCTGGCTTTGCCAGGGAAAGCGGCTCTCCCCTGACGGTTAACCACCGTTTCATGAACTCTATTTCGTCTGATTGTGACCTGCTGATCCGCGCCCCGAGCGAGTGGAGTTGTTTGTTCTCTGTATGGGATTCGATGAGCGCCGTCATTTCAACCGCTTGGGCATGATGCATGATCATACCCTGCATGAACTGCACATCTGCCGGTGAACTCGGCGGCAATGTGGCCCTTGTCGAGGACGGCAGCGTCCGGGTGGGCTGTCCCGGCGCGCCGGGCTGGACCACGATCGGGGTTGCAGGATCAGCCTGCTGTGCGGAGACTGACAGCGATAACAAACCTGAAAGAGTACCAACAGCCAGGAGGCCGCCAATATGTCCTCGCCACGCTGTAACCCTGATTAGTGATCGCCGCTTAAGCCTGGAGCTGAAACGAAGGGACTTCATCGGCCTGGAAACGTCAAGCATGCAGGGCATTACATTACCAAAAGCTGGCCCGAAAAGGCGAGTCCCGATCTTCGTATCCACGCTCCTCTAGGAGCCGATGTTTATAGAGCACAAAGGCGTTTATAGCCCGCAGCAGAACGAGGACTCGCGCACTCCGTCAGATCCCATTAATCAATTCGTGTAATCTGTGGATAGGTTTCAGTGCCACCACGAGATCAAATCCATATAATCACGTCAAGTCGAACGGTTCGAAGGTCGGCAAAAGCTTACGGTGACCAAACATCATCGAGTTTCTTCATCTCATGAGCTCAAGGAAAATCAGGATCGAAGTCGTGAGTCGACTTGAAGCAGGTGACATCCTCTGCTCACCAAATTTGTGTGCCGAGATCACGTACCTGGTGTCGATTGGCGACGCTGGTGATTCACTTCCGCGGGGCTACGAAAATGTAGATCATAAAGTGCGGCTCCTGATTGCTGATGTTTTGACCGAAGAAGGAGCCACAGAAGAAGATGTGCAACGGATAATTCAATTAGCCGAGCAGCTCGAGTCGTACAACGGCAAAGTACTAATTCACTGTGAGGCTGGAGTGAGTCGTTCAACGGCTACAGCGCTCATCATTTATGCCTGCTGGTTGGGGCCGGGTCGGGAGTACGAAGCAATGGAATGTGTGATCGATCAGCGTCCTTATGCGATACCGAATCGCCGAATGGTGAAGTTGGCAGATAGTTTGCTGCAGTTAGGTGGTCGGTTAGTACAAGCTCGAGACGACCTGTCGTTTTCCTTATATTAGATTCCATTGCGGATGGGGAGAATGCATCGAATAGGCGTCGGGATGCGCAAGTTGCTCTTCGGCACGCAACCATGGGATATCTCAACGCTTGTTGGTGTCGTTGCTGTGTTAGCTTTTACTCGCCCGTCTTCTCGACTCTTCCCCCAAGGTGCTTGCCCAGGAACTCTTCCATGGCGCGATAAAACTCAAAGCGGTTCTCCTCATTTGAGAAGCCATGTCCTTCGTTGGCTTTTACGATGTAAGGTACTTCGATCCCTCGCGCCTTCAGGGCCTCTACCATTTGATCGGATTCCGCCTTGTTTACGCGCGGATCATTGGCCCCCTGGGCAATCAACAACGGGACTTTAATGTTCTTACTATGGAAAACCGGAGAAGCCGCTGTCAGCAGGTCCTTGTCTTTTTCCGGATGGCCAACCATCTCGTAAACCATTTCCAGATACGGCTTCCAGTAAGGTGGGAAGGCTTTAATGAACGTAAATATGTTTGACACTCCCACGTAGTCAACCCCAGCGGCGTAGAGATCCGGTGTGAAGGTAAGCCCAGCCAGCGTGGCGTACCCGCCGTAACTCCCGCCGTAAATACCAACGCGTTTAGGATCGGCGATCCCCTCCTTGATCAGCCATTTGACACCATCGGTGATGTCGTCTTGCATGGCCTTGCCCCATTGTTTGAAGCTGGCCTCCCAAAACTTGCGACCGTAGCCGGTCGAGCCGCGGAAATTAACCTGCAACACCGCATAGCCGCGATTCGCCAGGAACTGCACTTCAGAATTGTAGCCCCATGAGTCGCGAAACCATGGACCACCGTGTGGATTCACGACCACCGGCAGATTTCGCGGCGGCACTCCTTTGGGAAGAGTTAGGTAGCCGTGAATAGTCAGCCCGTCGCGGCTCTGGTACTTGATAGGTTTCATCGGAACCAGATGCTGTTCATTCAGCCAGGGACTTACGTCGGCGAGTTTCCGAAAGTCTTTCGACTTCAGATCGTAAAAGTAGTAAGCGCCTCGTGATCGATCGGTGAACGTGCGCACCAGGCATTTGTCCTCTTCAAGATTGCAGCCTGCCAGACGTACTTCATACCCTGGCAAACGTCGTTCAAGATCTCTTTGCAGGTCTGCGCGCTGCTTATCAATGAAGTGGTGCTGCGCTTTGTCTGTGGTGTAAGAGACTCCGGTAATCGCCCGCCGCTTGCGAGAGCTAAGCAAATTCGTAACGTCTACCTCGGGATGTTCGAATATCTTCTCAAGTTCCTTTTTGTTTTCGACGTCGTATTTGACGATCGCTGTCTTGTCACGCCCGATGTTGGTCGCTACGTAGAGTTGCTTGTTATCAGGAGTGAATAACAACGGCGTAATGGTTTCTCTAAAGGTCGTCGTGACAACTGGTGCAAACTTCTCTTCTTCAGTATTGCGGAACATGAACGTGTTGTTTACGCCATCCGTGGTGATGGCTATGCGGAGTTTCCCGTCCCAATCGGTTCCCCAGCCCGTGTAGTTGCCGGGGTTTTCGGCAATCATCTGCATCTCGCCGGTGTTGACGTTAATGCGATAGACATCGTGGATCTGTGGGTTGCGCTTGTTGAGGCCGACAAGGATCTCGTTTTCGTTGCGTTCGAGCCGATCGATGATCTGCGCGCGAACTTTCTCAAACGGAGTCAGGTCTTTGGGGTTCGAGCCGTCGATGCCGACTGCATAAAGCCGGAAGTTTTCATCGCCGCCGGTGTCTTGTACATAGACAATGCGAGTGTCGCCCTTCCAGGCGTAATTGGTGATGTCCCTCTCTTTTGCGCTGGTAACGCGAGTGGCTTGGCCGGAACCGATCTTCTCGACAAAGACATTGAGGCGCTTCTCCCATGGTTGGAGAAATGCCATGTACTCGCCATTCGGCGAGATTGAGAATCCGACCTTCTCAGGATTTCGAAAGAAATCCTTCATCGGAATGAGTGGTGGTACTGCTTCGTTGGTCTTCGTCTGCGCCGAAGCGGATAGGGTAAGGAGTAGTAGGAGCTGTATCAACAGCACGAAGGACTTAGTTTTCATTGACTTCCTCCAAGAGTGATCGAAAAATAGCCAGCGGTTCTGCTTTAGTACGTTTAGGCCGTGCAATGGGTTGCGCAACCTCTAGATCCTATCACGGCAGTTAGAAAGGGATCCTACACACGGCAGTGTGTAGTGTTCTTCAGATCCAGCCTACGAGAGGAACGCCACCTCCCTTTTTATCTCAACGTTACCGACTCAGAAGCTCCATCGAAATTGCGGCGCTTCTGAGTGTCACCCGTCTTCTGAGTTGGTATTGTTGAAAAAAAGAAGGGGGGTGGCGCCTCTTTGTAGGTAGGATCTGAAAAGCACTACACACTTCCGTGTGTAGGATCTCCTTGGTTCCAACAAGAGCGAGGATAGCTCGGCCGATGAAACCCGATTACGTTTTATCAGTTGATTTTCACACATTCTCGGTAGCGGGTGGGTGCCGGAGTCACGTTGCCCAACCAACCAATCGTCAATCTTCAATGGGCAATCGGCACTGTTAGGTCAGTATCCCGACGCGTCGGGATAGCGCGTGCGTCAGCGCGCGAAGCGCGTCAGGTCAGTACCGGGAGCGGTAGCGACCGGGTAGATGGCGACAATTGTGTGATGAGGTCAGTATCCCGACGCGTCGGGCTTAGCGCGTGCGTCAGCGCGCGAAGCGCGCGATAGCATAACGCCTAGGGTGAAGCGAGGCTTTGCGAGCGCAACCCTAGGTAACGGTGCTCGCCCCCAACAGGTTTCAGCAGCAATCAAGCTTACATAGCGGACAAATTCATGCCAAAGGCGAACTTCCACGCATCGCCGTCCTTAACATAAATTGACACGCCCCAGATGACAGTTCCTCCGACATTCTGACCGCCGCAAGTACCGTCGGCGGTACCCCTGCGGGTGAGCATCTCGACGGTCGGCGAAAGAGCCGTGGCGAAGCCTTCGGTGACGCTAACGCTTTTGATCTCGCAGTTGGCGCCGGTCCAGTCCTTCATTGCTTCGGCCCTGGATGTACTGTTGTTAGGCTTGCGATCTTGATTGACACGGCAATGAGGTCAGTACCATCCGCGTAGAGATTGTGTCAAAAAATAGATCCTACACACGGCAGTGTGTAGTGTTCTTCAGATCCAGCCTACGAGAGGAACGCCACCCCCCCCTTTTTTATCTCAACGTTACCGACTCAGAAGCTCCATCGAAATTGCGGAGCTTCTGAGTGTCACACGCTTCTGAGTTGGTATTGTTGAAAAAAAGCCTCCTCAGCAGGGGGGGTGGCGCCTCTTTGTAGGTGGGATCTAAAAAGCACTACACACTGCCGTGTGTAGGATCCTATTGTTGTGCAACAACGAGGCTCGGCCAATGACGTTAGATGAATTTAGTTTTGACACACTCTCGGTAGCGGATGGGTCTGTTCGGGATTCAAGACTCGGACAAGTAAAACGAAACTAGCCCGCGGAGCGGTCGACAGAACTGATTAGAAGTGCGCCGGCAGAGTCCCGACTTGTCGGGACGTCGACGGCGCTTTAAATCATCTATTGGCAAAAACAACCAAAACGGTGTCGCGCTTCGCTTGCCACCGCACTCCAAATCTGTCGCCCGCTCCGCAGGCTGGTAATCATTTGGGGTTGTGATCTCGGGGCTTACGCCCCAGGCTTTATGCTGTCGTGCGCTCCGCGCACTGTTCACCCAATGATGTCAGCGCGTAGATCCCTTGCCTGAGGCGGATCGCATATCCTTCATCTACCAGTTGATGGTTTCCGGAACCCGCTTCAACGCGGCTCAAACCCGAAGCGCGCGCTGTCTCGCCGAGTAACGTTATCCCGGCGCCCGCCAGATACGCTCGAGCGATCTCTCGCAGTGCCGTTTTGCGCCTGGCGGCCACGCCTGATGCTTCGCCACGTTTTCTCAGCTCTCCCGGAAAGCGGTCTTCGGCCAGCATCCAGATGTAGGAGAACGGTTGATAGATGACATCGTGAGGGATCACTTTCATCTGCCGTTGTAACTGATCGAGGGCTCGTGTGAATGCCGCACGTTCGGTGACTCCGCTTTCCGCACGTAGATCCGCGGTGGCCAGTTCGCGTTCCCGCCGGAGCACTTTGAGAACACGTTGGGCTGCGTCTGACAAAACTTGTGGCTCGTCTTTGCGCCGGAGCATCCAGATGGCGGCAAAATGGCCGATCAAGCGCGGCGCGACAAACATCGAACGACCGCCGGCGAGTTTCGCGTAGTAAACGCGACCGCGGCGCATGACTTCGTCCTTGAGGTACCAGGTGAGGCGCGTCTCTTCGTCCTTTTGGACATGGCGGGGCAAACTAACATCGCGGCGACCGCAGACCGCGATGTACAACGAAGGACCTGCGCGACGGGCATCTGTCAGCGTATTTGCAAAGCCCACGTCTTCGACGAAACGTTCGGCGTCAACCGCGGTTTCAACGCGGAGGTCTTCATCGCGTCGCCACATTCGGTCGCGATGGAGTTCGATCTGTTCGGGTAGCGGCGGAGTTGTCATTGGGGATAAGGGCGCTAGGTTAGCAAAGTTAATCGGTTATATAGCCACGGAAAAACCGCTATGGCCGTCTGATGTGCCTTGCGTA
>DATETN010000035.1:0-21229 GCA_035283645.1 Pyrinomonadaceae bacterium
TGCCGTGTGTAGGATTTTCCATCCCCACCTCTCCCTGAAGTTATCCCAAGGAGCAATGACTACCGACCAATGACCAATGAATGACCAATGACCAATAACCATTTATGACCTCTGACCTCTGACCTCTGATCTCTGAACCTCTGGCCTCTGGCCTCTGCCTGATCAATACCGCACCGAAAGCAGCGTTAGCCCATGTGGTGGCGCGGTCACAATCGCCCGGGGTCGTTCGCCGGACTCAATAGCACGTTTCAATGATTCCTCGTCCAATTCACCGCGGCCTATCGCCAGCAGAGCGCCCGCGATAGACCGCACCATGTACCGCAAGAACCCGTCTGCGCTCACTGAAATCTCAAGCAACCGCGATTGTGCTCTTTCGTCAACCCGGGCACGCACACTCAAACCAGTAATGGTTCGCACTCGTGAATCCACATCACTCTGCGCGGCTGAAAAGGCAGTCCAATCGTGTTCACCAACAAATCCTCTCGCGGCGCCCTCCATTGCAGCCGCCTCAAGTTCGCGCGCTTCGTGCAAAGCGAACCGACACCAGAACGGTGAGGCAACGGGACCATTCAGCACTCGATAGACGTAAGTTTTTTCTATTGCTGAATACCGAGCATGGAAAGTCTCGTCAACTGGATTGACTTCGAGCACGCGGACATCAGAACGGATATTGGCGTTTGTTGCAGCTCTAAGCTTCTCCTTCGTGATCTGACGATTGATGAAGACGCTTGCTACCTGCCCCTCAGCATGTACTCCGGCGTCAGTGCGCCCGGAACCATGAACCAACACCTCGCGGCCATCGATGAGTGATAATGCACCCGTCAATTCCCCTTGCACGGTTCGCAGTTCACTCTGAATCTGCCATCCATGAAAATCGGTTCCGTCGTACTGAACTATTAGTTTGAAATTCAATTGTCTGAATGGAAATCAGTCGCTAGCGCAATCCGATGCTTCTGCTACCGGGCTTTGCAGTTGGAACGCCAGCACGACAGAGCGGGCACTGGTCTGCCGGCAGGGACATGACATTCAAGGTGGCAAGCGACACGCGCGCAACGCCAACATTTGCAACGCCCGCCGAGCGATCAATGATCGAAGCCGCCGCAATAACGTCGGCCCCTGCGTTAACCAATGCCGCAATAGTTTCTCGAGTCGATCCGCCAGTTGTGACAACATCCTCGACAACCAGAGTTCTTTCTCCGGGAGTGACCGAGAATCCGCGTCGCAGCGTCATTACGCCGTTTTCTCGCTCGGTCCAGATAAAACGCGCTTTTAATGCCCGCGCAACCTCGTGGCCAATTATTAGGCCACCGATTGCTGGAGCCGCCACCAAACTAATATCGCCGTCCGAGAAATTGGTGGCAATCGCTGCGCCCAGTATCTCCGCTACTTCGGGATATTGAAGAACTAGTGCGCACTGCAGATAGGTTTCACTATGTAAGCCGCTCGAGAGGATAAAGTGTCCTTCCAGTAAGGCTCCAGTATCTTTGAATTTCTGCAAGACTTCCTCGGCCCGCATAACACACCTCGCTTCTCTGGAATGCGTGCTACAATCGGCGCTCGATGCCGCCGCCGTATTCGAACCTCGTTTCCGACTCAACTCTCGTTCAAGAAACAATAGAGCTTCTTCGCGACTGTGGTGGACGCGCTCATGCCACTGAAATCGTCGATGTAGTCTTCAAGGTATCTCATATTGATGAGGATCTTGCTGGTCTGCTCGTAGCCGATCTCGTCAGGGATGATTGCCGCTTTCGATTTATTGACCATCGCACAATCGAACTACAACCAGACTTTGAACTGCGCCGACTGGAAGAACTTGAATTCGTAGTCGTCGACGTCGAAGCCACCGGAGCCAAGACACCCCCAAACCGCATCATCGAGCTCGGCGCCTACCGCATTCGCCAAGGCAGGATCGTCGACAGTTTCTTAACGTTGGTAAATCCCGAAATACCAATCCCAAGATTTGTGATGGCGCTTACAGGAATCAATAACGAGATGGTCAAACAGGCGCCAGTCTTTGCCGAAGTAGCTCCCCGTTGGCTGGATTACATCGGTGACGCTGTACTGATCGCCCACAATTCCCCTTTCGACACCAGCTTCTTGAATCACGAAGTCTCGAGGGTTTACCCCGGTCACCGCATGGTCAACTCAGACCTCTGCACCGTCAAACTTGCGCGCCGAACACTTCCCGGCCTGAGGAATTATCGGCTGGATACGGTGGCCGACCATTTTTCCATCCCTATTCTTCAGCGCCACCGCGCGGGCAGCGACGCTTTGGCCACGGCAGAGGTTTTTCTGCATCTGTTGACGCGACTGCAGGAAAACGGCGTAACGGATCTCGCCGGCGCCAGACGCTTTCAGATCCTTGAAGGAAATACCGCAACTGAGCGTGCGCCCGCGCTGCCACTTGTCCCCTCTTATTAAGCTGTATCCACAACCGAGTGCGGCTTTCGTTTGAGGAGACTCCGCACGACAAACCCAACTACGATGAGGACTGCCAATGCCAGTCCGATCCACGGGTAGTATCTTGCCAGGAGTTCCTTAGCTTCTTCACCGAACTGAACTGCAAAATAGCCAACAAGCAGAAACCGGAATGCGCGACCCGCCACGATTGCAATCAAAAAGCGAGTGACATTGAAATGGAATACCCCGGCAGTTACGACAAATAGCTTGAAGGGGAAAGGCGGGGGTGACAGGCAAGCCACGGCAACCGCAAGCGCGTCGTAACGATCGATCCAATCCTTCACCCGTTGTTGCTTCGCCGGTGAAAACCGGGCAAGTGCTCGTCTTCCAGCTCGCCGCGAGATCCGGTAGAGGATCCAGCACCCTGTTGCAGAACCTGCCGTTGCTGTTAGGGCGTAGAGCACCATCCAACCTGGTGCGGCGGCGCTCAAAATGATTACAAGGGCGTCCGCGCTGCTGGGTAGCGGGACGAACGTGGCGTCAAGCAGGGCCACAGTGAACAGGCCTACTGGGCCAAAAGCAATTAAGAACTCGGATACTCGCGCGAGAATATTACTCAGTTTGAAAATGATTAAGAGAACCAACCTATTTCCTCTCTTCTACCTCTTTGTCACCGTTGACCTGGGGAAAGTCGATTTCCTTGTCTGCCACGAGTACGGCACTTGCGCGACGACGATTGATCAGCGTGTAAATGATAACGCCAAGCAATACGATTCCTGCCACTGCACTAACGACAACCAGGCCGTTATCCCTGATAAACAATAGCACGCGCCGACCGTAAAACACTGCCAGAATGCCCTCAACATAGTAGCGAAAAGAGCGTGCCAGCATCACGGTTAGGAGAAACTTCCAGCGCGGATACTCAAGCGTTCCAGCTGTCGCAACGAAGATCTTGAATGGTAGCGGTGGCGGCAACACGGCCGGAATGGCGATCGCCAGAAAACCAAAGCGTTCGTAAGCTCGCTCAACTTTGCGAATGCTCTCCTCTTTAAATCGTTTTCGCAGCACCGCCTGTCCGCCCCGCCGCATGATCGAATAGAGCAACCAACAACCCAGCACCGATCCACCGGCGGCGAACAACGGGAAGTAGAAGACTGCTGATGGGTACTTGATGCATCGGCCGACTACCAGGTAGTCGTTGATCTCCGGAAGCGACAGCAGCGACGAGTCCAGCGCGCCAATCAGCACCATTGCCGGAGCAGCAATATAGAGCGGCATACTGATGATGTAGTACTCGAGCCAACGTCCTATAGAAATGAGCCAATCTGACATCGGACGTTAGAAACCGCTTTGATTGATCGAAGAATATACCGGCGGGACGAATCTGTTCAGGTGGATATTGTGCACAGGGACAAGTGACTCATTGCATTAAGGTGATCATTTTGCGGGAGCAAACACCGAGGGTGTATCGTACGTAACGCCAACCGTAACTCCGGAGTTGTGGGTGAAACTGGTTAAGCCTTTGATCCCAGCAAAATCAAAGCGCAACCCCGACGCGCGCACCTGCATGCCCAGTCGTGCCTCTGCCTGAGACTCGGTACCGAGAGGCCCATCTCCGGGTCGGGTGTTGGCGCGTCCATTTACCTCTCCCGCCAGACTGAATTGCCTGTTCAGGCGAAAGATTCCAGCAATGCCATAAGTAATCACGTCGTTCTGAGTGAAAAGTTCGGTGGGCGCTGCGAGAATAGCGAGACCGAGATTGCCAAAGGTATTGAATCTGCCATCTTCACCAAACTTCTTGCCAACAAGAATGGAGCCATACGCATTCGTCTGATTCAGGCCAATGCCTCGGGCTTGATTAGAGTTCGGCAGTTGGACGCCGAAACGAAATCCAAGAGATGGGCCACGTGGTGATTCGTTGCGCAGTTTGATCTTGGTCCAAAGTGTGAAGTCCCCCGTGTCATTAGCGTTGTTGGTTCCCGGAGCGAGCGTCAACGGTATAGCGCCTGGTGTTCTGGTGTTGATGCTGAGAAAGTTTTGCGCGACGCCCTCGATCTGGAACTCTACATTCGGTGCGAAACCGATGCTGACGCCAATCACTCCGACACGCGTCAGGTCACCGGTAAGCCCGGACGCGGGGAACTTTGCACTTTGGAGAAAGTCGATTCCTGCCTCAATCCGCATCGTTCCGGGAGGAATAATATCCACGTCCTCAGTCAGCAGCGGGCGCTGCTGGGCAAACGCACCTGAGACGAAGGTCCCTAAGCAGCCTAATAGCGCCAGACTGCGGATGATTTGAGAGACGGGCATCGGCGGCGATTGTAAAGGTGTAATTGGCGAGGGTCAACGATGAATCAGAGCCAAAGACTATCGGGTGATTCTGAAACGGTGGAAAGCGTCACGAATTACCCTAAGAAACTTCAAGACGTGTCAGTTGAGCTCACGCCTGAACCCAGGTCCGGCTCCGGTCGGATCAGATTAACAGCCTCATAAAGGGTTAAGGCTCCAGTACCAAAGTACTTTTCGTTGCATGCGCGATTGCCGCTTCTGAAAACGGAAACACACGTGGTGTCACCGCTTGCCAGTCGGGTAGTTGATCCTTCCAATGCGGACTTGTTGGCAATCCAGACTGTCCTAGGGTGATGCCATGCTGCGTTTTGTCCCAATTCGAAGGATCCGCAATCAACCTCATCGACACCGCCGCCCCCACATTAACCGTAGCGCCCAACATGAAACCTGTACCGTTCTGGGGCAATGGATCGATCGCGAACGGCAGTCCCACCAGTGGTGCCCGTGCGAGCGGATGTGGGAAGCGAGCTTTTACCATGTTTCCCCAAGTCCACTGTGACTGATCGGCCCCGAGTGCGCGCGTTAATACCTGAACAGCGTCTGCATGACTGGCTCTCAGCATAGCTGCGTAACTCGAAAACTCCTTCGGTAACCATTCCTTCGACTGCTCGTTGAGGATGCGGTCCAGAGTTGTGTCAAAGTTGGACCAGCCAAACGAACGCGCCCGCTCTTCTCCCAAAGCGGCATTGATGATCTTCGAGCGGAAGGAAATTCTCATCTGTGCGACCACAGGCGCCACCCGCGAATCGACATTTAATTGCCCGTCCCAGGTTTCCAGAGCTCCAACCAACTTTCTCAGTTCGTCATCGCCTTCTGCTCGTAGGTCGGCCCGAAGGATCCTCGCAGTCTGTTTCGCGAAATTGGCCCCGGCGATTGTGTAGATATCGCCCAGCACCCGACGGAAGTCGTCTGCGGTCATCTTTTGGTTTTTCTGAAGCAAATCCAGAATTCGCCGCGCACGATAAGGCTGAGCCCAGGAATGTGACAGGTGGTAGGGGTAATCGCTTCCTACAACCCTCTGGTTCGCCGTGACGATAATTCCTGAGGGTGGATCAAACAGGTGCGGCAATTCTTCAAAAGGAACAAATGAAACCCATTCGCCATCATCCGTCGAACCATCATATGGCACGCTGCCATCGCCAGTTTTTCTGATTGGCACGACCCCGGCAGCGTAGTAACCGATGTGGCCCGCACTGTCAGCGTAGATCATGTTCTGCATGGGACCCGTGTACGTTTGCAGGGCTGCCGCAAATTCCTTCCAATTGCGCGCCCGATTCTGTCGGTAGAACCCGAGTGCGTTGTGCAGCCTGGGATCGATTGCCGTCCAACGTAAAGCGTAACGCTTGCCGGCACGATCCAGAACGATTGGACCATGTCGGGTTGTGGTGACGTAGTGGACCACGGTCTCGATGGCTTTATCGGTAAATGTATTCCGTACTTTGATAGCTTCATATCGCACCTCCGCATCCTGCCAACCGGTCGGAGTCTGGTACCGCTTTGGATTTTCCGGATCAAAGCTCTCGAGATAAAGGTCCTGTACATCAGTGCCCACGTTTGTGAATCCCCAGGCGATATGTTCGTTATGACCGATGACCACTCCCGGCAAACCAGGTGCGGTGACACCAGCAACACGTACGCCGGGCGCAGTGAGATGGGCCATGTGCCAAATGGGCGGAGCGGATGGAGCCAGGTGCGGGTCATTTGCCAGGAGCGGTTTGCCCGACGCCGTGTGATTGCCGCTCACTACCCAGTTATTACTGGCCGCGAGCGACTCGGCGTAAAGACCGACGCGTGCTAATGCACGGGAACGAACTTCCTCCTCTTCCTCAAGAGCAATCAGTAGTTCCTTTTCGGTGTTTGTTGAGATGGCACGCTGAGTTGCGTTGCGTTTGGCAGGCACGTCTTTGCCTACAACAATAACGTCCAGCGGAGATTTTTGCGTCAATAGCGCTGCTAGCTTTGCGGGCGGCACGTCAGACAACGATTCGCGCATTACATCCAGACGCCAACTATTCGAAAGCGCTTCAAAGAAGAGCTTAACAACTATCAGCGAATCTGCTGGTGTCCAGGGCCTCGGCCGGTACTGCAGTAACTGAAATTCCGGCGGCAAGCTCTTGGGGTCGAGCGAGGAAATGTAGGCATTGACTCCCTTAGCATAGGCGTCCAGCAAGTTGCGGGCTTCTGCCGAAGCTTGAGCAGCTTCCGCTTCGGCTGCCCGTGCGAACCCGAGAGTCCGATGGCGCTTGTCCTCGTCCAGAGCATCTTTCCCGAGGACCTCAGCCAATTCACCACGAGCTGTGCGCCTCAACAGGTCCATTTGCCACAAACGATCGGTAGCAGTGGCAAAGCCTTGCGCTAGATAGAGGTCATGGTCGCTTTTCGCTTCTATGTAAGGTATGCCGCGCTCGTCACGTCTTATGATAACGGGCTGTTTCAAGCCGGCGATTTTGAGTGATGTTGTACTCTGTTGCGTTGTTTGGGTGGCGCCTGAACCAAGCCAGTTGGGCGCCACTAAACTCACAAACGCGATGACCAGACAAAAACTGATCCGAATCAGGGACTTTGATTTCATCACCGGGGTATTTCCTTGCCTAGGTTACTCTGCGACGTTGCATGGTAGCACGGGCCTTGACATTGACTTTGCAAATTGTAGATTGCCAAGTGCCGTTGAACGGGTCAACTGGTGTTAACCAACTCGCCAAGAGATTAGTTCGACTCGGCTTAACAATCGACAATTAGCAACTGAGTATGAGCGAAGATGCTTGGCGACTGTTTTGTGCAATCGAAACCTCAGAAGAATTACGTCAGCAAGTCTCAAAACACATCCGTCGCCTGCGAGAAAAACACAATCACATTCGGGCAAGCTGGGTGACTGAATCCAATCTGCACCTGACCATCAAATTCATAGGAAACGTGCCCCTTCAGAACGTCGACATACTGACCAGTGCGGCTGCTCGCGCCGTGAACGAGCTCCGAAAGTTCAACATTGCGTCTGCAGGTACTGGTGTTTTTCCGAGAAGCAATTCGCCGCGTGTATTGTGGATTGGCATCAACGATCCCAGTGGAGAGTTGGCCCAACTATACGCCCGACTGGAGAAGGAGTGCGTTACCGCAGGTTTTCAACCCGAAGACCGGTCGTTCAAACCTCATCTGACGCTCGCACGTGTCCGCGAGCCAAATCAGGCCCGTGCCCTCGCTTTGGACCACCTGCAGAGCACCTTCAAACCTATAGAATTGCCCGTCTCAGAACTGCTTGTTGTTCGCAGTCAGATGAGTAACAAGGGCTCGACCTACACCGTCATCTCGCGTCACCCACTCATCTCCTGAACCACTATGTGGGCAACTGCCGAGGCCGCGGTGGTGAAGCGGGCTTATCCTCCCCGGTCTCGCCCGTCTGCGACAAAACCTCCTTGATCGCTCCGATACTAGAGAGCATCGCAGATGTCTCAACCGGCATGAATATAACTTTGGAGTTCGTCGTACGTGTCATATCGCGCAAACTCTCAATGTATCGCGTTGTGATCAGGTAGTGCGCAGGATCCCCCTCACCGATCGCCTGAGCAATACGCGTTATCGCTTCTGACTCGGCCTCCGCAGCGCGCAGCCTTGCTTGCGCGGCACCTTCTGCCTGAAGGATGGCGGACTGCTTATCACCTTCTGCGCGAGTAACTGCCGCCTGCTTTTCACCTTCAGCCCTGGTGATAGCCGCCTGGCGATCACCTTCAGCCTGAAGTACGAGAGCGCGCCGGTTGCGTTCCGCTGTCATCTGTTTCTCCATCGTGATCCGAACGTCCTCCGGCGGGTTAATGTTCTTCACATCCACTCGAGTCACTTTCACTCCCCATTTGTCTGTTGCCTCATCGAGAATCAATCGCAACTTCGAATTGATCTGATCGCGTGAAGAGAGCGTGTGGTCTAGATCCATCTCACCCATGACGGCGCGCATTCCCGTGATCGTCAATTGCACGATGCCACCGACAAGATCGTTGACTTCGTAAACCGCCTTAATGGGATCGGTGATCTGCCAGTAGACGACTGAATCCACATGGATGGTCACGTTGTCGCGTGTTATCACCGGCTGCGGGGGCAGATCGATGTATTGTTCACGCAAATCTATCGAGGTCATTCCTGGCCGGGTGTTCGTCCAATACACAGCGCGCGGCTTATCAAAGAACGGAACGAGAATGTTAAGACCGCTGCTCGCTACCTTATCGAATCGGCCGAGCCTTTCGACCAACATCACCGTCGCCTGCGGCACAATGCGAATTGTCTTTGCGGCAATCACCAAAAGGACGATAGCGATGAAGCCAAAAAACATGAAAGCCAGGAGGGTAGCAATAGGTTCCATTTGGTTACTCCTCTTTGCGTGCTGGGGAACTCGGGAAAACTAGGCCTAAACTATAGCGAATTGCGAGAGAGTTTGACAGGATTGACGATTACGAGTACTGGTTCAGTTTCAAATCTTGAGTTCGAATATTCAACGGTTCTTGGGAACGCGGGCGTCTCGCCCGCATTGAGCGCGCAGCGCGAAATTGATTGCGGAAAAGAAGATGCAACAATTTGGGCACCTTGCGGGCGGGGACGCCCGCGTTCCCAAGAACCGTTGAATTTTATTTCCAAGTTTCAAACTGAACCACTACCCGATTACCGGTTGACGATTACCGATTGCGAAATACGATTGAGATATAGTCAATTTGCAATCGTCAGGGGTCCGGCTTCTTCGAGTATCGCTGCCGCCTTCAGAACTAACTCCTCAGCAAACGGACGCCCCGCAATCTGAACGCCTATCGGCAAGCCCGTCGCCGATCGCGCCACCGGGACAGATATTGCCGGCAAATCGAAAACATTGAATGCCTGTGAATAGCTAAACGCGCGGAAAACACTCACTAGCGAGCCGTTGACTTCGACCTTCAATGCGTCATGTTCAAAAGCATTCGTCGCCCCGACTGGAGCGAGGATCAGCGGAACCTCCTCTAACCATTGCAGAAGCTCCATTCGGATGGCATCCCGCTCTATCCAATTCTGTATATATTCATCAAGACTGGACGGGGCCGAATCGTCCGCTGTTCTCAAGCGCCAACGGACAAAACTTCCGCCTTCATCTTCGCGACCAGAATACACACTTCGCAGTTGGACCACAGATGCACGTGAAAATAGTTTCAGCCAAAGCTCATGACCGCGTTCTATTCCAGGTGGCGGGTTCTCCTGAACTTTCAAACCAGATTCGGCTAAGACTCTCGCGGCTGCTACGACTGCCTTCTGCGTTTCCTCAGTAACGGGTGCCACACCGTCACCCGTGTACCACGCCACCCGGCAACCCTTTAGATCCATTTCGAGTACCTGTTCGTTACAAAGCGCGCGAAACAATAACGCGACATCGCCAACCGTGCGGGCCATTGGTCCAATCACTCCGCCTAGAGAATAAGGCCCGAAGCTTGGTGGAAACTGACCTTCGCCGGGAATTCGGCCGGTACCCGGCTTGAGCCCTACAACGCCACAAAAATGTGCGGGTATGCGAATCGATCCGGCGAGGTCACTACCGATGCCTCCAGGCGACATACGAGTTGCAATAGCCGCTGCTTCCCCGCCACTCGACCCACCTGGCGTACGAGTCAAATCGTAAGGGTTGTTTGTGCGTCCAAAAACCGGATTGTCGGCGGTGTAATCCATCGCCATCTCGGCGCTATTGGTCTTACCGAGAACGATTGCTCCTGCTTGTTTCAGTCTGGCTACTGCCGGAGCATCTCTGCGAGGAATATAGTGCCTGCGAATTGCTGAACCGCTGGTGGTCCGAAGGTTTGCAGTTTCAATTGTATCCTTAACGGTGACAGGCAGTCCGTGAAGCATACCAACGTCGTCACCGCGTAGGACTCGTGCCTCAGCCAGCTCGGCGTCCTTCAAAACTTCAGATGAGATCGTAACGATCGCGTTAAGACCGCGATTCACTCTTTCGATCTGGTTCAAGTACGCCCGGGCAATCTCGACCGGTGATACTTCACGGCATTTGATTAGATCGACGAGGGTGCTCGCGGTTTGTTGAGTCAGGTCGTCCATTTTCTCTTGACGATTGCAAAGTGACTATTGACGATCGCCGATTTCTTCCATCGAGCTTCCACCAACTAGCACTCGGCAATTGGCAATCGCTGGCTACTTTAGCAGAACTTGCTTGTTTGGCTTTTAAGTGAGTTCTCAATATAATTTAAACATTCTGTGCAACCCATACTTTAACCTACCCGATCCGCGACTCATGGCTTTCAGGAAGAAGCTTATTGGCAAAGGAGTGTGTCCTTGGCGATCCATTTGAGCAGGACCTTCGTCTTGCGCAAGCTGCATCAGCTTTCCGGAATCTTTCCACTCGGTATTTTCCTTCTAGAACACTTTTATACGAACTCAAAAGCGTTGAGTGGCGCGGCAGCGTTCAACGAAGCAGTCGATGATCTGCAATCCATCCCCTACATACTGTTTGTCGAGATCGGTGGGATCTTTATCCCCCTCATTTATCACGCAGTCTACGGTCTTGTGATTACCTGGGAAGCGCGTCCGAACAACCTTGCGTACCCCTATCCCCGAAACTGGTTCTATCTGATCCAGCGCATTACCGGCGTAATACTCTTCTTCTTCATTCTTTTCCATGTTCTCAATTTCAGATTCGGACTACTTCCGGGGCTCAACACGATCTCCGTCGCCCATCGTCCGGATCTCGCCTTTGACATCGTTGCCAGAGAGTTTCGCATGGTTCCGATCTTCCTGATCTACATGGTAGGCATCACGGCAACCGTCTGGCACTTCGCGAATGGCATCTGGTTGTTCATGGTTGATTGGGGTATCACAATCGGCGAACGTGCGCAGCGACTCACCGGTTACGCCTGCATAGCTTTCGGCGCACTCCTGCTGGCGGTCGGTGTGAACGCGGCAGTTGCGTTCATCCGGCCTGGCGGTCTTCTTGGAGGTGTCCTCTAACAATGGCAAGTAACGGTACGAGAATCGCGATTGTTGGCGGTGGCCTCGCCGGTTTGGCAGCGGCGATGAAGATCGCCGAAGCAGGCCAATCAGTCGATCTCTTCTCTGTAGTTCCGGTAAAACGCTCTCACTCAGTCTGTGCGCAGGGCGGTATCAACGGCGCCGTAAACACGAAAGGTGAAGGCGATTCGACCTGGGAGCATTTCGATGACACAGTTTACGGCGGCGACTTTTTGGCGAATCAACCCCCGGCAAAGGCCATGTGCGAGATGGCGCCTTCGATCATTTACTTATTCGATCGGCTGGGTGTGCCTTTCTCACGCACGAAGGAAGGGCTGCTCGATTTCAGGCGTTTCGGTGGCACGAAACATCATCGAACCGCTTTTGCAGGTGCTTCTACTGGCCAACAACTACTCTACGCGCTGGATGAACAGGTCCGTCGTCACGAAGTGGGAGGCAAAGTAAGAAAGTTCGAACACTGGGAGATGTTATCGCTCGTGCTCGACGAAGCTCAGGTCTGTCGTGGCCTCGTAGCTGTGAATCTGCAGACACTCGAGCTAAAGGCCTTTCCCGCCGACGCCGTCATTATAGCCACTGGTGGTCCGGGATTAATCTTCGGCAAATCCACCAACTCAATGGTCTGTACCGGCAGCGCTGTCTCTGCTTGTTACCAACAAGGAGCAAGGTACGCAAACGGCGAATTCATTCAAGTCCACCCAACTTCAATTCCCGGTGAAGACAAGCTGCGCCTGATGTCCGAGTCAGCTCGTGGCGAAGGGGGTCGTGTCTGGGTGCCGCGACAGAAAGGCGACAAGCGTTCACCATCTTCAATTCCTGAAAAGGAACGGTGGTATTTCCTGGAAGAGAAATACCCGGCTTACGGTAATCTCGTTCCGCGTGACATCGCCACGCGCGAGATTTTCCAGGTATGCATTGACGGTTTTGGCCTCAGTGGCGAAAACCAGGTCTATCTGGATCTGACCCATATTCCGGCAGAGACGCTCGATCGCAAACTGGGCGCGATTCTGGAGATCTATGAGATGTTCGTCGGCGACGATCCTCGACATGTGCCGATGCGAATCTTTCCTGGCGTCCACTATTCAATGGGTGGGCTGTGGGTCGATTTTGATCAGCGCACCAACATCCCCGGATTGCTTGCGGCAGGTGAATGTGATTACTCGATACACGGCGCGAATCGCCTGGGCGCAAACTCGCTGGTCAGTTGCGTATTTGGCGGGTTTATTGCGGCCCCTGCAGCCCTCGAATATGCCAGGAACGTCGAGCGGAACGGAGCCGACGGTTCAAGGATTTACGACCAGGAGTTGAAGCTGCAAGAGGAGATCAACGAACGCTTGATTAAGCAGACGGGGAACGAGAATCAGTACCTGCTGCACCAGGAGATGGGTAAATGGATGACCGACAACGTTACTGTTGTCCGTTATAACGACCGGCTGCAGGCAACTGACAACAAGTTGCTCGAGTTGATGGATCGTTATAAACGAATCTCAATAAACGATTCGAACCTCTGGGCGACAATGGCACTGCCGCATGCTCGACATCTCGCGAACATGTTGGAATTGGCTCGCGTGATCACGCGCGGAGCTCTTAACCGAAATGAATCTCGCGGAGCTCACTACAAACCAGAGTTCCCTGAACGTGACGATGAAAACTTTTTGAAGACAACCATCACCGAGTATTCAGGCGAGGGACCTGTGTTTTCCTATGAGACGGTTGATACGTCGCTGATCCAGCCCAGGAAGCGAGACTACAGTAAAGGGAAAAAAGAGACAGCAGCGGCGGCCGGTAGCTCGGCGAAAGGCGGCGCGCCACAGGTACCTCAAAGCGGATCAGAACAGAAACCGCCTAACCTTAGTGGTCCCGTAATCTGGGGACAGGACAAAGAGAAGGTGAACGATCCTTTGCGCGATACAGCAACTCGACTCGAGCAGGGCAAACCGATTAAAGAGGCAGGAGGTAAAGAATGAGTACCCACGTCGATACCGTTCACTCTGCCTCGCGGCCTCGGCCCAAGACGGTCGAGATTCACATTCGAAGACGCAAAAACCCCGATTCACCACCTTACTGGGAACAGTTTGAGATTCCTTATCGACCCAACCTGAACATCATCTCGTGTCTGATGGAGATTCAGAAGAATCCCATCACGAAAGAAGGCCAGCCAACTACTCCGCCAGTCTGGCAAATGAACTGTCTTGAACAGGTTTGTGGGATCTGCACGATGGTGATTAACGGTCGCGCCAGACAGTCTTGCTCCGCGCTTATCGACCAGCTCGACCAACCGATCAAGCTCGAGCCTATGGCCAAGTTTCCCAATATACGTGACCTGATCGTCGATCGGGCGCGGATGTTTGATCACCTGCGCCGCGTAAAAGCATGGATTGAAATAGACGGAACTCACGACCTTGGGCCTGGGCCCCGCATGGACCAGGATGACGTGCAGGAGCGCTATGCTTATTCTCGCTGTATGACTTGTGGCTGTTGTCTAGAGGCCTGCCCGCAGTACGACGACGATCAGTATATTGGTCCACAGGCGATCGCCCAAGTAAGGCTATTTAATATGCACCCCACGGGGCGGAGGGACCGAGATGACCGGTTGGAAGCGATTATGGGTGAGGATGGCATTACGAATTGCGGAAACGCGCAGAACTGCGTGAAAGCGTGCCCAATGAGTATCCCTCTAACCAAAGCTATCTACGAAGAGAACCGCGAAACCGTCCTGCATGGTTTGCTTGGGTGGTTCAGAAGGTGATGGCGACCTTCAGTGGAATTATTGCTGGCAACGCCTGACGGCCGGACTTCCTGTGAGTAAAGACCGCGGTACACTCAAGCCAGTGTTTTCTCTTCCACTTCACACTGCTGGTCCTACACGCCAAGCACGTCAACTAACTCCTGAACTGCCGCCGCACTCTTCTGTAGTGCAATCCGTTCTTCCGCCGTTAGATTGATTTCTATTATCTGTTCCAAACCCCGTGCGCCGAGCTTGCAAGGGACACCGACATACAGCCCGTTTACGCCGTACTCACCTTCGAGATATGCAGCGCACGGCAGGATCTTTTTCTTGTCTTTCAAGATAGATTCCGTCATCTCGACTGCGGCGGCTGAAGGTGCGTAATAAGCTGATCCTGTTTTTAGAAGACCGACAATCTCAGCGCCACCATTTGCTGTGCGCTTCACGATAGCGTCGATCTGATCCTTCTGGAGTAGCTCAGTAATCGGAATCCCGGCACAGGTCGAGAAACGAGGCAACGGCACCATCGTGTCACCATGCCCACCCAGTACAAAAGCACTTACGTTTTCTACAGAGACGTCCAAGGCTTCTGCCAGGAAACAACGCATTCGCGCTGAATCCAGGACGCCGGCCATGCCGATCACTCGGTGCTTCGGGAAGCCTGAGCGACGAAGTGCTACCTGGCACATCGCATCGAGCGGATTTGAAACAATAATAAGAATTGATTCGGGAGACCTCCGTACCACTTCATCGACAACCTTGGAAACAATCTCGCCGTTGGTCTTCAAGAGGTCATCACGGCTCATGCCCGGCTTCCGCGGCAAACCTGCCGTGATAATCACGACATCTGAGTTTTCGGTACCGTCATAAGTGTTCGCGCCGGTCATCGCCACATCAAAGCCTTCGATGGGTGCGGCTTGCGCCAGGTCAAGAGCCTTGCCTTGTGGTACGCCTTCGACAATGTCAACCAGAACAACATCTCCCAGTTCCTTGGCTGCTAACCAATGTGCAGCAGTGGCACCGACGTTCCCTGCGCCAACTACTGTGATCTTATTTCGCCTACCCATGATTTAAGTCCTTTCGTGAGCAGCGGCGATGCACGAAGAGCGCTTAGTGCGGGCTGCTCATCTGTATGAAAATGTTGGGATTGAAGGAACGCGCGAGTGTACAAGCCGTTTGTTGGGAGTGTCAAACAAATGTCGCTTGCTAATTGGCGATTGGCACTTGCTGCACCTTAGAGTAAGCAATCAAGCGATTAATTGCGCTGTTTTTCGCTGAGCACGATGAAATTATTTCAATGGTTGATGAAAAGGAGTTCGGCAGATGGGCCAGCGCTTGCACCACGAGAATCAGCAGATGGTGGTGAGGCGGAATCAGATGCCATTGTCGATCCTTACAACCCTTTCCCGGATCCGATAGAGATTCCGCTATCGGATATTCTGGATCTTCATACCATCCCACCTCGTGATGTGAAGTGCGTTGTTGAAGCCTATTTGGAAGAGGCGCATACAGCCGGATTTTCGGTTGTGAGGATCATTCATGGAAAAGGAATCGGTGTGCAACGCGATATGGTCAGGTCAATTCTGGCCCGAACCAGCTTTGTGAATGACTGGGGTGATGCTCCACCTGAGGCAGGCGGGCTGGGCGCTACGGTCGTTCGCTTTCGAGCCAACTAACGCATGCAATCCTGGTTCGTGCGAGTCACCACCGGCGCAAAGCGTACCTGATACTCAATCGAAGTTATAAAACCGCAGATCATTGCCGGATAGTCATTTCGCCCTCGATTATTCACGACATCCAACCAGAAGTCATATCCGTCCTGATCAGGGTCGCGTTGCAAATACCCGAAGTACTGCATCAGAACGAACGCCGGATTGTATTCCGCTGCCGTAAATAAGTTGCTGTCGATAGCCTCTCGGAGAGCGAACGCGCGCGCTTGGTTCTGATCGGCGCCCGCTAGATAGCTGGTGATTATAGCGTCGCGCTGCGCGGACAGGTTCACATTTGAATTCTGTTGAACATTTGAGAGCAGCGCATCAACGAACTCAGCCGCTGTCGTCCTTCCTTGATACTTGTTCACGAACTCAGCCTTCTGCACATAACTCAATGCAAAGTCCTCCCTGGTCTGCTCGAGATTTGGTCCTTCAACGATCTGCATCCTGTCATTCGTAAACTCATCAAATGAAGGTCGGCGACCCAACCCGCCCTTGTACGCTCGATAGACAAAGGAACCGGTTCTTTGAAACTCCGCTTCAACGAAAAATGCGCCAGAAACGCCTATCCGCCGATTGTGAATGCAGTTTGTGTCCGTGCCGCACAACGCAATCTCATTGGACCAGTAATCGAGCCCGCCGGCGTCCGGTTCCCGGCCGAGGAAGTCGAGATACTGCTGTCGCACGAAAAAGTCGGCTGAATCAATCTGGTTTGTCGTGGGAATGTTGTTGAGCGCCTTTAGCACATTCAAGCGTCCAGCAGTAACCGTGGGCTTGTTGGCCCAGGAAGGCGGTGACGGATCGACGCCGTTGAGCAACAGACCCTTCAACTGCGATCGCGTGATAAGGGAATTGCGGGCAATCAGGAGAGCAGCAGCCCCACTGACGTAAGGCGTGGCCATAGATGTCCCGCTGATGATGACGTATTGGTTTCCGATTCCGGTGCTTAGAATCTCGACGCCGGGTGCAGCGATATCCACGGACGTCGCACCATAACTTGAGAACCCGGCCGGGTTGTCACCTGCGTCGGAAGCTGCCACTGAGATGATGCTCGTAGAATCGTAAGAAGCCGGATAGAAGGGATTCGCGTCGTTATCGTTGTTTGCATTGCCCGCGGCACAAACGTTCAAGATACCTGCGTTGCCAGCGAGGTCAATTGCTTCCTTCAAAGCCTGATCGAATGAAGGTGCTTCTGGAGCGCCTCCCCAACTGCTGTTGGTCACGCGAACGTTGATCCCCCGGTGTCGCATATTCGTGGCATATTGGAACGCTTCGATGACGCTTGCTGACGTCCCATTTCCCTGCGAGTCGTGCGACTTGATAGCCATAATGCCAACGCTCCAATTCACCCCGACGACACCCTTCGCGTTGTTTCCTACCGCACCGATCGTTCCGGCGACATGCGTACCATGTCCATGATCATCCACGGGATTGCTATCGTTATTGATTGTGTCAATCCCGTAAACATCGTCGACATAACCATTCCCGTCGTCGTCGACGTTGTTAGTTGCTCGATCTAGTCCGGCGCCATCAAGTCCGCTTTCACCCGGATTGCGCCACATGTTTGGGTTGAGATCCTCGTGGTTGTAGTCCACTCCCAGATCGATCACGGCAACAACAACGGCGGCGCTCCCGGTAGTTTGCTCCCAGGCAGCGGGCGCCTGAATCTGATTAAGTCCGTAAAGATCCGGTAATCGCGGGTCATCCGCAGTCGCTTGCAAACGATAGATAAAGTTGGGCTGAACCGCTTCTACATCGCCTGACGAACGAAAGCGTGTCAGAGCCTCCGCCACGGAAGTAGTGATTCTGATGCGATGCCATCCGACTTCCCAAAATTCGGACAGCTTCACTCCTCCTAACCGGCTGATGTTCTCCTCCGCCTTCACTCCCCGCCTGAACCGCACCAGCACTTCGTCTGGAACGTAATCCTTAGAGACCATTGCGGGAGTTTTAGCGACCTGAAAGGCGAGGCCAAGGGCAAACAAGTTCAGTAGCGATGCGATCTTGAAGGTGGTGTTCATTTGGATCGGTCGTGAGAGCGTTTCGGCCTTGGTTACATCTGGAAATTATCACCTGTAATAGGTGACAGCAAGGGTAGATCGTTAGGCTGCATGCTCGTGAGCCATACGTCAGTCACAACACATTTGTCACTACTGTGACTAAAAAGAAGTTGCTCGTTGAACGGATTGTGGCGATGTTCCCGTAAAACCGCCCAACACCAAAGGGGAGCTCAGGAACATGTTCGCTGCAAATGGGGCCAATAAAGTCTATCATCTGGTAGATACACAAAAGCGGACCGTCTGCGGATTGACGGTTATGGGAGTAGTCTTGTCGAGATCAAATCTTCCGGTGGTCCGCCCGGTTGAGGCGCCACCTCAGGATCACAAGTTCTGCCCGCATTGCGAACGACTAGGTCCCCGGGTGTCCTGTGAGAGCGGGGACGGATTCGCTCGTGCCGTACCCTAAACGGTCCGAAGGGCTGAAGCTTTGCGGCAATAATGCCGACAAAACCAGAGCGCCGCTGTTAAAAAAGCAGCCGCGCTTTTCTTCACTTAGGTATTCGGCATCAATGAAGCTGCGATTATCAATCGGATTTGTTTGCACATTGTCGTCGGCCAGGCGATAAAGCACCATTCCACGTCCGCCCTGATTGAAGAGCGTAATCAAGGCGTCGCGCTGTGAAGTAAGATTCGCGCCACTGGCAGTTTGGATTGTCGCTAACAGGGCGTCGACGAACTGCGGGCCGGTCAGCGCCAGCGGATAACGACTGACGAATTCCGGTCTTTGCGCCATCAGGTTCGCCATTGCCAGCTGTAGCTGAGCGAGGTCCGGCCCATCGGTGACTCGTGCCCGGTCCCTTACAAAGGCGGCATAGCTCGGAATCTTCTTCGCCTCAGTAATATTCGCCGGGTCAGGATTGGGCGAAGGTTGATCGTCGCCATAAGCGACTCGGTACAGCCGAAACACATACGACGCGGTTCGCTGATATTCCTGCTCGTAGAAGAAGGCATTCGATACCACCACGCGATGCCGGCTGACTGAGGCCGAGGGTGAGTGTCTCATTTCCTTCGGCATAAACATCATTGGTGATGAGTACGAGAAAATCCTTCATCGTCTGGCCCGCCGAAAAAGTAAGGGTGCCTGTGGCGATAGCGTAATCACAATTCTGGGCCGCGATGCCTGTGACATTGGCGCATGGAGCATAGTCAATGCTACTTGTGACACCGTATTCCACTGTCGTCATTCCGGAAATGTCACCAGTACCCGTGACAGTGATAGTAGCGGCTGGCCCACTTTCATTGACGGAAAACAGACCCATGCTGAACTGAACTGTCGTCACGCTGGGACTTGGACTGGGTGTTGGCGTCGGTGTTGGAGTTGGCGTTGGAGTAGGACTCGGGGCAGTCATCTGTCCTGTAAAGAAAAGATTTCGGTCCTGGTTGAGATTTGTGCCCCCCTGGCTGGATGGATTAAACGCAAAACCGGTCTTAGTCGGCGTCACAGCATAGGTGACTCCTCCCGGCACGTTAGTAAACGTGAAGTACATTTCGTCCAGTGCAAGTTGGAAAAGGGGCAGTTAACCTGAATCAGCTGCTGCCGGCTTCATCCAAACAGTCGTGAACGCTGTCGAACTGTACTAACCCTTTACAATTGCGGTAGTTAGCCACCCCAGGGGTTTGTAGTTCCGGTGGGCCACTTGCGGCTCGATGACTTCCTCACCATTCGAACATGGTTGTAGAGCCTGCCTCTACAATCTGGTAACATTCGTCGGACGGTGACGGTATGGCAAAAGACGAACCAATCGACTACTACGCGGTATTGCAGGTAAGTGAAAATGCTGAGTCAGAGACCATAAGTCGCGTATACCGCTTGCTCGCTCGGCGCTATCATCCTGACAATCAAGACAGCGGAAATGATAATCGTTTCAGGGAGATAACCGAAGCATACAATGTACTTAGCGATCCCGAGAAGCGGGCGCGCTACGACGTTTTGGCCCAGCAAAGCCGAAAGGATAGGTGGCGCCTTGTTTCCGCGGGCGCCAAAACCGAGAACGATTTCGAGATGGAGCAGATCATCCGCCTCACCATACTTGAGGTACTGTATACAAAGCGACGGATCGAGCCCTCCAGTGCGGGAATCTTTTTCCGAGACTTTGAGCAGATGATTGGCAGACCCCGGGAGCATTTGGAGTTTACTTTCTGGTTCCTGCAACAAAAGAAGTACGTGTCTGTGGACGACCACTCATGCCTGGCTATCACCGTCGAGGGAGTCGAATACCTCGAGTCTAGTTACAACAATAAATTGCAGCGAAAGCGCCTTGAGGCCTGACAGCGTGCGGCTTTGTCTAGCCAAAGAGAGCTTGTGCTCGCGTATTCGCAAAAAGCTCACAGCAGCAATCCACAGAGTTAAAACGGGGCTTCCCTTGAGGACACAACCGGGTAATTCTTGACTTCCCGTTTTCCCACGCGGCAAGATGCCGCCCTTTCTGCTTCCGCACCAACTATTTCCGACTTATGGTCGCTGGTTCTTTCGACTCTGAATCAGGAGACTCCCGATGCCCGTTCGCGCCGTCCTCCGCTCGAAAAGCCCCCGTCCAAAACGCAGCCGAATATTCCCAGTTGCACTGTCTTTGGAATCATGCTCAGGAAAGGGGTGAGTAAGATGAGTTACGCGGGCGAAGAGGTCCAACGAAGTTTGCACTGTCGCAAAACGTCAGAAGCTGTACCGCTAAGTTTCATTGTGGACATGAAAGCGGCGAGGAGTCTCCAAAAAGTGGTGCTCCCGGCGCGATTCCAACGCGCGACCTTCCGCTTAGGAGTCAGTCCAAGGGCGTTTACTTGAGTTATCTCTGTGCATCACAAACTGCGCGATCAGTCCGTGTTCATTGACGGATCTCTCACTTCAGCCTCTCCACGAGTTACTTGATCTATCTGATACTATCAACCAACTTGTGTGCGAATGTGTGTGCAACTCTTTCAGAGTATTGAAGTCAACAGCCTTGGACCAATGGCGCAAGCATTATGAAAGCGAGAACTGGTTCGATAGTCAAGCGCAAGCCGCG
>DATETN010000036.1:0-9444 GCA_035283645.1 Pyrinomonadaceae bacterium
GGGAAACCATTGCTCGTGGCTACGGCTGTGCCGCCTGATGTGCCGCGGTGGCTTGCCTCGCGGGATCAGCTGCTTCTCGCGCTTGGGCTATGCCCTCCTTCGCGGACGCTCTTCCAATTAGCTACAGAGATGGGAGAAGGCGGCCCTTCGGTTCAACTAGCCGTGAGTCGAACACAAGCAGAAGGGCGCAGCCCAAGTCCGTTCTTGGCAGCTACCGCGAGGCAAGCCACCGCGGCACATCAGGCGGCACAGCCGTAATGAATCTAGCTTGGTGCTTCATAGTGGTTTCTAAAGAGTGCCGCCCCTACAGTGGCGTTAAAAACTATACTTAACCGAAAACTGCAAGGTCCTTGACATGTTTGCACCACTTGCCTGACCAAAGACTGCCGATTGCAGTTCACCCACAATCACGGGAGTGTTGGGGTGATTGAGAACGTTGAAGGCATCGATGCTGAACTCCAGGTTCTTCGTTTTTCGGTCCGACTTGCCGGCCTTGTGGGCAAATAAGGTTGGAATGCGAAAGAGCTTCGTGAGCCGCAAATCCAACTGTACGATGGGCGGTCCCTCGCCAGTATTACGTGTGGTACCCGGGGGCCGATCGTAGGGGTTTTGATCGCTGTTGTCGTCGGCACCGGTGGTGATGTCGAAGGGACGGCCGGAAGCAATGCTCAGAACCGACCCCAGTCGGAAAGCCAGAGGTAAATCAAAAGTGCCGGCATAGCTGAAGCGATGTTTGAGGTCGAAATTTGATCGCCCCAGTTCGTCGGTGAGAATCCAATTATTCACAGGCCGCACCAAAGGCCCGCCGGTGTCATCGGTAGCTTTGGAATATGTGTACTGGGCCATACCCTTGAACCATTTGCCGATGCGACCTCTGAAGTTCACCTTTAACGTGCTTGCGCGGGAACTGGCTGAGGACTCCACTTGATTGATGTCAGTAAAATTCGGATTTAGCCGGACCCCAGTGAACTCTTGCCCAAAGATGCTTGGATCCAGGGGCGCGTTGATGTTTCTTGTTCTCAGGAGATGAACGCCATGAAGCTTCTGATACTCGACCGAAACTGTTGAGCGGTGCCAGAGCTGGCGTTCGAAACTCAAGCTCGTCATCATTAAATAAGGAGCGGTTAGATCGGGGGCCACCTGCCATTTGCTTGGCGGCCGCTGCGGGCGTGGCCGGCCGGTTACGCGAAAAGGATCAGGATAAGACGGAGCAAAAATCGACAACTCTTTGGTGTTCACGCCATCAATGAACAACTGTCGAGTGACGTTCCCGGGTAGTCGTTCGTAGAAGATCCCAATTCCACCGCGAATGACCATTTTGTCGCTGCCGGGGGCGAGTGCAAACGATATTCGAGGGCCGAAATTGTTGAAGTCTTTGATGTTCGACTGCCAGTCGTATCTGACGCCGGGCGTAATGCTGAGCCAGCGCCGCAGCCTTATCTCATCCTCGATGAAGCCATTGAGCTCATACAGGCTCACGGATTTTGCCGGATCTCCCTGAGTAACGCGGAACTCAACAGGCCTTCTGTCGATGTAGTCAGGAGCGCCCTGAAAGAAATAGGTACCCACAAAATTCGTGGCATCCACAGAATTGATGTGCCGGATCCGGAAACCGCCACCAAATCGGATCGTATGATTGCCAGGCGTGTAAGTGACCCCGTCGTTGATGTCGAGCGTAGTCTCACTGCTGGTTACATCCACCTGGGACGGTCCACCAATAAAGGTGCCTCTTACGACGGTCTTGTAGGCGTCGGGTTTTTCACCCTGTCGCTCATTCTCTCTGGTGAAGCTAACAGTTAGTTCATTGAGCCAGGTTGGAGAGAGTATTGCCCGATCGGAAAATAGAAGACGTTGCCCACTGTCATGAATGGGGTAGCCTTGTTCGGGCAGAACGAAGGCCGCGCCTAAGCCGGCGTTTTGTTGCACGTCACGATAATAGTAGTAACGAGTACTCAGCGTGTGGACCTGATTTGGCCGCAGGTCGAAACGACCGAGAAACTTAGTCTTCTGCTGCGTAGACGGTGCGTGCTGAATCACCGGGGCGCCTGTCAGTGAGAGACTGTTGCTGAGAATGTCCTCATTGTGCATCAGATGATTGAAACTAAGAAAGAAGGTAGCTTTGGACCACTTCGGCACTGGTCCACCAAAGCTGCCGGAGAAGAGTCGCCGGTCCAGGTCCGCAATGGGCAGACCCTGTCTTCTGGTAAAAGTATCGCGTGCGTCAAATTGAGACTTACGCATGTAGAAGGCGAAAGTGCCATCGTAACGCCGGCGCGAGCCATCTTTCGTCAGCACTTCCACGCGGCCCTCACCGGGACGCCGATAGGTGGATGAATAGGGATTTCGATTGATGAGAACACGTCTGATTGCGTCGGCTGGCAACGTCAATGTGGTGCCTTCCACACCGTCAACTACAACTGAGAGTCCTTCGGTTCCCTGCGCTGCCGTTGAAAGGAAGTTACCAATGATCGGTAGTATGTCTTCGCTTTGGGCCGGCAGGGTCTTGAGAAAATCGCTTCCCAGATCAATTGCGTTGATGTTGTTGTCATCATCAATCGCTTTTTCCGATCTGCTATCCTTGATGATGACCTCCTCTGATTTGATCTTGATATCGAGCTTCAACTTGAGTGGCTCCAGCGGTTGATCACCCACGACCAGATCCAACTTGGAAGTTTCGAAGTCTTGCGCCTCACAAACGATGACATACTGACCGGCAACTACATCGGAAAAGGTGAATCCACCGTTGGCGTCAGAAGCGGTAGCACGTATTTCGCCTGTGGCACTATTTGTAAGTGTGACCTTGGCGCCGGGAATTACTCCCCCGGCTTGATCTTCAACCGAACCACTCACGGTGAGTCCTTGTTGCGCTCTAACGGCCCAACCGGTGAGCATGACAATCATCAAAATGGAAATCCAAAACACTCTCATCGCTAAACACTCCAATTCACAGTTGAGGGAAGTTGGCGTCGACCTGCTGGCGAAGCGAAACTAGAATCTGTTGTCGCTGTGCACACGGCAGTCGAACACCGGCGTGCGTCGTTAACTTTTTCAGTGGATTGCTCAGTCTTCATAACTCAGCGAGATATTTGCCGGAAGAAGCCTACAAGGAAGGTGTCGTCGACTCTGAGCAACAGGACACCTCTCCCGGCTCGTTGCTGTTGTGGTGGACGACACCTTCTGCTGCAGAAGTTAAACGTGGGGTCGATTAAAGTCTTGCGTTTATTTCACTGACTTCGCGTGCTTCGCGAACTTCACCAACGTGTTGTAGGGGCGGCACTCCCAAGAAACCACTATGAAGCACCAAGCTAGATTCATTACGGCTGTGCCGCCTGATGTGCCGCGGTGGCTTGCCTCGCGGGTTCAGCTGCTTTAGGGCTTGGGCTACGCCCCCTTCGCGGTTCTTGCAATTCGCTACCGAAGTGGGAAAAGCAGCCCCTTGGTTCAACTAGCCGTGAGATGATCATAAGCAGAAGGGCACAGCCCAAGTCGGTTCTTGGCAGCTACCGCAAGGCAAGCCATTGCGGCACATCAGTCGGCACAGCCGTAACCACGAGCAATGGGTTTCCTTTGACATCTGCCAGTACCGCGCTGGCTGGTGAACTCCGTGGCCGCACCCCTACCGCGCGAAAGGCTTGCCCTTGATGCAAGGGGCGGCCCCGGGAGTGCCACCCCTACCGTGGCGTCCAAATCAAAACTATTGACTAGCTTCCTCATTCAGGATATGAAGTTTATGGTTAGCTTGTTTGATAAGGAGAATGGACTCAAATGAAAATAATTATCACCATTGCGCTATTTCTTCTGGCCTGTGCTCCGGCTCTGGCGCAGGAGAGCTCGCAGCCAGGAGCAACCAAGGATGGCCCTGCTAGAGTGCCGTTTTCTGAATTCAAGGTGAACCCAGAAGTGAAACCGGACCAATTTGAAGTGCGAGGCAATCTGACTCTAGCGTCCGAAAGTGATGGCATCAATCTCTATAAGGAAGAGGTTGAGATCAACGTTGGGAGCCTGGCCGTCACGCTTCCTCCAGGATCGTTCAAGCAGGATGGTGAGAGGACGAAGATCAGATATACAGGCCAGGTTGGAAACTTCATTCTGGATGTGGTCTTTCGTATCACGGGTCAAAACAGTTTTCGCGTTAAGATTGAGGGAGAAGGCGCAAACATTGGAAAGCTCGCCCCTGAGGATATTACATTGAGAATTGGCAACGACGCCGGTAAGGCTACGGCGCTAACGCCCTAATTCGCCTCGTGTTACTTTCCTGGCTCTCCTCCTGCCATCAACTCCAGACCAATTGTAAAAAAGCTCATGGGTCTCAGGTTCACCGCGGAGGGGTAAAACCTGGGATCTCATCACACGTTCCTTCATCTACATTTGATCGGGCTTCTCATGAACCCCTGGTTGACCTCCTCATATTTTTTTGAAATCTGTACAATCTGATTAATCTGCGGACAAGGAGTACCCCCGCGGCCATGCGTATCCTCTTAGTAGAAGATGAGCCAGCAGCGGCCCAAATGGTGGCCAAGGGTCTGAGAGAACAGACCTATGCTGTGGATGTTGCCGGTGACGGAGAGGCAGCTCTCTATCAGGCCAGTATCAATGATTATGATCTAATCCTTCTGGACCTAAACCTTCCCGGCAAGGACGGACTAGAGGTTTGCCGGGAACTCCGCGCCGGCGGATCGATTGTGCCCGTGTTAATGCTGACGGCGCGAGATGCAGTGCAAGATCGTATCGCAGGACTCGACACTGGAGCCGACGACTACTTAACAAAACCATATGCCTTCAATGAACTGCTCGCTCGCGTCAGAGCAATACTACGGCGGGGCCCAGCGCTCACTTCGGATACGATCGAAATTGGCGACCTGGTCATCGATCAAAAAGCCCGGATCGTAAAACGGGCGGGTAATGTGATCGACCTTACAGCCAAGGAATATGCGCTCCTGGAATATTTGATGCGCCGTGCTGACGAGGTAGTCGGACGCGCTGATATTGCTGAACATGTCTGGGACGAAAATTTTGATCCATTCTCAAATCTGATAGAGGTCTATATCCAAAGGTTGCGGCGTAAGATAGACGACAACTACGCTACAAAACTTCTTCGCACTCGGCGGGGCGAGGGTTACGTGCTCAGCTCAGGAGAAGAGAAGTCCAATGTTTGATTCTGTAAGATTTCGCCTCACACTGTGGTATGTCGCAGTGCTAGCTCTCGTACTCATTGCTTTCAGCAGCGGCGTTTATGCCCTCCTTGCGCAAAGCCTCTACGATCGGCTGGATTCTACTTTGCGGAACGAAGCAAGAGCGCTGGCCGCCGCTCATGAACGCCAGGTATCGGAAGGGAAGAGTGAGAATGAAGCTGCGATCATCGTGCAGGAGGAAAGGTTCTTTCCGCGCCAGGCGACTGCGATATTCAAGGCTGAAGGCCAACTCCTGGAGGAGAAGCCCACACGCAGTGGAAAACACGCTCGCCTCCCACCACTAAACCTATTGCAAGGCGAGGACACCTATTTCTACACGGTTCTCGAAGAAGAGGACGGGGGTAGGGATGGACGGCGAATAGCCGTCAAACGCGTGTTAGATGCGAGTGGCAAGTCATATATTTTTGCCGTCAGTCAACCACTCGACCGCGTGGCCGAAGAGTTGGAGTCGATGCGCCACATTCTCTACATCGCGGTGCCGCTCGCCCTTGCTTTGGCCGGGTTTGGCGGCTGGTTTCTGGCCCGCCGCAGCCTCGCGCCCGTCGTGGCAATGTCGGAACAAGCCAGACGCATCAGCGCCGAAAATCTTGAAGAAAGACTGCCACTGGCGAACGCGCGTGACGAGCTGGGAAAACTCGCTGCAACTTTCAATGAACTATTGACCAGACTGGAGACTTCTTTCAATCAACAGCGGCGGTTCATGGCAGACGCCTCGCACGAATTGCGCACGCCATTGTCTGTGATTCGCACCGCGACCGACGTGACCCTGGGCCGCGAGCATCGTGAAGAGAGTGAATACCGTGACGCCCTCAAAATCGCCAGTGAGCAAACGCATCGCTTGACCAGGATTGTCGAAGATATGTTCACGCTTGCCCGGGCCGACGCTGGAAGCAGAGTACTCGATGAAAGCGATTTCTATCTTGACGAACTTATTAATGAGACCGCCCGCGCGGCCACGGTGCTCGCTGTTTCCAAAGGCCTCAATATGGATCTGGCAAATTCTCCTGAAATGCTTTGCCACGGCGACGAAGGACTCCTCCGACAGATGCTGATGAACCTGCTAGGAAACGCCATAAAACATACTCCCCGGGGGGGCACCATCAGCATGAGCGTAGAAAGACTAAACGGCGAGTACCAGATCACCGTCGCAGATACCGGCCCTGGAATACCAAGCGAAGCACAACCGCATATCTTTGAGCGTTTCTTCCGTGCGGACAGTGCACGAGCGCGAACAGAACAAGATGGTGGAGGTGCAGGTCTTGGCCTCGCAATCGCGCGTTGGATTGCCGAGGTCCATAAGGGACGACTGGAACTCCTGCGCTCGGATCCAACGGGCACCATCTTCGTTGCATCACTGCCGGCGCCAGCTTCCACCTCCAAGTAGAGTTGCCCGTTTATCTTCTGTTCATCTTCACTTTGTAAATATCCTACCAGCAACAGGAAACCTCCCAACTCAAGGCGGCGGTTTTCCGGTTTGACGACAAGTACTGGTGAGGCACACCACCAAAGACTTGGCCGCAACCGCCGCCCTGTAAAAAGCCTCCTGCACCCCTTCCTTAAACCCTTCGGCTCCAGCCAACCCGCAAAATTCCAGCCTTACCACGAGGCTTCCCGTTGTTGCGGGCTTTCGGCGCTTATCTACTGGAAAAGCGGCTTGTCTGAGGCCTCTGAAAGCATTCGGCTTCAGCGGCCTTCAAACCGTGGCCAGAATTCATCTCCCGTTCACCTAAGGAGGCGTAAAAAGTCTTTCAGATTAGCAGCTTAGCGTTCATGTTCTATTAATAATCGATTCGTTAAGATGCAGTGGAAGTTGAGATTCTTGAAAGAAAGTAATGGCAAAAGCGGTTAACAAAGTACTTGCCCAGGCGAAATTGAGGTTTATGGTCATGCAAACACTGACAGACAAAATGGAAAGAATGGTTTCCAGCTTCCTCGAGGCTATGGACACAGAGCAGACAATTGACTCGATGGCGCCGATTCAGGATGAAGAAAGGGCCAGGGACTTTGAGTTGGATACCGATGCTCACCACACGCTAATCGAACTGTGCTGGTGAGACCATAAGGCGAGTGCGAACGTAACCTCCTCCCTCGAATTGCCCAAAGTCGCACAAACATCAGGACAGCTAAGGAAAAGGTTATGAGACACAACGGAAGATTCATTTTCTACCACCGCACGAACACAGATAACGCTCGCGCAATAATTAACAGCGGATTTCGCAACGGGAGCGGCTATTTCCTAAGCAATCGGATTTGGACAGGCGTGTGGCTCTCTTCCATTCCGGTTGACAGCGAACCTGGCTCTGAGAAAGACGCGCTTCTCATGGTTAAACTCGACATCGATGAGCCCGAGCTGTCACGCTGGGAATTTGGAGCCGAAGGCCGCTCCTATCGTGAATGGCTTCTCCCGGCCGCAATTATCAATCGTTCAGCAGCCGCAGTTGAAGTAATCGACCAAATGGAGGATTCAACTGTTGCCGCTTAAGGCTCTTGGTTGGAGGGCATTATAGAGGCCGACGTATTCGCTGGGAAACAGGAAGCAGTAAAGCCGGCCCCACCCCACGGTGGCGTTAACTAACAAAAAAACGTCAGACTGCCAACAACTTCCCAGCGAACTTCATTAAATTTTCAAAGAACACTCCTCATCCCACCTTCCCCTCAAATCCCGGCTCCGATCAAGTAAAATGCCCGCGGGAAAACCCGGCTTCCCGCAGGCAATCCCCTCCGTCCAAACTGATGTCTAGAATTGTTAGAACCTAACAGATGCTCAACTCTTTGGAGACAAGTATGCTGAATGTCAGAGTCGTAACTAGAGTAAGGTAAAGGGAGCACCTACTCGAGGAGAAACGACAATGACAGCAACAGAACAATTTTCAAGCTTTGTACCCCGCGACTACGACATCTTCGTCGGTTTAGACGTAGATAAAAAGAAGATGGCCATTACCTGTAGTGATCACGGCACCATGCGCCGGTCTTTGAGCATGTCTTATAGTGCCAGTCAGCTATTAAACTACACGCGCAAACATTTTCCGGGACAGCGGGTAGCTTTTGTTTACGAAGCCGGGCCGACGGGCTTTGGGCTCCACGATGAGCTGACTGCGGCGCAGTATCCTTGTTTGGTAGTATCACCATCGATGGTGCCTAGCGCACCGCGCAACCGCGTGAAAACCAATCGCCTGGACAGCAAGAAACTCTCCGAAGGACTGCGCGGCGGTCAGTTGCGGGGCATTCATGTGCCGCCCCCAATTTATCGCGAGCTGCGCCATCTGGTGCAATTGCGCGACACGCAGGTGGCGCAACTGAAGGCCAGCAAATGTCGCATTAAGTCGTTGCTGTTGTATGAAGGCATTCCCTTTCCCGCGGCTAATGAGAAATGGTCGGGCCGGGTACTGCGGGAGTTGGAAACCATCCCCTGCAACGCGAGCGTCCGTTTTAAATTGGACCGGTTGATTGACGCTTTGCAATTTCATTTTCAGACGGCCGCGCGAGTACAGAAGGAAATTCGGCGCTTCTGTAAAAATGAACCAGGTCTGCAACAATCAATCACTTTTCTCACCAGCTTGCCAGGGGTCGGCACCATTACCGCCACTCATGCTGTGGCCCGCCTGGGTGATTGGCGGCAGATTCAAAACGTGCGCCAGATAGCTGGCTTTCTCGGTCTGGTCTCCAAAGAACACTCTACTGGCGACAAAGAAAATCGCGGTGAGATTACCCGCATCGGCGACCCACGATTGCGCAACAAACTGATTCAATGCGCCTGGACAGCCATTCGTAAAGATCCGGAGTTACGTGCTTTCTATCGTCAGATCTATGAACGACAACCCAAAAAAGTGGCGGCCCGCAAAGCGATCGTGGCCGTCGCTCGTAAACTAACGACGCGCATGTATGCCGTCTTGAAAGAACAACGCCCTTATGTAATTCGGGCAGCCAGTTCGATTGCTCCTTTGACCGCAGAGGAGACCGCCGGCCTCAGGGAACGACTCGACTCCGCACAGAACGATGAGCCTTAGCTGTTGGCTCGCTTCGTTTCTGGAGACAGAGATCCCAGGGCTAGTGGTATCCGCCCTTAGCAGGCCGCATGCTCGCAAGTGTGACGAACATTGTGTCGTGCCACGAATAGCAGTCAGTCTCGCTTAGGTTGAAAAGGCAAAAACAGTAAATAGAGCAACGCAGACAAAAAGCAAAAACCTTTTTCACCGCATTGCGTGTTACTACTTGACATTCACATAGCAGTGCGGAGACTTGTCACCGCTTT
>DATETN010000037.1:0-104587 GCA_035283645.1 Pyrinomonadaceae bacterium
TCTAGTTCGTGAGATACCTTTTCAATCAACGTTGCCGTCGTTTCCTGTAGACCAATCGAAACGCCACAGTTGATCTCATCCCTCACGCCGCCGAGGTGCTGCCAGAGAGGGCGGCCCACAAGCTTCGCTTCCAGGTCCCAAATCGCCGCCTCGACACCGGCCTTGGCCATCTGGTTGCCACGAATTGGCGCAAGCGCGGAATTCACTTCGCTTGCAGTTTCGACGCGCGCTCGTGTCAAAAGCGGTGCAACGTATTTCGCTGTGATCAGCCATGCAGTGTCGACGGTTTCGTGATTATAGAAAGGTCCTTCCGGGGCTACGCATTCGCCATAACCGAAAGCCCCGGTCTTGTCGAACACTCTGACAATCAGGATGCGACGCTGTGTGGTACAACCAAAGCTGGTCTCGAACGGAGATAGCAGGGGCAGCGCGATTTCTCTCAGTTCGATTCTCTCCAGTCGTGATTTCATCTAATTAACCCTTCAATACTCCGAGCTCAAATGTAGTAGGTCTCCCGCAAAGCCGAACTACATGCAACCGAGGCACGCCAACGTGGGTATCGCTGCTTGGAGTGATCCTTTTGGCATTCTGGTGCGCTCCGTTCTGATGGAGGATCAGATGAATCACTTCCCCTTTTTCGTTTTAGACAAAAACGTGATCTGCACGGCCACGAGGGTGAGGAAGAATGTAGTCTCTGATTACCAAAGACTCGACCTTCGGCTGGCCCATGGCCTGAATCGACAGGCCGTTCTCTTCACTCCTGACGGTGATGACGAGATCAGAACGAAATTCGGATTCCAATCTGACCTTCCCGGCCGGGCAATACCTGACTAGCCTCTCCGAAAGGTTGGGCTGGACGGTCCGCCCGATTAAAGATGGCGGCCGGGTTTTGACGATTCAAGAGATTGAAAAACTCAAACAATAGTTGCAACTTGACCCTTTCTCCGATATTGAACCCCTTGGAGAAGCGCATGTCGAGATTGATAAAGGGCGGAGCGGTAAAGGCATTCCTCCCGGCGGTAAAATCGACGCCGTTGAAATTACCGTTACCGTCCGGGTCCCGAGACGCCTCATCGAAGCGGCTGAAATGAAAGCCGCTCTGCGCCCGGAAGATGCCGCTGATCTGAAATTGCCACGGAAGATCCATCAGCCCGTTGATCTGAAAGATGTGATCCAGCGCCAATGTCGAAGGACCTTTGTCGAGATCGGGGCCATTATGAAATGTTCCGGCTTGTTGGACGAGGTTTCCGTTCCTGCTGGTGAACGGTCCGTTTCGGTTGTTCTGAGGAGTACACGTAGGGTTTGAGGCCGGACAGGGCTCAGTCACTTCAGGCACGACTCCGATGAATTGGTCCGTCGGAAACGAGTTGATGCCGAGGGAGTTGTCGGTGGCCTTGGCGTATGTATAACTCGCACCGAGCTGGTAGCGGTTGCTAAAGCGTTTATTGAAGGTGGCGACCACGCCGTCATATTTTCCCTCAAAAAAGGGCCCGAAAGTCGGCAACTCTGGGGACCCTGGAGGGTCAAAGCTTCGTCCGATACCGGCGACGCGTGACCTAAAGGCAAGATTGCTGAGGCGTACGCCGAGGAGATTGCGCATTTCGCGGTGAAAGTAGTCCACCTCCACCACTATGTCGTTCGTTAGCTCGCGCTGCACGCCGACGCCAAAGCTGAGGGTATGTGGTGTCTCAAAGGTGCTGTCAACGGCAGTCGGCGATAGCGCCGGCGGAATGATGGGATTATTGAGTACGCCGAACTGGCCCCAGACAAAATATCCGGCCGGCTGGCCGATAGCCGCGGCCGCCTGAGTCGCGTACTGATCGGGTGTAAGGCCCGAAAGAGCCTGGATGTTGCTGATGTTGATCACCGCATTAGCCGGAATAGGCGAGTGCCCCGGAGCGACAACATTGTTCAGCCGGTCTACACCAACCATCGGACCACCGAAGGGACATGTCGCTCCCGTTGAGCTGATCTGCGCATCAGTCAGGCGGTTCGAAATGCACGGCCCAGGAAGGCCAACAGCGAATGCCAGACTGGAGATCAAACTGGGGGACCCATAAAACCCCCGGGGAAAATATAGCGACTGTACAAGTCTCCGGTCACTGCCGCCGAATGCTGGAACCCGACTAACCAGGCCCATCCGGAACTGATCATAGAACTTGCCGAAGTGACCCCGGATAATCGTTTTGGGCGTTACAGACCAGGCGGCTCCCAGACGCGGCGAAAAATTTTTCTTCGAAGTGAATTCGGAGTCGTGTTCCCAGCGAAGACCGAGATTGACCGTCAGATTTCCAAACAACTTCCAGTCGTCCTGAACATACAGGCCGTTGTAATTGTTTTGCAAATGAATCTCATTGGCCTCCGGCGTGGGTCCGCCGGCCTCCAGGAGCAGAAAAATGCCGCTGTTTACCGGTCCAAAAGTTAAAAAGTCATCGATCGTGGCAAAGACCTGGTTTGTCAAAGTTTGAGAATCAAGGCCGTCAACTTTTGTCCGAAGGAACTGCCACCCGAACTTCAGGTCATGATCGCCGAAAAGTTTGTTAGCGTTGGCCGCGAACGACGTGTATTTCTGGTGCAGGTTTGAGGCCGTTGCGGCGCTGCCAAAAAGAACCGAAGGGGGATCGAGAGCGCTCGCAAAAAAACCGCATGTCGGCGGACAAATTTGTTGCGCGCTGAAAGAGTTTAATATAGTAGACCCCGCAATCTCTGGGCTAGCGGGTCGGTTATCAGACGGCTCGCCGCGAAAGGCACTACGCAATGTCACTATCCACGGATCGCCCTGATCGCCCAGCAGCATAGTATCGCCGAACGCCAGCATTAGATGGCGCGCGCCAGAGTTCCTTCGCGATGACGGAATCCCGTTGCCCGCACCCCGGTTGTTTTCGTTTGTGTAATTCACCTCCTGCACGAGTTGATGACGCCCGAAGTTCTGGTTGAGCTTTAAAAAATTCCGCGTTTCGCGGCCGCGCTGCGGACCGTCCAGGGGGTCCTCCTGATCATGCAGCAACTGAAGAAGCCGTGTTGATGCAGGCGAAGAAGGGAAAGTCGGGAACACGAAATCAATTCCCCGGTCCTCCGTGATTCGCTCTGACGAACCGAAGAAGAAAATTTTGTCTTTCCAGATCGGACCGCCACCGGCAAGACTATAGTCAAATCTGCGCAGGTGCGGAGGGTCCGTTACCGACTCGTCCAGTGAGTTGACGGAATCGAAAACTTCATTGCGGTGAAACAGGGACGCGACACCGTGGAAATCATTCCCGCCGCTTTTGGTGATGACATTGACTATCGCTCCCGACGCTTGTCCAAACTCGGCCTTATAGCCGGTCGTCAGGACTTGAAACTCCGCAATCGTCTCCTGGTTAAACTGTGCGGCAGGCCCGCCGTCCACGGTGTCCTTGTTCGGCTGTCCATCGATGAAAAAGTTGTTATTGCCGCTTCGCTCGCCCAGCACCGGGTTGGCGTTGTCGCCAGTGGATTGCCGATTGATGGCGACTCCAGGCACGAGCTGCAGGAGGTCGAGGTAATCACGCCCGTTGACGGGCAGTTCCTGTATGTGTCGTGGAGTGACGGTCAAGCCCGTCGAAGACGCATTCGGCTCCAGTAAGGGCTGCGCATCTGAAGTAATATTGGCCACACCCCCGACTAAGTCCCCGACCTGAAGCTGGATATCGAGAGTGACGACGCGATTGAGTGTCAACTCGATGTTGGACGTGCTGGTGGCAAAGCCCGGCCGTGAAACCGTCAGGGTGTAGGTTCCCGCAGGTAATGCCGTAAGACGGTAGAAACCCTCCGCGTTGGCTGTGACACTGCGCTCTGAGGCTAGCGGTGTCCCACTCGCCCTGACCTCAGCACCGGCGATTAGTGCGCCATTAGCATCAGTCACGGTTCCTTCAATGGTCGAAGTGGTGGTCTGGGCCGTGACGCTCCCGGACCAGAGATGGAACATGAATAGAGTGAGCGGAAGGACTATCAGCAAGGAACAGCACCTCCTGAATTTGGCTTGCCCGCCTGCTCCTATCAGATTGTAGCTTGGTGTTAGGACAGTGCTGTTCATAGCCTCTGATGCCTCCTCATAGAAAAGTTACTCGAAGCCGCAATGTTTAAGAGATGACGATGGAGAATCCAACGCGTCGGGCTCACCCCGCTGTTCTTTCTTGTTGCTGCGCGTTACCCAGTAAACGTTTCCGATCCGTAGCACACCAAAACGACGTTACGCTAGAGAGTGGCGCGGTGTATAACACTTATCGTTGCAGCCTGTCAATAGAATTACAACAGTTGTTGCGCCCCAAAATCCGGTGTGTTATCTTGCCCCGCCATGCGACACTCCCTCTTGAAAGATGACGCAGAAATGAAGACATTGCTCGTTTTGTCGCTGCTTGAGTGTGGTTGTCCTCTCTGCCCTCGGGGCAGGCCTTTCAAGCGCAGAATCCGGGCGAATTCAAGATCAAATGCTCGCATTACCAGAGCCACGCTGATTGATGGTCCAAGGCGCTCATTACAAGATGCTGGTGTCGTCATCGACGGCGACCGCATCAGGGCAATAAGCCGCGTGGGTGTGTCGCGGTTCCTCCGCACGCGCGCTTGATTGATGCGCGCTGCCTCATCAAGACGGTGGCTCTGAGTTCCCCCATGGAGATTACCGCAACAAGCTTGAACGCTCGTGTGTAGCGCTTAATCTCCTGACATTCGTCGAACCCGGCACAGTGCCCTTGAAGGTGATGGGCCAAGACATTAACCAGATAAATCTCTTTTACCGCTGACACCGCACTGACTCAGACTTTGAGTTTTGAGGAGGAGAACTGCTATGGCTCAGAATTCTTTTCGAGCGAGACTAGAACCGACAGGAAAAACATGGTCCACGAAATCACATCAAGAAACAACACGAAGCCAACACGAAACCAGAGACACAAAATCGGCGGACTATTTCGTGCGATTTCGTGGATCATTTCTTTCTTGTTCCATCTTGTGCGGTCTGATTTAGGAGGAAAATATGGCGGCGAGAAATGAGTTGGATGATCAGGATGGAAATTATGACAAGGACTCGCCTAGGTCCCTAGAGGTTCGCTTCGCTCAATCACAGCTGAGCCGCAGCCGTCGTCAACTGATCAGAGCGATTCTGGACAATTACGAAGAGACTTTCTTTCTTTCGTCTCGCGAAATGGCCAAGCGCTACAACGTGGATGCTGCGACGATTGTTCGCACCATCCAAGCATTGGGTTATGAGCGCTTCGCAGACTTTGCTGCGGACCTCCGTAAACATTTCGTCAATCAGATTACTCCCTACACAGTTCTCAAGGTTGCCACGCAGGAGAGGCGAAGCGTAACCGATCGAGTTCGGCATTGTTTGGAACGCGACAGTGAGAGTCTCAGCGTGCTCCGATCAAGCCTGGACGCGAACCGCGTTATAGAGCTGGCAAGGCGTGTCAAACGCGCGCGTCGTATCCTGGTGGTAGGTATCGATCTGGCAGCTTCGCTCGCGTGGTTTCTTGCTTATGGCCTAACACCACTTGGATTTGATGCACGTGCTCCGGTGGGGAGCACTGGGAACTTGCAGCACAAGATCGATGTTTTGACCGAGAAAGATCTGGTGATCGGCATCAGCTTTGGCCGCTGTCTGCGAGACACGGTAGAGGCGGTTCAAAGAGCGCATGAGCGCGGTGTGCCGACCTTTGGCGTTACCGACAGCGACGCAACGCCAATTGCCACCTATTGTGATGGTTATTTGGTCGCATCGACGAGCAGTCCATCCTTCACTGGCTCGTACGTGGCGCCTTTGGCTCTGATCAACTCCATCATTGTTGCCTGCGCTCATATCCAACCAAAGCGCGCGCTGGCGATGCTTGGTCGAACCGAGGAGGAATATAGAACCGGAGGGCGCTGGTATCAGGAGCCGCTGCGGCGAGCGAAATCTGAAACGGATGGTGATCTCAAAGCTGGTAAGAACAACGCCAAAGTTTCGGCGAGACAGCAGGGATAGGCGGCATCAGCGGCTTCAAAGAAGGAGCCGCTGATGCCAAGTGTTAGGCGACCCGTATCCTATCGGGCCGAACCTCCGGCGCCTTGCTCTCGCTGTTTCGCATACTGTTGCGGGTTTTGATCGAATTCGCTTTTACAGCTCTGACTGCAAAAGTAGTAGGTTTGGCCATCGTACTGTGATCGACCTGCAGCGGTTTGCTCGTCGATCTCCATATTGCATACCGGGTCTCGGTGAGTGTTTGCCATAGTCTCTCCCCTTCCTTGTATTTTCTAAGTTCTGCCGAACCGTATCCACAGAATCTGTAATGGTGTTGTTTGGCGAGTCACTTTTTTGTGCTAAAGCGCGGAAATATCTTTTGAGACAGCTTCAGCGTAAGCCTCACCTTCCGCGAACTGGTGATTGGTGATTCGTCATTGCTCATTGGTCGTTTGTTCATTGATACCACTCGAGACACCATACGCTTTAGAGACTGTGTCAAAAACCTGTTACACGAACCAACAACAAAATCCTACACACGGCAGTGTGTAGTGCTTTTCAGATCCTACCTACTAGACGGACGCCACCCCTTCTCTTATCTCAAGGTTGCCGACTCAGAAGCTGCATCGAAATTGCTGAGCTTCTGAGTGTCACCCGTGTTCTGAGTTGGTATTGTTGAAAAAAAAGAGAAGGGGGGGTGGCGCCTCTTTGTAGGTGGGATCTAAAAAGCACTACACACTACCGTGTGTAGGATCTATTGTTTTGACACAGTCTCTAAAGCGTATGGTGTCTGGGTAATGAGCAGTGACCAAAGACCAATGACCAAGTGACCAATACACTCTCTCTATCTTGCGTATCCGCGACTCGGAACTATCGCACCACTCCCGTTAATGGGCTCGAAGCGCTGGCATAGAGGCGCTTTGGCATTCGACCCGCATGGTACGCCAGACGTCCGGCTTCAATCGCAAGCCGCATCGCCTGTCCCATCTTCTCTGGATCCATCGCCTCGGCGATAGCGGTGTTCATCAACACTGCATCAGCGCCGAGTTCCATTGCGATTGCAGCATCACTTGCCGTGCCGACGCCGGCGTCAACGATAATCGTCGCGTCAGGAAGCTGCTCGCGCATGATTCGAAGGTTTGCCGGGTTCTGAACTCCTAACCCTGAACCAATTGGTGCTGCGAGTGGCATTACAGCAACACATCCCGCGTCGAGAAGCTTCTTAGCCATAATCAGATCGTCATTGAAGTATGGCAGGACCACAAACCCCTCTTTTACCAGGACTCGCGCTGCCTCCAGCGTCTGTTCGTTGTCGGGAAACAACGTGGTTTGATCGCCAATTACTTCCAGCTTAATCAAATCGGTCTGAAGGGCTTCTCGCGCCAGACGCGCAGTGCGCATTGCCTCCTCCGCCGTGTAGCAACCTGCCGTGTTCGGCAGGATATGCAGCGCGGGGTCGAGATGATCTAGAAACGATTCTGAACTCCGGTCCAGGGGCACACGGCGGACAGCCACGGTTACCATCTCTGCGCCTGAGGCCTTATGCGCCAGCTTCATCTCGGAAAAGCTACGGTACTTTCCGGTGCCTATTATCAGTCGCGAAGTAAGCGTGATATTAGCGATGTGGAGATTCTCAGATCGTGTTGCTGCTGCCGTGGACATGATGACTACCGCCTTTTAATACACGGAATTTCTACGCCCCTGACTCTACAACAAAAGCTCTAGAGGAAAAAAGCGATCCGCGACCCCACATGCACCCGCACGAACTGAAAACTGGAGGTTAGAATTGTTAATTATGGTTTGGAGCGATATCTTTAGTCACGAGCTCGAAGGGTGTGACATCAATAAACTGTGGGTGGCCAGGACAGGTCCGGAATCTGTATGGCCAAGGCTAACTCTATGAGAATCTTACTCAGCGGATCGCACGGGTTGGTAGGCGGTGCGCTCATGAAGTCCCTCGAAGGCGATGGGCATGAAGTTAGACCACTGGTCCGCTATCCGACCGGATATGGAGCTAAAGAGATCGAGTGGAGCCCCGACCGCTACTCCATAGCAATGTCGAGGATCGAAGGATTTGATGCCCTGGTCCACCTGGCCGGAGAAGGCATCGCGGAAGGGCGTTGGACGAGCGAGAAGAAGCGCCTTATAAAAGAGAGTCGGGTTAAGGGAACTAAACTGATCGCTGAAGCTCTCACTACTATCGATCAACCACCCAAAATCTTTCTTTGTGCCTCCGCCATTGGGTATTACGGTGATCGGGGCGACGAGCTCTTAAATGAAGAAAGCCCACCCGGAAGTGATTTCCTGGCGGACGTATGCGTTCAATGGGAAAACGCTACTAGCCAAGCAAGAGAGAAGGGAATTCGAACTGCAAATCTTCGCTTTGGAATAATCCTTGATGCCGGCGGCGGAGCACTCGCAAAGATGCTACCGCCATTCCGAATGGGAGTCGGAGGTCGTATCGGTTCCGGCAAACAGTGGATGAGTTGGATCGCGCTAGCGGATGTCGTGGGTGCCATCCGCCATGCTTTGGAAAACGAATCACTCAGTGGGCCGATCAACTACGTGGCGCCGAATCCAGTCAAGAACGCAGAGTTCACGAAAACTTTGGGCCGCGTCCTTTCGCGTCCAACTCTCTTTCCGATTCCGGCCTTTGGTATACGAATGGTATTCGGTGAGATGGCTGACGCCTTACTATTGTCGAGTCAGCGTGTCGAGCCTTCAAAACTGAAGAGCAGTGGTTTTAAGTTTCAATACTCTCAACTACAACCGGCCCTCCGTGACATCCTAAGCGCATAGATATCACTGACTAACTACCAGGCCACCAACAACTAACCACTCGCATTAGCTTCTTCACGCGCACCGAATCCTTCAAGCACTTCAAAGACCTCAAGAGCGTACTTGACGTTTCCAAAAGGCGCCGAAACTTGCACTCCCTGAATCTGATCGCGCACGTCAAGCAGTGACTCCCGTGCAATCTTCAGCCCTTCTTCTCGTCCTGCTTCCTTACTTATGGCTGACGCAGCACGCATGCGGTTCATGATCCCTTCAGTAACTCGCACGCCCGGAACTTCATTATGCAGGAATTCGGCGTTCCGATAGGAAACCAGTGGCCAGATGCCTGCCACGATCGGAATGCGTACGTGCTCGATCTTTTTCAAAAACTCCAACAGCTGATCCGTGTCGAATACTGGTTGCGTGATCGCATATTGCGCGCCTGCCTCTACTTTATATTCGAAGCGGCGAATCTCTTCGTCGAGGTTAATTGCTCCTGGATTTACGCCTACGCCGATGCAGAAGGCGGTCGGCTGTCCAATCGGATTGTTTCCAATGTCCAGGCCATGGTTCAGCTTGTTCACCATATTGGTGAGTCCAATTGCATCTATGTCAAAGACCGCGGTTGCATCCGGATAAGGGCCCATTTTTGGAGGGTCTCCTGTTATTAAGAGGAGGTTCCTGATTCCGAGGGCAGCGGCTCCCAGCAAATCAGACATCATCCCCAGCAGATTTCGATCCCGGCAGCAGTAGTGCAGCACCGACTCGATGCCGATCTGTTGTTCAACGAGGACGGCGGTTGCGAGCGCACTCATTCTCGATTGTGCGCGCGCGCCATCAGGGATGTTCACGCCGTCGACTCCCGCTTCCTTCAGTAATCTGATGGAATCCAGGGTCTTCTGAGCATCAACGCCTTTTGGCGGCAATACTTCGACAGAAGTGACAAACTCGCCATTGACGATCTTGCGCGACCATGCGGACCGTTCTTCTGGTGGGATAGTTTTGATATCGGCGGGAGTGATCTCCTGAACGTGTGCAAGAGCCCCGGACGCCATAACGACTTTCTGGGCCCTGGGCGATGCTGCACGAACTGCATCGGAAATCAGTTTGATGTGTGAAGACGTTGTGCCGCAACAGCCACCGATAAACTTTGCCCCTGACTGGATGAAGCGCTTGGCGAACTTTGACATGTACTCGGGCGAGCACATGTAAAACTGGCGACCTTGCACATCGCGTGGCAAGCCGGCGTTCGGCTGCGCCGAGAGTTTTTTCTTGGTGACTGAACGCATCTTCTCTAGCGCATTAAGAATAATCGCTGGCCCCACTCCACAGTTCAGTCCAATAACGTCGGCACCCCACTCATCCAGACGTTCGGTAAAGAGTTCAGGCGTGGTTCCGAACAGCGTATTGCCGTCGGTCATAATGGTCATCTGCGCAACGATCGGTAGATCGCAGAGTTCACGCACCGCCCGAATTGCCTGTCTGATTTCAGAGACATCGGAGAACGTTTCCAGGATAAATAGGTCAACGCCACCTTCCAGTAGCGCTGCGGCCTGTTCTTTAAAATAGTCCTTGGTTTCGTCGAACGAGGTTGGGCCATAAGGCTCGATGCGGAGACCGAGCGGGCCGATAGCCCCGGCCACGTAGACGCGATCGCCTGCAGCGTCGCGGGCGACCTTAACCGCGGCGATATTGATCTCGCGCAGACTACCCGCCAACCCGTAACCGTTCAGCTTGTGTGCCGTCGCGCCAAAGGTATTGGTTTCAATGATGTCTGCGCCCGCGTGGATGTATTCCGAGTGAATTTCGCGAACCAGGTCGGGGTTGCTGATATTCAGTTCGTCGTAGCAGCGGTTGATGTAGACACCCTTTGCGTAGAGCATCGTCCCCATTGCACCGTCAAAGACGTGAATGGAATCGGACTCCAGGAGGTTTCTAAAAGGTTCCATGAAGATATTTTCGATTGCTGATTGCCAATTGCCGATTTTGCAGTGCCAAAGCCCTAATTGGCAATCGGCATTGGGCAATAAAAAAAGTCTCGCTAAACATTGCGGGACTTCGTTGAAAGCTACTGAAGTTTTGTTGCACCTTTTAGGCGCCCGAGCTGTTTAGCGGATTGTTTTTCGTGGCCGCAAGTCGCCTTAACTCACCACGTTTGCTGCCGTTGCTTATACGCTCTGCTCGGCCCAGGTGTCAAGAACAGGAAGAGGCAGGGGGGGTCCGTAGCGAGGAAAAATTGGTCATTTCTCATAATTTCTCATTGGTCATTGCTCACTGCCGAAATCACGAGGTCGAGATTTTCCATTCCCCCCCTTTTCTCTGTGTCTCCGTTCTTCTCTGGGTCTCTGTGGTTTAGTGAAATCCCCCCTCCGACCTCTGACTTCTCGCTTTTAACCTTAATCTCGGACCTCTGAAAACGACCAATAAGCAATGACCGATTTTCCATTTCTCATTTCGTCCTCTGTGACTCGTTTTGCTCTGTGTCTTGGTGGTCAGAACCGCGTCGAGAAACGAAATGAAAAATGAGAAATGAGAAATGGAAAATTGGTCATCGGTCATCGGTTTTGCTCATTGGTCATTTGTCATTGTGCACTTTTGAACTCTGACTTCTGAACTCTGATCCCAATGGTGTTTTATTTTTGATCGGTTTGTTGACGGCGCCGAATAGTGCGAATAGAATCCGCCGCATAGACCTACTGTTGCGCGCCGGTACCAGCGTGAGACATCGGGTTAAAAATGACGGCGCAATTTGACTGGGTGATCCCCTTTTAGGTTGGGCCGTCATTTCATTTTTCCGGATAACCTCACGCCGAACCCCTCGCTTGGTCTCTACCTGGTCCCTCCGTTAATTCCTTTGGAGCTTGACAGCCCGAGTACTTATTTGGCTGAATGCCTGCGTCCACCGAAAATTCTCCCATCAGTACAGGAATTGAATCCTAATAAGGAGCAATTGCAAATGGCTGTTGCCAATAGCATCGATGCCGGCGCGGCGGTTGGAGTGAATACACATCCGAAAGGGCTGTACGTTCTCTTCGCTACCGAGATGTGGGAGCGGTTCAGTTTCTACTCGATGCTGGCACTCTTCACGTTGTACTTGCAGAACCCGGATGAAGGTTTTGGCTGGTCCGCCGCACAGGCCACGGGGCTATACGCGAACTACCTGATGTTCGTCTACGCGAGCCCACTGATTGGTGGCTGGCTAGCAGACAGAAAACTCGGCTATCGCCGAGCCGTAATGATTGGCGGCGTCTTTTTCATGGCTGGGCATGGTTTGCTCTCTTTTCGATCGCTACCGGCTGTCTATGCCGCGTTGACCTGCCTGGTGATTGGCAACGGCCTGTTTAAGCCCAATGTCTCCACTATGGTCGGCAACCTTTATCCGGAGGGGAGCCACCTCAAGGACCGCGCCTATAACATCTTTTACATGGGAATAAATATCGGGGCGGCCCTCGCCCCGATCGTAATGGAAATAGTCAAACAAAAGGTTGGTAACCACCCGGCGTTCGCAGTTGCGGCGTTTGGAATGCTGATCTCCGTTGGCATTCTATGGAAGTTCAAGAGGTACGTTGAAGAGCCGCCAAAAGACGCAGTGTTGACAGAACCGCCGGGCGATGTGGCTCCTGTAACGGTAGACGCGCCACCCCAGGGTGTCAGCCATCAAGTTGGTGCTGAAGACGAGAGAACAGCAACGACGCTGGGTGGCATGTTCGCCAAGGCTTCAGCCGCGCGGGCCTCGCTAATGGAATCGGTGCCTGAATCGAGGCGGGTGTTCGCTCTGATTGTGATCTTCGCTATCGTCATAGTTTTCTGGATGGTCTTTCACCAGAACGGGTCGACCCTGACCTACTGGGCCGATGACAACACTGATTGGGATGTTACTGGAACGATCTCCAACGCAATTAACCCAATCTGGGTTGTGACTCTGACATTTCCCCTCGTATGGGTCTGGCGCTTTCTCGATAACCGCGGCAAAGAGCCCTCCACCCCGACAAAGATGGCAATTGGAATGACCCTAACAGGTCTATCGTTCTTCCTGCTTTTCTTTGCGGCAAAAGCAGGTGAAGGCATCGCCCCAACCGAATCCCAGTATGCCACCGGTGAGTTTCGAATCACTGAGCGCACGCTGGGCAACCTGAAAGCTGAAGGCGTTCCTGACGATGTCGTCTCAAAGCTCGGAGCCGAGGCTGTTTCAGACGATGTCGCTACCAGACTGCAATCCGAAGGCGTGGCGGAAGGCATCCTGCAGAGGTTAAGGCTCGAGGTAGTGAACAAAAAGTACGAGGGCTCTGACAAGCTGATGGCAGATTTGTTCCCCATCCTCGGCCCGGAACAGGCGGAGCAATACCGGGCACAGATCCAACGTCACTCTTACCTCTTTCGCGTTTCTCCCTTGTGGCTGGTCCTGGCCTATGGAATCGTGACACTTGGGGAGTTAATGCTATCTCCAATGGGCCTCTCGTTGGTGTCTAAAGTCGCGCCGGTCCGAATGCGTGGTTTGTTAATGGGCGGGTGGTTTGTGGCTACCGCTATCGGAAACAAACTGACAATGATCGGGATCTACTGGGACCGGTGGTTTCAATCGACTTTCTTCGCCGTCCTCGGTGCCTGCGCACTCGTAATGGCAGTGGTTCTCATACTTCTGTTAAAGCCGTTAAAGAGAGCGATGCCCGGCGTGTAACCAGCCAGCCTAATTGTTCTGTATAGGGTGGTCGCGTCGCACGTCGTGCGCGGCCACCCTTCACTATTAACCTTACTCTGATACGTCAGGAGTACTCATGAATCGACTAAGGCTTCCTTTAACTCTGTGCCTGTTGCTCGCATTAACCTCCGCGGCTCTGGCTCAGCAGAAGCTCCTTACCATCGACGACATATTTGATCCAGTAAAACGAGTGAACTTCAGCGGCACGACGCCAACCATTCGCTGGCTTAAGGATGGCCAGCACTACTTGTTAATCAATGACCCGGCGAAAAGGGAATTGCCAGCAATCCAAAGGGTCAATGCAGTTACGGGAGAAGCGATGGCGTTTTTCGATTCCGCGAAAATGGCTGCCGCCTTCGCAACCCTCGCCGGAATTACTGAAGAGGATGCTCGCCAGCTTTCAAACCGCGGTTCGTACCAGATGAATCCCGCTGAAACTGCGGTCCTGATCAACTGGTCCAACGATCTTTTCTATTACGAATTCGGCAGTAGCAAGGCGCTACGAGTAACCAACGATCCTGAAGGCGAGGTCGGTGAGGCCTTCAGCCCGAACGGACGGATGATTAGTTTTGTCCGCGGCAACAACATTTATGTGTACGACCTGGGCCAACAGTTGGAACGACGACTTACTTCTGACGGCAGCGCGAAAATTCTCAATGGCCGTCTCGACTGGATCTATCAGGAGGAGCTGTATGGTCGTGGCAATTTTGAGGCGTACTGGTGGAGTCCGGATTCTACCATGCTCGCCTATCTGCGTTTCGACGAGCATCCGGTACCGGAGTTCACAGTCGTAGATCATATTCCTTACCGGCAGGACATAGAGATCACCCCATATCCTAAAGCAGGGGATGCGAACCCAATCGTCAAACTCGGCGTCATAAATGCCTCCGGAGGGCCGACCCGTTGGGTTGATACATTCAAATACCAACCGAGCGATATGCTGATCGTCCGGGTTAATTGGACGCCAGATAGTAAGCGGGTCGTTCACCAGATTCAGAACCGTGAACAGACTTTTCTTGATCTGAATCTTGCCGATGCCAGAGATGGCAAGTCCCAGACTTTGTTTCGTGAGACTTCCAAGGCGTGGGTATCGGTGCTTAACCATCCCCACTGGTTAAAAGACGGATCTTTCCTTTGGGAAAGTGAACGCAGCGGGTGGCAACATCTCTATCACTATGCAGCAGATGGCAAACTCATCCGGCAAGTTACAGATGGCAAGTGGGAGATACGCTCGTTCGAAGGCGTAGACCCGGAGAAACAAGTTGCGTATTTCGAGGCCACTACAGACAGCCATATTGCGCCCAGCCTTTACCGCGTCCGACTTGATGGTTCAGAGCTGACGCGCCTGACTCCCGAACCAGGCTCACACTCGGCAAGCATCAGTCCACGTTTCAATCTGTTCATCGACCGGTGGAGCGACATCAACACCCCCGTGCGCACTCGCTTAATGGATACAGATGGAAGGGTTGTTCGCGTAATTGAAGAGAACAAGGTCGCTGCACTAAGCGAATACAAGTTGGGGAAGCCGGAATTCTTGCAGGTCAAAACGCGTGACGGGTTCCAGATGGAAGCCATGATGATCAAGCCACCGGATTTTGATGCCAGGAAAAAGTATCCCGTTCTGCAGTACACGTATGCGGGTCCAAACGCACCACAGGTTCGAAATACCTGGGGAGCGACAACCTATATGTGGCACCAACTCTTGGCGCAGAAGGGTTACATCATATGGATCTGCGACAACCGGACAGCGAGTAGCAAAGGTGTGGAATCCTCCTGGCCTGTCTACAAGAACTTTGGTGAACTGGAACTTAGAGACATCGAAGACGGGATCACCTGGTTAAAGGCGCTGCCCTATGTCGACAGTTCACGAATCGGGATTTGGGGCTGGAGTTATGGTGGCTTTATGACCAGCTACGCTTTGACTCACAGCAAGAGCTTTAAGATGGGGATTGCTGGAGGTTCAGTGACGGATTGGCGCGACTACGACACGATCTACACGGAGCGTTACATGCAGACGCCGCAGAACAATCCCGAGGGTTATCGAAAGAGCTCCCCAGTTCATTTCGCGAAGGATCTCAGTGGCAAGTTGCTGTTGATTCACGGAACGATGGACGACAACGTGCACATGCAGAACACGCTCCAGTTTGTTTACGAATTGCAGAGAGCGGGCAAACAGTTTGAGTTAACGCTCTATCCAAAGTCACGTCACGGCGTTACTGATCCTATTCTATTGAAACACATGCGCCAGATGATGACGGACTTTATTCAGGAGAATTTGTGATCGTGGACAGATACGATCCACGAACCCACACGAAACAACACGAAAAATAGTTCATTCCGTCTGTAGAATCCGGTTGAGGCTGGCCCTTTTTCGTGTTATTTAGCGTGATTTCGTGGATCGGTTTCGTCGGGACGGATAGGCTCTACGACTCTTTATCTCTGGCAGCGGGGGCAGTAGTAGGTTGATCTCCCGGCCTGCACAACGCGCCTGATCCGCGCGCCGCACTTCAAACACGCTTCATCTTCACGTTCGTAGACACGCCAAAAGCGCTCCGCCGTGCCGAAGTAACTCGAGTGACCGTCCCCAAGATCAATTCGCAGAGTCGAACCTGACTCGATGGCCTCATCTAGAACCTGCCGTATAGCCTTGTGCAAACGCACCAACCGGCGACGCGAGAGAGATTGAGCCACGGCAAACGGACTGACGCCAGCCATGAATAACGCCTCCGCAGCATAGATGTTTCCTAATCCCAATACCTTCGTCTGGTCCAGCAGGATCTGTTTTACCTCTCGCCGAGATCCTGCAAACGTCCTTCTTAAATAATCCGTAGAAAACTCTTCTGATAAAGGCTCGGGTGCAAGGGCGCGCAGTTCCTTACTCTTAAGTAGCCGATGCGATGCGATGATGTTCATACGTCCGAACTGACGCATGTCGCAATAAACCAGACGCCGATCATTTTCCAGATAGAAAACTGCGTGAGAATACGGTAGCAAGGGCTGTTCATTATTCAGGTACACAAACTTACCGGTCATTCGCAGGTGCACTACAAGAGTCTCATTGGTGTCCAGGTTGATAAGGATATGTTTGCCACGACGTCCTATTGTCCGAATCCGAGCGCCGCTTAGTCGTTTGTTGAAGCGTGACTTCGAAATGCCGGGAGCTGTCCGCTTAAGTCGGAGTTCGGCAGCGGTGATTCGTTGATTCAATACGGCCGTCTGAAGAGCGCGGACTACGTGTTCGACTTCAGGTAATTCCGGCATGACGACATTTCAGATCCTTTTCATCTGCACAAATCTGGGTTTCCTATCTTTACAGTGAGGCAGTAATCGTCTTTCAAAGGCCTGGGTTTAACTCCTGACCGGCTATGAGTAATTCATTCACTCGCGCCTTTGAGGTGGCTTCCGCATAGATTCGCAAAACGGGTTCAGTGCCGGATTGTCTGAACAAGACCCAGGAGTCGTCACCGAAAATCAACTTTGTCCCGTCAACCGTCTGAACATCTACAACGTGTTCATTAGCAAATGCTGCTGGTGCGTTACTGCCAAGCGCGGTCGCCAGCTCTGTGCCCGGTTCAACTTGCATCTGCAAATCAGCTCGGCCGAAGTGGAACTCACCGAATTCACGGTGCAAGTCTCGTAACATTTCCGACGGAGGCTTCCCGGCAGTCAGCACTGCTTCGAGGAAGAGTAGAGAATTAAGGATGCCGTCTCTCTCGGGAATATGGCCCTTCACGCCGATGCCCCCTGACTCTTCCGCGCCGATGAGGATGTCTTCGGTCTGCATCAATTCAGCGATGTACTTAAAACCGATTGCAGTTTCGTGCAGTTCTAAACCCAACGCCGCCGCAATTCGTCGCAACAACACCGATTGAGAGAAGGTTCGCACTACGCCGCCGATCATCTTCCGGTTTCGCACGAGATGTAGAAGAATCAGTGGCACGACGTCATGCATGGTCATCGTCTCGCCGAGTTCATTCACCGCACCGACTCGATCTGCATCACCGTCTGTTGCAACTCCCGCAAGTGCGTTGCTTTGGATCACTCGCTCTTTCAAGGGGGAGAGATTTCGATCTATCGGCTCAGGGTTAACTCCACCGAATAGCGGATCGCGATTAGCGCGTATGGTCTCAATCATTAGATCTCCGCCTCGGAGAAAGCTCTCCACCCATTTGCCTCCAGAACCGTGCATTGAATCGACAATCAACGTCCCCTTTGTTCGGCGGAGTCGCTCAATATCGATGTAGTGGTTAATCTGCTTGCGGTAGCTCTCGACCGCCGCAGCTAACTGTTCGCCGCCCGGAGTTGTGTATTCCGCACGTTTTGGCGGTGTTGCATCGACGAGTTTTTCCACCATAGCTGTAGTCGCCGGAGTTGCACTACCGCCCCAGGGAGCCTTGATCTTAAATCCATTGAAGTCTGGAGGATTGTGAGAAGCAGTGATAACTACGCCGCCCGATGCCCCCAAATCCTTGACTGCCCAGGAGATTAAGGGCGTGGGCGCGGGCTCAGTAAAAAGATAGACTTTCAGTCGGTTTCCGGTGAGGACCTCCGCCGTTCTTTGCGCGAAGTGCTCGGACATGAATCGACAATCGTACCCGACGATTACCAATGGCTGCGAATCTTCAACTGCCTCAGTTACAACCTTCGCAAACCTCGGTTCCCTGGCCTCATCGGCACTAAGTTGACCGACGCCAACCAATTGGTCCAATACTGACTCTTTCTTTTCTGAAACCAGATAGTCGGCAAACGCTTGCGCCACACGCTCTACATTTTCAAACGTGTACTCGCGCGCGATGATCGCCCGCCAGCCATCCGTACCAAATTTGATGGGTGGAAATCGAGAGCTCACTCAGAGCCCCCGGTTACTGTGTAATCGGTTAGTGAGGTCTTGTCACCGAGAATAGAATTGGGACCAACGACCGCCGATCGTCCAATGTGACATCCCCTTCCAATGACTGAATTGAGAACTTCGGCAGCCGCCCCGATGCGGGTATGGGGCCAGATGACCGAATTCTCGACACGAGCGCGCTCTTCAACAAACGACCCTTGTCCCAGAACCGAATTGATGATTTGCGCCCCGGGCTTGATTTGACAGTCGTCACCAATTATCGAAATGTCATCGATCTCAGCGGCGGTGGCAGAGTCAAAATCTCCACGCCGATCCTTGATATGAATGCGTCCGACGCGATTGCTAAGAAGATCGTGATGCGCCTGCAGATAGCGCGCGGGCGTACCTATGTCTATCCAGTACGTACGAGGAGGTATGTGTGCGTAAAACGATTCTTTCCTTTTCAATAACTCGGGAAACAAACCATATTCGAATGAGTGATTCCGTCCGACGGGAATTAAATCGAGTACTTTTGGTTCGAGTATGTACGTGCCGGCGTTGATCGTATTGCAGGTGATCTTGTCTTCGGTGGGTTTTTCTAGAAAACACCGGATGCGACCATCGCTCTCAGTTTCGACCAGGCCGTAGTCGCGCGGATTTTCAACCGGAGTGAGCACCACCGTGGCGGTAGCGTTCCGCTCGTTGTGTTCTCGAATGACAGCTTTAAGATCAAGGTCCGTGAGGATGTCGCCATTGAATACCACCGTAGGTTCGCGGATGAGATCCTCGGCAAACTTATAAGCCCCCGCCGTTCCCATGGGCTGAGGTTCGACCGTGTACTTCAGCTTCACGCCAAAATCAGATCCATCACCCAGCAAGTGCTCAATCTTATTGGGTTGGTATGAGAGTGAAAGCGTGATGTTAGTGATGGCAGCCCGTCTCAGTGTGTCTATCTGATAGAGGAGAAAGGGACGATTGCAGATAGGTACGATAGGCTTGGGAGTGTAAACCGTCAGCGGGCGCAGTCGGGTGCCTTTACCGCCGGCGAGAATAAGGGCTTGCATCAGTGATTACCGGAAGATCAAAATTGAATAGCAGATGGAGTCTAACACTCGCTTCAAACGCCACTCAACCATCAGGAGTGGGCCACAGCAACCGAACTCAACAACCCGATCCATTTAAAGGGAATCCAAAGCCGATGTTTACTTTTGTTCTTAACCGATGTCTTCGGTGTGTCACTGGCGAGAGGGCTCCAGTTCAGGATAACCGCTTGACACCCTCAGGGCTAAAGAGTAAATGGTTAAACTGGGACTAAGGAAGACCAGTAAGTCTTTAGGAGTTTCTAATAATTCAATGAACGAAGCGGTAATTATTAGCGCGGTCAGAACACCGGTAGGAAAGTTTCTCGGATCTTTGAAAGGATTCTCAGCAACTGATCTGGGCGCAATTGTGGTGCGTGAAGCAGTTCGTCGTGCCGCTGTAGGACCGGAAGACGTAGACGAAGTGATCATGGGTTGTGTCGTGCAAGCCGGCTTGGGACAGAATCCTGCGAGACAAGCCGCCTTAAAAGGAGGGCTGCCGCCAGCAGTTTCGGCGGTCACCATTAACAAGGTCTGCGGATCAGGTCTAAAGGCGGTAATGCTTGCGGCGCAGGGGGTGCAACTCGGCGATACAGAGATCGTTGTAGCTGGTGGGATGGAATCGATGAGTAACGCTCCTTACCTCATCCCCAAAGCTCGCGAGGGCTACAGGCTTGGCAATGGCGAGTTGGTTGACGCGATGATCCAGGATGGCCTTTGGTGCGCTTTTAACGACTACCACATGGGCTGTACGGGCGAGGTGGTAGCTGAGAGATTTAACGTCTCGCGCGCTGAGCAGGACGAGTACGCGCTGAACTCACATCGCAAGGCAATCGCCGCTATGCAAGCTGGGAAGTTTCAAGACGAAATTGTTCCGGTAGAGATTCCGCAGAAGAAAGGTCAATCAGTCACCTTCGCAGCTGACGAAACTGCGCGTGAAGACACCTCCATGGAGGCCTTAGCTAAACTGAAGCCGGCGTTCAAAGAAGGAGGGACCGTTACGGCAGGCAATGCTCCCGGTGTAAATGACGGTGCGTCAGCGCTGGTTGTAACCTCATTGGAACGCGCACGGGCGCTCAACGCAGAGCCGATGGCGAGAATTGTGGCGCAGGCAACTTCTGGAACGGAGCCAGAACTGGTGATGATGGCCCCCGTTGAAGCCATTCAAAAGGTTCTGAGAAAAGCCGGTTGGGCCCTAAGTGAGGTGGATCTGATTGAATTGAACGAGGCATTCTCAGTTCAGGCTGTGGCGATCATTAGGGAACTGCAGTTGGATCCAGCCAAAGTCAATGTCAATGGAGGTGCTGTCGCTTTAGGACACGCCATCGGACAATCCGGATCACGATTGCTTACCACGATGTTATATGAAATGAGGCGCCGTAACGCTCGACGCGGGCTTGTTTCATTGTGCCTCGGCGGTGGGAACGCCGTCGCGATGGCAATAGAAAGATAGGCAGTATTTGAATGACCCCCGAACAACATAACAAATACGTAGGCTGGGCCCACCTGGGCTACGCGGCTTTCTATTGTCTCTTTATCTTGGCGATGCTGGGCTTCATGGGCTTCATGTTTGCAATGATGCCGCCGCCGCAAAACGCGAATGAACCCCCTGCTGGGTTCTTGGTTGCCGTCTTTGCTATCATGGCAGTTTTTTACGCGCTTCTAATCGCGCCATCCGTAGTTGCCGGATACGCTCTACTGAAGCGGAAGAGTTGGGCGAAGGGAATATCCATAGCCGCTGCCGTTTTGGCGGCCATGTTCTTCCCGTTCGGGACCGCAGTCTCGGTCTACACCTTCTGGTTTGTGTTCAGTGAGGCGGGTCGGAGTTTATATGACCAACCCGCGCTGGAGCTACCTCCGGGTCCTCCAGTATGGTCAGGTGGAATTGAGACCCGGTTGAACGAACCGCGCTACTCTCAGCCCGCTAATCCACCTGATTGGCGCTAGTCGAGGGATTCAATTGAGCGAAACCATTGGCGTAGTCGGTGCAGGAACGATGGGCGCTGGCATAGCGCAGGTTGCCGCCCGTGCCGGCTATAGCGTGGTCATGCGCGACGTGAAAGGGGAGTTGCTGGAGCTTGGACTGCAGGCCATCGATAGGAGTCTGCAACGCGACGTCGAAAAAGAGCGGCTTACTTCGGAGGAGAAGAAGCTCACAATCGATCGCATAAAGACTACTACTGAGCTTGATGCTCTAAATTCAGCAACGGTAGTGATCGAGGCTGTAACCGAGAGTTTTGATGTCAAGAGTGATGTCTTCCGGGCGCTCGATCAAATTACCCCTCCCACCGCGATTCTTGCCTCAAACACCTCATCGATTTCCATCACCAAATTGGCCGCTACAACAAAGCGACCAGAAAAGGTGATTGGCATGCATTTCATGAATCCTGTGCCGGTAATGAAGCTCGTAGAGGTTATACGAGGCCTCGCGACCTCAGATGAAACTTATGAGCAGGTCAAATCTCTATCAGTCAAGATGGGCAAGACAGCACTTGACTGTCAGGACTCGCCGGGCTTTGTCTCGAATCGTGTGCTGATGCCGATGATTAACGAAGCGATCTACGCACTATACGAGGGGGTGGCTACCCGCGAGAGCATCGATGGAATTATGAAACTGGGGATGAACCACCCGATGGGGCCGCTCACTCTCGCTGACTTCATTGGGTTGGATGTTTGTCTCGCGATCATGAACGTCCTGTGTGATGGTTTGGGTGACCCGAAATATCGGGCATGTCCTTTGCTCAAACGCTACGTTGATGCCGGCTGGCTTGGTCGCAAGACCGGCCGCGGATTTTACGAATATTAGAGCTCTTCAAACAGAAAACAGCTATGTCGCAGGTCGCACACTATTGCCAGAAATGCCTTGCCGCCAATCCGCTGGGGCAGGATTTCTGTGCGCGTTGTGGGACGCGCTTGATGATCATTGTAGAACCCCCGTCAGCGAGATTTGAATCTACGCCGGATGGACGTTCTGACGATGACCATTTGTTGGAGAGAATTTCCGCCCTTGAAAATCGGCTCGCGCGCGTTACGGAACGGCTGGAAAGAGGGTTAGATCTGTTGCTTCGGCAGGCACAGAACTCCTATTTTGATCGCGCACTCATAAAGGCTCTGGTTGCGTTGTTGACTGAGGATGGAATTGTTCAGGGTGAGCGGCTTGAAAGATTCTGGAACGACCGCTGCCAAAGGGACGCCGAAGAGCAGGAGGAGAGTACTCGTCGCGAGGAACTCCGGCTGCGCATACTCAGCACTTATTCAGGGCCAGCGCGCGCCGCGTTCGAACAGGCGATTAATGAAGGGTTTCTGTTTATCGAGGACGACCAGGTGGCCCGGGGCGTTCGATCGCTGCAGAAAGCGGTTGGGATGTCCCCAAAGAATGGTCCGCTGTTGTCTTTTGTAGGTGAACACTTCTTTCGAAGCGGAAACGCTCGCCGCGCACATGACTATCTTACGAGAGCCCACGAGCTTGTTCCCGAAGATATTCGCGTGTCGTTATTACTGGGTTTGACGTGTGTTGATGAAGGTGACACCGAGCGGGCCAAACATCTTCTTAATAGTGCGACAAGGTTGGGTGGCCCCTCCTTTGCGGCACATTACGGTTTGGGTCGACTGTTCATGGCCGAGGAGAATTGGCAAAAGGCTTTGAGTGAATTCAAGCGGGCCCTGGCAAGTAAGCCTTCACCAGAAGCTCATTACGCCCTTGGTTGTCTCTACTATAGGCTGTCCAAAGATACATTGGCTGCTCGCCATCTAAAGAAAGCCACCGAGCTGGATGCCGCCTACAGCGAGGCATTTTATGTGCTGGCATTGGCGTACGAGCGCTCGGGGCAGGAGCACTTGGCGCAAGAGGCGTTTGCTAGAGCCGGGAATGGTGAACGAGGCTTTCGTGCCAAGCGTCGGAGCAAGCGCAATGAGGCCCCACTCTTTCAGCATTCCTCAGTCAAATCGTTGCGGTTGATTTCGGGCACTGATCGACGTTTGGCTGAGGCGTTGCGTCAAGATGCCCTGCGTGCGTTCAATGGCACGGCGCGGTAAATTGCAATTGACGATTTGGCAATTGATGACTGTGCCTGCTCATTACAGACCCGCGCTCCTCACCTATTAACGCCAAATCGGTACACAGGCCACAACTAAGAACTTATTCACCCGCCCAGGGTGGTGGCAAATATTTCCGCCCCCATCTCCGGTGCGTTGACAGCCCTTTTCTCGTCGCTATAATGAGTCCTTTTGTGCAATAGCTGCGTAATTCAGCGATTTGCTATAGGGTACTGTAGCGATGCAAGTTGTCTTGGCTAGTCTGGAAGGGGGCAGGGGAGAATTCGCCCACCAGTACCGCCCTGACGAGCTGGAATTCGCTGATGAACGCGTCGTCATACTAAAGCCGCCGCGGGTGCAAGGCCGTGTCGCACGGGACGGCTCAACCTTCAAGATATCCGGGCGAATGTCGGCCCGAGTGAAGGTTGAGTGTGATCGCTGCCTCCAGGATGTGGAGTTACCAGTGGAGTCTGAGTTCAATCTCGAGTATGTGACGGCCGACCAATACGCGCAATTGAATGCCGCTGAGCTCAGCGAGGAGGATTTGCAGCTATCCATTTACGATGGGGAGGTGTTCGATATTGACGAAATTGTGCGTGAGCAACTCCTTCTGGCGGTACCTTTTCAGACTGTTTGTCAGGAGACTTGCAGAGGCTTATGCCCAAACTGCGGAACAAATTTGAATTTCAACCAGTGCGACTGCCGTGAGACCGGGATCGATCTGCGATGGGCGGCTTTGAAGGATCTGCAATAGTAATAAATGAGTGATGACCAATGTTCGAATCGCACTTTCACATGAACATTCTCCATTCATTTTCCATTTAGAACCGGAGTAATTATGCCAAATCCAAAACGAAGACACTCCAAAGCGCGTCGCGGTAAACGCCGGGCTCATGATGCGCTGCGGATACCACAAACCACCCTCTGTCCCAATTGTCAGGAGCCTCGATTGCAACATCGTGTATGCCAGAAGTGTGGCTATTACCGCAATCGCGAAGTGTTGCAGACGGAACAAATCTAATCACGGTTTTGCGACAAGCCTGTGCGACACCAGTCGAAGGATGCACCCCGATTTATGGGCAAAGTCGTTCTCGACGCGATGGGAAGCGATGATGCGCCCCACGCCGAAATCGATGGCGCCTTGGCTGCCACTCGCGACTTAGGTATTCAAGTCATACTTGTTGGCCAACCAGAGAAGGTTGAACCCGAGTTGCGACGGTGCGGGTGGCGCGGTGATGGTGATCGCGGAATCGAACTGATCGAAGCCGCCGAAGTCATCGCGATGAACGACCCGGTAGCTGTTTCGGTCCGGCGAAAAAAGAAGAGCTCTTTGAGAATAGGGACTAAGCTCGTAGCGGAAGGAAGAGCGGACGGCTTTGTCACTGCCGGAAATACGGGAGCAGCGATGGCCACAGCTAAGATGGTTATAGGAATGCTCCCCGGTGTGGACCGGCCGGCACTCGCCGCAATGATTCCTACTAAGGCTGCGAAGCCAACATTGTTGCTGGACGTTGGCGCCAACTCCGAGTGCAAGCCTTATCATCTGGTCCAGTTTGCGATCATGGGTGATGCTTACTCCCGCGCCGTTCTTGGGACCCTGCGCCCTGCTGTTGGGTTAATGAGCATTGGGGAGGAGGAAGCAAAAGGTAATGATTTAACCAAGGAAGCATTCCCGCTACTTCGCGAACTCGAGAATCTGAATTTCGTTGGCAACGTCGAGGGGCGAGATCTTTTCTCTGGCGCAGTCGATGTGATCGTCACCGATGGGTTTACAGGAAACGTGATGCTAAAGCTCTCGGAAGGTTTGACCGAGGCTATGCTCTCCATGATCAAGCGGGAACTTACGGCTTCAGCAGTGACTAAGGCTGGAGCCGTTTTGGCGAAACCAGCGTTTCGCAATATAAAGAAACGTCTCGACTATTCCGAGTACGGCGGCGCGCCTTTGCTCGGGATCCGTCAGATGGTTGTTGTGGCGCACGGTAGTTCCAACGCGCGGGCCATCCGGAACGCAATCCGGAGTGTAAAGGAGTTTTCAGAGCACAGAGCAAATGAACAGATCGAGCGAGGCATTGCAGACACAAATGAGCAGCCCTTAGTGAAGGCGGTAACAGTTGACGGAGTCGCATGACTGGAGCCTTCAGGTGCTTGTGACGGCACTTCAGCAGAGGGAAGGCCCGAGATTGCGATCCGTTGGCGTTTGATTCTAATTGTTTGCATTTCTATTCTTACTGGCTACTATAATCGCTCGCACTCAAAGCTTAAGGAGCTAGATGTCAGAAAAACATGCTGGAATTCTGGGTACCGGGCATTCGTATCCACAAGGCATTCTTACGAATGCAGATCTCGAGAGGTTGGTAGACACCTCTGATGAGTGGATTACGACCCGTACCGGGATCAGGCAGCGTCGCAAAGCTGCGCCTGGCGAGTACACATCAATGTTCGCGGTTCGTGCCGCACGCCAGGCGATTGAACGTGCTCGCCTGGATCCAATAGATATCGATTTGCTTATCTGCGCGACCGTTACGCCTGATCAGATTCTCCCGTCAACCGGATGCTTAATTCAGGCAGAACTTGGCGCAAATCGAGCTGCGGCCATGGACGTTGTGGCGGCATGTTCCGGGTTTCTGTATGGCGTAACGCTGGCGAACGCGATGATTCGAACTGGCCAGTCGCGCTATGCCCTGGTTGTAGGGGCGGAAATCCTCTCTCAGTACGTCGACTATACAGATCGCCAAACCTGTGTCCTCTTTGGAGATGGTGCGGGTGCCGCTGTGTTGGGCCAAGTCGAAGGCGATCGCGGAATCCTGGCAACTCGCATCAAGTCAGATGGTCGCTACGAAGAGCAACTCTACTCACCCGGAGGAGGTACGAAGCGACGTCCAACAGCCGAAACTCTGGCCGCCGGTGATCACTTCTTCAAAATGAAAGGGAACGAACTCTTTAAGGTTGCTGTAAGGTCCATGGCGGATGTTTCTCGCGAAGTGCTGGAAGAGGCTGGGCTGTCGGCGGCGGACGTCAACCTGTTTATTCCGCACCAGGCAAATCAGCGAATCACCGATGCAGTTGCAAACAAACTGAATGTTGAGAACGAGCGCGTCTATTCGAATATTGGAATGCACGGTAACACGTCATCGGCGTCCATCCCGATCGCTCTGGACGAGTGTGTCGAGGCGGGAAGGATTCACGCCGGCGATCTTGTGCTGCTCGCATCATTCGGCGGCGGTGTAACCTGGGGTGGCGTGCTTATTCGATGGTAATGGACTGACAGAAGGAGATGGGTGAAAACGGAGGCAAGGAGACATTTCCCATTTTTCATTTGTCATTTAGTGGCCAGCAAAAGTCGTTACCAGGATGACCGTTGCTTACATATTTCCCGGACAAGGATCACAGTACCCGGGAATGGGAAAAAGTTTGGCAGATGAGTTTTCTGCCGCACGAGAGGTCTTTGAAGAAGCCGATAAGGCGCTTGGGTTCTCGATCGCCAAACTGTGCTACGAAGGGCCCGGTGAAGAGTTGCAACTCACGGAAAATACTCAGCCGGCAATTCTTGCTGTTTCAATCGCGGCGCTCCGCAGTTTGCAGTCAGCAGGTATAAAGAACCCGGCGTTTGTTGCTGGCCACAGCCTCGGAGAGTATTCCGCCAACGTTGCTGCGGGATCGATAGCGTTCGCCGATGCATCGAAGGTTGTAAAGCAGCGCGGCCGATATATGCAGGAAGCCGTTCCTGTCGGAACGGGTGCAATGGCCGCGGTCATCGGAGCAGACCTGATCGAGATTGAACGAATTTGTCGCGAAGCCAGTCGAGACGAGGTCTGTGCGCCGGCAAACATAAATGCGCCGAATCAAGTTGTCATTGCTGGTAACTCCACAGCCGTTGATCGTGCTGCCGAAATGCTTCAAGGCATTGCGCGAAAGGTAGTCAAGCTGAACGTCAGCGCGCCTTTCCATTGCCAACTCATGATGCCGGCACAGGCGAGACTGGCTCAGGATCTTGACAGAGTTGGATTCAGGGATCTGCAGTTTCCGGTTATTACGAATGTAGACGCCGCACCGGTGCGTAGCGGCGATCAAACACGAGCTGCGTTGATAAGGCAGGTGTCTTCACCTGTGCGCTGGCTCGAGTCAATGCAGGTTTTACTCCAGCAGGGCGTCGATGTCTTTGTCGAGATTGGCCCTGGCAAGGTGTTGTCTGGTTTAATGCGTCAAATCAGCCGAACGGTTAAGTGTTTGAATGTTGAGGACGCGGAAAGCCTCGCGAGAACTCGCGCTGAGCTCGAAAGACTTTAATAGAGATTAAATTCACAGAGGAGCAAACGAGATGCCCGATCAAGAGATCGAGAATAAGGTGAAGCAGATCATTGTTGACGAACTGGGCGTAGATGAAAACGAAGTGACGCCCAACGCACGCTTTATTGATGACCTCGGCGCCGATTCGCTGGATACCGTCGAACTCGTAATGCGTTTTGAAGAGGAATTCGGTATCGAAATTCCAGACGAAGACGCCGAAAAAATCCAGAGCGTCCGCGATGCGTACAACTACATCGATCAGCACAAGAAATAGCGCGAGCTGACGGCTTCGAGTGGCAAGCCTGGGTTTTTCATGCTTGTCAGTCGCTGATCTGTTTTCAAGGGAGCTTATATTGACACGTCGGGTTGTAGTCACAGGCTTAGGCCTCGTAACGCCTGTTGGTAATACGGTCGAGGACACGTGGTCTGCGTTGATGCGGGGTAGAAGCGGTGTCGACTACATCAAGAGGTTCGACACGGAGAGGTTTTCCGTCAAATTTGCAGCTGAGGTCAAAGATTTTGACCCCCTCAAATTCATCGCTAAGAAAGAGGCGCGCAAGATGGGCGCCTTTATTCATTATGCGATCGCGGCGTCGGTTGAGGCGATTGCCGACGCTCATTTTCAACTTACCGAAGCTGGGAAGTTTACGGATGACTTTTCTGAAAAAGCCGGGACATACATCAGCAGTGGAATCGGGGACTTCTGGGCCATCGAACGCGAACATTCGAAACTTCTCGATGAAGGCCCCGATCGAGTTTCACCATTTTTCATCGTCTCCGCCATTGTGAACCTTGCGGCAGGCCAGGTTTCAATTCGCTTCGGCGCCAAAGGACCCAACTCTGCTACGGCTACCGCGTGCGCCGCAGGCGCCCACGCCATCGGAGATAGCTTTAGGATCATTCAACGTGGGGACGCGGATGTGATGATCTGTGGTGGAGCTGAGTCCGCTATTACACCGATGAGCGTTGCAGGGTTTGCTTCAATGCGGGCTCTTTCTACCCGCAACGACGATCCACTACACGCTTCGCGACCGTTTGAGAGGGACCGTGATGGGTTCGTGATTGGCGAAGGCGCCGGCATCCTTATTCTGGAGGAACTGGAGTTCGCGCGACGTCGCGGCGCTCGCATCTATGCAGAGGTGGTGGGTTATGGAATGACGGCGGACGCGTTTCATCTGACAATGCCTGATGAGAGCGGATCTGGCGCAATTCGGGTTATGCAGAAGACCCTTCGCGATGCGGGAGTGGCGCCGGAGAAGGTCGGGTATATCAACGCCCATGGGACTTCGACGCCATACAACGACAAGTTTGAAACGATGGCCATCAAAAGCACGTTTGGTGAGCACGCGTACAAACTTGCGGTCAGTTCTACGAAATCGATGACGGGACATCTGTTGGGTGCCGCCGGTGGAATCGAAGGAGTGTTCTCCGTGCTGGCAATACATCGCGGGACTTTGCCTCCCACGATAAATTACGTAAATCCCGATCCCGACTGTGATCTCGACTATATTCCTAACGAACCACGTGAAGCCGCGGTGGACTACGCGCTTTCCAACAGTTTTGGATTTGGCGGCACTAATGCAGCTTTGCTCTTTAAGCGATACGAAGAGTGAGAGCACGAAATTAAAGACCCAAGATCAAAGGCCAGAAAAAACTACCTGGGGCTAATTGAGAATGAAAATCGTCGTATTGATGAAGCAGGTGGCCAGCAAGGATGCGATCCTGCGGATTAACAAACACTCAACCTGGATCGAGGAAGCGGATCTCTCATTCGAAGTTAATGAGTCGGATGGTTACGCGTTGGAAGAAGCGCTCCGGGTTCGTGAAAAGGTAGGCGGCGAAGTTGTGGTGTGCTCAATGGGTCCACAACGAGTTAAAAGTGTCATCAAAGACGCCCTGGCTCGCGGCGCGGACCGCGCGATTCATGTCGTCGGTGATAACTTGGGCGGACTGTCTCCGTATGCTGCGGCTTCGATTCTTGCGGATGCAATTCGTGACGAGCAGGCTGATCTGATCCTAACGGGGCTACAGTCAGACGATTACGGTTATGCACAGACAGGTGTGATTCTGGCGGAGCTGCTTGGATTGCCACATGCAACCATAGTCATTGAGCTTGACGCGGGAGGAGAGAAGCTTCGAGTGAAGCGTGAGCTTGAGAGTGGTTGGTACCAATGGTACACCATGCCCACGCCGGCATTACTTACGATCCAGTCCGGGATCAGTCAGATTCGCTACGCCACGCTGAAGGGCATCATGGGGGCAAAGAAGAAGGAGATTAAGGAGATCACACCTGCTTCTGAAGTTCTAGCTCGGCCATCACATCAGCGGATCGAGAAGATCTATTTTCCTGAAAAGACGAAACAAACGCAGTTCCTTGGTGATGGTGATGCGAAAGCTGGAGCGGTTGCATTGGCGGAAAAACTGCATACGGAAGCACGAGTTTTCTGAAGTCAACCGGATAAACGGATTTCACAAGATTATCAAGGTTAACGAAGATCGAAGGTCAAGGGCCGAGGGCCACGGTCGTTCAACAACGGAAGAATCATGAGTAACGGAATTCTGGTTTTCATTGAGTATCGTGGCGGTACCCTAAGCAAGACCTCGCTGGAGGCAATCGCTGCCGCTCAAAGCCTGGCCGCCGATCTGAAACAACCCGTGAGTGGCGTGGTACTAGGCTCAAATGTCGGCGCTTTAGCCCAGGAGGTCGCTTCTTACGATCTGGCAAAGGTGATTTCTGCTGAGAATGCAAAACTGGAATCCTACACTCCCGATGCGTATACCGACGGGATGGAACACCTGATTCGTCAGCTAGACCCGCAATTGGTTGTGATGCCTCACACCTATCTCGTGAGAGACTTCGCGCCAAAACTCGCGGCTCGTTTCGAGAGATCTCTGATTAGTGATTGTGTGCGCGTAAACGTCACCGATGGCACGATTACTTTCACACGACGGATTTTCCTGGGAAAGATCGATGCGGATGTTACCTCTGATGGTGTGGCGCCTGTCTTCACGACGTTCCAGTCAGGGGCGTACCGACCGGATCAAGCCACGAAAGGATCCGGAGCACCGGTGGAAACAGTAGCGGTAGACGTGAAGGAAGTACGTATGATCCCAGAGGAGCCGTTTCAGGAAGTTAAAGCCGCGGTGGACCTATCAAAGGCCGATGTCATCATTGCGATCGGCCGAGGGATTAAGAGCAAAGAGAATATTGCCCTGGCGGAGAAACTAGCGGAAGTACTCGGGGGAGATATCGCGGCCTCCCGACCGATTTGTGATGCAGAGTGGCTCCCGATTGATCGGCAGATCGGATCGTCAGGACAGACTGTGGCCCCAAAACTTTACGTTGCGTTGGGTATATCCGGAGCAATTCAGCACCTGGTCGGCATGAAGAATTCCGGTACCATCGTCGCAATAAACAAGGATCCCGAAGCACCAATCTTTGATATTGCCGACTACGGAATTGTCGGTGATCTATTTGAAGCTGTGCCGGTCTTAACTGAGGAGATCAAAAAGATAAAGGGTGTCTAATCAGCGGCTGGGCCCTCAAGAGCTGCTTCAAGGTCGGCCAACACTTCTTCTGGTTTCCATTCGTTTCCGCGATAGATCTTTAGAACTTTCCCATCCGGGCCTACAATAACAGTTCGCAACCCATGAATGATCTCATCGGTTGTCTGATGGTATCGCAGGCCAAAGTACTGTGCGATCCCTTTGACCTCATCCTTCGTTCCTCCAGCAAATTCCCAGTGAGCAAACGTTTCGTCCTGGTATCTGCCGGTGTAAGCTGCTCCATAACTGCGCAACACCTGCGGCGTGTCGTATTCGGGATCGATAGTGATACTCAGTAGGTGCGTTTTTTGAGCAAGGTCCGGCTTTTTCTGTAATTCAGCGTCGACCTTTGCAAAGTTGGTGCTCATCAGCGCGCAATAATCCGGGATCGGACAACGAGTGTAAATGAAGGTCAGCAGCAAGGCTTTGCCACGATAGTTGTGAATGCTGATGCGCCTATCATCCTGGTTGACTAGGCGATAATCGGGAACCTCGTCCCCCATCCTGGCCTCGACCACACCGGTTGGATTATCTGCCGTGCTCGGGTCACTGCTTTCGCGCGTAATCACGATGTCCTGAAGCCATGAACGTGGACCATCAACTATAAGAGTGGCACTGATCTGATCACCAGGGGCAAGGATCTCGTACGCCCACTCATCCCGCAGAGTAAATGGCATCGTCATGGCTGGCATGAAGTCTTTTATCTCCTCATGAGCCACGGTCAAGGTATGACCACGTTGATCAACGCTGACGACCCTTGCAACCAACTCATAACGCTTTTCACTTCCAGTCAACGCAAATCGTTGCTTGTCCGGGTTGGTACAGGCCGAAACAATCGTCAAATACGCCGCAATGGCCAGCAGAATCAACCTTCGGGCACCGTTCGAACTCATCTTAGGAATCATTGTCTCTGTAGTTGCGAATCATAGAACTTCTGGTACGCACCATAGTTTGCGAGGACGCGGAAAACATAGTCCTTTGTCTGGGTGAAACCGATCTCAGCCACATAACGGACAGGGTCGTTAGATTTAGAACGTGCGATCCAGCGGGCGACGTTCTCCGGTCCACCATTGTAGGCCGCAGCAACTGCCTCCGGCTGGTTAGGGAACTGACGAAAGAGGGAAGACAGATACTGAGAAGCAAAGAGAATCGCCGTGTCCGGGTTGTAGAGATCGTCCTGCTGAAATCGAGATAAACCCAACTCGTTCGCAGTGGCTGTCGCCGTTTCGGGGATGAACTGCAGCATCCCGCGCGCTGCGGCGACACTCTTGGCCTCGACCTGATAACGCGATTCCTGCCGCGCGATCGCGAGAACAAATCTAGGGTCGATTCCTCGCGGGGGAGCATGGCGTAAGAGTGAATCTCGAAACGCGACGGGATAGAGGAGCTCAACATACTCGCGCGGCGCCAGCTCCATTTCGTAATCAGCCGGCACCGTTCTCCAAACGCGCTCCCCAAAACGAACCGCGGCGTTAGCATTTCCTGCCCGCAAAGATAGAGTTGCGAGAGAATAATTAGTGTTTGAGAGACCTGGTGTACCTGTCTGCTCGCTTACCTCACGTTTAGCGGTCGTTTGTGCCAACAGAAACGCAGGGACCGCTTCGTCGTATAACCCCAGATAGAAAAGCTCGTCGGCAGTTGATTCTGGTGTACCCGTGTGGCTGTTCCCCACCGCCCTCGGAACCTTTCTGCCCAACTGCACGAAGCTCATTTGTGGTAAATGGTAGGCAGGCAAGGACCCATAAGTCCGTCTTAGGATATCAAGGGCCTGATCGCGAGTGTCGCCAGTCCCGAGCCGAAAAGCGCTTTGTGCAAACATGCGCGCTGAATCGTACTGGCTGTCCGACAGCGCTCGATTCGCTTGGATCAGCAGTGAGCGTGTTTGGGACTCAGCGTTTTGTCTTACGTTCTGCAAATTTGCTAACGCCTGTAGTCGCTCTGTTGCACGTTGTCCGAAGTATTCGTGTCGACCGTCAGGAATTGCTAAATAGAGATCGATTGCCTCTTGAAACCGACCAAGTTGCTCAAGCGCGAGCGCCTGAATAAATGTCACTTCTCCGGTGTTCGTGCCGCTCGGTACGCGCGTTCCTCCGAGATCCGCCGCCTTCTTTAACTCTTCTGCATCCTGCAATACTGCATCCCATTGCGACTGCGCCGAATGGATCCTGAATTGGGCGAACAGTGCTAGAGTGTCGCCAAGCTGATTATTAAAGCGCGCGCGTGTTTGTTGGACCCAACCCAAGGCTTCACCGTAACGAGTTGCTTCATGCAGTGCGTCGATGATGTTGATGTAAGGACGTTCGGGGTCAGGAGAGTCCGGGAAGCGTTGGATTAGTTGTTTGTATGTTGCGACTGCCTCGTCTGTTCGTTTTAGCCGGTTGTAGGTTGCAGCTTGAAAGCCAAGTGCATCGCGCGCGCTCGTGCTCTCCGGAAATTCATCTACCACCCGTTGGAACCATCGAATCGCTTCGTCGTACTGACCCCGCAGATAATGGCCACGTCCAATTTGATACAGTGCATTAGACGCGGTCGCACCTTTCGGGTTCTGAGTCACGACAGACTGGTAGTGCTGGCGTGCAGCTTCAAAGTCTCGATTGAACTGATAGACACTGGCACGCAATAGACGATCAGCCTCGGTCAGACCGGTCATCAGTGAACTATTATTGCGTTCGATCTCGTCGAGCGCTCGGACGGCTTCCAATGCAAAGTCATCCGGTCGCGACGCATCCGGCATCTGCATCAATAACTGCTGAAAGGCACTTCGAGCTTCTGGGACCTGTGCGTTTTTCAAGAGAGATTGAGCAGTTAGCAGCCGAGCTTTGCGCGCAATCACGGGTGTAGGAGAAGAGAGGACAAGTCGCAACGAAGATATTGCTCCGTCAAAATCTTCGCTTTGGAAAAAACTCTCCCCGAGACGTAAGGCGGCGCGATCCCGTGAAGGGGTGTTAGCGGCGAGGATGAGGTAATGCCGCAATCGTTCTCGCTCATTGACAAGGTCTCCACTCGAACGCGCGAGCGCTGCCAGCCGAAGCAGTGCGTGCGGCGCGAGAACACCCGTGCGTACGACTACGGCATCGTAATTCGCAAGAGAGCCGGCGCGGTCATCCGAGGCCTCAGCTAATCTGCCCAACAAGTAGTCGTAGTTATTAGCGGCGAAGAGAGATGGATTTTTGGACTGCAAGACTCGGAGACTTCGTATCGCTCGATCACGCTCACCCGTTTCGACTGCTTTTAGGATTTCCTGATGCTGCTGTACCGGGGTCTGCGCAGTCGCTTGGGAACCAAGAAGGACTGTGACGGCGAGAAGTAGAGTTGCTGAGAAAGTCCGCACACATCGAATTATGATCTACTTGAAGCGTATTCCCCAAACAGGGCGGAGGCGGAGGTCAGAAGTCAGAGGTCATTGGTCATTGCTCATTGGTCACGGATATCACACTCGACACCATACGCTTTTAGCGTCATGGTGTCTGACCTTCGGCCTAACTAAGTTGGTCATTGGCCATTGCCCATTTGATCATTTTCATTTCAGGACATACGCCCTAATAATTATGTGAATCAATCTCATGGACCAACGAAATACTACACACTGCCGTCGGTAGGATCTCATTGGGGGTTCACACAACCTCTAAAGCGTGTGGTGTCTTGAAATAAAAAATGACCAATGAGCAATGACCAATGACCAATTTCTCAGTTAGGCCAAAGGTGAAGCTCCATGACCACCAACTGCCATTCAAGTGCGGGTCATTTGGCGGGCAAGATCTAAGGCGTGATCCAGCACCGGATCCGCCACAGCCGTAACCAATCCCATTGCGAGAGCCTCCTCACTGGATACCCGCCGCGCAGTTAATAGCAAATCCAGAGCACGTGCTCTTCCGATTACTTCAGGCAGCCGCTGCGTGCCACCCCAACCAGTGATAATGCCAATCCGGGCTCCGGGATGCGCAAAGACTGCGTTAGGCGCAGCGATTCGGATGTCACAGGCCAGCGCGAGATCAAGCGCCCCTCCCAGACAATAACCACTGATAGCCGCAATGCTGATCTGCGGCAGATCGGAGATTCGCTGAAATAGTTGCTGCCCAAATCGCGCGAAACCAAGCGCAGATTGGCTGTCCAGCGCCTGCAGTTCCCGGATGTTTGCTCCCGAGGCAAAAATCTCATTACTGCCGGTGAAGATGATGACCTTAGTTGAGTGGTTCAGCACTCCCAGGGCCGCTTCCAATCGATCCAGGGTTTGTCTTGAAAGAGGGTTTCGCTCAGCTGGTCTATTAAAGCGCAGGATGGCCACCGATTCGTGTAGCTCAGTCACTACTGGCTGCTCGGGTTTGTTCATCTATTCGAGAAAGCGGTAGGCGCCAACAACTTTGTCCATGGTGTTTGAAAGGCGAAATTGCAGGGGGGGACGTATTTGGTCGAAGCTAGGGGACCACCGATATCAAGTCGGTGGCCAGGTCAATTACGCGGCTTCACGTTGGCCCGCAGGAACTTCACAATGTCTTCCGTGGACGTTCCTGGCAAGAACACTTCTGCCACGCCTTCAGCTTTCAGCTTTGGCACATCCTCTTGCGGCACAATGCCGCCCAAAAGCACAAGGCAATCATCCATTCCCTGTTCTTTCAAGAGTTGCACGATCCTGGGACAAAGTGTGTTATGCGCACCGCTGAGAATCGAAACGCCAACAGCATCAACGTCCTCCTGCAAGGCCGCCGCGGCTATCATCTCAGGGGTCTGACGCAAGCCAGTGTAGATGACTTCCATGCCGGCATCGCGCAATGCTCGAGCAATCACCTTGGCGCCACGATCGTGGCCGTCTAGTCCTGGCTTTGCCACGAGAACACGGATCTTTCGGTCAGTCATGGTGTGCATTCTAATCTTGACAACGAATTACCCACTGGCGTGTGGGCCGGACGATCCACGAAATAGCACGAACTGACACAAATCACTTCGGGCATTTTGGCGTGATTTCGTGGATCGCTTCAGCTTGCTACCGTCAAAAGGCTGGTTCCTCGTAAACGCCATAGACATCACGAAGCGCGGCGCAAATTTCACCGAGGGTGGCGTAGGAACGGACTGCTTCAATCGTCGCGGGCATCGTATTCTCATTGATCTGTGCCGCGCGTTTCAGTTTCTCAAGCGCGTTTGCGACAGCGCCACCATCTCGTCGGTCGCGTGTCTGCTGCAGACGCTCTACCTGATGAGCACGTACTGACTCGTCTATGACGAGAATGGGGACCTGAGCTTCGTCATCCATCTGATATTTGTTGACGCCGACGATTACCTGATCGCCCCGCTCCACTGCCTTCTGGTATTGGTAAGCCGAATCCTGAATTTCTCGCTGAGGGAAGCCTTTCTCAATCGCCTCGACCATGCCGCCCATTGAGTCGATCTTGCGAAAGTATTCCTGGGTTCGGTCTTCCATCTTCTGCGTTAATGATTCCAGGAAATAGGAGCCGCCAAGCGGATCGATCGTGTAGGCGACACCAGTCTCTTCGGCAATTATCTGCTGCGTTCGCAAAGCAATAAGCGCCGCGCGATCAGTAGGCAGGGCCAGGGCTTCGTCGTAAGCATCCGTATGGAGGCTTTGAGTGCCGCCGAGCACTCCGGCAAGTGCCTGAATTGCGACGCGCACTATGTTGTTGAGCGGCTGTTGCACGGTCAGCGACACGCCTGCTGTCTGAGTGTGGAACCGGAGTTTGAGTGTCCGCTCGTCAGTGGATCCGAATCTTTCGCGCATCTCACGCGCCCAGATACGACGGGCAGCTCGGTACTTCGCTATCTCTTCGAAAAAGTCATTGTGTGCATTGAAGAAGAACGAGATCCGCGGCACAAAGCGATCGATATCCAAGCCAGCCTTGATTCCCCACTCGACATATTCGATTCCATCACGGAGCGTGAAAGCGAGCTCCTGAATTGCCGTCGCACCAGCTTCGCGAATGTGATATCCGCTGACCGACACCGGGTTATACCGCGGAACCTCATTGGTGCAGAATTCAAACGTATCGATGACCAGTTTCATGGCCGGTCGAATTGGATAGATCCACTCTTTCTGCGCGATGTACTCCTTAAGAATATCGTTTTGTAAAGTCCCGGAAATCCTCTTCCAGTCTGCACCCTGCTTTTCCGCAACAACCAGATACATCGCCAGTAACACGGAAGCTGGAGCGTTGATGGTCTGTGAAACGGTCACTTGCTCCAGCGGAATTCCTTCGAACAACACTTCCATGTCCGCAAGAGAGGAGACAGCAACGCCACACTTTCCAACCTCACCCTCCGAGAGTGGAGAGTCCGCGTCGTAGCCCATCAAGGTCGGCAGGTCATAGGCCACGGAGAGTCCCGTTTGACCCTGCTCGAGCAGATACTTGAAACGGAGATTGGTCTGTTCAGGCGTACTGAAGCCGGCGAACTGGCGCATTGTCCAGAGTTTGCCTCGGTAGCCGGTGGTGTGAATACCCCGAGTGTAAGGTAACTCGCCTGGAAATCCGATGTCTTTATTAAAGTCTATTTCGGCGATGTCTGCGGGTGTGTAAAGCCGGTTGACATCTTCAAGTGAAACGGTCTGAAAGGTCTTCTTTGTTTCCGGATGGTTCTTAAGAACTGGTGCGAGCGTCTCGTTCTCCCAGCGTTCGAGATCAGTGTTAACGGGCGAGGACAGATCCTTAGTTTCGGGCATAAACCTCTCAATCAGCGATGGTTACTAAGAGGTTGGATATTAGTAAACGGGTGTTGGGAGTGTCAACGTGAAGAGGAACGAAAGCCTATTGGTCAATCGTGAACAATGACAAATGACCATTAGTTTTTCTCAACATTGTAGTCAGGCGCCCGGAAAGAGGGGGGCGCGGCTGTGATGGCAGTCACAGCCGCGCGGGCACGGAAGGAAACCAGCTAGCGCGGATCAACAAGCAGGGGATACAGCAGGCGGTTGGCAGGAAAAAAACTGTCGGTCAGAGCCCGCAGCTTGAACACGGGCGTGATCATGTACTGACAAAACGTGTCCATCGGGTTAGTCAATGGGAACTACAATCTCGTTAGGCCGAACCAGGTTCAACCGTTGACGGGCTGTGGTCTCGATCGTCCGAGCATCAGTGCTCAGTCGCTCCACTTCAACCCGAAGTGCCTGATTGCTACTGCGCAACCGTTCCACGTCGCTCTGCATGCGCGAGAACTGATCTGCGGCAAAGTTCAACTTCGCTCTCGTTCGAACCGTTACGGTTGCACAAACAGCGAATGTGCCTACGAGGATCATTCCGAATAAAACCCAAGAGGGAATTATTCCTCCACGTCGGCGCACCTCAGCACGCGAGCCCAATATCTCCAGAGAAACGGTTCGGGCGCTTGGCAGTGCAGCGGTATTTCGTTGCGCTACACGTTGTGCGCGAATTCGTTCATCAACCCAGTAAGTATTTACGACCCTGCTCAAGAAGCACCTCCAAGTCCTTTGCTGATTCTGATTCTGCGTAAATTCGAACGAGAGGTTCGGTGCCGGATGCTCGCATCAGCAACCACGAACCATCCTCGAAGAGAAACTTCACCCCATCCATCCGGTTAACCTGAGCAACTCGGCGACCGCCGATTTCCGCGGGCTCTTCGGTCAACCTCGCCTTTAGGGTCTCCATCAACTGGGGCGTGAGCCGTATACCAATCCGAGCTGACTCAATTCTGCCGGTGCGGTCATAAAGGGCAGTTAGTTGTTCGCTCAAGCTCGCCCCGCGCGCCGCGACCGCCTCCGCTGCAAGCAGGCACGCAAGGATGCCATCTTTCTCCGGATAGTGACCCTTGATCGACAACCCCGCAGACTCTTCGCCGCCGAGGCTGATTTTGTCGTCATTGATTAGTTCTCCGATGAATTTGAAACCCACTGGGGTCTCATAAACTGCTAGTCCGCGAAGGCTCGCAACTCGATCGACGAGATGCGATGTGGCAACTGATCTCGCGACGCCAGTATTCCAACCCCTTGAATCAGCCAGGTAGTCGAAAAGCACCGCAATCAATTGGTTCGGTGTAATAAAGGTGCCGTCTGCGTCGACGACTCCAAATCGATCTCCGTCACCGTCCGTTGCTAATCCCAGCGTGCATCCCTCTGAAAGGACCACTTCTCGCAGTTCTTCGAGGTGACTGGCTTCGGGCTCGGGAGAACGGCCCCCGAACAACACATCACGCCAGTCGTGAAGTGTTTGTACATACAGGCCGCGACTTCGTAGCGCTGCATCGAGATAGCCCCGCCCTGTTCCCCACAGAGGGTCGTAGGCATAACGGCCGCCCGCCCGCTTGATTGTTGCGAAGTCAATCTTCTTCGCCAGGTCTGCCAGATAAGCTGCCCGGGGTTCATGTCTCTCAACCGCAATGCTGGATGGTGCCGTTGGAGCAGAGCCTGACGTTGTATTTGCAGTGATTAGCCCCTCAACACTGCGTGTAATCTCGGGGAGCGCCGGGGCGCCATCCGCAGTGGACAGTTTCATGCCGTTGTATTCGGGCGGATTATGGGAAGCGGTGAAGTTAATCCCACAGATAGCGCCCGTAGTACGAATGGCGTGAGAAAGAGTTGGAGTAGGAATCGGTCCTTCGCAGAGCAGTGAGCGGAAACCGTTTACAGAGACTATCGTGGCGCACTCAGAAGCAAACTGTTCACCCAGGAACCTGGTGTCGTGTCCAATAATTATTGTCGCTTGGGCACCGTGAGCCGCTCCAAAGTGGGCGCAGATGGCCTCAGTGACCGCCCTGACTCCCGCAAACGTGAACTCATCCGCGATAACTGCTCGCCATCCTGAGGTTCCAAATCGAATCGCCATGATGAGTTATTAAGAAGCTGCTTAACCGTTCTTGTGGTTTTCACCACAAGATAGTTGGTATTTCGGGGACTGCAACCGCTAAATGCTGTGCTTGGGTATCTGCCAATCCGTTGCCCATCAACAATTTACAGGCAAGGTTGGCGGAATGTAGCATCGGTGCTTAAGGTAGTAAAGATATTTCTCTGCAATGATTTAGCAATGTAAGTTCAACGCTTACATCAACTAAGCGCGCTTAATGGCCCAAAACGGCGAACGTGAGGCGAACGAAAATGTGGACGTTTTCAATGTTCGAATCTTCAACTGATCAAACCGGTTGACACTATGATTGTCGCCATTTAGACTCGGAAGCCGGGTTCGGCTGATACAAATTAGCCGGATTAAATCTGCAAAAAGCGTTTCCTCAGGTACGACCGCCCCCAATCTATTCCTTACCGCAGCATCTGCTCGCGATGCTGGACGCCTCGATAGGCAATTGGCATATGCCAGGAAGGACACATGTCCAGCTTTCCTAAGCAACTTCTTCGAATTACTGAGTCAGGGCCCGGGGAAGAGAGTCTCCCAATTAGTTCAATCATTAGCGCGGTCTGCCAGGCTGCTCAGGCAGGGCCTGACTTGCTTTACGAAGTCATGCTTAAATTGAGCTTGATGGTTGAGGCGACCGTACCTACCTATGGACTGTCCATTTGGAATCTCCATTACGGCGAACGCCCGACACTAAGGTGGGCAGAAGGCCTTCAGGAGCAAGAACTTGCTGATGGCGAGTCTTTGGTTGCGAGTGCGTGCGGCGACGAGGCAAAGATGTTTGAAGTTCGCACCGGCGACCATGCGATCTGCTTCGTGCTGGCCAAACCTGCTCCGGCGCGACCGGGAGCTGCTCTATACGGCCTCTGCGCTCGGCCCCTTTCAGAGCAACAGGCAAAGGACCTTCATGCGATCCTCGATGTTGCGCAGCTGGCCCACTCCCACGTTTTAACTACACAGGCCGCGGCCAAACCAGCACCGATTCAGCAGCCACCGATCTCCACGCTACCGGGCATGGTCTTCAATAGCGCAGCCATGGGAGATGTAGCTCGGGCCGTTGAGAGGATCAAGGATTCCGAGTCCGCGGTCCTTATTACCGGTGAGTCTGGTACAGGCAAGGAGCTGATTGCTCGAGCGATCCATCGTCTAAGCCGGAGAAATGGCAAGGAGTTCGTTCCGTTTAACTGCTCCGCCGTGCCAGCTGAACTGATCGAGAGCATGTTGTTTGGTTATCGTCGCGGCACATTCACTGGCGCCCTCAACGACAATCAAGGATTGATTCGGGCAGCTGAAAGCGGAACCCTGTTTCTTGACGAGATTGGGGATCTACCACTGTCGTTGCAACCCAAGCTGCTTCGCTTCTTGCAGGAAGGTGAAATTCACACGCTCGGTGAACACATTCCAAGGAAAGTGAACATCCGTGTTCTGGCTGCGACACACAAGGATCTTGAAGAGCTCGTTCGGCAAAAACTGTTTCGAGAGGATCTCTATTATCGTATTGCCACACTGACGATTAAAGTCCCTCCTCTTCGAGAGCGTCGGGAGGATGTGTCTGCCTTGATATCGCATTTCCTGACCCATTTCGCTCGGCGTAACGACAAAGAGATTGCTGGTATTACCTGGGAAGCCATTCAGCTACTCGAGGAATATTCGTGGCCCGGAAATATCAGGGAGTTAGCCGCGGAGATCGAGCGGTTGGTGCTCTACGCTGAGACGGACGGTTACATCACTCCAGAACACATCAGCAAACATATCCTGCCACGATCGATGCAGAGCGCTGGAAATGAGCGTGTTGCCAATCTTGAGAATCTGCTGGAGGAGTACGAGCGGCGTGTGATCACGGAGACGCTCAAGCGTCATGACTGCAATGTGGCGCGTGCCAGCGAGGCACTCGGATTGGGATCGCGGCAGACCCTCTATAAGAAATTGAAAAGATTAGCAATCGATATCGGCGACTTTCTTCAGGAAGACACGGAACCTGGAATGCAATTCCGGCGATAGTGCTCGACAAACGTTAAAGTTAGAGGTAGCACCCGTGCTCTCGTACCTCCGGCCAAACGCTTCCCTTTCTCAAATGTTAGCGTAATTTCGTGGATCGTTTTGCCCTTGGTAAAGGCGAAACGATCCACGAAATCACACCAAACACCTCGAAGCTGGTGCCGACTGTCGCCGCTCAGACCAAACCCGGAGCCCCTGCGGTCGCCTGCGGGCTACAAAGACAGATCTTCACGAAAATCCCCTCGAGAACATCTCCTTAACTTCTAAAGACTGGCCCAGCCCTGGGCCGACGTTGTAAACCTCGGGCTACAAAACGCATTTACCTCAACCGCGAAAACCCCTGCAAAACCGCGATATTTGGCTCCAGATGCCGTTGGCACGACCGTTGTAATGGCTATGTCGTCGCGAGAGCAATGCATCTCGCAAAACAACAACAGAGACACACCTCATGAAAGCCATGAAAACAAAAGAGCTGTTATCGCTGGTCGGGATCGCAATAGCCGCACCAGTTTTCGCACTGACTCTTGTTGCAGGAGCACACGCTGCTGCGGTGGCTGTCAATGATGTGCTGCTTCTGGCGCTGGCAGGTTGTGGAGCTGTGCACGGCGGTCTTAACGGATTCGGTCGTCGCACACTCAAGGCGGAATCTCGTTCCGTCACCCACACAAGTGTCACACGGACAAGAGTAGTCACTCATTCGTGAGGACGCCTCTGAACCTGGCCACTCGTTACCAACTAACGAGTGATCTGGAACTAACTGAAACAAATAAGAAGGAGCAAACAGAGATGATTAAGAAATTCTTTCGCGATGAGACGGGTCTTGAGCTTTCAGAGTACGCAGTTGCGGCAGCGTTGGTCGCTATCGCGGTGGTCGGTGCTTTCACGGCTCTCGGCGACGCCATCGGCCTGAAGATCAATGATCTTGGAACCAAGATCACTAACTAAAGGTTGAACTTCCCAATGAGCCAGGCGCGCTTTAGTCGAAAGACTAAATCGCGCCCGTAGGCTCTTATAACGTCTCCCATTTTTAGCCCACTCACATTTGGGGGGAAAGACCGATGAAAAGATTCCTATTAGATGAAACTGGATTGGAGCTTTCCGAATATGCGGTTGCGGCTGCGCTCGTCGCCATTGCTGTCGCCGGTGCGTTTACGGCACTGGGTGATGCGATCGGCACACGGCTGAACCAACTTGTAGACCGAGTCAATGGTTGACGGCGGCGTCAACTGACCTTAGCCCCACGGTGAAAATCACATGTCTGAACTGCTGGCAAACATCGTCCTACTAATTCCCCTTGCCGTAATCATCGCCTACTACGATGTTAAGTATCGCCGCATTCCAAACGCATTCGTACTAGCGACACTCGCGAGCGGTCTGGCGATCAATCTCATTTTTGGTGGCTGGAGAGGCTTGATTGCCAGCGCCGGTGGATGTCTGCTGGCGTTTACATTGATGTTCATGCTTCACATCTTTGGCGCCATGGGCGCTGGAGACGTCAAACTTTTTGCCGCCATTGGATCAGTAACCGGAGCCCCACTCGTTCTTCCCACGTTCCTGGTGGTCATCCTAACCGGCGGATTACTGGCAGTTATCTCGATCATCCGCGCGGGAGTAGTTGTGACCACGATGCAACGTGTGCTTCAAATTTTTGTCGGCATGCTGCCGGGTTGGGAAATGCCTCGGTTCGCGGTTCCCAGCGACCGGCGGCACACGATTCCTTACGGCGTAGCAATCACCCTGGGCAGCATTATTTCAACCGCCATTTTTCGAGCTTAGCTACTGGCTGCAGAGCCAATTACCAACTTTGAAAGCAGGAGACTTCCCATGCGCAACAAACGCTTTTTGATCGTTCTCGTCGGTGCACTCCTATTTGGACTACTCGCCGCAGTTTCCGTTAGCCGTTATCTATCGAGTGCACAGGCATACACCAAGAATCTGAATCGCGTTGCGGTTGCCAAAGTCGCGATTCCAGTGGGAACAAAGATCATCCCCGAGCACGTGATGGTGGTCCAGTTCCCGAAGGAGTCAACTCCTGACGGCGCGTTTGACAGCCCCGAAAAGCTGGCCGGCCGTGTAGCAGTGACGAACATTGCAGCACGCGAACCAATTATCGAAGCGCGCCTTGCCCCCGAAGGAACCGCCGCTGGTCTATCAGCAGTGATTCCGGAAGGCTATCGCGCAATGACAGTCAAGGTCGACGACGTGGTGGGAATTTCCGGCTTCATCATGCCGGGCACTTTGGTCGACATCGTAGTCGTAATTGATCCTGAAGAGAAGCACGGAATGCAGGATCCAATCTCGAAGATCGTCCTGCAGAACATCAAGGTGCTGGCCAATGGCCAGAACATAGACAAACCCGAGGATCAGCGCGAGGCGAATTCGGTCAAGGCAGTGACGCTTCAGGTCACGCCTGAACAGGCTGAAAAGCTGGCGCTCGCGTCCAGCGAGGGCAAGCTGCAGCTCGTAATGCGGAACTCAATCGATCAAGGTGATGAGCAGACTTCCGGCGTGAACAAGCGGGGCTTACTGGGTGGCGAGCGCGCCAATCCCGTGCCGGACCCAGGATCATTAAAGAGCGAGCAGCCGAAAGGCGAATCCCGACCCGCCCGCCGGGTTCAGGCCCATCCCAGGCCCGCTCCCGTAGCCGCTCTCACAACACCAACCCCACGAACTTCCGTCGAGATGATCGAAGGGGCCAAGAAGCGGAGCGTCGATTTCCCATAAGGTTTAGCACGCGCGAATAAGGTGCCCATCAGCTCCAGTTGATGAGTGCGGTCAATCAATTTTGTAACCAAAGGAGCAAGAGATCATGCACAGCCTTTCCCCGATCTGGCGTCGAGTGAGTTTGACACTGACGGCCTCGATCATTTTTCTTGTCGGTTCCCAGGCGCAGGCCCAGGAGAATTCGTACAAAGCCTCATTCAAACAGAATCAAGAAGCCATCGCAGTTAATGTTTTGGTCGGGCAGTCGCGCGTGATCAATTTCGACAGGCCCGTCGGTCGGTTCTCGGTCTCAAACCCTGACATAGCTGAAGCCGTTCTGGTCACTCCAGATCAAGTGCTGGTGAACGGAAAGGCATTTGGACAGGTGAACTTCATCGCCTGGGAACAGACCGGTGGCGATTACCTCGTGTTCGATGTTTACGTCCGCGCCAATCTGTCCCTGATTGACTCGCAAATGCGTGCCCTGTTTCCGAAGGATGACATCCGCCTGAGTCAGGCCAACGGGTCGGTAGTGATGTCAGGCAGCGTCTCCGACGCCTCCACAGCCGCTCAGGCTCAAAGCGTTGTCGAAGCGGCCGGCTTCAAAACTGTGAACATGCTGGCGTCGCCCGTGAAAAATAAGCTGCAGGTGCAGTTGGAAGTTCGCGTGGCCGAGGTGAGCAGAAACCGGCTGAAAGATTTGGGCACCTCTTATGGTTATCAGGGAAGCCCGGGTGCAGGCGGTTACATCAACAGTGGTCAGGGACCCAGTTCACTTTCTAGTCCACCGGTTAATCCTGCCGGCACGTTGCTCGGACCCCTTTCGCCGGCACTGAACCTGCTGGTGATGGGCAGCAATTCGATCGGCATGATCAGAGCGTTGCAAACACAGGGCGCCCTGCGCTCTCTTGCGGAGCCAAACCTAATTGCCATGGACGGCCAGGATGCAAGTTTCCTGGCGGGTGGTGAGTTCCCGGTTCCGGTGGTCCAAAACAGTGGGGACCGCAGCACGGTAACAATAGTGTTCAAGGAATACGGTGTCCGACTGAATTTCAAGCCGACCATCATTGACGAAGACCACATTCGTTTGGAATTGGAGCCAGAAGTCTCGTCAATCGATTTCTCGAATGGCGTGAAGTTCGACGGTTTCCTGATTCCGGCACTCCGCACGCGTCGAGCCAAGACGGGTGTCGAATTGCGCGACGGTCAATCGTTCGCCCTGGCCGGTTTAATGGACAACAACGAATTGAAATCGATTTCACGCGTGCCGGTGCTCAGTGACATTCCGGTGCTTGGCGCGTTGTTCAAATCGAAATCGTTCCAGCGAAATGAAACAGAGCTGATGTTCATCGTGACGGCCCATATGGTGAAGCCGGTCGATAGAGACGACCTGCCGCAACTGCGTGGCATCGATGGTCTCAAGAACGGTTCGCCATTAGGTGTAGAACCAAAGGGCGAAGGCATCGACGGCCAAACCGGTTATTCAGTGTCTGGCGAGACTACTCAAAGCACCACTAACACTGAAGCTCCAAAGACAACCGAGCAGAAGTCGACGACTGAGCAAAAGTCCAAGACCACCGTCACAACGGATGCTGAACTCCAGGCGAGCAGCAAGCGGATCAACCAACCTCTGCCGCTGGCCAGAATTATGCCGCTGGACATTTCTGCTGAACCAATACTGCCCTAATTCCTCTATCTGCAAAAAAGCAAATTGGATAGGGAGGAAGAGATGACAAAGGGAAGTGCAAGAGGGAACAAAAGTAGACATGGTGAGCGCGGGTCAATTCTCGCGCTCTCCACCGTAGGAATGCTTTCAATTCTCCTGGCGGTAGGTCTCGCCGTAGATATTAGTCACTTCTACCTTGTGAAAGCGGAGCTACAAAACGCCGCGGACGCCGCGTCGTTGGCCGCTGCATCCTCTATTAACTCAAATCCCAGTGGGATTATTGAGGGGACGTCGCGTGCTGTAGCGCAGATGAACAACTACGAGTTCAATAACACGAACATAGTTTTCTCGCGCAGCGACGTACAGTGGGCCGCAAATCTTGAGGGGCCATACATATCCGAAGCGGCGGCGGCAACACCGGGACAAGCTCCAACAATACGATTTGCCAAAGTCACTACGCCCTCGAGTTCTGTGGGTGTTTCCTTTGCGGCACTGATATTAGGAGCCAGCAAGAATCTATCAGCAACCGCAACTGCAGGACTGTCAATTCCGCTGAACACTTTCTGCAACTTCATACCGCTCTCGGTGCTGATCGACAACGACGACTCACTGCTCGTGCCGGGCCAGACTTACGTTATTCGCGCTAACACGGGCGGATCACCTTCACCCGGTAACTACCAGATCTTGGCTGTTGCTGGGGCTGGAGGAGTTGACGTGGGTTACGGAATCGGATCCGGAGTAGATGCCTGCGCCAAACCGGGTGATGAATACTCTGTTGATACCAAGCCAGGGCTGACATCCGGCAAGGTGCGAACGGGAGTCAACTCGCGTTTCGACGATTATCAGGGCAGTCAGCTCGATCCCGTCAATCAACCGCCCGACACAAATATCAAGGAAAACATCACCTGGGATGACTATCAACGATATTTCGGGTGTGGTCGGCCTAACGCGATCGGTTGTAACTCGCAGTATTTCCGCGAGCCCTCGCATGATGGCGTAGATATGCGGCGTGTGGTGCTGATCCCCCTCGTGAAAGTCAGCGAATACGATCAGGGCAGAAACGTGGTCCGCTTCTTCCGCTTTGGCGCCTTCTTTTTGAAGACCAAGGTGGGCGGCGGCAATGGCGGTGAATTGGAAGCTGAGTATATCGAGGACAGGATTGCGATCGGTGAAGGCCAATACGATCCGACCGGACCCGCTGGTGATCCCCTCTTGGCAGCTCCAGTGCTTTACAAATAAAGGATGAGTGTCATGAATGCACGAATTCGCAAAATCCGTTTACTGAAGCGGCTCCAGCGGCGAACTAGAATCGCGCGGTTGGCGGGCAACGAGCGTGGCATTCAGCTGGCTGAACTTGCGATTGTTATCCCAATCCTCGTCCTGCTATTTGCTGCGACTGCCGAGTTCGGCCGCTTTTTCTACGAATACACCACGTTGGCAAAAGCGACGCGGAACGGAGCCCGTTATCTCGTAACATCGAAATTCGACATTCAGGATATTCAGGCAAAGAACCTCGTGGTCTATGGAAACACCGCTGGTACCGGCAGCCCGTTACTCGACGGGTTGGACACGAGTCACGTTGTCATCACCGCACGAAACTCTGCCGGCACTCCGGTTACAGCCGGGGTACCGGCCACTATTACAGTTCAGATTGAAGGGTACGAACACTCGCCACTATTCAATCTCGGCGGACTCTTGAAGAACAACGCATTCTCACTCGCAATCGATGTGAAGCCCAGTGTGACAATGCGTTATCTCTTAACAACACCGCTGGTCTAGGAGTCACTATGAAGAGCAATAAGAAACTCAATAAACGCGAAAGAGGATCGACGCTGGTCGAATTTTCGATTGCTGCCACGGTGTTTCTCACAATGCTCTTTACGGTGCTGGAATTCGGTCGGGCTCTCTGGGTCCATAACGCCTTAACAGATGCGGCACGAAGGGGCGCCCGATATGCAGTGCTGAACCCACAGAGCAGCTCGGAAAACGTCAAGAACGTCGTGGTCTATGGTGATCCAGCGGGCGGTACAAAGCCCCTCGTTCCTAACCTGAGTACCAGCGGCAACGTTCAGGTCATCTACAACGGCTTTGGTCTGGATACGGGTACAGTCAGCGTACAAATCACCGGTTATCAGTTTCAGTTTGTAATTCCATTCGTTAGCACCAACATCACGATGCCGAATTACAACACCACTCTGACGGGGGAATCGGCAGGACTGGTTCCAGACCCTATTTAGGCGCCGAACTTCCTGGCGCACCCCACTCACTTACTACTCGACGAGGGACTAATGACGCAGCCAATCACCTTAGTTGTTCTCAGCACTGGTCTGGATAACTTCAAACAGATACGAACTGCCCTGTCAACGGAGAGCAGAGTGAGTCTTCTTGCGGGTGGTAATGACGCAGAGCAGCTTCAGGAAGAGATCATTCGATTGAAACCCTCGGCCGCCATAATTGTGCTCGGAGATACTCCAATCACAGCAATCCACTTCATCGAGAGGCTGCGCGTTCAGGTGCCATCTACGGCCATTATTTCGGCGGCTCACAACGCTTCTCCCGATCTGATCCTGCAGAGTCTACGAGCTGGTGCACGCGAGTTTCTCCGGCTGCCAATTAGCCCTGAGGAACTGAAAACTGTTCTCGATCGTGTCACTGAATTCTGCGCAACCCAGGTTGAGGCGCCCAAGAAAAAAGGTCGCATGGTTGCGGTGTTTTCGAGCAAAGGCGGATGCGGAACTTCGTTTATCGCCACCAATCTCGCAGCTTCGACAGCGGCTCGAACGATACTAGTCGATTTGAATCTTCAGGCCGGAGACCTGCCGCTCTTTTTGGGCGTTGATCCAAAGTACTCGTTCGCCGATATGGCCGAGAACAAAAGTCGGTTGGACGATTCCTTGATTGCCAGTCTTGTTACTCCTTGCACAGCAAATCTCTCGCTGCTGGCGGCGCCAAAAGAGGCCGACTCAGCGGATGAGATCGAGCCGGAACACGTATTCGAAGTCTTGCAAAAGCTACGTGAGTCTTACGACTACGTCGTGCTTGACCCGCAACACACTTTTGACTCGAAAACCCTCGCCGCGCTCGATCAAGCGGATGAGATTGTGCTCGTTCTTACACTCGACATCCCTGCAATACGCAGTACACAACGGGCGCTCGAGATATTCGATCGACTGGGCTACCCACGCCAGAAGATACGGATCATTGTGAACCGCTGGAGTAAGCAGATCGACCTGGATCTGCGTCAGGTCGAAAAATTCTTGGGCGAACAGGTCATAGGATTTGTCCCAAGCGATTATCAGGTCGCCGTTACCTCAATCAATCTTGGCCAGCCCCTGGTGCAGTCAGAACCTAACTCAAAGATTGCGCAGGAGATCAAGAGAATCGCTGCAACACTTGCTAATAACACGTTGCCGGTGCAGGAAGACGTTGCACCAAAGCGCAGCCTTCTGAGTTCTCTATTCAAGCGAACTCCGGCACAAACAGATTTTCAATTTCCGTCTTCAATGCAAAGAGGAATCCTTCAATAAGGTAAGCGAGAACCCCTATGGCACTGCGAGAGAGACTAGTCAGAGAGACGATTCACCTGCCCGGTAACGGGAACGGGTTAGACAACAACGGCCAGATCTCATTCCAAGAGATGAAGTCTCGGCTTCACCGGGCCCTCATCAACAAGATGGACCTCACCAAGCTGTCCGCTCTAACGCCGGATCAGGTTCATGCCGAGGTTTCCCGCCTGGCTGAAAACGTCCTGGCCCAGGAGGCATTGCCGCTTTCTGCGTCAGAACGGGATCGTTTGGTTAATGAGGTCCAGCATGAGCTGTTTGGTTTAGGGCCACTCGAGCCTTTACTTGCTGACGGAACCATTTCTGACATCCTCGTGAACGCGCACGGAAAAATCTATATCGAGCGGGGAGGCAAGCTTGAGCTAACGAGCGTTGCTTTCAAGGACGACGAGCACTTGATGCGGGTAATCGAACGAATTGTTTCGTCGGTTGGCCGTCGTATTGACGAGTCATCGCCAATGGTTGATGCCCGCTTACGAGATGGCTCACGCGTGAATGCCATCATTCCGCCTCTTTCACTCGATGGACCAGTGCTTTCCATCCGGCGCTTCGGTACCGAGCCACTCCGGATGAACATGCTCATTGAGAACAAGGCGCTGACGCGTGATATTGCTGACATGCTGGAGATGTGTGTCAGCGCGCGACTGAACGTCCTGATCTCTGGTGGTACCGGCGCTGGTAAAACCACGTTACTGAATGCCCTCTCGGCGTACATCCCGGAAAACGAGCGAATCGTCACCATTGAAGACTCGGCCGAGTTGCAGTTGCAACAGCCGCATGTCGTGAGACTTGAAACACGACCACCGAACGTCGAGGGCCGCGGCGAAGTTACCCAAAGAGATCTCGTACGCAATGCACTGCGTATGCGACCTGACCGGATCGTGATCGGTGAGGTTCGTGGTGGTGAAGCAATCGACATGTTACAGGCCATGAACACAGGCCACGACGGCAGCTTGACAACCATTCACGCCAACACGCCGCGTGATTCGCTGGCCCGTTTGGAAACGATGATTCAGATGACCGGTATGCGTCTGTCGGATCGTGCAATGCGCCAGCAAATTGCGGCCGCGATCAATCTCGTCCTTCAGGTTGCCAGACATTCCGACGGTTCACGTCGCGTTACTTCCATCTCGGAAATCACCGGCATGGAGGGTGAAACGATCACTATGCAGGAGATCTTCCAGTATGAACGCTCCGGCATGGACTCGCAGGGTCAGGTGATTGGAAGGTTCCGCGCAACAGGTATTCGGCCTCGGTTTGCCGAGAAACTAAAAGCCTACGGGTTGCAATTGCCCCGGATGTTCTTCGAGGAGTAAGTCGATGCTCATCTCCTTTCTCGTTTTCGTTTTTTGCTTGTTCCTCGTCTTGGGCGCCTATCTGCTGGCAACCCGTGGAACAGATGAAAAACGTCGCCGGCTGCAACAACGACTGACCGATGCACTGATGCTCTCAGCGCACACGGAAGATGTGGAAGTCATTCTCGCTCGCAACGAACTGATGAGCGAGATACCCTGGTTGAACCGCTCTCTGGTTCGGCTTCAGGCGGCCCTTCACATCAAGCGAATGTTGGATCAGGCGGACCTTCACATCACCCCCTCCCGACTCGCGATGTTCTCCGGCATGGCTGGCATCCTCGCAGCGCTGGCGGTTTCAGTTCTTACGCCCTCGTTGCTGGTCACGTTCGTTGCTGGGTTCGGGGCCGCTGCCTTACCGTTCGTGCACGTTTGGTGGAAACGAAAGAAGCGCTTTGATGCTTTTCTCGAACATCTTCCTGATGCCCTGGATCTGATGAGTCGAGCACTTTCTGCCGGTCATGCATTCGCAGAATCACTTCACATGGTTTCGCAGGAAATGCCTGAGCCAATTGCAACTGAGTTCCGCAAGACGTACGAAGAGCAGAACCTCGGTCTGTCGCTCAAGCTGGCATTGGAGAATTTGACCGAACGAATGCCACTTTTGGATCTGCGCCTGTGCGTTACAGCCATCCTAATTCAACGTGAGACTGGCGGAAACCTGGCTGAGATCCTGGAGAAGGTGGCTTACACGATTCGGGAGCGCTTTCGCATTATGGGAGATTTGAAAACGCTGACGACCAGCTCGCGCATGTCTGCCTGGTTGCTCTGCGGTTTGCCGATCTTCGTGACGTTCATGATCACGGGAATGAACCCTGAATACATGAGTGTTCTGTGGACCGATCCGCGCGGGCATTATTTGATTGCTGCAGCGCTGTTCTTACAGGTTACAGGGATGCTCATTGTGAGAAAGATTCTGAGGATCAAGATTTAATTTGTCTCAACCCCTAATCCGGACACGGTAGCCATGATTCTGATAATCGGCCTTTCCACATTTGTTTGTATCTCGCTCGCGATGATGGGTGTTTACTGGCTCTTCTATCGCCCGCAAAGTGCAGCGACCGAGCGCTTGAAACGGTTGGGTAACCAGGGAACCGTAACGAGCGCACCTTCAGCTCTACTTGAGGAGACGCGCGGAGGCGAGCTGGCTGAACGTTTGGCTTCACCGCTGAACAGACTGTTGCCTCCATCAGCGGCCGAGGCAAAGAAACTCCAGAAGATGTTAATGCAAGCGGGTCATCGCTCGCATTCTGCTCCAGCGGTGTACCGCGCGATCCAGCTGTGCACGATGGCTGGATTTCCAGCGGCAGTTGCGCTGGGGTCCGCGCTTCTTGCTCGACCACTGAGCAGCACAATCCTCTGGATTCTGGCGGCATTTTGCGTTGGCTTCATGTTGCCGCGCTATATGCTCAATCGAATGATCCGCAACCGCCAGCAGTTAGTGCGATGGGGCCTGGCCGATGCCCTGGACCTGATGGTGATCTCAATCGAAGCTGGTCTGGGTCTCAACGCTGCAATGATGAGAGTTAGCAGTGAGTTGAAAGAGGTTCACCCGGACATCAGCGACGAGTTCGAACTTGCAAACCTCGAAATTCGTGTAGGTCGTGAACGTGATGAAGCTCTCCGGAACCTTGCAGAGCGAACCGGAGTAGACGACTTGCGCAGTCTCGTAGCGATGCTGATTCAAACTGACCGCTTTGGAACCTCCGTCGCGCGTGCCATCAGAGCGTTTTCAGATTCACTGCGCACCAAGCGACGACAACGTGCAGAGCAGGCAGCGCAAAGGGCTGCGGTGAAGCTGCTCTTCCCACTTGCCTGTTTTCTTTTCCCGACACTATTCATCGCAATTCTTGGCCCAGCAGCCCTCCAATTGATCGACACGTTCGGCAAAATGTAAGGAGTTCAGTCATGGGTAAACGAAGATTGCTCGCTTTCTTTATAACCATTGTAGTCACAGCTGGAGTCTCCGCCATGTGGAGTGCCGCGACGCTTGAGCGCGATGGTGACGTCGATGCAAATGTTCTGGAAGACTCTGGTTCACTCGCAGGAACCGAAACCGAAGAAGAAGCCACGGTCGGAGAGAAGAAGAAAGGCGGCAACAAGGTTGTACGCGTTTTGGCCGCACCCTTTAAGGCATTCGGCAGGCTGTTTGGGGGCAGGGATAAACGGTTTGAGCGGATGACCGAAAAGGACGCCGAAAAGTTCGAAAGCGTTGGTGTTGCGAAAGTGGTTGATGGCCGCAGCAGTGAGGAACAGAAACTCGACGCCAAGGCTTCTGCGCAGGAACACCTCGAGGCCGGGCGACAACATCTCGCGAACGGCCGTCTGAACGAAGCCATCTTTGAGCTGTCTGCCGCGACATCACTCGATAAGAAACTGGCCGAGGCTCATAACCTGCTGGGCGTCGCCTTTGCCCAGAAGGGTCTGCAAGATCGGGCGAAGGATTCTTACGAGCGCGCAGTTAAGGCCGAGCCTAAAGATGCGCAGACACTGAATAACCTTGGCTTCTCCCTTTATCAGAGTGGCAATTATCGAGCGGCCGTTGATCGTTTGAAGCGAGCTGCCAAACTGGCGCCCCACGATGAGCGGATACTAAACAACCTCGGACTCGCCCTCTGCAGGCTGGGTAAATTCGATGATGCCTTCAAGCATTTCGCCCGTGCCGGGGGTGCGGTGACCGGATACCTGAACACGGGACGCATGCTTGAGAGATTCGGACGCGAAGATGACGCCATCAAGTATTACGAGGGCGCGCGTCAGATTAATCCGAACAACACGATTGCGTTGCGCAGACTGGCGGATCTTTACAAGAGGGTAGGTCGGTACGATGAATCTCAGGCCGCGTCGAACGCGCTCGCACAGTCGTCAGTAGCGGGAACAGTCAGCGGAAAATAGAGAAGGAAGAACGCGATGTCGCAAACAACCATACTCACTCGCGCTGAAGTAGAGGCAATGGGCCCGCCGGTTCCCGAGGAATTGGCAGAGGTTGGCGTTGCAGAGGGATTCCTTTGCGATCTAGCACTAAAACACGTTGCGATGTTGCCAGAGCCGACAACAACCGCCGTGGCCGAGCAGATCCACTTGCCGCGAACGCTGACTGAGGACCTTTTGCAAAAGCTCTACCGCGAGAAATTGATCGAGGTAAAGCTAAAGACCACGGAAGGCTTTACTCGTTACGCGATGCTGGACCACGGTTGGGACCGGCTTGTTCGCCTGTTGACCCTTTCGGGTTACACCGGGCCGGCGCCAGTTTCGTTGCGCGACTACACGCACATGATGCGCTTGCAGTCGATCCCTACTGAACCTGCGTCAATGGATATCGTTCGTGCTTCTTTCCACGATCTGATTCTTCCTGAATCCCTGCTTCAGACTCTCGGTTGCGTAATCAACTCGAGACGTTCGCTATTTCTAACCGGACTGCCAGGCACCGGTAAGACAGCCGTTGCTGAGCGCATAAATGGTGCATTGGCGGGTGGTATCTGGATCCCGTATGCGGTGGAGATAGATGGACATATCATTCGCGTATTCGACGGTCACTGTCATCGAACGATGTCGGACGAGGACACGCCGCGCGAATACGACCGTCGCTGGGTATTCATTCAACGGCCCCTGGTGGTGGTTGGGGGCGAGCTGACGCTGGAGAATGCAGATTTAACATGGAGCGAATCGGCAAAGTTCTACGAAGCGCCCTTCCAGATGAAATCCAACGGCGGAACTCTGGTGATCGACGACTTTGGCCGGCAGAGAGTCGCACCGCAGGACCTGCTTAACCGCTGGATCGTTCCCTTAGAGCGTCGCGTAGACTACCTGGCGTTGCATACGGGCAAGAAGATCGAAGTGCCCTTTGAGCAGCTTGTCGTCTTCTCGACCAACCTCGATGAGAAGGACCTCGCGGATCAGGCGTTCCTCCGTCGCATGGGGTATCGCGCTCGCGTGGAACCTCCCACGCCCGGAGCTTACAGTGAGATTTTCAAACGTGTCGCTTACACGCGTGGCATCGAGTGCAATCAACGCGTGCTGGACCACGTCATCAGCAAGTACCGGATTGAGCGGCGCCAGATGAAGGGTTGCGAACCCCGTGACCTGGTGGACCGCATCACAGATATCTGCCTGTTTGAAGGACAACCACTGAAACTTACTCCCGAAGTCGTGGACATTGCCTGGAAGAACTACTTTGGCACGTCGCACTCGTTCGCACCGGTGCAAACACAAGAGACGATGATCGAGCGAACGTTGGCAGATCCACTTCAGCTTTAGGAAGCGGACTTCATCGGAAGCGCAGGCGGACGCGCTTGCATCGCTCCAGGGAAATTCAAATGGCGGTCCCTTCAACCAAACTTCATCTTCTACTCATTGTCCTTCTCGTCGTGCTGCTTGCACCAGACGCCGTTCTGGGTCAAAAGCGTCGTAAGCGCAAGCCAGCTCAGGCTCCTCCAGTTGAGTCCACAATTCCGGAGGGAGAAACCCGCTTGAAGCTGGCGGATGGGACTTACCTTCGCGTAGACGAAGCGTGGGAGTCCCCGCAGGGCATCTGGTACCGACTGGGCGGAATGACTCATCTGGCGAATCGTGACCGCGTCAAGTCAATTCACCGGGGAACAGCCACGAAACAGGAGGTCCAGTCAGAGGTTGCAGCAGCCGTTGAGGATTCTCCAGCGCCCGAAACTAACGAGAAGGAACAGCCGGTCTGGATATACCTGAAAGGTGGGGCTCGGGTCGAAGCTGATAATGCTAACGAGACGCAAGCCGGTGTTTGGTATAACCGGGGCCCAATGTCGATCTTTATCGAGCGAAGTCGTATCGACCGCATTGAACGCGAAGATCCCAACTCAGCCGTTGCAAAGGAGCGCGGCTGGAGCACGGGCAGACCAAAACTCGATGCATTGATCCGTCAGAATGGCTCCAGGTACGGTGTGGATCCGTACCTGATCTTCCTGGTCATGGAGCAGGAGTCGCATTTCAATACCCACGCTGTTTCGCCTAAGGGTGCCCGCGGTTTGATGCAGTTGATGCCCGGTACAAGCGCGCGCTTTGGGGTACGCCGTCCGCATGATCCGGCCCAGAACATTTCCGCCGGAACCCGTTATATAAAGCAGCTATTGACGCAGTTCAAAGGTCGCGTGGACCTGGCGCTGGCAAGTTACAACGCGGGTGAAGGCACGGTAATCAGGTTTGGTCACAGAGTGCCGCCTTATAAAGAGACTCGCAACTACGTCAGAAGAATTAGCTTCCGTTATCGGAAAAAGTCGCCAGCCCCTCAAAAGGACGTTGGAGGAAGATGATGGGCATGCCACGAAAGATCCTTCCCTTGTTGTTCGTTTGTCTTGCTCTGTCTGGTGCAACTGTGAGCGCCCAACGGCGCGCCGCCGATGGGCCACTCACAAATTCGGAAGTTGTGAGGTTAGTCCGGGCAGGATTTCGCGAGAAGACAGTGATCGCCATCATTCAGAGGCAGCCGAACAAATTCGAACTCCAGCCAGACCGGCTAATTGAGTTGAAGCGCCAGGGAGTCAGCGAAAACATAATTCTCACCATGCTGGCAGTTGGCACTGTCGAGGTTCAGGTTGATAGTAGCTGGAGCGATGCAGATTTTCTTGAGGAGAGTCGCAGTCTATCTCGTCCGCGTTCCTTGAGAAACAGCACAGACATTTTCGGGTCTGGCAGCGGTTCTAACAGTCAGACGAAGGGTCGAGGTTACAACGAATCCGGTCAATCAGACACGCGTACTACCGGCTCGGCAACCGTTCGCATCATTCGCCCGCCTGCTGAAGCTGGGAGTGAATCCGTAAAGCTGGAAAAAACGCCCACGCTGACAAATGAGGGTGTAGTGAAACTCGTAGAGGCTGGCTTCTCTGAAGGGACTATCATAAAGCGGATAGAGGACTCACCGGTTGAGTTTGACCTCTCAGAAGCAAAACTCAGCGAGTTGCGGAAGCGTCGTGTGACGGAGCCGATCATTGCAGCTATGCACGCAGCGATGGACGCCCCCGTTAAATAAGTCTTAGCCTATCGTTTTTGTTGAGTCAGGAACTTTAAGCGTGTTGAGACTGCTCGCACCACGCATTTTCGATCGTGATGACTCCTTGTTCCAGATCAAGCGCCGCTAAGCTTTTGCTGTTCTTTCTCCTTCTCATCACGGCCGCGTCGGTTCTTTCAACAAGTTCAGCTCAAAATCCGAAGACCTCACAGTCTCCATCGCCGTCCCCATCTCCTGAAGAAGAGATCGATCCGGCTGACGTAATCTCGGTCAACACGGCAGAAGTTCTACTACCGGTGACTGTTCGCGACACATCCGGACAGATCGTAAAGGGCCTTACGCGAGCTGACTTTCGTGTCTTTGAAGATGGCGCTGAACAACCACTGAGCGAGCTTAGCTTGCGAGAGGTCCCAGTCGACGTGGCGTTACTGGTCGATGCGTCATCATCGGTTGCGGACAACCTTGACGATTTTCGCCAGGCGGTTGAGGGCTTTGCGACCCACCTGAATAGCGAAGACCGGATCAGTCTTATTCAGTTCGACGATCGTGTGCTGTTGCTGCAGGATTGGACCAGCAGCAAGGTGCAGCTACGGCGGGCGTTGAGACGTTTGGCGCCCGGTATGTTCACGCGATTTCATGATGCCATGCTGCTGGCCACACGTGAGCAGCTCCCGCGCGGCAGTGCTCGACATGCACTCATTGTTTTAACCGACGGCATTGACAGTGGTCGTGGCGCGACATTCGATACTGCGTTGCGCTCTGCCCTGCACGCGCAAACAACGGTGTACGTCGTCGCCAATACGCAAATTGAAAGAGCGAAGAAGCAGTCAGAGTTGTCTGACCTGCTTTCCGGTACTGACAGTCGCTTGAAGTTCAACCAGCTGCGGATTGAGGATCTGCGCATGGGATTGGCAGCACTGGATGCAAGCGAAAGCAATCTGGATGAGTTGACGACGGCGACTGGCGGGCGTCTTTATCGTCCGAACTCATTCGGAGAACTTGAACGAACGTACGCCGAAGTTGCGGATGAGCTGCGTCATCAGTATGCACTCTACTTCTCGCCTTTAAATAGGGAGCGCGACGGTCGTTTTCGGCGAGTCCGGGTTGAGACTTCGAACCCCGCGTTCAGGGTCTCTGCGCGCATCGGCTACTTCGGTCCCAGATAGGAACCAAAACAAAACCACGGCAGTGGGTAGTGCCTTTCAGATCCTGATCCTACCCACGGCAGTGGGTAGTGCTTTCAGATCCTGCCTACCACAGAAAGCGCCCTCCCTTTTTCGTTTTCAGTCTGACAACTCATCAGCGAGTGGTGGTCAGGACTTCTCACCGTTTCAGTAATCACCCGTATTCCTGCTGCGGTTCTGAGTAGGTAACATTGAAAACAAAAGGGGGGTGGGTCGCATCTCCGGTAGGCAGGATCTAAAAGAGACTACCCACTGCCGTGGGTAGGATCTTGCCGTGGGTACGATCCTGTCGTGGGCCGGATCTAAAGGCACTACCCACTGCCCTGGGTAGGATCTTGAACTTCGTGGCACTGGAAATTTTGCTACATCTGCCCGCCAACAAGTCTTGCCGTGCTATTCTGACACAATTAGTAAGGGGCTAAATTTACACACGGGGAATGAAAGAAAAGCCCTAAATGTCCTTTTTGCAGTATTTAGGGGCTGTGACATTTGGCGGCACAGTCATTGCAAACGGCCGGCGTAATCCCGGGCATCTGTGTGCCATCCCCAGCCCGGATCAAGCTCAAAATCGACCGAGAGGATACGACTTGAATGCGACCGATCAAACATGTGGAGAAAGGCCTGACCAAATTCGCGGGCGGCGTACACGACATCCTTCAGGCTGTTAATAAATATAAGCCGAACCCGTCATTCACCCCGAAATGGTCAGAAAAGCCGCTACTCAAGTCATGGCAGAAGAGCAAGCCCACTTTGGGTTGGCCCCGAACCACTGACTCGCTCTGCCCAAACTGTGTCATTGAAGCCCGCGAAGAGATTCTATCCGGTAAGAAAGATGTCACCGTACTCGTGAATGAGAAAGTGGGCGAAATCAAGGCTCAGATCATCGAGCGCGACGGCCAGATTTGGATGGTGAAGGATTGCCCGATCCACGGTCACTTCGAAGACATGATGGCCATCGACTCGAAGTTTCTGACGCACATAGAGAAGATGTTCCCGGGCCGCGACATCGAAGCACACAACGATGAGAAGCTACACAACCATGGTTCCAGCACCGTGAAATATGGGCGCGGTGCAGTTCTCACGGTCGACCTGACCAACCGCTGCAACATGATGTGCGATCCATGCTTTATGGATGCGAACCAGGTGGGCTTCGTCCATGAATTGGGGATGGATGAGATTAGGGAGATCCTGGACAACGCCATCACTATTAAGCCTCGTCGACAGATGTCGGTTCAGTTCTCGGGCGGTGAGCCTTCCATCTCGCCATACTTCATAGAAGCGATCCGGTACGCTCGCAAAGTGGGCTACAACAGTGTGCAGGCGGCGACTAACGGTATCGAATTCGCCAAGAGTAAGGAGTTCTGCCGCGAGGCTGCTGAAGCGGGACTGCGATACGTTTACTTGCAGTTTGATGGGATCGGCAACGATGCGAACAGCCACCGCCAGGTGGGTAACCTCTTCGATGTGAAGATGCGCGCAATTAACAACCTGCATGAAGCAGGTGTTGAGATCGTGCTGGTGACCACGCTGGTCAACGGAATCAATAACGACCAGGTCGGTTCCATCATTCGGTTTGCATTAGACAATCCAAGAAAGATTGCGTTTCTTTCATTCCAGCCAGTCTCATTCACCGGTCGTGACGAAGAGATCACGGAGCAGCGTCGTCTCCAACAGCGCTATACGCTCTCGCATCTTGCTCACGACGTTAAAAACCAGGTCGGAATCACTGAACCGACGCGTGATTGGTTTCCACTGTCGCTGATGGGCGCATTCGCTGATTTCGCGGACCTCGTACACGGGCCGGATGCCGATTGGGGTCAGGTGTCATGTGGATGCCATCCAAACTGCGGCGTTGGAACCGCGGTAATGGTGGACAAAGAGACGCGGGAAATGCGTCCAGTCCCCGAGTTTCTGAACATCCCTGGTCTGGTAAAAGACATGCAGAAGATCACGGATGCGGCAAGAGGGAAGTGGATTTCGAATCTTCTAATGGGTCTCGCTCTACTGAAGAATTACAACCCATACAAGTCGCCGACAAACTTTACTCTGTATGAACTGTTTAAGAAGTTTGACAAGTCGTTCGGGCTCACGGGTAAAGATTATGGACGCGTGGACGGAGCTCGTACGAAGGAAGACATCGCACGCCGGCGGTCCGACCGTTGGAACTTTCTTTTCATCGCCGGAATGTGGTTCCAGGATCTCTTCAACTATGATTTCCGCCGCACCGAAATGTGCATTATCCCTTATGGGACGCAGGAAGGTGAGATCTCATTCTGCGCGTATAACACCGGAATCGGCTGGCGGAATATCATTGAGAACATGCACCAGAACGCTACCGTGGCGAAATGGTATCAGGAGTACGGCCGTCACGAGGTCTTTGCCGGGGGCAAAGATGTACACCTGGCGGAGGCGGCGCATGAACTGGTCCTCAATCCAATTGACCTGAAGCGGCCAAACAAACCGCACATGGAAGGGCCAAAGACTGCGCATGAAGAAGCCGTAATGATGCGAAAGCTTTATCAGGAGATGGTGCTCAAGAAGCAGCTGAATACGACTGAGGCCGACAAGCCTGTGCAGATCAAGGGTCTTTCACGGAAGCCAGTGTCGCGTGATTCAGAGCCGGTGGAGGAGCGCGAAGCGGTCGCCGTATAGAGTGGCTTACACAGGAGGAAGTCTGGGTTGATGCCACCCCGAACCCCGCGGATTTGAGTTCAATCCGCGGGGTTCTTGCTCATTGGCCACAGATAGACGCAGATTAAACCGATTTGAATGAAAGCGGTGCCGATTGCCAATTGCCAAGTACTCGATACCTGCCGAACCTTGGCTTAGAGACCTGACAGAATCGACAATCGGCAATCGCAGAATCTCTACCATCCGTCCGAACCTTGGCTTAAAATTCGCAGAATCTCTACCATCCGTGTCATCTGTGGCCCCACATCGTCTTCTGAGCTTGACCGGCTATGTTGCTCACGTGTTAAATAGCCGATGCTGTAACGGCGGAAATTAATTTGAAAGTGGAGAAGGAATGGCAATAGTCAACGTTAACCAGGGAGAATCGATCGAGAGCGCCTTGCGCCGCTTTAAGCGCAAAGTGATGACCGAAGAGATTATTAAGGACGCTAAGAAGCACGCGTTTTTCATCCCACCAGGACAGAAGGCGAAACTCAAGTCAGCACTTGCGCGGAAACGGAATAAGAAGAAGGGCCGGATGCGCACTGCTCCTAGAGATTAGTCAACTCCCAAACACTCCCCGCTGCGCCCGGAGCGTGCGCGCCTCTCACCATCGGCTACAGGTTTGGCATCGAAGCTCTGAGCGAGCGGAGAACAGCTGCTGTGTGAGTTCGTGGGACTATGACGCGGATATTACTTACTAACGACGACGGTATTCACTCTCGCGGCCTGGTCAAATTGGAGGAGGCCTTGCGCGAAGTGGGAGACGTCTACGTAGTAGCCCCAGCGTCTGAAATGAGTGGCGCGTCGCACAGTCTGACGTTGGCCCGCCCCCTCCGCATCCGTCAGGTCGACGAACGGCACTGGACGGTCGACGGCACTCCAACTGACTGCGTGACGCTCGCTCTGAACAAGATCATCCCCGAAGAAGAACGTCCCCACATCTGTGCTTCAGGAATCAACCATGGCGGTAACCTGGGTGACGATGCGACGTATTCAGGCACCGTCGCCGGAGCATTAGAGGCGACGATCCTGGGTGTACCCGGAATTGCATTTAGTCTGGTCGCGAGAGAGCAGTTTGACTTCAGTGAAGCCGCGAAGTTTGCAATCACTGCCGTGCGGAAAGTCCTGTCTGAGGGGCTACCCGACGGGACGCTTCTAAACGTCAACATCCCTCCTGGCCCGATCAAGGGCGTGAAAGTAACGCGTCAAGGAATCAAAAACGCACGGCCGGTTATCTCGGAGCATATTGATCCCAGAAACAAGCCATACTTCTGGATTGGAGAAGAGTACTTCAACACCAACTCAGCTGATGGTACGGACTATCATGCGATCGACCTGGGATATATATCGGTCACGCCACTGAAAAGCGACATGACAGATCACCGGGCATTAACGGCGATCGAAGCCTGGAACTACCTAACCCCTGACGAAGAACTGCATAAGGTGGGCTAGGCCACAGATGTGGGCTAAGCCACAGATATAACGGGTTAAGAAGGATCTGAAAAATTCAGATCCCGACGGCGACAATGGAGTTTTTCAGATCCGTTTCATCTGTGTTATCTGTGGCTCCAATAGTCTAGAATCACTCCGTGCAACAACTGAGTAAGCCGACTTCTGAGTACACGATACCTCGCGATCGCATGGTTGCCCGACTGCGCGATCACTATGGCATTCGCAGTGAACGGGTACTCGAAGCCATGCGCAGCGTCCCCAGACATGCCTTTGTTTCTGAAGCGCTTCAGAGTCGTGCCTACGGCGATCACGCGCTTCCGATCAGCGCAAACCAAACGATATCGCAGCCCTTCATCGTTGCTCGAATGACAGAGTTGCTGGAGCTGACAAAAGACAGCCGAGTCCTCGAGATCGGCGCCGGCTCTGGATACCAGACTGCGGTACTCGCGGCGCTGGCCGGGCAGGTATATGCCATTGAACGCATAGCGGACCTGGCGCGAGAAGCACAAGCTAGAATCCGCCAACTCGGAATCTATAACGCGACGGTGAAATGTTTTGATGGCACACTTGGATGGGCCGCGCACTCGCCCTACGACGGTATTCTTGTGGCCGCCGGTGGTCCAACTATTCCGGATCCGCTGGTGGCCCAACTAAAGATCGGCGGGCGGTTGGTTGTACCTGTTGGTGAATCAAGAGAGTCTCAGCGTTTGATACTGGTGAAGAAGACAGAAAAGGGAACCAAGGTCGAAGATCATGGTGCCTGCGCGTTTGTCCCATTAATCGGCCATCATGGCTGGTCTGCCCAATAGAGTATCTTTTCGGTAAATCGTTTTTAGCTTATGGAATGGATAACTGAACTTTTTCATACCCTCAAGGAATACCTTAATCCGAAGATCATCATTGAAACGCTGCTTGCCAAGGGCGGCATCTTTGTTTATGTGGGATTGGTGTTCATAGTCTTTGCCGAGACTGGGCTGGCGGTGGGTTTCTTCTTGCCGGGCGATTCGCTCTTGGTGGTCGCGGGGCTTTTTGCTGCGACCGGAAAGCTGAATGTGGCGGTACTGCTTGTGGCGTTATTCGTTGCCGCGGTAGTGGGAGACGCAGTGGGTTACTTCACAGGGGCTAAGATGGGCCCGCGGCTTTTCCGACGGCAAAAGTCGCTGTTCTTTCGACCCAGCCATTTACAAAGAGCGCATGACTTTTACGAGAAGTACGGCGGCAAGACCATCATCATCGCGCGCTTTGTTCCAATTGTGCGGACGTTCGCCCCAATCGTTGCGGGTGCTGCGCAGATGCCCTACCGAAAATTTGTGGTGTTCAATGTGGCGGGTGGCTTTCTTTGGGTCTTCAGCATGATTTTGGCGGGTTATTATCTGGGCACCCTGTTGCGGGACAAGCTGGGGATCAATCTGGATGAGCACATCGAGTGGGTGGTAATCATTGTTGTTGCGCTTTCGCTTACGCCACCGGTTTTCGAGTACCTGAAGTCGCGCCGAGAGAAAAAGAGACGTCAGAGATTAGAGGTTGCAAGTCAGACGTCCGAAGTCGCTGATTCAGAGGTTTGAGGTTCACCTGCCAAAACTTCCTGTATCTCTGGTTCCGAGTGGCGTCGTCAGCGGCACTATCCAGCGTGCGGGCAACAAACTTATATGTTCTTTAGCCAAGTCAACGTTGGGATCGATTAGCAACTGCGGTTGGCGGCCGTTAAGAGAAACCATTACGCGAGCTCGCACTTCAACATTATCGTAACCTTCACGCCTCTTCTCTTCGGCAAGATAATGAGAGAAGAGGAGGATCAGGTCCGGCTTCGTAGTCATCTTCATCACCTGATGAGATTTTAGATAGTCTTCCGGCTTGATTATCCAGGTTTGTCCGCTTTGGGGATGTGTAACAGTAAAGGCTGCCTTGCCATCCTTTGTTCGCAACTTCATATGCCACGCAAAATTATGGCCTTCTTCGGTCCAACTTACGTTGCCCGGATAGAGGTAATGGCGAAGCGGGAAAAAAAGCTGGACAGCAAGGTAGGCTGCCAACAGTCCAGCAACTAGCTTTTGCGAGGCGAATAAGGACGGGCAACTGCTTCTTTCCGCAATTCTCTCAGGTCTGACGGAAGCTTGCGACGGCTCCGCGTCGTCAAACGCCTCTCCTGGTGACATAAACGCTCGGGCGAAGCGTCGCAGGAGATCAGGCGAAAAGAAAATCAAGAGAGCGCCCAGCATCAACCACGGAAAGATGCCGATATCGAATATCACGGCGTTGATAAGATTGAATATAACTGCGGCTGCGAATGCGAAGAGCCGCGTGCGTCGCCACAGGAGCAGCGGCACCACAAGCAGGTCGAGCATCAACCCGCCGATCACGAAGCTGTAAATTATCCAGTCGGCCGCAAAGAAAGAGCCCCCTGGCACTTTGGTCAAAGGACGTAACCAGGTGCGCATTGGCTCGCCGCCATGTATCCAATCGCTGTTAAGTTTGGCAATTCCGCCGTAAAAATATGGTATGCCGACCTGGGCTCGTAGCAACCACAGCGTCCACGCCGGAACTACGGCTGTGCGGATTTTCCGACGCAGCGATGCATCAACGGAAAAAGCCCGTTCCGCCGGAAGGAAACACATCAGAAAACTGATCAGGCACACCAAATAGAAGTGATTCAGATAGCGCGTTTGGTCCAGCAGGAAAGAGTATGTGAAGGCAAGAAAAAAGACAGGCGCGGCAATGCGGTAAACGAGTCCCACCATCACACAAGCAGCTGCCAGACCGAGCACAAAAAAGTGAATGTACATCCCGCGCCCCGGCCAGGGCTTCACCCAACTAAACCCGTAGTAGGTAAAATTGACAGCAGATTCAACGAAGTAACGACTGATCCAGCCGTAGGTGAAGTAGCGATAAACTTCCCATAGCATGACTCCGCCGAAGAGGATGCGGAAGAACACCAGGAATGAGATATCGACTGGTTTGAAGAGGGCTGCGCATATCCGTTGCAAGAAATTTGCTTTCGCGCCGCTGGAAGCCTCCACAAGCGACGCAGCAATCTGCACTTCTTGTGTTGGAGCGGTTTGCATTTCTTATCTTAGTTTCTGCGTCGTCTACCTCAGGAAGACGACAGCTGAGCGGCAAGAGTACACATAGCGGTTGGGTTTTAATGGCGGCGAATACCTGGTGGGCGCCAAGTCCATCGAGCCGCGCCAAACCCTAACATTCGATATCCGTGAACTGCGCGACAAGCAGGTGCCGGACGACATCGCAGCCAAACCCATTCCGGATCAGCCTACTCTTCTCTACATTTCATCCACGGTAATCAGTGGCCGCTCTACCAACGCAACTGAAACTCTAATTCATCACCACCAGCCGTGCGCTCGTGTTCGACACTAAAGCTCGCCTTCGCCGGGATGTAGAGTCGTTCTCCGGCGACCTTAATTTCGAAGGCTTTCTCTGATTCGAGGGCATCCGCGAGCCGTCGCAGCTTAGCCACAAATTCGCTCACCGAATAGACCCTCTCTATATCCCGATGGGGTTGGTCAGACGCTTGATTAGCCATAAGAACAAAAAGCTCCTTAGAGGTTAAAAACAAGAGGTCAAGCGTCAAAAACGTTGCAGCAATCCCGAACTGAGGAATGACGATTGACCATGGGTTCTCTCTGCGATTGCCCAATGACCATTAACCTTACCATCGATCGAAGTAACCCCTGAAGGGCGCTCAAAGTGATCAATAGCCCTTCAGATCCGTCCCATCCGATTTATCTGTGGCTGATGGTTTCGAAGTCGCTGCTTTGACACATCGGGTTCGCTCACCTATTATCGCCTTCGTTGTCGGGGCGTGGCTCAGCCTGGTAGAGCGCACGGTTCGGGACCGTGAGGTCGGAGGTTCAAATCCTCTCGCCCCGACCAGAAACGTTAAGGAAAAAGGCCGCCTGTTACGGTGGCCTTAGTCGTTTGTGCCGTTTTTTGTGCCGTTTGGTCTGGTTAGTTCACTAATTCAACTGTTGGCGGGGAAGGTTGGCGCATGAAGCACGGTTCAAGGGCGGCAGCGGCGGAGTTTAATGCTTGTCGCCGAACGTGTGAGTAGTGACGCATCATTGCCGGGTCTATATGGCCGACTTGCGCCATGATAACGGCGTCTGGCAATCGAGCCTCTGCCCTCGTGGTCACTGCGCAATGCCTCATGTCATGAAACCTCACGTCCTCAAGGTTCGGATAGATTACCTCGCCTTCATCGGAACGAGTTTATGGTTACCGCCCGCTGCTTTTGGAGACGCTGGTCGACGATCAGTTTCTCGGCACTAGTTACCAAGCCGCCAACTGGACCTATCTGGGCGAGACGCGCGGACGTGGTCGGATGGACCAGCACCACGAGGCTCACGAGCGCTCGGTGAAACGGATTTACGTTTACCCTCTCTGTCGCGACGCGCAGCGGGGGCTCGCACAAGACCTCGCGCCGCGTGTGATGCATACCGTCGCGTTTCTGAGTATTATTGAGCACTTTTGATAGCTACTTAGGATGTTGGATTGCTTTCTTTGGACACCGCTCGCGGACCTCTTAGGAACCAGATTGACTGTCCGGTTCGTTCTAGCCACTGAAAACTCAATGAAGCAAAAACATTTATTACCACTGGCAGTGCTTCTTGGCCTGCTTATCCTGTCGCTGTCAGTGACTGCCGTCGCTCAGCGGAAGCCCGAGGCGCCCGTGCATGCAGCGCCAGGCAGATTGGTTGATGTAGGCGGCTACCGCCTGCACCTCAATTGCACGGGCAACACAGGTCCGACGGTTGTGCTAATCGCAGGTGCCGGCGATTTCTCGTTCGATTGGGGATTGGTGCAACCGGACGTAGCTCGCTTCGCGCGCGTGTGCAGCTATGATCGCGCTGGGTTTGCCTGGAGCGATCCGGGTCCTACGCCGAATACTATGCGGCAGGAGGCTTATGAACTGCACGCGCTTTTGCGGGCCGCTGTCATCAAAGGTCCATATGTACTGGTTGGACATTCTATCGGCGGACTGATTGCGCGAGTCTATGCTGAGCAGTATCCGAAAGAGATTAGCGGGATGGTGCTGGTAGATGCCACGCACGAGGACACGACACTAATGTATCAGGGCAAGCTCGTTCGAGTGCGCGACGGCGCTAAAGGGAGACCCGTGCAAGCGTCACAAACGATGCAGAGCAGTCCGCCCAAACCGCCAACCAAAGAAGACATCGAGCAATTTCAGTTCAATCAACAAACATTTGGCGCTCCTAAGATCTCACCACCATTCGACAGACTACACCCCTCCGCTCAGGCGATGCGCCTCTGGTTTCTGTCACAACCACCACGCGCCGCTGCAGGTGTGGACCTTTGGGCGGAAGAACTGCAACTAATGTATGCGGCTCGAGCTAGGACTCCCTATCAGTTAGGCAACATACCGCTGGTGGTGCTGTTGCCGAAGCCGGAATACGGGAATCCGCCGCGTGGCGTTTCTATCGACGAGTGGAAGCGGATCAACGATGAGAAGCGTCAGCAGAAGATCGGGTTTACCAATCTCTCACATAACAGCAAGCTAATCGTCGCAGGGAAGAGCGGGCACCACATTCAACTCGATGAACCACAGGTCGTAACCGATGCAGTCCGGCTCGTCGTGGGCGCGGCGAGGCGTCGTACCAGACTCGCGCCTTAAACCCCGGACGCGCGAAAAACCAGAAACAGCGCGGAACACCAAAAAAGATCAAGTGTGCAAAAAAGTGTGCCGTTTGTGATGGTCCATTGCATTAAATTAAATCGCATAGGATGTCATGAGGTAACACGGAAGCGATCGAATGGACCACCGGAACCCCGAGTAAAAAAGGCGTTATGTGATGGTTTATGGGTCGTTAGATCCGGGAAACTCCGGCGCGGTTCGGCAGGGGCGGAACTCAACTTCACAGTGGTCACCCAGCTTTATTCCGCGCCTCCGAACCGCGCTTGTCCCTATTTGATCTGGCAGCTATATACATCTCACTCCTACGGGAGTGAAGACCCCATGATTGGTGTCGACTCGTCGTTCCGGATATGTTGAATCAAGAATGCGGCTTGTCGAAGAATGAACGCTCTCGCCATCGATTGGGCACCGAGTTGCCGATCTTGCTGTCCCAAGTAGCGCAATCCGAAATGAGAAAACTCTTACCAACAACCCAGTCTCTTGTTGTGCTTACCGTGGCGACTCTTCCATCTCGTTTAACTCGGTCGTCTCTGAGTCACGTGACCGCCACTGAGAAACCGACCCAAGTGAAAGGCGCCTTGTGAAACAGCAGTTGTCGATTAAACAGCAGTTGTCGATGCTAATCCGCCTGCTTCGGCCACATCCCGGCCTCGTGGCCCGATTCACCGTCGCCTCGCTGGGACGCGCTGCCATGACCGCTGCCTCAATCTTACTGATTTCGAGAGTTTCTCGCTGGCGTACTCGGTCAAGGGCGCGGCTTCGGAGTTAGCCTTAGCGCTGAGTCGGCGCTCTGGATAACTGTAGCTCTGCTCTTGCTGGTGAGTTTGAGCGCAGCCGCCTTCAACTACGATTCCCAGGTAACGCAACAAAAAATCGTCAAGGCAATCGAGCTGGGTACGATGGAACGAATGATTCGCCACCGGCTCGGCTTGTCGGTCGGATTTCTCGACCGCAGGACTCACGGAGACTTGTTACAAAGCATCCGTCAGGATGTCACCCAAATGCGGATGGTAGTCTTGTCTACCGCGAGAATTGTGCTTGAGGTATTTCAAACGGCAGGATTAATCGCCGTCGCAGCCAGTTTCAGTCTATCGCTGTCGCTTTGGGCTTTTTTCCTGGTCCCTCTGGCCGCGTTACCTATGTACATTTTGGCCCGGCGCACACTCGCACGCTCTTTCGGAGTCAGGGATAAGGGAGTTGCCCTTTTCGACGCGTTGCTCCAACTCCTGCACGGCATTCGCGTCATCAAGATATACCAGGGCGAGCGAGCAGAGGGTGAGCGAACTGTTGAGCGCGCGCGCGCCTATTTTGACGAACTAATTGAGATGGAACGAGTGCAAGCGTTCGCGCGGATTGTGCTGGAATCGCTCGCCGCACTCAACGTCGTAGTTGTGATAATAGTAGGCGGTTTGAGCGTCATGTCAGGTCAACTCGGTTGGCCTGAGCTACTGGCTTTCCTCCTTGCAATGCGCGCCGCCCAGGGGCCGTTGAACAATCTCAACAGCGCCTACCTGGATGTGCAACGCTACGGCGCCAGCGTCTTCCACATAGAACAACTGCTGCAGGAAAAAGCGGAGATCCAGGATCGAAAGGATGCCCGCTCTCTCAGTAGCTTGCCTTTGTCGATTACCGCAGATCGAGTCGACTTCACTTTCAATCAAAAACCGGTGCTCCAGAATGTATCTTTCACAGTCCAGGCCGGTGAGACGCTGGGAATTGTTGGTCCGTCCGGGGCAGGAAAAACTACATTACTCAGTCTAGTCGCTCGCTTCTACGACCCCACCCTTGGTCGAGTGATGCTGGCTCCTTTTTCAACGAGACCCCAGATAAAAGACCCCACCTCCATGAGGCTGTAGTAGTTTCCGCTATCGAGATTGATGATAACGGCCTCGCCATCAATGGTTTCGTGAGTGACCGTAGGAGTGTTAACCCTGAATCGCTGATTACTCATAAACTTACAGCTCACTACCTTAAGAGGGGTTAAAGGTGTAATGCGCAGGCTAGTTCAGCAGTCAAACTTCGTAGCTGTTAGAAATTCTACAAGATCCGATCCGGGGTGGCAAAAACTTTGCGGTATGATTGGGCCTAAAGACTGAAACATTTTGGTGAAAGGCCGCTCAATCACTTGAAGCCCGCGTCGTACAAGCGCTTGCAGCCACTCGCCGGCAAGCGCAATTCCGATCAGATTTGAAAATAATCTCTGACGTCTGACTTGATCTCCGACCTCTGACTTGTCATCAGGTAGTCATCCAGACTTGTATTCTCACTCAAAACACGTCTAATCTATTGCACCCAATCGTTTGGTTGCGTCTCCCGAACTGCAAGCCGCTCAATTCTCTCCCGACAAATTGTTCGTTTCGACTCAGGCGACCAACGTCGTCGTAATTTAATCTCTCCCTTAAGCCGGCCGCTGCTGCGGTTGGTTAAATAAGTAAAAGTGACTTCATGCTTCGAGCAACATACAGCCTGAATGGTCATCGTTCTTCGAAGGGAGCAACGAAAATGAGAGTTTTCTGTCGACAGCATAACAAAGGTTTTTTTACTCCGCGGCAGAGTCCAATCCGGTGTGAGAGCCGCGGTCACATACTAGGCGAATTGGACTTCCAGGGCAGGGCCGACACGCCGGTTGAGATCCAATGGCAATACTGCTGCAATTGCGAACACTTCTGCCCAATAAATTTTGGCCGGGATGGGCTAGAAAGATGTCCGGTTTGCACTCGGCGAACCTCCACCCTCTATTTGTGTGACCGATGCTACACCGTTAGCTTCGAGTCTGACACTCCACTTCAAAGAAAGAATTTCACGCTTACTTCTGAAGGCGCGCCGCAACCATATTGTCCTGGATGTCTACAGGAAGCGTCAGCCGATTTACGCGAACACGTTTGCGTTGAACTGCAGACGTGCTTCATAACCGGTCTAACCTCTTGTCCTATTTGCCTCGAGCGCCTGGATGTTGGCCCTGTGTTCCCATCTTCCGTGGCTGACTACCTGAGAAGGACCAAAAAGAGGAACAAGCTCAATGTAACATTCGATTATGATACTGAACGGTTTGTAGCGATCGGCGACGGAGAATTTGTCCTCGTTACCAACACTTCTGAAGAGATGACACCTATCGTAATACCACGAGCAGCGCACTTTGAATCAAGAAGAGATTTCTACGAACTGTATCAGGACTTCTACCACTGCCGTAGCATGAACATTGGGGAGGTCCAGGTGATTGAACCTGCCATCGTGAGGCCGGACGAGAATGGATGGAAATTCGAATCCACTGGTCTTCTGGAAGTTGCAGCTGAGCAGTCCAGCTCGAAAGTCCATACGAGTGTCACACCGGAAGGCGAGAAACCTGTTCGCAGCTCTGAACCGACAATTGAAGAGCGGACTGAAGAAACAACTACGACTCCTTGTCTGCATTGTGGCTCCGAGGTAGAAACGAAATTCGCCTTTTGTTGGAGGTGCGGGAACTCGATGAGACCGGACGCCAGCGCTGGGCAAAAGCCTTCCGAAAAGGTTACTCCTTTGCGTCGCATTGCTGGGGAAGACGATGAGCCCACGGTGGAACACGAGATTGATCATATTCAGCGGTCGATTCTTTCATCGGTTCCGTCGTGGCGCCGCTCCGCCAGATGAGGACGATGCTGCGAAAGAAAAAGCAGATCCACGAAATCACACTAAACGGCACGAAAGGAAGAAATCTGCAGCCAATTTCTTCCTTTCGTGCCGTTTAGTGTGATTTCGTGGATCGCCGTTCCACGGTTCTCTTTTTCACATCCTTTTCATCCGCGTTCATCTGCGGCCAATCTTTCGGTGAATCTGCGGACAATTCTCTTCCTTTCGTGCCATTTAGTGTGATTTCGTGGATCTGCTTTTTCTGCCTGTCCTTGACTATTCTCGCCGAGTGTCATAAAAGCCTCTTCCATTCCAATAAAAGCTGACCCAAGAAAGGAGACGTTACGATGTCTGAAGACAACGTCCGCATCGTGAAGGACACATACGAGGCATTCAAAAGAGGTGATATCGAAGCGCTACTAAGCAAGCTCTCGGAAGATGTCGAATGGATCACGCCTGGTCCGCCTGACGTTATGCCGGCTGCTGGTACCCGCAAGGGCCGCGACGGAGTGAAAGAGTTTTTCTCAACTTTGGCGGCACAGGAAGATGTTGAACTCTTCGAACCACAAGAGTACATCGCGCAAGGCGACAAGGTAGTTGCAATCTCCAAGTATCGTGGGAGAGTGAAAGCCACCGGACGCACCGCGGACGCAGAACTGGTTCATGTGTTCGACATCAAGGACGGCAAGGTGACTCGGTTTAAGGAATACTTTGATACCGCATCCGTTCTTCCAGCATTTGAAACCAAGACACAGACGGCCACCGGCAAGATGTCGTAGGCGGCCGATTAAGCGATTGCCGATTGTCGATTGCCAATTGCCAATTTAAGTGCTCGGTAGCGCTATCGGCAATCGGCAATTGGAAATCGGCAATAACAAGAGGAGATCCCATGTCAAAAGCCATTTACTGCAACAAGGTTAACCCGAGCTCAGAATGTGACCATGTCATTCGCGGGGATAGTGAAGAAGAGGTGCTACAGAAAGCCGGCGTACACGCCAAAGAGCACGGTCTCGAACCAACTCCAGAGTTGATCGAGAAGGTGCGCTCAAACATCGTAGACGAATAAAACGGCGCCACAGATTTAACGGATGAGACGGATAGACGAATAGTCGGAACGCGGGCGTCCCCGCCCGCATCTTTCGCCACAGATTTAACGGATGAGACGGATAAGAAAACGGGGACAAAGCTTAGAATAACAGTCTTCTTCGTCAGATCTGTTTCATCCGCGTCATCTGTGGCCTTTTTCAATCCCCCTGGAGGCTCCCCTGAATGAAAACCCTATCTCGACGTGAAATGCTCGAACTGGCCATCGCTGCCGGTTGTCTTTCTGTCACCCGCTCCACCTTTGCCCAGGACATGGCACGCCAGCTTACTCCCGAGCAGATCATGGGCCCGTTCTATCCCATCATGCGCCCATTGGACCATGACATGGACCTGACCGTGGTCAAAGGGAAGCGCGGACAGGCGCAGGGAAAAGTGGTTCATCTGACTGGCAGGGTGCTGAACAATCAGGGAAAGCCGGTGCAGGGAGCCAAAATCGAAATCTGGCAGGCCAACACTCATGGCCGATACGATCACCCGCGCGATATCAACCCGGCGCCACTGGATCCAAACTTCCAGGGTTACGGCGTGCAGGTCACTGACGCTCAGGGCCGCTTCCGCTTCAAGACCATCAAACCAGGTGCGTATCCCATCAACCCGGTGAACCCGACGAACAACCGTCCGCCGCATATCCACTTCGACGTCATGGGAAGCCGAGAGAGGCTCGTGACGCAGATGTATTTCCCGGGCGAGCCGCTGAATGAAGGCGACATCATCTTCCGCGAACTGGGTGAGTTGAAAGAAGCCGCAATTGGCAAGGTTCTACCATTGACCAAAGATCTCGAACCCGCCTCGCTGCTGATCAATTGGGACATTGTGCTGGAGAAGGGATAGGACTGAACAGGCCACAAATTACACGGAATGGAACGGATATAAAGATTTTCCATTTGTCATTTATCATTTCCATAAACGAGATGTAACTTTTTGCAGTGCGTTTTTGGAGTGCGGCGGCAAAGGCGCTTTACGCCGCGCCGCCGCTTTAAATCGCGTCGATCCCGAATCGACCCGACCACCACCATTCAACGAAGGAAAGGCGGGGCGCCGCAAAGCGCCTTGCCGCGATCGACCCAACTCTTTACCCAGAAAGAGGATCAAAGAACATGAGATCCACAAAGCTAGGAATGCTTCGAGCATTCTGCGCGACGCCTGTGTTGCTCCTGGCTGTCCAGTTCGCCCTATCACAAACACCAACGCCCACGCCCGCCGGACCTCCAGGACCCGAATTCCTATCGATCACCGTAGTCAGCGTGAAGCCGGAGATGATGGTGCAATTTCAGGACTTCATGAAGACGACGACCAACCCGGCGCTCCAGAAAGGCGGACTCAAATGGCGTGAGGTCTGGCAGAGCACAAACGCGGCCGGAGACGCTTTTGAGTTTGTTCTTGTAGCACCCGTCGGCAAGTTCGCTGAGTATGACGGGCCTAGCCCCATAGAAAAGGCCCTCGGCGCTCAGGGTTCCGCAGCATGGATGGCGAAGGCGGGCAGCTTTGTAAATAGTGTGCGGCGCTACATCGTGCGCACGCGACCGGATCTGAGCAATTACATGATGCGCGAAGGACCACCAAAGCTGGCTGTAATCACCGCTGTGCACGTGGCCCAGAACCGGAACGCCGAGTTCGAAAACTACCTGAAGAATGACTTCGTACCGGTGCTGAAGCAGGCCAAGGCGATGTACCTGGTTTCGCAAACCATTTTCGGCGGTAATGCGAACGAGTACATTTCGTTGGTGCTGCGAGATTCGTTTGCGGAACTCGATAAGGGACCGCCTTTGATGCAGGTGTTAGGAGAGGAGGGAGCAATGAAGTTACTGCAGAAGCTCCCCGCTGGAGTGGTCACACATGTTGAGCGCTCCATCACCAGATACGCCGCCGATCTGAGCTTCGGCCATCCGTAATCGCGGATCGTATAAGAAAATTTGGGCCGCGGATGAACGCGGATCGGAAGAAGGAAACGATCCACGAAAAAACACGAAAGAGGGCGACGGACTACGCGGATCTGATAATAGGGGAGAACAGTAGCGGATGCTCGGAGTCCTCCTTCTCGTTCTTCAGCTCGTTTTCATCTGTGTCAATCCGCGGCCCTTTCTTTTCGTGCCGATTCGTGTGGCTTCGTGGATCGTTCTTCCTTTTCAGTTTCGAGTAGTCCGACGATCACCAGATACGTCGCGGACCTCGGCCCATTTCCCGTCCTCTGTGGCTCCTCCCAGCTGTGGCTCTTTCGCTTCGCCTGTCCTATAATGCGCCCAAATTTCAGCGCGAAACGAGGACAGCAGACTATGAAAAAGTCGATCACCTCCCTCTGTCTCTGCATCTCCCTCAGTTTGCTTCCAATTGTCGCAGTAGGCCAATCCACGAAAAAGAGGTCTAGCAGACAGCCAGCTCGCGCCCCTGTCAGGGCTTCAACTCTCAAAATTTGCCAGGGCGTCCCCGTCCCGGCCGGCTACACCATCGTGGGGTACGTAACTTCGTCCGCGTGTCGCCATGGCGCCTACGTGATCAAGAAATCAGAGGACATGTCCTTAGGAGTCACAAGCCCAAAGAACACGGCTGCACCGAACAGCACCGCTGCCCCGAAGAACACCGCAGCCCCCTCAACCGCAACGGCATCGCGTCCCCGCCGCGTTCGGAACGCGGGCGTCCCCGCCCGCAACGCCGGCAACGCCGACGATGATGGGAACGCGGGCGTCCCCGCCCGCAACACTGACCCAGATTCGCCAACCGAAGAACCCATCCCACCCGTTCTGCTCGGTGTCAATGCTCCCGCCCGCCGTCAACCGACACTCATTGGAAAGGGATCCACTAGTGCGCCAACCAACGCGGACACGACACCCATTTCAGGGCCAGAGACCGGCCCAGAGGAAGTCGGTGAGGGTGATGTCCTGCGCGTCGACACTAATTTCGTCACCGTGCCTGTGAGTGTGATGGACCGCGACGGCCGTTTCGTTCCGAATCTTCGTCGCGAGGACTTTGTCGTGTTTGAAAATGGAGTCGAGCAGCGCATCGCGCATTTCGAGCCTACCGAAAAGCCGTTCACTGTGGCACTGCTTCTGGACACCTCCGGCTCGACACAATTTCATTTGTGGGAAATCAAAGAGGCCGCGATCGCCTTTACAAAACAGCTGCGCCCACAAGACCGCGTTCTTGTCGTCACCTTCAATCACGAAGTGCTATTACTGACGGAAGTAACAAATGACCTGAATGTAATCAGTTCGGTGATCATAGAAAATGCCAACGTGGGTGATTCCACTCGGCTGTACGATGCCGTTGATCTCGTGGTGAAGGAGCGGCTGAGTAAGATAAAGGGACGAAAGGCAATAGTGCTTTTCACGGATGGTGTTGACACCGGCAGTTATCTCGCCACGTATCAGACCACGATCCGCCAGGCAGAGGAGCTGGACGCTTTGATCTATCCGATCAAGTACGACACCACTGACTACGCGCGTGCCATGCAAGGGGCGGGAACAGTCACGGTGACGACGACCACGAGCAACTGGCCTTTGGGTCGCCGCACTTCGACAGTGACTTATGGAGTTCCTTCGAACGCCAGTCCGCCGCCTGGAACGACGGAGGCCGATTATGAGCTTGCTGATCGGTATTTACGTGAGTTATCGGAGAAGACCGGAGCACGTCTTTATCAGGCGAACGATCGGACCCAGTTGGCTGAAGCGTTCTCAAAGATTGCTGAGGAGCTACGCCGGCAATACAGCCTTGGCTATTATCCGCAGGAAGCAGCTCAGGGTGGCGATCCCCAAGGCAATGAGCGTCGCCTAATTAGGGTAAAGGTGCGCCAACCCAATCTCGCCGTGCGCGCGCGCGACAGTTACATCCGCCAGTAGCACTGCAAAGACGTGTGGAGCCACAGGTGACACGGATGAGAGGGATCTGAGGAAGAAAATTGGCCGCGGATTGACGCGGATGAAAACGATCTGAAAAAGCGATCCACTAAACAACACGAAATGGCACTAAGGGGTTGGTCACAGATCAAGACGGATGGGACGGATCTGAGGAGGAAAATCAGCCGCGGTTGGCGCGATGAAGAGTATCTAAGAGGTGCGAAACTAACCACCATTTGAGGCTTGAAACGGCCGCTCTTTAGTAAATGCGGGCGCCCGCGCTCCAATTATCAGGCCACGCCAATCTTCAATCCGTTCGTGCCGTTTCGTGTGGATTCGTGGATCGCTTTTCAGATCCTGTTCATCCGCGTCTATCCGCGGCTGATTTTCTCCCTTTCAGATCCGTCCCATCCGTCTGATCTGTGGCCAACCCCTTCGTGCCGTTTCGTGTGGATTCGTGGATCGCTTTTTCAGAGCCTTTTCATCCGCGTCTATCCGCGGCTGATTTTCTCCCTTTCAGATCCGTCCCATCCGTCTGATCTGTGGCCAACCCCTTCGTGCCATTTCGTGTTGTTTAGTGGATCGCTTTTTCAGATCGTTTTCATCCGTCTCATCCTTGGCATCTGTGGCCCCTCAGCCATAGGCCAGCTCATCCATCATCTCGGCAAATCTACTCCAATCAATCCGCTTGCGGAGCCGCCTGTTCCTGCCATACCAGTAGAGCGAGCCCCTACCAATCACGAGCGTCCCAATCTTCAGTTTCGCCTCAAAGATTTCTAGGTTGAGCGAAGACCCGGCCCGCGCCAACTCCATTACCTGCAGATAGGCCTTTACCGAATGTCTTTTTCGCGCGCGCTTCCTTGGCATGATCGCCTCCGCTTGGATGGAAATAATCGAGCTCTGGCCCAACTGTAGCCCTACTCGGCCTTCAAGCGCGAACCTTGGAGCGCGGCGAAAGAGAAAGGATCCACGAATCCACACGAAACGGCACGAAAAGAGGGCCGCAGATGACACGGATGGGACGGATCTGAAAGGAAGGAAATCAGCCGCGGATTGACGCGGATGAACAGGATCTCAACATTTTCCATTTCTCATTTTTCATTTGTCATTTGGTTGTTTCGTGGGTCTTGTATCGTTTCTAGTTTGTTGTCGCTTCCTACAGGGTTTTTATTAGTGATATTTCGTGTTGTTTAGTGGATCGCTTTTTCAGAGCCTTTTCATCCGCGTCGATCCGCGGCTAATTTTCTTCCTTTCAGGCGCTGGCCCCGCTTCAATTCACATCACACAGTACCTTCGAGTTCCTGAGTAATCTGACTTGAAGGCGTGGGCAGCGCGCAATTAGGTTCTCAGCTGAAGATGAGGGTCACAGCGCGCGCCCCCTTCCTGACTTGCAAATTACCTAAGGTTGAACAGTGCTAGCTACATGATGATTTAATCCAATGTAAAGCGGCGGCGCGGGCAAAGCCCTTGCCGCCGCACTCCAAAGCCGCACTCCAAAAGCTTCTTTAACGCTGTGGTTCCTTTAACTTTACATTCAGCGAAAGACCTCCGAACGCTCCTTGCTGATTTAGAGCATTTATTACGAGTAACTGATTGGGGTCTCTTCGCCGGATTGCAGTCTGCTTTCGAGGTGTGCGCAAAGTCAGCCGAACAAGCACTGGTTTTCCGTCCGGAACCGCAATCTGTCGCAGCACTCCACGATCACCCGCAAGTCGCACCTTCTCTTCATTGTCTCTTTCCCCCTGTAGGACCAGATCGTCAGTCAGGTTCTTCAGCCTCTCCGGCTTCACGCGCTCAAATCCCTGGGGCTCTCTGAACCAACGCTCAGCCAGTCGAGCCGGTACGCCTAACTCAACTTCAAAATCGCGAGGCAGTCCGCGACGAACAAACTCCAGGTCAAACGGCTCTCCGGGACGTCTGGGATCAGGGTAGACGAAGAACTGGAAAGCTCTGACCTCGCTCAGTGCCACGATGATATTGAAGAAGTTTTTGAACGCACGGTTGTTGATCCGGTTAGCCTCAGTAGCATTGGGAGGATTCGGAGCAACGATGCCTATGCCTACACACCAGTGGTCGGTCACTGGTACAGGCACGTTCCAGTTCACGACTCCGGCAGTCGTGCCCTGTGGCGTACCCTGTGGCCCTACCACTGGAACGAAGTACGAGCCGATATAGTTGAAGTTGCCGTCAGCTGGATCGCCGTCGTTGTTCGGATCGAACCCGCTGATTCCGATGGTGCCGACATCGGCGTAGTAAAACTTGATCTCGACATTGCCTACGGCCTGTTCCCCTATATTTCTAATGCGGGCATACAGATGATTGTTTTGGTTCGCGATCGGATCCTCCGGCGTGCCATCATCGTTATTGTCCACCCAAATATCTGCAGTGGTCCAAACTGCGTTGGTACCGGTGACAGAGAGATCGTAAACAGGCGAAGTGGGATAGGTGTAATTGACAGCAGCGAGCGCATCGATTCGTCCCCAGCCGTAGACGTTGTCTGGACCAACGGACCCGAGGTCTACCGCAGTATGACGTATTATGAATGCAAGTTCGTGTGGGAGCAGGGCCGGGTTCTTCTGGAGCAGCAACGCAGCGAGCCCCGAAGCGTGCGGTGTCGCCATAGAAGTACCGCTCCAGACCGCTCCGTTCACATAGCCTCCGCCATTCTGGGTCGAGAGAACCGACACGCCTGGTGCTGAGACGTCAGGTTTCATCAATCCCGGCGGCCAGATGTAGTCGTTATAACCCGTGACCGTTTGCCAACTCGAAGGACCAGTACCGCTGAACCCCGCGATGGCGTCGGTATTATCGGTCGCACCCAGGGCTAAAGCACGCGGCGCTCGGGCAGGTGTCAGTACGTCACCCGGGGCGGCGACGTGTGGTCCATCATTACCGGCCGCAACGACAAACAGCACACCGGCGTCCGTCAGATTGTCAGTGTTCTGTCGCCACGTTGCATAATCAGGAGACCAAGCGTCCTTCCAACCGGAACTGAAGCTGACGATGTCGGCGCCATTATCCAGCGCGTACTGCATGCCCTCCCAGGCTTCTGTTTGTCCAGCCACAATAGATGCGGAATACCCCAATGCCATGAGCCGCGCCCCAGGTGCGACGCCCGTCGCAGTTCCGCCAGTACCATCACCCGCAACCGTGCCGGCGCAATGTGTACCGTGACCGTGCCAGTCGTCGGGAGAGTTGTCGTTGTTAGCCAGATCCCACCCAACTACATCGTCAATGTAGCCGTTACCATCGTTATCGACTCCGTTATTGTCGGCAGCGGTGAATTGCCCGTCAGAGTTTGTGTCCTCGGCGGCATTGATCCAGAGGCGATTCACCAGATCCGGATGGTCGAGATCTATTCCCGTATCCAGAACCGCAACAACAACACCGGTGCCAGTGTAGGGAGTGGGTAATGCCCATACGCTATCGGCATGGATATGGCTGATGTTCCAGGAAGGTGCTTGAAGCGCCGGTCGCTTAACGTCCTGTTTCAGATATTCAATCTCCTTATGGCGTAGTATTGCTTCCAGCGCACGAGGTTGTATTTCCAGTCCAATGACATTGGAAATCCACAGCGATTTGACGTTGCGCACTACTCCGCGCCCTTGCAACTCTTTGAGTGTGCCTAACAGCGCCCGCTGACTGCGCTCAGCATGTTGTTTGAGAGCAGCGGTCAACGCATCACGCCGTTGCTTCTTATCTTTGTACGCAAGAGCCTTCGCTCGTTCTGCGGGAGGCAGTTCACCTTTGAGTCGGATGATCGCCCGCACAAATTCATCAGGCTTGGCTCGAGAGAGTTCCTGACGTAAATCTGGTTTTACTCGGTCATCCTGAAGAGCAGGCTCCTGCCCGGTGGTTGTATACATTCCGGTAATGACGAGAACTGCGGAGAGAACTATGAGGATTGAGGTGTAGCGTCGCATTTCTTTACTCCTTAGTGAGGGCCGCACTCATCGTTGCGGTTGCTCACTGCCAACACGAAACGTGTAGCCATTTCCGACAGGCGCTCGTTTACCCGGGACCAGGGGAATCAGGACGCCATTGACGTGGATGTCTGTGGTTTCGCCGGGTTTGTAGTCTTTTGGAGGAATGAGGCGAATGGGTTGGATTATTGTTTCACCTGGATCGATTACATTTCCTTTTACACCTAAGAGCAGTGCCTTACGGTTGGGCTTTTTGTGGTGCCGCAAAGGTGGAACCACAACCTCCCAGCCGCGGGGAAGGGACCTACGATCAATGGTGACGATGTATTCGGCCGGCACGTTTAGGAAATTCTCGATTGCCACCGACAGCCCCTGTGTTACAGCTTCGGTCGTTTGAAAGTTGCGACCACCAATATTGTTGCTGCGCTGGATCTGCGTGGTCAGCGGCCGGTCGTCGGGATGCGAGACAATGGCGCCGACGCACCAGTGGCGTTCGCCCCAACTGTTCGTTCCGGTGGGCACGACCCAGGAGAAAGTAACCGTCGTGTCGCCAGAGGGTAGGTTGACAGTCTGCTCACCTATTAGCGTCGCGCCAGGATTCGGAAACTCAAGCGAGATACGCGGATCTGTATAGTAAGCGGCGACTTTTGAGCCGTTCATCGGCCCGCCGTCGTTATGAACGCGCACGTTGAGGGTAACCGTCGCTCCTTCGATCAGAGTCGCTGGGACGGTCCAAATATCCGGGCTTACCCAGAATGCATGGGACCAGTTGGTTCCCGTCCACACTGCCGATGGTTCTGCGCCCGTATCGGTGTTGTGGTCCTTTATCCAAAGCGTTTTGCATCCCGCATCCTTGATCAGCGCGAGCGCAGCGGGGACGTTCTCTTCAAGGGTGGGGATAATTGTGCTGGCGGGGGGATCAAAACCCGGGCAGCTGGGATTGCCTATCGCTGATGAGGGTCTGAGTTCTGGCGTAAAGCCCGAGATGCGCGCCTGGTTCCAAAAGTAGTCGGTCGTTTCGCCGTAAGCGTTGTACCAAATTGTCTCCGCATAGGTATGACCGTGCACTGCGGCAATGCGAGCTATGCTGTCCTGCGCGAGAAAGCGAAGGGCCGGCTCACCGGGAGGATCGGTGTTTGTATAGGACCAGGGACGCAGGAAGAGTTCGCTATAGCTGTGATAAGTGAGGAGGGTGGTGGGGTTTTGCAGAGCTTGCACAAAGTCGCGAACCGCTATTGTTTCCGGCTCACTAAAGGGAGAAGGTCCGCGATAAGTATCTTCTGAAGTGATATTCGAGCCCTCCGCACCGCTTCCAAATCCCCACTGATAACTGTAGTTGCGGTTCAGATCGACGCCGAAGGTACCGTCACCGTTGTTGCGACGGTTTTTCCGCCAGCAACGGCGCGGGGCCGTCGATGCGGAGTACGCATAGCCATCGGGATTAACCACTGGGATGATCCAGATCTGCAAATTGTTCATGCAAGCCTGCAGCGCCGGATCGGTGGCGTAGTTCGTTAAGAGGTATTCAGCGAGGTAAAGAGCCATCTCAGCCGAAATCCATTCGCGAGCGTGGTGCAGCCCCACGAACACGACGTCGCCTTCGCTGGATTCATTTGTGGCGACATTGTCAGAAATCTTGATGCCACGAATAGAACGACCTTCGACTGAGGTCCCGATGGTAAATATCTGCGCGATCGTCGGGTGTGCCGCAGCGAGGTTTGTCAGCTCAGTGTCGAGCTGCGTCGGTGTATGAAAGTTTGAGAAATCGATGGGGGGATTCCCGAGGGTACTTGTAGATATTCCCATTAACACGAGGAGTGCAGTTGCGACAATCAGATGTCCTATTCTCATATGTCACCACCTCACGGATTCGGAACAATTTCGACCTTAAATCCAGCAGCTCTAAGTTCATCGATCGCATAGTCGAATGCGCCGCCGACAACCAAATAACCCTCGCGTGTTCGCTGCACGGTGTGAATGTCGATTCGGGTCGCGACGTCGGTCTTCACGACTGACTCTTCTTTAACTGTGACATGGACCAGGCGCGGGCGTGGTTCCACTCTTACATCGGCGACTGCGTAGCCTACGTTCCTTAGGGATCGCAGCGCTCTGATTGTCCCGTTGACTATCCAGTAGGTTCGCTCTCGCAAGAGGATTGTGACGCCTAACTCTCGAAGCCTTTCCTCCTGACCTTTGCGGCCGATGCGAGCGACTCTCGTCAAGATTTCGTCGGGATTTTGGGGAGAGGGTTTATAGCCCAGGGAGTTGAGCCGCCGGTTTAGCTCATCATTACCGTAGTAGTAGAACCAGCGGTCGCGAACAAGTACAGGTTTGATTTTAAGTTGCTGTGCTATGAGGGCGGCTTCGTCCGCGTCTTCAATCTCGATGCGGTAGAGTCTTTGATCGCCTTTAGAGACTTGGGCGAAAGTGGTAGAGGTTCCCAGGAGGCAGAAGAAAGCCAATGGTCCTATCAGCAGCGTAGTTAGACGTCTCATACTTCACATCCGTATCTGTTTAGAGTCCTTCAGTTTCCCATCGGGTTTGCGACGATCAGTCACGACGTTGCGGTGTTAGCCACAGAGATATGCCAGTGTGTACGGGCTTCTCAGTACCACCTGCGGTAGCGCGTGGGTCATGTCGCACCTTCCCATAGGGGTTGCGACGATCAGTTACGACTTAGCGGTGTTAGCCACAGTACCACCTGCGGTAGCCGGTGGGTCATGTCGCACCTTCGGAAAAGTCTTAGAATCGGGCAGTGACACAGGTCGTGTTAATAAAATGGGGGACACGCCCGACCTTAGAATCCTGCGGCTGGATTAAGCGCGAGTGTGGAGGAAACCAGAGGCTCGTGAGATTCAGCCGTATGAGAACGCGCGCACAATATTCCCCTAAACTATAAAAGTCAATAGCTTTTCCGCGCCAATGCAAGATTTTTTTCATCCTTTTTTGGAGTGCGGCGGCAATCGGCAGCGCGCCGCCGCTTTGTTTCGCGTTGAGTATTGTTCAGGAACAGTTCAATCTTAATTAATTCGCAGGTCAGGAAGGGGGCGCGCGCTGTGACCCTCATCTTTAGCTCTGGATCTGTTGCGCGCTGCCCCCGCTCTCAACTTTCATCATCATTAATTCCCGAGAAAAAGCTCAGCCATCGCGCGCTATAGATCTCACAGGAGCAGTTCAATCTTAATTAATTCACAAGTCAGGAAGGGGGCGCGCGCTGTGACCCTCACCTTTAGCTCTAGATCTGATTGCGCGCTGCCCCCGCCTTCAACTTCACCACCTTCAAACTCACAAAGCAAACACAACTTCTCCTTCTCTCTGAAATTATCTGAGCTTGCATGTTCTTTCTAAGTAGATGCTATTAAGAATTGAAAGCGGGGGCAGCGCGCAATCAACTCCTGAGCTAAAGATGAAAATCCCAGCGCGCGCCCCCTTCCTAACCTGCAAATTAGCTAAGATTGAACTGTGCTTGCTGAGACAATGACTTGATGCAATGGAAAGCGGCGGCGCGGTAACCCTAAACTCAAAAGCCTCTTCGTGCCACATATGGTATGGATTTGTGGGTCAGGTTCCACCGCCTCTTGGGCGAAAACCAATTTCTTTCTTGGTTACTGCCCGCGGACTGGTTAACTCACGTATTGCGTCAAACACTATCTTAAACCGGCGGTCGTATTCTCGTTCAAGTTCCTGAAGTTTCCGGAGGAGATCAGCATTGGAGGAGACCATTTCGCGTAGTCGAACAAAAGCGCGCATGATCTCAATGTTCACCTGCACCGCACGCTTGCTCTTTAAAACGCTCGATAGCATCAGGATCCCATGCTCGGTAAAAGCATACGGCAAATACTTAATGTTTTGACCACGCTTCAAGGTCACAGATTGTGACCTTGAACGGAGAATATTTGCCTCGTCAGGGTTTAGCTGAAACATAAAGTCCTCTGGAAATCTATTTAGATTTCGCCTAACCGCCTGGTTTAAGACCTTTGTCGAAACACCGTAGAGCGAGGCCAAGTCTTTATCCAGCATGACTTTTGAGCCGCGTATCACGTAGATCGCTTGTTCAATTCGTTGAACTGGAACTGTAGCTAATGCATTTGCCATGTGAGGACCTTCTCTCTGTGCTAAACGTGGTCCACCAGTCCCAGTTGGTTCGGCAACCGTTCAAAAGCGAAGTGTGGCAAAGAATAAGCTAAATTGGCAGAGAGTAACCCTCGCTCGCGATGCAAGGCCTGCTTCTCTGGATGCAAGAGTTTTTTTATTCCCCCGGAGCTGTTGATGCTGCGATGTTGCCGCTTTCGTTTGCGTTGAGCTGCGCGCTGCCCCGGCCTCAACTCTCACAATCATTACTTCCAGAGAAACAGCTCAGCCATAATCAATTCGCAGGTCAGGAAGGGGGCGCGCGCTGAGACGCTCATCTTTAGCTCTAGATCTGATTGCGCGTTGCCCCCGCTCACAATTCTCATCATCGTCAACTTCAGAGAAACAACTCAACCATAGTTAATTCACAAGTCAGGAAGGGGGCGCGCGCTGTAGCTTTCACAGGAGCAGCTCAATCAACTTGCGCGCTGCCCCCGCTCTCAACTCTCATCATCATTAATTCCCGAGAAAAAGCTCAGCCATCGCGCGCTATAGATCTCACAGGAACAGTTCAATCTTAATAAATTCGCAAGTCAGGAAGGGGGCGCGCGCTGAGACGCTCATCTTTAGCTCTAGATCTGATTGCGCGCTGCCCCCGCCTTCAACTTCATCACCTTCAAACTCACAAAGCAAACACAATTCCTCCTGGCTGAAATTATCTGAAGATGCGTGTCCTTTCTGAGTTGATGCCATCAGGAATAGAAAGCGGGGGCAGCGCGCAAAAGAGATGGAGCTGTTCCGTTGAGATTGAAAGCGCGCGCCCCCTTCCTGACTTGCGAACTAAATCATGTTGAGTACTAAAGATGTTGTTGAATAGCGCTCTCTCTGACCTGCGAATTTCTGCAATACAAAAGCTTCGGCAAGGACTTGAATTACGTTACGTCGGATTGCTGATGTGTCTCGAGTCTCGACCAATGGTAGGCTCTCGAGAACTAATTCCTTGGATGACCTTACCTCACGATGCTGGAAGACTTCGAGATCCTCGGCACGATCGAACAGATAGAAACAATTGCTGTTGGCAAGCGTATCCGTGAACTCAAGCGGATCCAAAAAGTGTATGGATCTGGACGCTGGCGAAAGCTAAAAGGCACCGCGACAGTGCTTTTTGCCGATGGTACAATTCGCAGAGTTGAAGTTCACTGGTATGAGGCACATGGAATCGGTCGGAAGAAATTCAAGATCAAGGGCTATCTAGATTGATATGAAATCCTACGTTCTCTGCATAGATGATGGTGGTTATCCGGAGTCGTTGGAGGTCCGGAAGGTGTATCAGGTTGTGCCGGACGAATCTGCTGCTGAACAAGCGATGCTTCGAGTCATTGACGAAACGGGTGAGGATTATCTGTATTCGGCAAGATTGTTTGTTCCCATTCTGTTGCCGCCGGAAGCAATACGTGTTTTATCCGCAAGTCCCACTGATAATAACTCGCACCGAAATACGAATAAACCTGGCAAGCTTAGCTGATTTGTAAGTGCAAATCTTTAGTACTTAAAGTTGCGCGAATTAGTCGAGATTGAGTTGTGCTTCCTGGAGTTGATTACTGATCAGAGTTGATGGCGGGGGCAGCGCGCAAAAGAGATGGAGCTGTTCCGTTGAGATTGAAAGCGCGCGCCCCCTTCCTGACTTGCGAACTAAATCATGTTGAGTACTAAAGATAAGGTTTACACGGGCTGGGCTAGAAACTTCTCAATTACCTCCCTGGGCCAGTGGCGGTGATTAAAGGCTTCGCGAAGCGTGGCGCACTGTACTTGGAAAATGTCCTCTATCGATAGCGGACGGAGCGGAACACGTCTCGGGGCGGTCCTTGGTTGGCGTTGCGAAACAGGATTATTAGCAGACGATTTTGAAACTACGGTTAACATTCTGGCACTCCAATCTTTCAGTCAAAATTCTAAGGGCAACTATTGCCCTCGGCTCGAATTCGCTTTTCAAGCCGCGTGCCGTCTTGAAAATTGGGCAGGAAATGAGGGTTCAGTGCTAATTGAATGGTTAGAATGACTGATTCGGTCTGAATGACAGGAACGATCCACGAAGTGAAATGGGCCACAGATCAACGCGGATGAAAAGGATCTGAAAAACCAGCCGCCCTCCACTTTTAGAATCCGTCATCCTGCGAAACAGCAAATGACAAATGGAAAATGAGAAATGAGAAATGGAAAATCTTCAGATCCTTTTCATCCGCGTGAATCTGCGGCCACTTTCGTCTCTTTCTTTTTCGTGCCGTTTCGTGTGACTTCGTGGATCGTAACGCCCTTCTTCAAATGCCAAATGGAAAATGAGAAATGGAAAATGATCCGATCGTTTTCATCCGCGTTAATCTGTGGCCACTTTCCTCTCTTCTTTTTCGTGCCTTTTCGTGTGAATTCCTGGATCGCTCTTGCCATTGTCTGAGGGTGCATTTCACCAGCAAGAGAGCGAAAGTTCGCACCTTTCCTCAACTGATCTGGCGCCCCTCCTTGCTCCCGAATCCCTCCTCCCTGAAAAGCCAGAATTTCAGAATGATCTGAGGCCTTGAGGCAGGCCAAGTGCCAAAAAGCCGAGGCTTGTAAGACTGATTTGAGTGGCACGGTTTGTGCCCCTTCAAATTTGAAAATACCTGTGAGTTCGAGCATGCCTGCCTGAAGGAGAGTTCACCTGAAGACGGTCGAGTCGCGATTTCTTGTTTGAAACTGAAGTTCCGCGAGTGCGGGCGAGGACCGAAGAACAAGGAAGGTGAGGAAGAAAAGATGCGGGCGGGGACGCCCGCGTTCCGAAAAAGAAGAGGCGGGCGGGGACCGAAGAAAGAGAAGGCAAGGAAGAAAAGAGGCGGGCAGGGATGCCCGCGTTCCCAAGAAAGGAGTTCTTAATGCTTAAAGAAGTCTTACCAAAATCCAAGGTTATGGCTCTAATGGCCATCGCCTTATTGGCAGCAATGTCTGTGAACGTCAATGCTCAGACCACTGCCAGAAGAACAACAACCAGCGCTGCTCAGAGGGCCACGCGCTTAACTGGCACTTACCGGCTCAATCCCCTAATCGGAGATAACATCCAGCAGGCTGCCGAACGCTATACGCAAAGTCTCCCCACTAACCAGAGACAAACTGCCTTTGATGATTTGGTCGGGATGCTTGAGTCTGCCGAGATGTTGGCAATCGAACGACGCGGGAACAACATTTCCCTCGCTTCCTCAACTTCTCCGCGTCTCGCATTTATTGCCGATGGTGTAACGCGAACCGAACGAACACCTGATGGCACATCAGCACGTGTGCGGGCATCACTAGTTGGCGACCAATTGGTGATCTATCACTCGGGAGCTGGCGGTAATGAATCCACAGTCACCTTTGACTTGATCGATGCCGCAGGCAGGTTGAGTGTTACGAGACGCATCTACAGCAACCAGATCAATCAAAGAGTCATGGTCCAGAGTCTATATGACCGTACTTCGGACCTGGCACGTTGGGAAATCTACAGTGCACCAGAAACAACTGCGACTGCTACCACCGTACCGGCGGGGCAAACCACTGTGTCCGATACCTTCATCGTGCCCGATGGCACTTCAATGGTTGGTGTGCTGAATGAAGCACTATCAACAAAACAGAGTCGGAATAATGATCGTTTCACTCTGACGGTTAACGAGCCTTCACGTTATGCCGGCGCCACAATCGAAGGTTACGTCACTAACGTAAAACGAAGCGGCAAAATCACTGGACGCTCTGAGATGACCTTCAATTTCGATCGGATACGCCTGGCGAACGGCCGTGTCTATAACTTCTCAGGAATCGTCGAGAACCTGCGGACCGTCGACGGCGAGAATGTCCGGGTGGATAACGAGGGTGCGATAAAAGAGAGCGAGAGCCGCACTACAACTACCGGAAAGCGTGCTGCAGTGGGAACTGCTATCGGCGCGATCATTGGAGCTATTGCCGGTGGAGGCAAAGGCGCGGCGATCGGAGCAATCGTTGGTGCGGGTGCCGGAGCGGGAAGCGTCTATATTCAGGGTAGCGATGACCTTGATTTAGAACAAGGCACCGAAGTAACCCTGCGTGCAACGGCTCCGAGACAGTGATGAACTCACTGCAAACGGATAGGAGAGAGTCATGGATATGAATCTGATTCTGCAAAACATCACAAACGTAGCTTTGCGTGTGGGTTTCATGGTTCTTGCAGCGCTCGTAATCTGGGTGGTTGGGCGTTGGCTCATTCGCCTGGCTGTGAACCTCGTCTCCAAGGCAATGGCGAAAAGGCTTATTGAACCAACCATCATCAGTTATGTTGGGTCCATCGTAACGGTTATGCTCAACATTTTGCTGGTGGTGGCAATCCTTGGAGTCTTTGGAGTAGAGACCACGACCATTGCGGCCTTGATTGCCGGCGCAGGCGTGGCCATTGGTTTAGCCTGGAGCGGCTTACTTGCGAACTTTGCGGCAGGCGCTTTTCTCTTAATTCTGCGTCCTTTCAAGGTCGGTGATTTCATCACCGCAGGCGGAGTTACGGGGACGGTGCATGAAATAGGACTCTTCGTCACCACCATCAACACGATGGACAACGTTCGAACCTTTGTTGGCAACAACAAAGTCTTCTCCGACAACATCCAGAACTTCACGGCGAATCCGTATCGCCGTGTGGATCTGCAAGCGCAGCTTGATCACACTGTCGATGTTGGACATGCGATAGAAGTTCTGAGAGAGAGGATCGAGCGGATCCCGAATGTCCTGGCAACTCCGAAACCTGATCTGGAGGTACTAACATTCACGCCAATGGGTCCAGTGCTTGCGGTGAGACCGTATTGTCACAACGACCATTACTGGCAGGTGTATTTCGAAACGAATCGAGTGATTCGTGAGGCGTTTGGCGAGGCGGGATTCCCGGCTCCCGAGCATCACTTCTATCTGAGGAATGCTCCGGCTGCCCAGCCGTTTACTGCTCGAGCGATGTAAGAGGAAGAGCCAGAGCCACAGATGGAACAGATGAAACGGATCTGAGAGAAAGGCAGATAGGAAAAGCGATCCACGAAGTCACACAAAACGGCACGAAAAAGAAAGAGAGGAATGTGGCCGCGGATTGACGCGGATGAAAGGGATCTGAAGATTTTCCATTTGTCATTTGAAGAAGGGCGTTACAATCCACGAAGTCACACGAAACGGCACGAAAAAGAAAGAGAAAATGGGCCGCAGATTCACGCGGATGAAAAGGATTCCGAAAGAGAGAACAGATAGAAGAGGATCCGTAAGAGAACTGCCACTCGGGTTTCTTCAAATCCTGTTCATCCGCGTTAATCTGCGGCCCATTTTCTCTATCTCTTTCTCTTTCGTGCCGTTTCGTGTGAATTCGTGGATCGTTGAGAAATGAGAAATGGAAACCCTTCAGATCCTTCGCAACTGTGTTTATCCGTGGCTTCCTCTTGCTGGATCAATTAGAGCTTTTAAGACTTCACCGGAGGAGACCGCCGCGAGGGCCTCGTTGGCTTCTGCCAATCCAAAACTCGCAAGCCGTGGTTGCAGTTCTTCCCAGGGTTTACAGAGACGAGCGTCGGAAATGATCTCTACCGCGCTGTGGAAGTGGGAGTAGTCCGATCCCCAACAGCCGCGAACCTCTAGATGCTTCTTGTTTAGATCGAGATGTGGGTTGAACTTCACCTCTGAAGATACTGGTCCATGATCCGTGTATTGCCCAACGATTACCACTCGACCCGCATCCCGCGTGTAACGCATCGACTTAACCACAGCATCAGGATCACCCGTAGCTTCAATGGTTATATCCGGCAACCTGTCCCCGTTCTGTGACCTCAACCACTCAACTGTTTCGCCTTCATTGTGCTCCTGAAAATTCAAAACGGCGCTGGCGCCGAGTCCCAGCGCGGCATCCAGACGAGAGTTTGGTGCGCCAATGCAAAGAACTCGAAGCGCGCCACGCATTAGCGAGAGAATTATCGTGTTAAGTCCCACGGGCCCCGAGCCCAGGACCAATACGGTGTCACCTATTTTGATGTCCGCACGTTCAGTGGCATGTAGCGCAGTTGGCAGTGCACACCCACCGGCCATAAAGAGCGCAGGTTCAGTATCGAGACGGATGCAGCGAGTACCTGGTTTGATATAGATCTGCTCGGCCCAACCACCGGATGGTCCATCCTCTGCGCCATAAGTAATCCCATAAACCTTTCGTGCGGGACAGCGAGTCGAGGCTTTCGCCACCAGGCAGTACCAGCAGGCATTGCAGGTGCGATGCACGTCGAGAAAGGTAACGCGGTCGCCCTCTCTAAACCGCCGGCCGTTGACGTCGAATAGTTCGCCGCGAATCCTCTCCAGACGTCCCACTGTGACGTGACCGGGAACCAGTGGATACGGCACCCCATCGAGTAACCCTCTCTGGAGATATACGTCGGTGCCGCAGACTTCTGAGAGTTCTACTGAGAGTAACGCTGAGTTCGGTTCGAGCTCAGGGGACGGGACTTCACGAAGCTCAACGCGAGTGTTGGGGGAGGGTATTACGGCTGCTAAGGGCATCGCGAGCCACAGATAACACGGATGGAACGGATCTGTAAAAGGGGAGGACCTTCCATATGTCATTTTTAGGCTCAAACTCATTCCGCGGCTGGAGTTGAATTGTGCTGCTGGAGTTGATGATGGGAAGAGTTGAGAGCTAAATAAGAGACAGAAAGCGGGCGCCCCCTTTCTGACTTGCAATTTTACAAAAGGTGCGTGGGATTCGGCCTGCCCTCGATTTTAGTCGCATTATTGCGCCAGCACGCCTAAACTATGCCCCAAAGAACAGACTCAAAGGGCGCGCTCCGAGGAAGGGCTACCCATAACTTCCAAGGGCGCTTAACAAGGTCGGGACCATGCCATTGCATCGCAACAGTCGCCTAGGTCGCTATCTGATTCAGGGATTAATCGGAAAAGGTGGCATGGGAGAGGTGTACCTCGCCGAAGACTCCAATCTCAAGCGACCAGTCGCAATCAAATTGCTTCCTGCCGAACTGATCGAAGCCCCCCTCAGACTAAAACGTTTCGAACGTGAAGCCCATTCAGCTTCCAGTTTGAACCATCCCAATATCCTTACCATCTACGAGATTGGCGAAATCGACGGACAACGATTCATAGCCTCTGAATATGTGGAAGGTGAGAACCTGCGGCAGCGCATGACGCGAGAGCGCATGAGCTTAAAGGAGGTCTTGCACACAATTATTCAAGTAGCCTCAGCATTGGCCGCAGCGGAGCGCGCAGGGATTGTGCATCGCGACATCAAGCCTGAAAACATCATGCTGCGCAAAGATGGCTATGTGAAAGTCCTGGATTTTGGATTGGCAAAGCTGGTCAGTAAAACACCGGACGATCGCTGGAAGGGTATTGCTGCTGAAGCTAAAACTATCACGATGACAGATACGGCTCCGGGAATCGTCCTGGGCACGGTGTCCTACATGTCTCCGGAGCAGGCGCGAGGGAGAGACGTTGACGCGCGCAGCGATATTTGGAGTCTTGGCGTGGTCCTTTACGAAATGCTCTCGGGGAACATGCCATTCGCCGGAGAGACGTCGAACGATGTCATTGCCGCGATTCTCAAAACAGAACCTCCACCGTTGCCACACCTGTCACCCGACCTCGACCCGGACTTGAATGACATTGTCACGAGGATGTTGAGCAAAGAGCAGGAGAAACGCTATCAGAGTTGCTATGAACTGCTTACTGATCTGGAGGCGCTCAAGCAGAAACTGGAGTCCTCATCAAAAGGGGAATGGCCAGTTGTACCGGGCTTGGATCGAGACGTCGGGACCGTCAGGCGGGAAGTCGTTCATTCAGAGCCTGCCCCTGAACATTTAACAACAGGCGCCTCGACTTCCCCACCGTTCTCGCGCAGTGGTTACCTGTCGCGAATCAAACGATATAGGTTAACAGCTACCCTCGTCCTGATCGTGCTCGCCATAGTCCTGGTCGCGGGAGCTTACTTTTATTCTCCTGTTGCCCGTTCGGAAAAGATAGCTTCGGTTGCAGTGCTGCCGTTTGTGAATGAGAGCGGTGACGAGAAATTGGATTACCTTGCTGACGGCTTGAGTGAGTACGTTAGGGATCGCCTCTCCGAACTGCCTCAGTTGAAGGTCACCGCGCGGAGCTCAAGTTTTAGGTATAAGAGCCCGAATCCGGATCCACACGAGGTTGGAGGCGCCCTAGGAGTACAAGCACTAGTGTTAGGGCGCGTGTTGCAACAGGGTGACAACTTGCACGTTAGAGTGGAACTGGTGAATGCGCGCGATAAAACGCAGATGTGGGGCGAACAGTACACCGTTAGCACCGGCGACATTCAAAGAATGCAGACCGACATCACTCGCAAAATATCCGACAAGCTGCGACCGGAATTGAGCAGTGAAGAGCAGAAGCGTGCCACGACGAACTTCACTGACGATCGACAGGCCTATCATCTATATCTTGAAGGCCGCTTCTACTCGAATAAGCTCACGGAAGCCGACCTGAAGAAGAGCATCGAATATTTCAACCAGGCCATCGCTAAGGATCCAAATTACGCTCTCGCCTATGCCGGGATGGCTAATTCATATCTCGTTCTAGGCGCTAACCACCAATCGCCTCAAGAGACCTATCCAAAAGCCAAGTTGTTCTCGGAGAAGGCTCTCAAGATTGATCCGACGCTTGCCGAAGCCCACTACGCAATGGCCGCCACCAATTACTATTACGATTGGAATTTTCCTGAGGCTGAGAAGGAGTTGACGCGCACGCAGGAGCTTAATCCAAATTACGCTCCCGCCTACATCCTTCGCAGCAATATTCGTTTGGTAAAAGGCCAAGCAAACGAGGCCATTGGTGAGATAAGAAAGGCACTTGAGCTAGACCCATTTTCCTTACTCTTCAACAATAAATTGTCCTCTGCGTATTACTTTGCCCGAGACTACAAACGTTCCCTGGACCAGCTGAAGAAAACGCTTGAGCTCGAACCCAATGCGTCATTCCTTCATAGCGATATCGGCGTGGTGTACGCGCAATTGGGCATGTTTGAGGAAGCTTTGGCCGAGTGCCAGAAAGGAATAATTCTGCAGGAGGAGAGTCCTGGCGCGCTGGCTTCGCTCGGCTTGACCTACGCGCTGTGGGGTAAGAGGAAAGAGGCCTTGTGGGTTATAGAAACGCTAAATAAAGTCGCTGAGAAACGGTATGTGCAGCCGTATTTCATTGCGTCGCTCTATGCGGCACTGGGCGATTCCGAGAAAGCGATGGATTGGCTGGAGAAGGCGAGCAGCGAACGCGCCTTTGTTATTTACCTTGGGATTGATCCGATTTTCGATAAGTACCGCTCGCACCCTCGTTACAAGGCAATTATCGAACGGTTACAACTCGGGAGGACGATCCACGAAACCGCACGAAATAACACTAAGGAAATCAGGGAAAAACGATCCACGAAATTACACGAAATGACACTAATGAAGTTTGGTGGTTCCCAGCAGCTCCGTGGTGTCTGCTTGCAGCTCAATCATTCGTGTTGTTTAGTGTGCCTTCGTGGATCGCTGGAGGAGTGATCATGCCCGACACTCAAGTAGCTCTGGTCAACATGCCGTTCGGCAACCTGGTGTCGCCATCAATTGGACTCGGTCTATTGAAGGCCGCTTTAACTCAAGCCGGCATCAAAGCAAGAACATTTCATTTTGAGCGCCGATTTGCAGAGTTAATTGGCGAACAGAACTACGAACGGATCTACAGTCGAACCCACACCGAGCATCTGGCAGGAGAGTATATTTTTACTAGTTCACTCTTTGGAGTTAATTGGGAAGCCGACGTTTCACAGTACCTAAATGAGATCCTAAAGCGACCTGCCAAGGGCTGCAAAGACAAGATTGCGTATTCAGAGCCACTACTGAAGAAAATAGAAGAAATCATCATCTCGTCACGAGAGCAGGTGGAAGGATTCCTTGAGGATTGTTTAAATACGATCCTCGCAGAGCAACCTGGCGTCGTCGGCTTCACCAGTCTTTTCCACCAACATGTCGCCTCACTTTCTCTGGCCAAACGGATCAAGGAGAAGTCTCCCAGCACCTTCATAGTTTTTGGCGGTTCAAATTGCGAAGGACCAATGGGCCTCGAGACGTTCCAGCAATTTGCATTTATCGACGCGCTGGTTTCCGGAGAAGGCGAATTTGTTTTCCCCAAAATCGTGCGGCAAGTCTTGAATTCGCAACACCTCCCAGAGCTTGATGGAGTTTACAGTCGCGGGCGGACACATTTACCAATAGCCGGGCAAAGTTTCAGAAACACCCCCATCATTGAGAATCTCGACAACTTACCCGTGCCTGATTATGACGAGTACTTTGAACAACCGCGTCACGAGTGGCCCGGAATGAGGAGACCAACCCTGCTGTTTGAAACGTCGCGCGGTTGTTGGTGGGGTGAAAAACAACATTGCACTTTCTGTGGACTCAACGGGGACAGCATGGTTTATCGAAGCAAGTCGGCGACCAGAGCATTTGAGGAGTTTATTTATCTCACGGGGAAGTATCCGGTGAGTACAGTGAGTCTCGTGGATAACATCCTGGACATGAATTACTTCAAGAGTTTCATTCCGTTACTTGCGGAACAGAAACACGGAGTCAATCTTTTTTACGAACTTAAGGCCAACTTGAGGAAAGACCAGTTGCAGCTCTTACGTGAAGCTGGCATAGGCGAAATCCAGCCAGGCATTGAGAGCCTGAGCGACAACGTTCTACGCATCATGCGAAAGGGAGTAAGTGCGCTTCAGAACATTCAATTGCTGAAGTGGTGTAGAGAGCTTCAATTGAAGCCTTATTACAATCTGCTCTGGGGCTTTCCCGGGGAACGCAGTGGAGATTACGCTGAGATGACCAGGCTGGTGCCTCTGATTACGCACCTGGAGCCACCCATAGGCGAGGGGATAATCAGGATCGATCGTTTCAGTCCTAACTTTGAGCAAGGAGACTCGTTGGGTTTCAAGAATTTGTCCCCGCATCCGGCATATAGTTTTGTCTATCCGTTCGCTCCTGAAGTTCTGTTCAACCTTGCCTATTTCTTCACTGGCGAGACTGACGACATCGACGAGGTTAGTGAATACACGAGCTCGTTAGTTGAGCAGGTAAAAACCTGGAAAGATTGTCACTCGAGTAGCGATCTGTTCTTTATTGAAAAAGACAAGTACCTGCTCATCTGGGATTTTCGACCGGTAGCCAAAGAAAGATTGACGGTGCTCAAGGGCGCCGAAAAGTTCGGTTATCTTGCATGCGATCAGATAGCAACTCCGCGGCAGGTGGCTGAATCGTGGAAAAAACAGTCGGGTGAGGCAATTACAGAAGGGGACGCCGGCTCAATGCTCGACTCCTTAACAGAGCGCGGGCTGATGGTCAGGCAAAAGAGTTCTTACCTGGCCTTAGCTTATTCACGGACTGCGGAGTCGAACGGCGGCAAGGTGGACCAACTGAGGAGGCCAAACGGTCAGCATCACTCCAATTGATCGGTCCGATTTATCCCTGGTAGAACAAGCATCGGGTCTGTTTCGGCAGTGTGGCCAGCGAGCTTCTCATTGATAGCAATAAGCTGCTCTACCTCTCCTTCAGAAAGGCTCTCAATCGCCTCACTCTGGTCCTCAGTTAGGTCCTTGCTTCTGTCCAGTATTCCGGCCTGTTCCAGCCGCTCACGATTTGATTCTGGGTCTATCATCTCTGCGGCCTCAACGAAAGCTAACCTGTTAGGGTGGGATGGCGTGTGGAATATATTGATTGGCGCGTCATCCGTCAAGCCCGATCCACGAAACAACACGAAAAAGAAGGACACGAAAACGGCCCAGCCTGATCTGGTGAGGCTTTTTATTTAGTGCGGTTTCGTGTGATTTCGTGGATCGCCCTTTCACTGGGGACGAAAAGGGCCGCGGATTTACGCGGATGAAAAGGATCTGAAAATTTTCCATTTGCATTTAGTGTTTCGTAGGGCTTGTGCAGATTTCTTCTTCCTGTATCAATACACATGACTAGAAAACGACGAAATGACAAATGGAAAATGAGAAATGGAGAATCTTCAGATCCTTCGTAAATCCGCGGCCCTTTTCGTTCTGAGTGAAGGGCGATCCACGAAATCACACTAAACAACACTAATGAATGGACCTTCTAACGCGACAACACGTACAAGAAAGAACGCAAGACTTCAAAAAACGAAACAAATGACAAATGGAAAATGTTCGGATCCTTTTCATCCGCGTAAATCCGCGGCCATTTCCGCCCGATCTGGTGAGGCTTTTATTTAGTGCGATTTCGTGTGATTTCGTGGATCGCCCTTCCGCCTGCCTTCCCGCGTTAATCTGTGGCCCCTCCGGCGCTTCCAAAAAACGACCTGAGCATATAGTGTATCTGCGACCCAGAAGAGCAGTACGTCCTTTACTCACGTTCCTCAGATGAAGAATTCCAGCAATACGAGAATTGTAATTGGAGCTGATGCATCAAAGCGTCTCCAAATCGCTCGAAAGTGGATAGAAGCCCATGCACGTGACGCTGAGATCCTGCTCATCGCTCATTCGGCGGAAGCTGCCACTGATCTTCAGCTCGCAGTAGTCAGTGCGACGGGAGCGAGGTTTGGAGTCAGGCGTTTCACACTCAATATTCTTGCCGCTCGCCTCGCACAACATGCGCTTGCACGCGCCGGAACTACCCCGGCCAGCAATCTCTCGTTCAATGCCGTTGTTGCACGCGCAATTCACTCGCTTCAATCCGAAAAGGGACAGCTCGGTTATTTTGCGCCTGTAGCAACGCAGCCGGGCTTTCCGGTTGCGATGGCGAAGACTCTGGAAGAACTGCGGATGAACGAAGTTCCCCCAGAATCGCTGCTCCAACTCGCGCGCGGTGGCAAAGATGTTGGTGCCATAGCCGCACTCGTAGATCAGGAACTCAAACAGTCGAAACTTAATGATCGAGCACTCCTTTATCGCACGGCGATTGACTCGATCTCGGCGCCGGAAAACGAAGTGTACATAGGGCGACCGCTATTGCTGTTGGACGTGGCAGTGCAAAGCAGGTTGGAAAGCAAGTTGATTGCAAAGCTTGCTGCGAACTCGCCGGATGTGTTCTCGACAGTGCCGGAAGGGGACGAACGGACGATCATAGTTCTGGAGCAGGCGCTCGGGATGGTGAAGGAAATCCAAAGCGGGGGCATTGATCGGGAAACGGTCGAGATAACGAAGGAAAACGAAAGCGGCGGCATCGATGGGCAACCACCCGCGATAATGAACGGCCGCCGCACTCCAAGGTCGTTGTCTTTTGCCAAGCAACATCTCTTCCAGAGTACCGCGCCATCAAGAACTCCGCTCGATGAAAGCTTGAGTCTTCAAAGCTGGCCAGGCGAGCCGCGAGAGTGCATCGAAATCGTCAGAAGCATTCAAGAAGAAGCCGCGCGAGGCGTCCCTTTCGATCAGATGGCCGTCTTGCTCAACTGCCCGAGGGAGTATCGAGCCCACCTAGAGGAAGCATTTAGTCGCGCCGACATTCCCGCCTACTTCGTCAAAGGGACGACCGCGCCGGACCCAGCAGGTCGCGCCATGCTTGCGCTGTTGTCGTGCGCTGCCGACGGGCTCTCCGCTAGAGGCTTCGCAGAGTATCTCTCTTTAGGGCAGGTGCCTCAGCCGGACACTATCAGCGATTCAGAGTCTCAATGGGTGGGGCCGGGTGATGAGTTGGTCACCAGTCAACTCCTTGGTGAGTCAGTTGAACCCGAAGCACCGGCGCCAGACGAAGTTTATGCCGATCCCAACGCAGTAATCGTCATCGAAGGAGCACTAAGAGCGCCTGCAAGATGGGAACGCCTCCTCGTCGACTCAGCTGTCATCGGAGGCAAAGACCGTTGGGTGCGGCGGCTCGAAGGTCTTGCGCAGGAGTTGAAGTTGCGCATCGCAGAGACCGCACCCGAAGAGGAAGCCAAGCTTGAATCAATAAAAACCCAGCTTCGAGATCTCGAGGCGCTGCGTGCCTACGCACTTCCCTTGATAGGAAGACTAGCCGCTCTTCCCACCAGCGCGATCTGGGGTGAATGGCTGGCGCATCTGCGAGCACTGGCCGTCAACGCCCTTCGTTATCCGGAAGGTGTCCTCTCAACGCTGGCAGACCTGGAACAGATGGCGAGAGTTGGTCCAGTAGATCTTTATGAGATCCAACTCGTCCTTGGTCCACGTTTGCACGACCTTGCCATCAAGCCGGCTAAGCATCGCTATGCCGCCGTCTTCGTAGGGCCAATCGACTCCGCCCGCGGTCTCTCTTTTAAGGTGGTCTTTGTTCCTGGATTGGCTGAGAAGATGTTCCCGAGGAAAATTGTCGAAGATGCGATCCTGCCTGATGCACAGCGCGAACAGGTTGCTCGCGGAGTTCTCACCAACCGACGGCATCAACTGGAGCTAGAGCGTCTCGCTCTGCGAATAGCGATCGGTTCTGCACGAGAGCGTGCGTATCTTTCGTATCCACGTGTTGATGTGCAGCAATCGCGCCCTCGCGTTCCTTCTTTCTATGCACTGGAAGCGCTCCGAGCTGCGGAAGGTGCTTTGCCCGGGTTCGAAGAGATTGCTTCGCGGGCGGAGTCGAAGACGCGAGCGCGTTTAGGTTGGCCAGCCCCCGAGCGACCGCAAGCAGCCATTGATGAAGCCGAGTATGACCTTGCGCTGCTGGCGGGTTTGATGGAAGCCGAAACCAGTGAGGCAACCGGCCGCGCGCATTATCTGTTAGCAGCCAATCAACATCTTGCCAGAGCGTTGCGGGGACGCAGTCGGCGATGGTTACGTCGCTGGACACCAAACGATGGGCTGGTGGATCCGGATGAGCTTGGGCGTGAAAGCATTGCCAGTCATCAGTTCTCGAAACGATCGTTTTCGGCCACCGCAATGCAGCACTTTGCAAGTTGTCCTTACAGATTTTTCCTCAGTGCCATATTGCGGCTGCAGTTGCGACAGGAGCCGGCAGCGCTGGAGTCGATTGACCCCTTAACGCGCGGGTCGTTGTTTCACGAGACCCAGTTTGTGGTGTTGACGGAGATGAAGGCGTCCGGACTGTTGCCTCTGGATCCGGCCTCCTTACGAACGGCCTTTCAAATGGTGGACGAAGCTTTGGATCGCCTGGCCGGGGAATACGAAGACAGACTTGCACCCGCGATCCCGAGAGTGTGGCTGGATGGGATCAACTCAATCAGGGCCGATCTCCGCGAATGGTTGCGTCGCATGGCCGATACCGAGGATGGCTGGCTTCCAGACAAGTTTGAGCTGTCGTTTGGACTCACTGAGGACCGTGGTCCCAGAGATTCAGACCCTGACAGTGTCAGCGAGCCGGTTGAAGTAATCGGCGATCTGAAGTTACGTGGATCGATCGATCTCATCGAGCGTCACGCAAGCGGCAAGTATCGGGTGACGGATCATAAAACCGGGAAGGCTCGTGCCGAACGAAACACCGTTGTCGGTGGTGGCAAGTATCTGCAACCACTCCTATACGCCCTTGCCGCAAAGAAACTACTTACGCGAGACGTTGAGTCCGGCCGGCTCTACTACTGCACTGCCGATGGAGGATACGAAGATCGAGTGGTTCCTCTCAATCAATTTAACCTGGAAACACTGAACGCGGTGTTGATGACGATCCGGCAGGGACTTGCTGATGCTTTTCTACCGGCGGCGCCCGATGAAAGGGCGTGTGACTGGTGTGATTACCTTGCTGTGTGTGGGGCTTTCGAGGAGATGCGAACGCGGAAAAAACCTCCCGATCGATTGGTCCAGTTGCGTGGGATAAGGAAGCTGCCATGAAAGCGCGTTCAACCGTACTGGCAGATCAATCGGCGCGTGACCGAATCTGCAATGACCTCGAGACCACGCTTGTGGTTGAGGCAGCGGCAGGTACGGGGAAGACCACGGCGCTAATCCGCCGCATACTGTCGGGGATCCTGTCCGGTCGCGTAAGGTTGTTCCAGACGGTTGCTGTTACTTTTACTGAGTTCGCTGCAGGTGAGCTTAAGTTGCGGCTGCGATCCGCAATCGAGCAGGCGCGGCAAGAATTCAATAACTCGCCTGAAGCCATCCAGCTTCTTGAGCAGGCCGTAGAGGAACTGGAAGAAGCTCGCATCGGCACCATTCACTCCTTCTGTGCTGACCTTCTGAGAGAACACCCGGTCGAGGCCGCAATCGATCCGCTGTTTGAGGTTGCGCCTGATGACATGACCTACCCGCTGTTCCTGGTTGCATTTGATCGTTGGTTTGAGAGGGTGTTAAGCGAGCCCGGTGAGGCAGTAAGGCGCATTTTGAGACGCCCGCCACGGAGGGAGTATGGAGGTGGTCGTAGCGCGACCCTGGCGCAACGGTCGCGAGACAATGGCCCAAAACGCGCTCTGCGACAAGCTGCATGGGAATTGGTAAAGCAGCGCGACTTCACTACACACTGGCGACCTTCCGAGGGTTTCGCGCGTGAGGCAGAGATTGACGATCTGTTGTTGGAAATGACTGACCTGGGCGACTGGTCAGAGGTTGGTCATCCTGAGCAATACTTCACCAAGTCGCTTCGGTTCTTGAAGCAGTTCGTTGCCGACGTGACACGTGTTGAAACTCTTGGCGACACAAGAGATTACGATGGTATTGAAGCCCGACTGTTCGGGTTTCTACCTGCGTGGAAGACCAAAAACTACAAGGCGTACTACGCGCGAGACAACTTTCCCAAAGACGAGATGTTGCGGAGGCGCGACGAACTGAAGCTTCGCGTGGAGGAGTTTGTCAAAAAGGCCGGTGCAGATCTCGCGCCGCGCTTACGTGAAGAGTTGTGGCCCGTGGTTGAAGATTTCGAAGGGTTGAAAGAGCGCGCCGGATATGTCGACTTTCTTGACCTGTTAGTCCGAGCGCGCAACCTGATTCGCGAGAATCGAGACATCCGGGCAGAGTTGCAGCAGCGCTTCACTCATATCTTCGTCGACGAGTTCCAGGATACCGATCCTCTCCAGGCTGAGATCCTGGTGTTGCTGGCTTCCGACGATCCTGATCAAGAGGATTGGCGGCAGGTCAGACCGGTGGCTGGGAAATTATTTATCGTTGGCGATCCGAAACAGTCGATCTACCGCTTCCGCCGCGCGGATGTTGCACTGTATCAGGAAGTGAAGCGGCAGGTAATTCGGAACGGCGGCGCGTTGGTCGAGCTGAACGTGAGCTTTCGCTCGGTTCCGGAGCTTCAGGAAGCAGTCAACTCGGCTTTTGCCCCAATCATGTCCGAGGAGTCATCGACACAGGCGCACTATGTTCCCCTCGCCCCGAGCAGAAGTGGAATTGAGACGCAACCAGCAATTGTCGCCTTACCAGTGTCGCAACCCTATGGCGATTATGGCAAACCGGTTGTTTGGAAGATCGACGAGTCGCTCCCCAAAGACGTGGCGGGGTTTGTAGACTGGCTGGTGAACGAGAGTGGTTGGACCGTCACCGAACGAGAGCGTCCCAACGAGTCAGTGCCGATCGCGCCTCGTCACATCTGTCTCTTGTTCCGTCGTCAGCGTCATTTCTCGACTGATGTGACGCGGCCGTACGTCGAAGCACTTGAAGCACATCGGATACCTCATTTGCTGGTGGGAGGCAGTTCTTTCCATTCCCGCGAGGAAGTAGAAGCGATACGCAACGCGCTGACGGCGATTGAGTGGCCCAACGATGAACTGGCTGTTTTCGCGACATTGCGAGGCCCGTTGTTCGCCTTCACCGATTCGCAGTTGCTTGCCTATCGCACTCGATACTCAACTCTGCATCCATTCAAACAGCCGCCAGAGGATCTGCCTGAATCGCTGGTTGAAGTTGTGCAAGCGCTTGGCATTCTGAGAGAGCTACATCGAAAGCGAAATCGGCGGCCCGTGGCGGAGACGATTTCAACGCTTCTTGCTCAGACGAGGGCGCACGCTGGATTCGCCAACTGGTCAACTGGTGAGCAGGCTCTGGCCAACATCATGCGACTGACCGATATGGCTCGGAAGGCTGAACGCAATGGCTTGATATCCTTCCGGGCGTTTGTTAATTGGCTGGATGAACAGGCAGAGTCCGGAGACGTCAGCGATGCTCCGATCATGGAAGAGGGTGTGGATGGCGTGCGCATCATGACTGTGCATAAAGCAAAAGGCCTTGAATTTCCGGTTGTGTTGCTGGCGGACCTGACGACTAAAGACACGCGTGAGCCTTCAAAATGGGTGGACCAGGCCGCTGGGTTGCACGCGATGAACCTCGCCGGTTGCACGCCAATTGAAGTTCAGGAGCACGCAGAGGAGGAGTTGCGAAACGAGAAGGAAGAGGCAGCCAGAGTACTTTATGTGGCTGCGACGCGTGCGCGCGACCTGCTTGTTGTATGCGCGGTCGGTGATCAACCGCACGATGGCTGGCTGGCAAGCTTTAACCCGGCTCTTTACCCCGCAAAGCTAAATAGTTTCAATCCAAAAACCAGGCACCCTCCCGCTTGTCCTCCGTTTGGAGATGACAATGTAGGTAATCGTCCGCCGAAGGCCACGCGCTCTTCTGGATCGGTCAGTCCCGGCTTGCACCAGCCGCAGGTCGGTAATCACGTGGTCGTGTGGTGGGATCCGAACGTGCTTCCACCAAGTACCGACGTGCGCACCACCTCAAGTTTGACGCCGTTCCTCACGCAGGATGAGGGTAAGGTCCGATCGGAGGAGGGAATTCGTGCACACGGCGAATGGCAAAAGCAGCGAACCAGTGTACGGCTCTCGGCGGGCAAACCTGAGTGGCGGATAGTAACTGCTACAACGCACGCCATCGAGGTCTCAGGTTCGGTTGATAACGTCTCCGTTGAGACAATTGAGATTGATTTTACCCGACCACATGGCAAGCGCTTTGGAACGTTGGTGCACGCCGTCCTATCGACTGTTGCGCTCGACTCGGATACTGATGCTGTTCGCGAGGTGGCGATGCTACAGGGGCGAATTGTGGGCGCCAGGAACGAGGAGGTTGTGGCTGCGGAAGAGTTAGTTACGCGAGCGCTGGGGCATCCCGTGATTCAGAGAGCTGCTGTGGGGATGGCTTCCGGCCTTTGTCGCAGGGAGGTCCCAGTGGCGATTCAATTGGAAGATGGAATTATGGTTGAAGGCGTAGTTGACCTTGCATATCGGGACGAGGATTCGTGGACGATAGTGGATTACAAAACTGACTTTGAACTGAAGGGCAGGATTGAGGAATATCAGAAGCAGGTGTCTTTGTATGCTTTGGCGATTGCAGGCGCTACAGGGTTGCCCACTCGGGCGGTGTTGTTAAGACTGTGAAGTGGGCTGCTGGGGTTGATGAATGATGAGAGTTGGAGCGGGGGCAGCGCGCTGAGATGTTTAGTCTCTAGCTCTCAATTTGATTTAATTCGCAGGTCAGGAAGGGGGCGCGCGCTTTCAATCTCATCTTTAGCTCTCAATCTGTTTGCGCGCTGCCCCCGCCTCAACTCTCCTCACTGCTCACCTCCAATGAAACAACTCGACCTGTTCTAATTCACAGTCAGGAAGGGGGCGCGCGCTTTCAACCTCATCTTTAACGCTCAATCTGATTGCGCGCTGCCCCCGCTCTCACTCTGCTCATTCATCAACTCCAGCAGGAGCAACGCAACCCTTGAAAATCATCTTCAGCTTCACCTAAGATTGCCAACTGAAATCCCATTCTCAGTGGAAGGCCTTCCTCACCATGGCTCGAAAATGGTCCAATCTAAATTTACCTGGCGCCCTTCACTTTTGCACTGGGAAGTTCCTCAACAGGCTTCCGGTCTTTACTGAGTCTGCCTGCTGCACTGCGTTCCTTGACGAGTTGA
>DATETN010000038.1:0-28235 GCA_035283645.1 Pyrinomonadaceae bacterium
CGTTGAAGAAAAAATAGGGGGGGGTGGCGTCCGTTCTAGTAGGTAGGATCTGAACAACACTACACACTGCCGTGTGTAGGATCGCGGCGTCCGTTCTAGTAGGTAGGATCTGAACAACACTACACACTGCCGTGTGTAGGAGCGCGGCGTCCGTTCTAGTAGGTAGGATCTGAACAACACTACACACTGCCGTGTGTAGGATTCCTTTCTACCTGCCGTGTGTAGGATTTTGTTGAGCATGGACCAGGTGAGGGGTGGTCCACATGGCAAGTGCTCTGAGTAAGATCAAGTGGAAAAGGATCCTACACACGACAGTGTGTCTAGTGCTTTTTAGATCCAGCGTTTTTTGGATCCAGCCTATAAAAGAGGATCCTACGCACGGCAGTGTGTAGTGCTTTTTAGATCCAGCCTACTATACGAACGCCACTCCCCCTCTCATTTTTTCAACAATACCAACTCAGAAGACGGTGACAACTAGAACACTCAAACTACCGCTCCTCAATTTCGAAAGAGCTTTTGAGTCGGTAACGTTGAGATAAAAAAGGGGGGGCGGCGTTCCTCCAGTAGGTTGGATCTAAAAAGCACTACACACTTCGTGTGTAGGATCTATTTTTTTGACACAGTCTCTGCAGTGTGTAGGATTTTGTTGAGTGTGTTCCAGTCGAGAGTGGTCCAAGTGAAAGGAAGGAATCTCTACAGCTCGATCTGCAGCGCAGAGATAATCTGTTCAGAGGAACGCAATTTCTCCAGCACTTCGTTCGTCAATGGAACATCTATTTGGATAACCGCCATCGCTTCTCCTCCTCGTTCCCGGCGCCCCAGCTGGAACCGGCTTATGTTGATACCCGCAGCGCCCAGCAACGTCCCGATCTGCCCAATTACACCGGGCACGTCTCTGTTTCGTAGGACCAGCATGTGTCCATGCGGAATTGCTTCGATGTGAAACCCATTGATTTGGGTGAGCCGGCCCTCTCGTGCTTGTGTGCCATAACCAAATAACGTTCCTGCCAGCGTTTGCTCGCCCGTACTCGTAATCACCCTGGTCTGAATTTCTGAAGTCGTATCTGAACCGCTGCGAAGGTAACTAGTAGTCACGTTTATGCCTCGCTCCTCTGCAATGAGAAATGCATTGACTACATTAACCCTCGCACTGACGTCTCTGAGTAGGCCGGCAAGAAAACTACGAGTCACGGGAGCGGCATCCAGATCCACAATGTCGCCCGCATATTCCAACCTAACCTCGCGTACGGCACTATCCACCAGCTGGGCCTGAAATCGACCCAGACTCTCAGCCAGTTTCATAAACGGCTGCAAAATGGTTAGCTCTTTCGCTCCAAGTGCCGGCACGTTTACAGCACCACGAAGAGCGCCCGTCAGCAAGTAATCGCGCATCTGTTCCGCAACCGTGAAAGCCACGCCTTCCTGTGCCTCTGTCGTCGAGGCGCCGAGGTGCGGAGTGACTATCAGCTCCTCCATGCCAAGCAGTGGATCGTTGGGATCGGGAGGTTCGTGCTCGAATACGTCCAGAGCGGCTCCAGCGACGATTCCTGATTCGACTGCTTCTCGTAGCGCTACTTCATCAAGCAGTCCACCGCGAGCACAATTGACGATTCGCACCCCCTTCTTCATTCTGACAAACGCTTCGCGTCCGAGAATGCCACGCGTTTCCGGCGTAAGCGGCGTATGCACCGTGAGAAAGTCTGCACGCTCAAACACCTCCTCCAATGGCAGTAGGTCGATCTCCAGTTCCGCTGCGTGTTCTGTGGCAATGAAAGGATCATAGGCCACGATCATCATGCCAAACGCGCGGGCCCGGCTGGCCACGACACGTCCGATTCTACCAAGCCCCACGATGCCGAGGGTTTTGCCCTGAAGCTCGACCCCAACGAATTTCTTTCGCTCCCACTTTCCCGACTTGAGACTACTGTTTGCCTGAGGTATGCGGCGGGCCAGCGAAATCAGTAGGGCGAAAGTATGCTCGGCGGTTGTGATTGTGTTCCCATCCGGGGCGTTCATCACCACAATGCCGCGCGCCGTGGCAGCAGCGACGTCAATATTGTCGACTCCCACGCCCGCGCGACCGATCACACGCAAGGTGGGCGCGGCATCTATCAACTCAGCGCTGACCTTCGTCTCACTGCGCACTACAAGGCCATCGACATTTCTCAACGCGTCTGCTAATTGCTGTTCGCCAAGTCCCGGACGCTTGTCCACTACAAAGCCAACTGCAGTCAAAGGCGTCAGACCTCTTTCGCTCACATCATCGGCAACGAAGATTTTGATTGGCATGGGTGCGCGCGATTATATAGGTTTTTCTTTGCGCTTGCTCTGCCCCAATCAGTGTTAGACTGCGCACAATCGGCCCGCAATACCTTGGTTATTAGCGGTCGCTTGGCCTGCGACGAGGAGGCTCTTTTGATTGATTAATACAATCTGTTTGGACAATCGGACCAAGCAGTTTACTGAGAACTGCGTCGCGGCTGACATTAGCGAGCTTCGAGCTGACGAGCACAATGTCGTCTGGGCAGATGTGAGCGATCCCACAAGCCGTGATTTTGAAGAACTTGCCGAAGAGTTCGGGTTCCATCACTTATCCATCGAAGATTGTCGCAACCAACACCAACGACCGAAAGTGGAAGAGTATCCCGGGTACTACTTCATGGTTTTGTACGAGGCCGAGTTAGCTGGGCCGGCTGACCGACTTGAACTGCGAGAGCTAAACATATTTCTCGGGAAAAACTATTTGGTGACAGTTCACAGTCGCCCCATTCGCGCGATTGAGACGGCCCGACGACTCTGGCGTGAATGGATGGACCGCTCAGACGAGGGCGCGGGCTTACTTGCCTATCTCTTGATCGACGCCGTTGTTGATGATTACCTGCCACTGCTGGATGTCATAAGCGATCGTGTTGACTATCTTGAGGACGCGATCTTCGGCGAGTTTCGAGCGAATACCATTGAAGAGATCTTCAGCATTAAGAAAAAGTTGCTTTACTTACGCCGCTCTATTACGCCATTAAGGGACGTCTTCAATACGATGATGCGTCGTGAACAACCGATCTTCCCGCGAGAAATTCACCTGTACTTCCAGGACGTTTTTGATCACCTAATCCGTGTTGGCGATACAATCGACACTCTGCGCGACATACTGAGTTCGACGATGGATGCTTATCTCTCGGTGGCAGGAAATCGAATGAATCAGGTAATGAAACGCTTGACATCCATCTCCACCATTCTTATGTCGGTAACACTGATCGCGGGAATCTATGGGATGAACTTTATTTATATGCCGGAGGTGCGCTGGCGCTTCGGATATGTATTTGCGCTCCTCTCAATGGTGGGTGTAGGGCTGGCGTTGTACGCGTATTTGAAGAGGATCAAATGGATCTGAGACATCGATTCCGTCACCGAAAGCATCGGAAAGGCAATACTGCGGAACTGGCGGCTCAGTTGGCACCGCTCGAGGAGCAGGACCGGCATGCTGCAAGAAAGCAAAGCGCTACTTTACCCGGCGACGGTGCTCACCACGAGATCGGCGCAATAGTAGTGGACAAAAATGACCTGCATTTGCCGCAGGAGTTGGGAACAGGAACTCAGCGGTCAATCCTTGGACTCGATCGAGTGGTCGTCGTCATATTGCTGTTTATGCTGACCTTTATCGCCTTTATCACGTGGCAAATCACATTGCTTCCTGAATAGCTTCGTTACCTCTCACATCAAACCTTTGTCGTCCCGCGTAGGTTGCGGCACCGAGGAAGAATCGGGGGCGGGAATCCGTTCGTTGTCAGAGGCATCCTCGGATTTCTCTTCTTCTTCAATTTCAGCAAGGGTGTCTTCGCTAGTAGCTTCCTCTTCCCTTCTGGTTTCAACATCTTCATCTCGAAATCTCGATTCCAAAACTGTCTCTCCCTCCTGCTTTTTTAGATGAACCAAGCCACGGAAACGAGTAGCGCCACGACTGCAGCCGCATAAATACCGGCAATTAGATCATCCGCCATGATGCCCAACCCGCCCGGCAGTGACTCCAGTCTACGTGCCGGATATGGCTTAATGATGTCAAAGAGGCGAAAGACAAAAAAGGCGACAATCGCCGCCCACCAGGCTGTCTCGATCAAAAAAGGCACCGGCAAAAGGGCAATGAATTGGCCGGCAACCTCATCAATAACAACTACACGAGGATCCTTTCTTTCCACCAATGCTTCAGTGCGATTTGCTGCCCAAACACCTACCCAACAGATCAGCAGCAGGACAAGAAATTCGCATGCTAGAATTGTGTAGTAGAGATGAAAGAGGTTGAGACGAAATTCGAGGGCGCGATCAAACAGAAACTTCAACAAGGAGCCCCGGACGGCGGCATAAATACCCACCCCTACCAGCGAACCCCACGTCCCTGGAGCAATCGGAAGGTAACCCACGCCGCAGGTGGCAACCGCGAGTGCCAGGTAGTCCTTCGCCGATCTTGAAACTCTCTTTGGCGGGACGGACGCAGAAACAACAACGGTGGGATTCAGCTCATCGCTGGATTCCTTGATAGTAGATGGTTGTTCGTTGTTGGGGGTCAGCGGCCGATGGTCCTTACTGTGATACGTACGATGTCAGATGTTAGTTGTTAGTTCAGACTATTTCCCCCACGAGATCATACTCCTGGGCATCCGTGATTAGCACGTTTACAATTTCGCCCGGTGCTGGTGCGACACCTTCAGGCGCATCATTGATAAGCACGCAACCATCAATATCGGGCGCCTGAGTCTCCATCCTTCCTTGCCAAAGAAGCTCGCTCTCGTTAGATTCACCTTCAAACAGCACCCTGGCTGTTTGGCCCACCCTGGCGCGGTTTCGCCGAAGCGAGATCTTTGCCTGTTCCTTCATCAGTCGCGCTCGACGCTGTTTGGCGAGCTTTGCCGGGACCTTGTCCGGTAAATCGAACGCGGGCGTGCCCTCTTCGTCGGAGTAAGTAAACACACCCACTCGATCGAATTCAGCGTTTCGAACTAAGAGCAACAGCTCTTCAAAGTCTTCTTCGGTCTCACCGGGAAACCCTGTTATGAAAGTGGTTCGCACAGCGATTCCTGGAACACTATTGCGGACCCGTTCAATCAACCTCTCCAGGCTCATTCGATTTCCCCCACGTTTCATCAATTTCAAGACATTCTGCGAAGCATGCTGCAGAGGCATGTCCAGGTATTTGACAGCCTTGGGTTCCGAGGCCAACACGTCCAAAAACTCGTCGCTGATGTGAGTCGGATACGTATACATTACCCTTACCCACTCGATTCCTTCTGTTCGTGACAACTCACGAAGCAGATGAGCCAGCGCATCGTTCTTACCCAGGTCCTCGCCATAACGGGAAGAATCCTGCGCTACGAGTATCAACTCTTTTACACCTTCTTCCGCAAGCTGATGGGCCTCAGCCACTATGGATCCAAAACGGCGACTGCGGAAATGCCCGCGCATCTGTGGGATGAAGCAGAAGGCACAAGGTCGATCACAGCCTTCCGCGATCTTGATGAAGGCGTAGTGAGAGGGTGTAGCAAGAATGCGAGGCGTAGACTCATCGTAAAGATAGGTTGCACTCTGATTGCCAATAGGAACCACTGGAAGAGAACGGGTGTTTGTGCTTGGGTCAGCAGCGGTGAGGATGTCGTTTATCTGATTGGTGCCGATAAAAGCATCGACCTCCGGCAACTCAGCTCTCAGTTCATCGCGATACCGTTCAACCAGGCAGCCGGCGACGATTATCCGGGTTGCATTACCATTGGCCTTCAGTTTCGTCGCATCGAGAATCGCTTCAATTGATTCCTGCTTGGCAGATTCGATGAAGCCGCAAGTATTGACTACAACTGTGTCAGCCTCGCTTGCATTGCCAGTTATCTCGTAACCGTTGGCCTGGAGGTGGCCCATCATCACCTCGCTGTCTACGAGGTTTTTCGGACAACCAAGACTAATAAACCCGATCTTGCTCATTCTGAACTGGATTCGAGGCGCTTCAACATCTCCTCGATCTCCTTCTCTTCTCGCGGTGACAGCTTATAGGAGCCGAATCGCACGCGGTTATAAGCTCCTGTTATGGTCATAGCCTCCGTATTGCCAACGCTGGCAGCAAACTCAAGGGGTGTTTGACCTGCTTCTCGATGAATGCCTTTCTTTTCAAGCAGCTTTGTCAGCCTCTCGTAGAAGAGAATGGCAGAATGTTGCGAACTCTCGGTGTTTCGCAACACTGTTAGAGCGCGCCAGCCAAACCGCCGCAGCCTTTGGGCCAATAGAACCAGAAACAATACTAAGATGGGAATCGAGCAAAAGACCAGGATACGGGCCCACGACAGACTCTTAATCCAACTGAAGAGATCGTTGACTGTTTGCTGATAGCGGAAGGCCTGGGTCTGCAGTGCTGTCGCGAGCGAGCGCTGTTCCTGTTTGTCATAGCCAATCACGTACTGAAACCAGAGCAGTTCCAACGCCTCAGCATATTTGCCAAGCCGTGCTGCGATCCCTGTGCTTTGTTGTTCCTGACGTCCTGCTGCCGGTGTCGGATCAAATGTCACCCAAGTGTCGAACTTCGGGAAATAGACTTCCACCCAGGAATGGGCATCGCTCTGTCTGATTGTGAAAGCGTCCGCCGCCTCGTTGTATTCCCCCGGCAGGAAACCGTTCACCACACGAGCGGCGATCCCCTGCGTGCGGAGCATTACAGCCATCGCTGTGGAAAAATACTCGCAATGGCCGGCCCGCACGTTGAAGAGAAAGTCCGAGAGGGGATCGGGACCCTGCGCTTTCATCTCAAGCGAGTAACCGTAATTGTTCTGCAGCTCTTTCTCAATTGCCTTTGCGATGTCATAACGTGTTCGCGCGCTGTGTTTAGCGACCATCGCCTGGGCCAGCTCGAAGATGCGTAAATCAAGAGAGCCCGGTATTTCAAGGTAGCGAACGGCGCTCCGGCCGTAAGGCTGTGCTTCAGTCCGCAGCTCTTCGACGTCGGGCTGCGTAGTATCCGATAGCACTTTATAGATGACTCGATCTAGCGGAGGACGACGCGCCTGAATCGAACCTTCGCCATCTATCCGCACTGAGGAAAAGTCTGCTTGGATTGCTACGGCTCTTGGCAGTGTGAAAATCACCGCCGACTCGACAGGCTCAAGAAAAACCGTTTGGCTCGTTAGCCGGTGTAGCGACGAGGTTTTGCCCACTGGAAAGAACCCACCGCTCTGACCTACAGGCGCCACTGGCGAGCTTTGACGCGCTTCACGAGACTTACGCCAGCCCTTCCCGGTGAACTCGTCGAGGGCCACTCCCCGCCACCGGAGGTTCTGCGGATTGTTGGGAATCGGGGAATCAAGCCGAGCGCGCATTACTACCTCATCACTGGCTTTTAACGTCCCGATCTCACCGAGCTTGACGTTCTCTGAAAACCCGATGATGTTGGTAAGGCTCGAACTGCCACGAGTTAGCGTCGCCGATCCAGCGCGAGGTGCAATCAGAAAGAGCGGCAACGCAAGCACAAAGATAAGGACCAGAAGGGTCGCAGCCACCAGCGGCAACCTCAGCGCTTCGGCACGAGCTCGTCGACGTCCGGACGCGAGACGTTTGAACACCTTGTCATCCGGCGCCACGAGCAACCGGGTTTCCGCCGGGCTGACAGAACTGCGCGCTTTCTTGATCTCAAAGGCAATGACAGTAGAAAGGCTGACGAAGACGTAAAGGCCGAGCGTCCCGAGGAATATTGGGCTGAAACTTAAACCCGCGGCCAGCAACATCTCAAAGAACGAGATCAAATAGAGGAAAACCCAATCGCGATCGGACTTTACTTGCAGGAGCTTGATTGCCGACAGGAACACGATAAGGTGCGCAAGTGCGTTGACTCCGACCCTTCTCTGCTCCTCCGTGAATAACTTCTGATACTGCCAATCTAGAAAGAAGAGCGGAATGGAAATCAGAACGACTGCCAAGCCAACCCGCTCAGAAAATTGCCATTTTGTTCCTTCAAGGTTCCAGGCAATCACGGCGACCGCGGCAAAGGCCACGGCGAGACCGATGTGCAATCCACCCGCCAGCACAAGTGCGAGCATCGCCACCGCAACCATGGCGTAAGAGGAAGCCCGAAAATAAGACTCAAAAGTCATTATGTTGTCACCGCGTCACCGACAAGGATTTAGCTTAACACCGGGTGAGCCTGAGTTAGTAACGCACCGCGCACAGAGGGTTGTCCCGGGGGCGCCCGGGGCACGACTCAACCTCACAAAGCTAGAAAAGCGGTGAGAACGGCCTCGTGATGTGCCAATTTCGAACGAAATGCCTTTGTTTTCACAGCTGAAGTTTGAGTATCGGTCTGCGGGCCACCCTCCGGCCCAGCAACTCGTCACTTGTAGTTTTTGCTGCTAGACTTTCCCGGACAACTTTTCCCCGAGGTAACGGACGATGCCTGAACAACGTGGCAAGCAAGCAACTCCCGAGGTAAAGGCCGAATGGAGTAAGGCCTATGAGATTTATCTTCGTGCGCCCGGCGACCGTTTTGATAAGAAGAATGATCGGACTAAGAGAATTGACCACGTCGCCGAAGTGATGAACCTTACTCGCAAGCAGGCTAAAAGGCGCGTCCGAAATTATGAGGCGTGGCAGCGAAACATCAAAAAAGGGCTGGTAACACCTTAATTTGTAACCAGTAGCCACTTCCGTGCGTCTAACTACGAGACGCTGTTTTTCGGCTGCTCTCCCATCAAAGCAAGGTAGTGAACACAATTGTAGATTGGGAGAAACCCAAAATGAGAATAATGCGAACCTTTCTGTTAACGCTGACGCTTAGTTTAGTGTGCGGAGCGAACTCCGTCGCACAGGAGAATGCACCGCTGACTGGAGCCACCGAGGAACAGAAGGCTGAGCAACAAGAAAACGAGAAACGTGCGTTTCAAGTGCTCGAGCAAGTGGCATCCGAGGCGCAGTTTTTGAAGCTTGCCGACAATCGAATTCGTGTACAGATCACTATCGCCGACCTCCTCTGGAGTAACAATCAGGAGAGAGCACGATCGTTGTTTTCACTCGCCGGAGACGGAGTCGCTGAGCTTATCCGAACAACAGATATGACGGGACCCCAACCGCGTCGTGGTCAAAACTCGGGAAGGCCAGCATTGCAGTTAAGGCAGGAGTTGGTATTGCGGGCGGCGCGTCACGATGTTCAGCTCGCCTATCACCTGATGGCCGCAACTCGCCCAACCGCCCCAACAGCTAGCACCGATGGTCGCAATGTCCGAGGATTTGATGCCGAAGCCAATCTGGAACAAAGCCTGCTGGCACAGGTCGCTGCTTTAGATCCTAAGCTGGCCGCCCAGAATACTGAGCAGATGCTCGACAAGGGCGAGTTTCCTCGTTCGGCTGTCGAAGTTCTCCGACAGTTGCGCGGCAAGGACAAAGAGGCGGCTTCAAGGCTCGAAGATAAGCTGGTGAACAAGCTGCAATCAGCGAACCTGAGTGCTAATGCAGACGCCGTAATGCTCGCTCTATCCCTCTTGAGAAGCGGTCCGGCCGACCTTAATGCCCCTGAATCTGTCGGAAGGGCCTTGCTGGGCCCATCCTCCTTTCAGGACCTACTCGGCACATTTGTGGAAAGCGCTCTGAAAGTAAACGTCGCAAACATTCCCTATCGACGCGGAGCTAATCGATCACGAGGGCGAGTGAGCGGCGTGGGGTCACAAACATCGACGCAGGGGAATGCAGATGCTCAGATGGAGCAGATGAATAACCGGCGTCTGCTGGCCTCGTTGGCTGGGTTGCTGCCACAAGTTGAACAATATGTACCTGATCGCGCAGCGGCCGTCCGACAGAAACTGGCAGAAACGGGGATGAACGACGGGCGCCGTGCGTTTGGGCAATCCCTGACTTCGTTACAATCATCCCCGACCTCAGAAGCATTAGTGGCAGCGGCGGCAAACGCGCCTCCACAGATGAAGTCCCGCTTGTATAAACAGGCCGCGATGAGGGCACTTGATGAGGGTAATACTGATCGCGCGCGCCAAATTGCGAATGATCATCTTGAGGGTAACGTTCGGGAATCGGTAATGAAAGCCTTGGACCTCCGACAACTTGTCACAAGAACGGAAGCCAACCGGCTCGACGATGTGCGGATGACCCTCGCCCAATTACCTAACGACGCCGAACGAATAGTTATGCTCCTGCAACTCTCCAGCTCAATAGGGAAAAAGGCACCGGAATTGGCGTTGCAACTCGTAGAGCAGGCGCGTGAGTACGCGATGAAGCGCGCGACGAGTTACGAGAATTTTGAGCACCAGCTGAGAGTGGCAGCGGCCTTTACTAGTTTGGGTTCGAGCCGCGGCTTTGATGTTCTTGAACCTGGCATCATGCAGTTGAACGAGCTGCTTTCAGCTGCGGCCGTGTTGAGTGGCTTCGAAGTGAGTGTTTTCCGGGATGGCGAGATGCCACTACAAGGCGGCAGTACGCTAAATCAGATTGTAAACCGCTTTGCTCAACAACTCGGAGACTTGGCACAACTTGATTTGGAGCGGGCGCAGAACCTTACCAACCGATTTCAGTTCGGCGAGCCACGCATCATGGCCCGACTGGCAATGGTGAATCGGTTGCTCGGCCGTGATTCGGTGCCGACCCGGTCGGGTCCTTCTAACTTTGTGACCTTCAGGTAAGGAACAGGTCAGACTGTCTACAGTTGAGCTAACTGGTTGATAGTCAAACTCAACCGCGCCGTCCTCAATTCCCATTACGAACCTTGTTGACAGAAAGTCTTGCGAGTTGTTCTTTGAACGCTTGCCACCTAAGCCTCCAGATCGTCCGAGCGTCGCACCCAAATCCGTGACGTAATATCGTGCTTCTCAACGACCACCCATAGGGGCATGAATGATCCGGTTGTTCTGTTTACGCGCGTCATAGTTATTCAGCAGATCATCAAGATCTTAAGACCACTCAGTTCACGAGTATCATCAAAAGGATTGTGACGATCCAAAACCGTACAGAAGTGCTGAAAAAAGTACAGCATAAGCCACTGCTTCCGTCCACGTTGCGGCCTGCCTGTTGGGGCACCACGGTTGCAGAAATTGAGCAGCATGAGATACCAGAGAAAAGGGTTCATCGTCGCCACAGTCGCACTGGCCTGTTGTATGACCTACAGCGCCACAAAAGTGGTCGGGCAAGTCGCGACAAATGTTCAATTAACTCCGGAGCAAAAGCGTTTGGTAAAAGCTTTCAATGAACAGGTTAAGACTTATCTGAAGCAGCGAAATGAAGTAAAGGGGAAGCTGCCTGAGCTGTCGAAAGACAGCACCCCAGAACAGATTCACGTATACCAAGTGAGTTTCGCTGACGCGGTCAGAGTAGTTCGGGCAAACGCTAAGCAGGGATTGATCTTCGACCGTGCGACAGCAGATTACATTCGCGGTTTGATTAAGGAAGGGTTCAAAGGCACCGACCGCGCGGAGTTGCGGAAGACAATTCTGGAGGCTGATACTAGCGGGGTTCCCTTACGTGTCAACTATCCCTACCCTGAAACAAAGGAACTAACGCAGATTCCGCCGCCACTCTTATTGCAACTGCCGCAGCTTCCTAAAGAAGTTAAGTACAGATTTGTCGGAAGACATATGCTCCTGGTTGACACGGACAATGGTCTGATAGTTGATTACATGCTCAACGCTCTTCCGTAGTTTTGATGAAGGAGTTACGTAATGAGACGCAGCGCTAACTGGATATTCATAACGGGTCTTTTTCTTGCCACAGTAATTACTCAAGCATTGTTTCTGCAGGCCCAGAGCAGAAACACCAACGGCAATGGGTTCGCAAACGGCGTCAACGTAACTCTACCCCGCAAGGATGGCTCGGTCCGTTTTGCCGCAATCGGCGACACGGGTACCGGCAGCAGCAAGCAGCACGAGTTGGCAGGGGTTATGCTTAAGTCTCACCAGGCGTTCTCATTTGAGTTTGTGCTGATGACTGGTGACAACATGTACGGTGGTGAGGGTCCAAGGGATTACAAACGGAAGTTCGAGGATGTATACCAGTCGCTGCTGAATAGTAAGGTAAAGTTCTACGCGAGCCTTGGTAATCACGACGAGCCCGCCCAACGCTTTTATCAACATTTCAATATGGACGGGAAAGAGTACTATCGGTTCAAGAGAGGCAACGCCGCCTTCTATGCTCTGAACAGCAATTATATGGATAAGAAGCAGGTCGAGTGGTTGCAGAGTGAGTTAGCCAAAGACACTTCGGAATGGAAGATCTGTTTTCTTCACCACCCCCCTTATTCTTCAGGCGGAAAACACGGTTCAGATAAAAAGCTGCGCGAGATCGTAGAACCTATCTTCTTGAGGTACGGAGTTAACGTTGTCATAGCCGGGCACGACCACTTCTATGAGCGAATTAAACCCCAAAAAGGTATCTACTACTTTGTTACAGGCGCAGGTGGGAAGCTGCGGTCCGGCGATGTAAGGGACAATTCACCCTTAACGGACAAGCATTTTGACCGCGACATGTCCTTCATGCTGGTAGAGATTGTCGACGATCAGCTTTACTTTCAGGTTCTTTCTCGTACCGGGCAGACGGTGGACTCGGGAGTCTTGCCTCGTCAGAAGAAGGCTTGAGTCTGGTTTCATCAGTCGGTCAACAGTGAATTCTCGCAACAGTCCGTGAGCCGCTTTGGAGGACACTTTTCATCACCGTATGAGCAGAATACGCAGCAGTCTCCTGGGTGCGGTTTAAGCAGGACGTTGCAGCCCAAACATTCATAAAAAAAGATACAGGCATCAGTGGGCATGGTTTCGGTGCTGCGAAAACCGCACTCTGGGCAGGTGATGGTTGATTTCAGATCCATAAAGGTCGAGATTAACCCTGGCGAAGCAGGTGAGTCCAGTTGATGAGGTCCTGAAGAAGCTGTTGAATCAACTTCCGGGACGTTTCATCGGTTAACCTTCCACTCTCGTCAAAACGTTTCGCCGCGTTGCTGATCATTACTTCCGGCTGGTTCACTGCGTGCATGTTCAGGAACACAAACATTTGCCTCAGGTGATACTGCGCCCGCGCCGTTCCCAACGTGCCAATTGACGCTCCCATAACAGCAACCGGTTTACCGGTCCAGGCGCTGTCGCCGTAAGGACGCGAGGCCCAGTCGATTGCGTTCTTCAGGACTCCCGGGACGGAATAGTTGTATTCGGGTGTGACAAACAGTATTGCGTCTGCAGCTCGAATTCCACTCTTCAGCTGCGTGACTTGATCGGGCGGTGTGCCTTCATTGTCCTCGTTGAAACCGGGCAGGCCATCAATTTCAAAAGTCGTAATTCTAGCCCCCTCGGGCACAAGTTCCTGCGCCGCACGCAATGTCGCCCGATTGTACGAATTCCGGCGCAGACTTCCGGCAATGCCCAATATGTTTAAGTGTTCGCTCATTTTTCTCCCTTTTTGTGCGGCTGGTGTCCCACCGACCACCGATGTAAATGGTTTCGGGGCCTCTCTGCAGTAACACGCCAAGTTCGATCTTTCGAAAGAGTGTATTGAAACCCCTTCATTATGCAAAGTCGTGTCAAAATCATTTCGGCTTTGATGATCGGGAGATGAGGTTATGTGGTTTGTTGTTGGTGGTTTGTTGTTGGTGGTTCGTTGTTGGTGGTTCGTTGTTGGTGGTAGATCTATCCCTGCGAGACTCGTGGGTGCTGAATGCCGCGTGTGCTGAGTTGGTGACATTGAAAAACAGGGTGGGGAAGTTTTGGATCCAGCCTATAAAAGAGGATCCTACACACGGCAGTGTGTAGTGCTTTTTAGATCCAACCTACAAAGACGCGCCACCCCCCTTCTTTTCTTCAACAATGCCAACTCAGAAGCGTGTGACACTCAGAACCCTCAACTTCACCCTCCGCAATTTCGACGGAGCTTCTGAGTCGGTAACGTTGAGATAAAGAGGGGGTGGCGTTCCTCTCGTAGGCTGGATCTGAAGAACACTACACACTGCCGTGTGTAGGATCTGTTGAGTGTCTTCCAGTCGAGAGTGGTCCAAGTGAAAGAAAAGAATCCTACACACGGCAGTGACTGTGTCAAAACCTGTTACAGGGACCAACAACACCTGTGGAAGGCGCCAAGAGTGGATAGATATTGGCCCATGATTGTGCCCACATGTTTCCCAGTAGATGAGCTGGGATTGGGCCGTTCTCAGGGACTAGTTGGTTGCCATACTTCTCCGCCAACTTCTTTCGTGTGTAGGTGTAGAGTGAATCGTAGAGCGGTTTAACCTGCTGCCAAAGCCTCTCCATCTCTCCAGCGAAAGCGTCCGGTTCCATGTCGTACTTCTCGCGCCACATCGCACCCATGTCTTTGAAGCCCATCTCTCGAGCACCCTTATTTCCAAGCTCTACCAGACGTTGGTAGTTTTTGCCATACGGTGGGGAGACACGGTGCCATCCAATCCAGATCCGTCGCATCTCTTCAGGATCACGACTGCGTGCAAGGATCTGCTCCATCTCGCCAAGACTTAGACACTTAGAACCACTAACTACCAACCACTAACTACCAACCACTAACTACCTGAGAACTGAATGACTGAATGGCGCTCCATGAGTGCCACCATCTACTCCACCGCTTCTAACGTCCTCTGAAGCTCGTCCTTTATGTCTTCCCGAATCTCCTCATGCTCGCTCCCCAGTTTTTTGGCTACTCGTCGATTCGTCTTGCGCAACCGCTCGAACTCATGCTGCAGATTGTCCAGTTCATCGTCGGTGAAGCTCTCGAGGTTGACGAGATGAGTTCGCGCACCTTCCACTCCCTTAATCAGTTCGTCGAGCTTGAGATGTATCGCCTTTGCATCGCGGTTCTGCGTGTTCTGAATGAGAAAAACCGCGAGGTAAGTGAGGACCGTGGTCCCAGTGTTTACAATCAGTTGCCATGAATCAGAGTAATTGTAGAAGGGACCCGCAACTACCCATGTCAGAATTAGTAGAACATTGACTATAAACATCCACGACGAGCCGAGGGCATTTGCTGCCGCTATCGAGAAACCTCTAAACCACTCGTTCATCAGTCTCCCTTCCTTCGCGGTGGCGAGCTGTGTTACTTAGCAGGTGCAGGCGCACTAATATTTACATCCACCTGCTTATTTCCACTGAAAATGCGCCCACCAAATACCAGCAAGGCTGCTATCACGATCACTACAAAGATCACTAGTACCGCCACTACTCCTGCGCTACCACCACCTTCACCTTCTGCCATGATTTTTTCTCCTTTTCTATGTTAGGGCGGACCTAAGCTGCGGTGGTCTCGCCCCCCAACAACGTTAGTACTTCTCCTGTGACGTAGCTCGAGTCAATTTCTGACGCAAAGTAGACAAAGGCCGGAGCAATCTCTTCAGGTTGGGCCGGACGCTTCATAGGGGTATCTGCACCGAATTGTGCGACCTCCTCCGCCGGGTTGTCAGAAGGATTTAGTGGAGTCCAAACCGGTCCAGGTGAAACACAGTTCACTCTGATTCCCTTCTCAACCAGGTTTTTGGCGAGTGATTTGGTGAACGCGTGTATCGCTCCCTTGGTTGCCGCATAGTCGAGCAAATGGCCACTGCCCTCAAGACCGGTTATCGAGCCGGTGTTCACGATCGCGGCGCCTTCTTTGAGGTGCGGCAATGCTGCCTTTGTCATCCGAAAGTAGCTGTATATGTTCGTCTTAAATGTCTTGTCCCACTGCTCATCCGACAGTTCCTCAAGACCCTCCTGATGCTGTTGATACGCGGCGTTGTTTACCAGGACGTTAAGCTTCCCGAACTCAGCTACTGTTTGCTCAACAGCTTCAGTACAAAATGTTGGGTCCTGCAGATCACCTTCAATCAGCAAAGCCCGACGCCCCTCTTTCTCCACAGCAGCCTGAGTCTCGTCAGCGTCTGACTGTTCTGCAGGCAGGTATGTGAAAGCGATGTCTGCACCTTCACGTGCGAAGAGTACGGCTACAGCCCTCCCAATGCCCGAATCGCCTCCCATAACCAGCGCAACCTTGTCACTAAGCTTGCCCGAACCCTGGTAAAACCGCGCTTGGTATTTGGGTCGCGGGGTGAGTTCTGACTCGATTCCCGGTTTCTCCTGATGCTGCGCAGGCATTGGCGACTTTGGCTGAGGCATCTTTCCAAGGTCTCGGCTATCTTTTTTGCGTGGCGCCGTCTTCCGGGCAGTGTTTGCTGTACCCCGCAGTTTCCCAGTCCGGTCTTTCTGTTTCTTGCTCATTTGAAGTATCGTTTCTGTCTTACGCCGTCCTAATCTTTTTGCTGATTGAGCCATCTCGCGCCTGCCTTGCCTCTCTAAAGATTCTTCGCCAGCGCCGTATTGCAACTGGTGCGCCCATCTTTGGATGTGGCTGAAAAGTCATGGAAATCTCCCACAAAAGATAGGCGGGTTTTAGGGCTGGCATCGATGTTGCGCAGCGTGCCTGCAAGCACAGTTCGGACTCGGAAGGTGATCTGTAAGTAAACAAAGTGCTTTGAATCTGTACAGGAATCCTACAGCTGAACAAGGAGGGGCAATGAATAAAAAGAGTGCAAAGAGTAGAGAGTTAGTGGACACCGGAAACGACAAGCGATTCGTGAGAAGAGACGACAAAGGTCAATTTGATGAAGTGGATGACGTCGGCAGGTCGATAGCGCGGGATCGCAGGCGCAAGGCAAAGAAGACTGTCCCTTCTGGTCAAGGAGATCGCGGGGATCAAAAAAGGAAATAGCCTGGGCGCAATCAAAGAGTGTCGCGAACGCCGGATTCAGTTCGTCGCTGTCTCCGGCTTCGCATTTTTTGAAAATACTGATTCAGCATACGAGCATGACAGATCAGGCACATCTGTTCCGCGTGCTTAATGGTAGCTGAGCGAATGAAGTTTCCACACCATGAACACTTGATTTCAAACTGTTCGTTTTGTTTATTGGTTTGATACACGATTGCTCCCCGAGGCAGAACTCGCCAGCCACCGTTTCTGGTTTGAAAAGAGGACGATTGAGCTGACATCTAGCTGACTAAAACAAATTGCGTTCCGGCAAATAAATTTATCCGACATGACACGACTAGAACGTCTGCAGACAAAAGGAATTATTCGCCGAGGTACGGCAAAGGGTGGGTTTCGCTACCGGCACGCCGATGGGCGATTGGTGTCACAACCAGATAAAGGTGCGGGGTCACACTATTGAGTTCGACTTCCCGGGGAAGTCCGGCGTGCGACAACAACAACAACTTGTCGACCCAGACGTGGCCAAAGTTATGCGCGCGTTGCTAAAACAGCCCGGTAAGGAAGTCTTTAAGTTCCGGAACGGTAATGGTGAGTTCGTTGATGTAAAGCGACGGCACATCAATGAATACATCAAGGAAGTAATGGGTACCAAGTTCACGGCGAAAGACTTTCGCACCTGCGCCGGTACATTGGTTTTTTCCAATCTGGCAAGATCATCGAAAACTACTTTGATGAGTTAGAAGACTTCATCGCGTTCAACGGACGCAAACTACATCCTGCCGAAGAATCTCTCTTGGCGTTTCTTAAAGGGCGACGTAATGGCAACCGAGCATGACGTAAGTGCTTTGGGCGCACCCAGGAACCACGGCATCCGGCTTGCCCTAACCAGACCAGTCAAGCGATTGCTGTTCGATTAAAGTGCAGGGGTCCGAGATTCGTGAACCGTTGTGTCCAGCTTGATTCACATTGGTTCTAATTGGGAGTAAACATGGCCGCTTTCAACTGCAACAGGCAAGAGAGCTGACCCTGGAGGGCCTATGAAGAACACAAGCTAAGCAGTAAACAAACCAGAAGGAGGACGAGATGAACGCATTTGAACTACTTAAGGCCGACCACGAAAAGGTCGCAGGAATCATGGAAAAAATTGATGGTACAACCGAACGTGGGGTGAAAACCCGGGTAGAACTGTTCACCCAACTGAAAGCGGAACTGGATCTGCACGCGCAGATCGAGGAGCAGATCTTTTATCCCGCGCTCGAGAACGCCGATGAAACTCGTGAGATCACTCTTGAAGCCTATGAAGAGCACAATCTGGTCAAGCAACTGCTCAGTGAGTTGGAATCAGAACCGAAGGATGATGAGCAGTGGACTGCAAAATTCACCGTGCTGAAAGAGAACGTCGAACACCACGTCGAGGAAGAGGAAGGCGAGTTATTCAAGAAGGCGCGAAAGGTGTTGAGTCAGGATGAAGCAACTGAACTTGGCAACCGCCTACGGGAAGCGAAGCGGCAGGGCAAAGCAGCTTCTGCTCGTTGATCCAGGCATCAGGAGGAAGAAGAAATGGAAGGACCGTTACGGGGAATACTCGCCGGAGCCGCAGCCTGGAAGTTTGGTGGTGGGTTAGGTGAACTGCTAAGAGTGGGCTGAGCCTTTGCAGAAGGCGGATCTGAGTGGACAGGCCAAGAGGGAGAAAGAGCGCAGCAAATCATCCGGACCCGACCCTGTACGAGATCTGGCTAACCAGGGGGCTTGACCGTGGAGGTGACACGTATAGTCCTCCGTGTGTGCTCTTCGCTTACGTCTTTCTACTGGCGATCCTGCGTGCGTCAGGTAAGAGAACGATCGCTCAGGGCACGACATTGGATTTTGTTGTGGCACTGGTACTGGGCGATTTGATTGACGATGCGCTGTGGGCCGAAGTTCCAGGGTCAATGTGAAGAGCCAGATGGTGGAACTCGGACAGAGCTCAGCACGCACCATCGCCGTCATCGAGACAGTTAGTGACAAGCGTTCGTTAGAAGTTCAGCTCGTAACTGAGGGTTTCCTTTGGAAAGTAACTGGTTTCAGTCGCCGGTAGCTTCCTCTGTTCCCCTCCCGCGTGAACCAATTTGAGCCTGATGAGCACTTCGTGCGGAGAAAGAGTTTTAGATAGGCGAGTCCAATGTTCAACTTTGTGGGAATCAAGATGAGTTTAGGGCGGAATTCATGTGTCGCTTGTATGCTTCAACGCCGGGCTGACCGTAGGGGTTAATGCCCAGCAGATACCCTTCCAGACCAGTCGCAAGCATTAACATCTGATAGAGCTGACCCAGACAGAATTCACCGGCCGAAGGTAAAGAGATATCTGCGGTTGGACGATTGTCCTCTTTGTACGCTTGATTGGTTCCGCGGATCGCCGCGACAAGCACCTCCGGCAATGTGCGCGAGGCGATTTCGTTTAATCCATCCTGATCATAGTCAGAGGTGCCGACCGCGACGGGTTCACGACGCGGACGCTCAAGTATTACGTTTGTGATGAGCTTGTCCCGTCGACCATCCTGGTGCTGTTGTCCGCGGGAGTGTAAATCACGCGTGTTTACTGCAGTGATTGGAGTTGCACCCAATTCTTTCTTGCCTAGACTTTCAGCCAGCAGTTGATCGTACCAAAGTCCAAGAGCTTCCAGACCTTGATCCCACAACGACAGCACGCGAATAAAAGCCCCTTCCTGCTTTTCGAGCAGGTGAGAAACACCGGTGTAGTCGAGAACCGTATTAACTTCCACATCTGCCTCGCGAAATCGCTTCGTCATGGCTGCCGCGCCCTCCAATAGCCGCACTACATCGATCCCAAGGACTGCGGCCGGCAGCAACGCACAGGCTGTAAAGATCGAAAATCTTCCTCCCACATCACCCGGAACAAAGAACGTTTTGCTATCCAGCGCTTCTCTGGCTAGTTGATGAAGTTTGCTGTCCTCGCTGGTAACGGGAAAAACAAGCTTGCGTTGCCATGTAGTACCAACAGTGCTTTCGCGCAAGCGGCGGAACAACTGCCGAAATGCTATTGCTGGCTCAAGCGTTCCGCCACTCTTGCTGACGACGATAATGGCCCAACGGTCCTCTATTCGACTAAAGTCAGCGCCGGCAAGCATGTCTAACAACGCCTGTGTGAGGTCGTTCCCAATGTTGTAACCGGCAAAGTAGAGCCGTGGTCGGTGTCCGCGCTTAAGGCGACCAAGTTCGTTGTGAAATGGATGACAGCAAGCTTCGAACAGTGAACGCGTACCCATGTACGAGCCACCAATCCCAACCACAACTAAGCGGTCTACGTTGGCGGCAAGATCAGCGGCAGTTTGCAGAATACGGCCAACTTCGCTCTGCTCGCTTTTGGCGTGGTACTCGTTCAGTAACCGCTCTGGAAGGTCTATGAAACCCGCATCGAGCGGTTGTTTGCTTCCTGGAATCTCCTTGCCGGAACGCAGTAAGGCAAGATCTTCGAGCATTGCCGCTCGCGCGTTATAAAGCTGAGGTACAAACTGACTCAGGGCGTCACGGCTCAATCCGTGCTCGCTTAGGTACACGTTTGCGGGGTCGTACCTTATCTGTTCTCCGTTTTGATCCATCTCTTTAGTTTGGGTAATGGGTTAGCATATTAACATTGGTCGCGATTTCCGGTTAAAGGGGTTTGCGGAGCAGGTTGAAAGTGACAGAACAACGAAGAGTAATACTGGAGCGAGTGCGAGCTGGCCTCAAAACTACGGCTCATCAGATCTCTCACCTGCGCGACACTGTTGACGTAGTTGAACAGGGACTGATTCATTGCGCCGGAGAACAGATCGAACAGTCAATCTCATCGCGCTTGGCCCTCCTGAAACCCATAGGGGAAGACCTGGAAGCAAGGGGAGTGACAGTCGAACTGAGCGCCTTATGGAGCCACTACCTGCCTCTCGCAAGCTTGATCGCCTCATGGGCCAGCATCCCGCGGCGTTGTATTGGAGGGATTGTCGGCCTCCCAGGCGCAGGTAAATCAACCCTGACGAAAATAGTGCATGCTGCTTTAACGCGCACTCTTGAAAAGCCAGTTGCAGTGGTTTCGCTGGACGATTTTTACTTCACACCTGAACAGAGGGAGTCCCTTGGCTTCAGGTGGCGCGCGATGCCCGGTACTCACGATCTAACGTTACTGTCAAAGTTTCTGAACGATGCTCGAGCGTCCAGCGATCTCCTCTCGGTTCCCCGATATGACACTCGCATTGAACAAAGACCCCCAAACAAGATCGTCCCAATGCCGCACTTGATCCTCATTGAGGGCTGGTTTGTAGGCGCGAGGGTACCGGGGTACGAAATGCTCGCGGACGTTCTGGATTTTTTGGTCTACATGGAAATGGAGTTGGAGGCGGCACATCGTTCTCGCCTACTGCGCGAAGAGAAGATCCGGTTACAGTCGAACAACATCATGGGAATGTCTGCCGAGGAGACTGAATGCTTCTGGCAAGATGCGATCCTTCCAACAGCAACAAATTGGGTCATTCCGCTCAAGTCACAGGCGAATCTCACGCTAAAAGTCGACGAGCACTACTGCATCACCGGCTTGGAGTGCCGCGGCAAGGGCGTCTAGCCCGCGCCCCCGCTTTGGGTTGGCACTTCTGGCAACACAGAACCAAAGTTCTGCCGCACTCCAGAGGTTTTGAGTTTTAGCTTGTCTGTACTACATTTCTGACAAACCTCGTAAAAAGGAGAAAGGAAGAAGGACAAGGTAATGTCAGAATCAAAGAACCGGGCACTCATCGTAGTTGATGTTCAGAATGATTTTTGCTCGGGGGGCGCTCTTGCGGTCGCTCATGGTGACGAGGTGATAGCACCACTGAACAGACTCGCCAGAGAGTTTCTCGAACGTGGTGAACCGGTGTTCAAAACTCGAGACTGGCACCCGCCCATTACTACACACTTTGCCGCTTTCGGCGGTACATGGCCGATCCATTGTGTGCAGAAGACCAAGGGCGCAGAGTTCCATCCCGATCTTATCGATGACATCCACATTCGTGTCATCTCAACGGGTTTGGGCAATGACGAGGGATACTCTGCTTTCGACGGAACCGATCTGAGCCTGCAACTGCACCGTCTTGGCGTAAAGGAAGTTTGGGTCGGCGGACTTGCGACGGACTATTGCGTCAAACACACTGTGCTTGATGCTATCAAAGAGGGTTTCAGAGTAAAGGCAATCGAAGATGCTATGCGTGCCGTAGATCTAAACCCAGGTGACGGGGAGCGCGCGATCGCAGAGATGCAAGCTGCAGGAGCGGAATTCGTGCGAGCGGGGCAGAACAAACAAGCTCAATTGCCCGAGCAAACGGCAGCTTGATCCAAAGACAGATGGGCACACTAAATTTTGATCGTTATCACGCCGTAATGGGGGATGCGTCATATAAGAATGCGACGCGTTTGCACGACCGTTACCTAAGCGATGTTGAGGCGACTTTTTACGTGACGCAACGCAAGTTGCCGTTTGCCCCTTGTCTTGGTCACGAACGACTCGTCCGATTACTGATCGATAGTCAAATTGATCGGCCGCGCTTGAGGTTCCTGGAGCAGGATCGCGCGGGACTAAAGTTGTTTGCCAAAGCAATTGAAGACATGCACTTCGTTGGAGCCATCCGAGCGGTGCGACCCGGCACCATTGTCTTCAAGCAGCAGCCCTTCGCAGACATCACCGGTAAGTTTGGGCTGACCCAGGCACAAGAGATCAAGTTCGAGCACGCGTTTGACCTCCCGATGACCACTGCCAGCACGGCAATGCAATTCCGAATGGCAGCGGGCGATCATCGCTGGCTCTCGGACTTTTCGCTGCGCAGAAATGGAGATATTGAGCGGGCTGTCGATATCGCTACCTACGCTTTTATTGGTGGCTTTAACGACACTTCGAACATGGAGGCAGCGCATCGGCTCGATATCCCCGCAGTTGGAACGGAGGCGCACTACTGGCAGCAGGCTTACATTGAGTACATGACCGAGCCAGAAATCGAGCCGCGAACCGGCAAACCAAAACACTTTGAGCAGGTGGCCTTTGAACGTTGGCTCGACGCCAATCCTAACGGCACGACGTTGCTCCTCGATACGATAGACGTCTACATGGGCGCCGTGCATGCGGCAATGGCTGCCACTTCAACGACGGCCAGACGTCGCGCATTTAAGGGCTTTCGCGTTGACTCAGGTGATCTGGCAGAGTTGGGCCGTTGGTGCCTCAATTTCTTTGAAGCCAATGGACTGTCCGGACTGAGGCCCAATCTCACGGGCGATTTGAATGTGGAACGCGTGCAGGCAATCGTGAAGGATTTTCCAGAAGTCGGCGGTTTTGGTATCGGCACAAAGTTATCTAGTGAGGTTCCGGCTGTTGCCGGCGTGATCTTCAAACAGTGCTCGATCGATGGAAAACCGACTTTGAAAGCCTCGAACTCATTAGATAAGACGACGCTTCCCGGGCGGCTGCAGCTCTTTCGTGGTGTTACCGCAAAGGGAAACTACGTAGGTGACGTGGTCGGATTAGATGACGAGGAGATAAATATTCCCGGAGCGATCCTTGTCGAGCGACTGCTGCAGCCCTTCTGGGAGAATGGTCAACACTCTGCAATCCCCTCGATAGAAAAACAAAAAGCCTTCGTTGAAGAGCAGCGAAAGCGCTTCGGCGACATTCGCAACTATCCGTCAACACTGAGTGACAGGCTTCATAAACTCCGGGAGGATTTGACCGCGCAAATGCGCGCAGACAATTCCGGCTGGGAAGAAGTGTTGAAGATTCCAGAGGGTGTCGTTGATGAGCTGCCGCAACCTAGTGAACGATAGTCCTGGATTTTCATGACATCTCCCGCATATCCTGCTGCACATCTCGTTGCCGACACTATAGAGGCACACTTTGCGAATCATGTTGCACGTACTCAGGTGCAAGACGGTGCTGATTTGGCGCCCGCACCAGATCGCGCAGCCGTCGAAGACATAATTGAAGCGGCGTTCTGGGCCAGCCTTCGTCGCGAAGAAGGTTATTCACCGAAGATCTCATTGGCTTTCCTTCCGCCGAGTATGTCCCATCAGCCGTTGACGTTTGCGCATCATCTACCCTTTACATCCGACGTTCTCACCAAACTCGCCCCCGCGGTTGAGCGCCCAGGAATACACCTTGGGGTTTGGCGGACCAATCAGGATGGAGATGAGCTGTGCATCTGGGGAACGACGCGAGACATCCCAAGGCTCTGCTTCGTTCTGGAAGTTATCGAACCTGGCTTGCTGGTAGTGAAGTATCGACGCGGCGCTGAAACCGGAAAATTCGTGAATGTCGTAGTCCTCAAAGGCGACCAAATAAAGGTCGTCGACGAACACGGCACAAGTCTGGTCGACTGTCCGGCTCTCCTTTCACCGCTACTTGGATTTGGCGCACCATCTGAACCCGACGCGGTGAACGTTCTGGTGCAACTGGCAGTATCCATGCGCGCTCACGGCCGCGGTGGCTCGCTGCTGGTCGTCCCCGAAGATTCAGATGAATGGCGCGAGTCGATAATGCAACCGGTCTCATACGCTGTTGCGCCTCCCTACGCTGAACTCGCTCAACTGATGCGCCGGCCCGCTAAAGACAAGACACAGCCCGCGTGGCAAGAGGCATTTATCGACTCCGTTGATGCTATCGCAGGCTTAACAGCCGTTGACGGTGCCGCATTTATTAATGACAAGTACGAACTACTGGCGTTTGGTGGAAAAATTACGCGTCGCCGCGGAGCTCACAGAATTGAGCGAGTCGCAATCACTGAACCTGTCATTGGAAGTACTCTTGCGGTGGTTGCACCATTGCAACTCGGCAACACGCGACACCTATCGGCGGCGCAATTCGTACACGATCAGCGTAACGCCGTAGCCCTGGTTGCATCCCAGGATGGCCGCTTCACGGTGTTTGCCTGGTCACCCTGTGAGAACATGGTTCATGCCCATCGCGTGGAGGCGCTTCTAATGTAGGATGTATTTTTGCGCTTGAGTGTTAATAACCAGGGAATTCTCGCTACGCTAAAGGCAATCTAGACGTCATGGTTAAGTTTTTTTGGCCAACCGCAGTTTTGGTTGGAGCTGTTTTTCTCCTGAGCACTCAAGCGCGGTCGCAGCAACCACAAGAGGACCCGGTTCCAAACTCACCTCTAGTCTTGGGGTCTCTCTCGGAGATCAGGGGTAAGCGACGTGCGCACCTATTGGTTATGCGCTCCAACACCGTAAATGTCGGTGGCGACCCGGCGCAGGTGGCAGTGGATGCGGTTCGCTCTGGAATGCGGACCGAGCGCCGTTTTCGTCATGCGTTTTCAGTTATCGGCAAGAAACTCAATAAGTACATTCGTGACTACCGGCTCATTAGTGGGGTAGGTGATCCAACGCAGGCTGACTTTGTGATCGTCTTCAATCTCCTGCGTTATCGGCGCATTCTCAATTCCATCTATCCCGAGGGTGAGATGTATGTTGTTAGTCACAACGCACCGGGACTCGCACGAGTCCTTTGGCGAACAGAGAAACAGATGCTTGCGGAAGACGCCGCCTCAAAACTGGTGAAGGCACTTAAGGAAGTAAATGGGCTGCGCTGAGTGACAGATCGTTAAGACTTAACGGCAGCCAGCGTTAATATAGTTCCATCTCTCCCCAACAATTCGTAGCGAAGTGAAAGTCATGGCACTTAGAAGTTCCTTCAGCCGTTGGATCGCATTGTCAATTGCGCTGCTGTTTACCGTCACGTTGAGCGTGGAAGGTAATGAGCGCTGGTCCACCAAATTGGACGGTCGCATCAATTTCTATCAACCCACTGAATTCAACGGGCGGAGAGGACTAGTCGGAGTGAATGTAAATAATGGCAACTCAGATCGCTTCGTTCGCTTAGCAAACCCCGATGAACGATTTGTACGCGATGAGCAAGCACGTCTTCTCTATACCTCTGATGGTAATCGGCTCTTGGCGTATCGACTGGACGCGCGTGAATGAAAAACAGATTTTCGACTTAGCTAGCCAAAATGACCAGAACAATAGACGTCTCTCACACCATCCATCACGGCATGGTCACCTACAAAGGACTGCCGCCCCCTGTCATTTCCGACTATCTTAGCCGCGCGGAATCGCGATCTCGATACGCTCCGGACACGGAGTTCCAGATCGGCAAGGTCGAAATGGTCGCGAACACCGGCACGTACATCGACGCGCCTTATCACCGCTTCGCTGAACGTGCCGACGTCTCGCAACTGGACTTAAGCTCTGTGGCCAATCTTGAGGGCGTTGTTGTCCGATGCAACCGAACTGGTTCACCTGCTGTCGATAGCAAAACTTTTGCTGGCAATCGATTGCACGAGAAAGCTGTTCTCATCCACTCTGGATGGGATCAACATTGGCGGACTGAGGAATACTCGAGTGGAAAGCACCCTTTTTTGACAGCTGGCGCTGCAGAGTTACTTGCGAGCTCAGGCGTAAGGTTGGTGGGAATTGACTCTTTCAACATCGATGACGTAAACGATGGTACTCGACCCGCACACACGATACTACTTTCACACAATATTCCGATCGTCGAACACCTTTGCGGGCTATCGGAGTTACCGGACACTGGTTTCAGGTTCTTTGCGGTGCCGGTAAAGGTGAGAGGCTTTGGCTCCTTTCCAGTACGGGCGTTTGCGATCGTGGATTGAACAGAAACACTCCCTAAAAGTTTGACTCGTTCGTGAGGTCCAGCGCCGGCAAACGCACCCTGGGCACTGAAACAACAGGAGCTTGCGCTCGATTTAATGGTCGCGCAGTCTCTCGACGCGAGTTCGAGGATGTGCGCCGTCCTACTTGCGGGGTGGAGTTACTGAGACCTTCTGAGTTGAGATCCTTCGGCTTAAGCTTTTCAACACGAGTCCGCTCTTGCGTCGCCGATAAACCCGCTGCCTGAGATCTACTTGAAGCTGAATCCAATTTGCCAATAGCCCGAGGAGCGGCTGTCCACCGATTGAAACCAAAGATCAGGCCCGCACCTAACAACAATACTGTCGCTACCAATAGAGTAACTGTGCCTGGTCCAAACGAGGGATCGGAGATAGTTTCGAGCTTCAGGTCATGGTGTTCGGAGGGGGCATCAGTTGCATCTGCTCGTCGACCCACGCGGCGGAGAGCCTCGCGAAACTCGCTTGCGCTGATAAAGCGATCCTCTGCTTTTTGGGCCATCGCTTTTGCCAGAATCGGTGCGATTTCATACCCAACAGCTGCGTTAACCTCGTCTGCCGGACGCAACGGGTCGACTTCTCCGTTTACCACTGCCGCCGCTCGCAGTAACGCGTCGGGCGGTTTCACCCCGGTCAGTAGGTGGTAAAGCGTGGCGCCCAAGGCATAGATATCGCTGCGTGTATCAGTGCGGCGGTCCTGTATCTGTTCTAACGGTGCGTACTGTCTGGTGTAACCAAAGAAGCTTGAGGAACTGGTGTTCGAAGTATCAGACGATTGCGTTTTCGCCAAGCCAAAGTCAAGTAACGCGATCTGGCCCGAGGCAGTCAATTTAATGTTGTGCGGTTTGATGTCTCGATGGATGACCTGTCTGTCTCGGGTGTGAAGGTAGATGAGTGCATCGAGTAGCTGGTCGGCCCAGGAGATTACCTGGTCACGCGGAAACGGGCCTGGCTGTTGAGCAATGATCCGGGCCAGATCTGCTCCGGCAATAAACTCCATTACGAGAAACGCCCGATCCCCCTCCGCAAAATAATCGCTAACGCGAGGCAGCGCTGGGTGGTTCATTGCGGCGAGGAGACGGGCTTCATGTTCGAACTGCTTCCGAACAGCAGCGTCGCTGGAGACTGTCTCTTTGAGGGCTACTGTCATCCCAAGCCGTTGATCCACGGCTTCATAGACTGCGCCCATTCCGCCTCGTCCCAATTGTCTGACGATGCGGTACCGTTGCTGCAGAACCGCTTCTGGCGCCAGAGGAACACTCGACCGGCCGGACGATTCTTGCGATGCGCTCAAAAGTATTGCTCCGTTGCTGAACCGAGATTTGGAATGTGAAGCTGCACCATGTGATTTGCGGATTGACTGCGTGAGTTTTTAAGGGCGGGTAGCTGATCTCAGGATTCGTCCGCCAAGGCGCCTGCTGACCGTTATGGAGTATAAGTCAGAAAATTCAACTTAAACAAGAAATAATAGCCAATGCGATAAAACCACCGACTTCATGAGACTTTGTCAAAAAGATCCTACACACGGCAGAAGCTGTGAAGAAATCATCCACAGATTACTCCGATTTCGCAGATTTAAGGAGCAGACGATGGCTTGGTCTCGAATTTGCGCCTTTTATTGTCCTGCTGGTCCTGCTTACATTCCTTTTGTCTGTGAAATCTACGAAATCTGTGGATGATTTTCGAAATTTTCACAGCTTCGGCAGTGACTGTGTCAAAAAAATAGATCCTACACACGGCAAGTGTGTAGTGCTTTTTAGATCCAGCCTACTAGACGGACGCCACTCCCACTCTCATTTTTTCAATACCAACTCAGAAGACGGGTGACACTCAGAAGCTCCGCAATTTCGATGAAGCTTCTGAGTC
>DATETN010000039.1:0-17193 GCA_035283645.1 Pyrinomonadaceae bacterium
GCTTACGTTATTCCGTCTACGCTAAGGATACCGCGGATGGGCGCTTCCTCGCCGGAGACTTAGAGTCAATTATCTATGGACCTTCCAATGAGGAAACAGCAAAGTACAGGCGGAAGATGTCTACGACTCGGCAATGATGCAATCTACATGTACGACGGCTTGCGTTGCCTTTCTTGCCTAAGACCGCAGAATACCGCACCTGATCCCGACCAACTAAAGAAGACTTCTACAAGCTGTATCAGAAGAAACTTGCGCGGTGTATATGGGAAGTTTTCAGCACTGATCTGGACGGGCAGCCGATGAACACTTCCCAAGTCATGGAGCGCCAGACGCTGAGAAATGCGCCAAATGTGGATATGAGTCGGACCATGGCCCAGCTGGGTGGGCAGGGGGGAATAAATAAGCAGCTTAACTTGACGATGTCGGTTACCGACACCTATCATGGCTAGTTCGAGACCGGCCAAATTGGTCATCTATAGACAAGTGAACGAGAAACAAGGAACGAGATATGAAACCAGGAATTCACCCGGAATATAACGAAATTACTGTTACATGCGCTTGTGGCGAGACTTTTAAGACACGCTCAACGAAGAAAAGCGACCTTCACGTGGAAATCTGCTCAGCCTGCCACCCGTTCTTTACTGGCAAGCAGAAATTGGTAGATACTGCGGGGCGTGTAGACCGATTTAACAAACGTTACGGCAAGAAAACTCCAGAGCAGGCTGCTACGAACTAATTGTGACTACTCGACACTAGCAACGAACCAAATCAACGACGCCGGCGGAGAATCCGTCGGTCGCATTGGGTGCATCTAAGCACTCGCGACCGAAAGAAACGCCGGCGTTACTTTTTTGTTAGCCCATAGATCGAGACCAGGAGTACCTAGCTTGAGCACCAACGAAAGAGATCTGATTGTAGGCGGTCAGGCCGTCATTGAGGGCGTGATGATGCGTACGCCAAGCGCCTATGCGGTGGCAGTGCGAAAAGCAGACGGAACCATCGTCAATATTGCCGCTCGCCTGCCAAAGTGGAGCGATAAATATCCTATTTTGAAGCTCCCGATTTTGCGCGGTGGCGCAGTGTTGATCCAGTCTATGGGTCTCGGCATTAAAGCACTTAACTTCTCTGCAAATGAGGCTTTCGCCGACGCTGAGGAAGCGGAGGCAAAGAATGTCGAAGTTATGCTGACTCCTGCAGTAATCGAAGGTGAAGGTGATTTTGCGGGCGTCACAGGTGCAGTTCCCGGTCTATTTCCAGTCCCAACGAAGGAGCGCCCCAGAGACGAGCTCAAGGGGCGAGGGACTGCTGCCGCGGTTGGCTCAATCGCGTTTGCGTTGATCTTCAATATTCTGCTGTTCGTCGCGGCGCCACTGCTTTTGACCAACGCTCTTTTCATCGCCGCTGGCTGGGCGCCCACCCCCGCAGTGTCTGTTTCGGCTGATTCAACGAGCGCACCAATAGGGAACGATGCTGCAAGATCAAGCACTGGTACGACAGCAAATCAACCCTGGTATTCCCGCGCATGGGGGACTGTCCGCACCTACTTGCACCCAGTACGTCCTTCAGTGGGATTCAATTTGATCGACGGCCTGATTAGGATGGCGTTCTTTCTAACAATGATTGTGAGCTTCTCACTGATCAAGGACATTCGTCGCGTGTTTGAATATCACGGCGCGGAACACAAGACAGTCTTCACTTGGGAAGCAGGTCTTCCTTTAACTGTTGAGAACGCACGCCCTCAACCGAGACAACATCCACGTTGCGGAACCAGCTTTCTGATGGTAGTGATGCTGGTCGCAATCGTGCTGTTCTCAGTGATCAAGTTCGATTCGCTCGTCTACAACTTCCTGGTGCGCCTGGCGCTCGTACCGGTAATTGCCGGTATCTCGTATGAAATCATTCGGCTTTCCGCGAAGAAGGAGGGGGGTTGGATCTTCAAGTTGATCACGAGACCGGGCGTTTGGCTGCAGAACATTACAACCCAGGAACCTGACGACCAGCAACTGGAAGTGGCAATAGAGGCCTTGAAAGAGTCGCTGAAGCTGGAACCACAGCAAACGGAGCCCGCCCTGGCGCCACTATCTTAATGAGGAGTTCGAGCTCCCCCACAGAGCTCCGAAAGAAACACAATGCTAGAGAAACTGGAACAAATTGAAGCCCGCTATGAAGAGCTGACCGACGAGCTGTCGTCGCCGGAGTTGCTCTCCGATCAAACTGCTTACACCAAAGCTGCGAAACAGCACCGCTCGCTGGGTGAGATAGTAGAAAAATATCGGGGCTGGAAGTCGCTTAAGGCTGAACTCTCAGGCGCGCGCGAGCTCGTGGATGCGGCCGACGAAGAACTTCGCGCAATGGCCCGGTTTGAAGTTGAAACTCTGGAGCAGAAGTTAACTGCTGTTGAAGGAGAATTGAAACTCCTTTTAGTGCCCACTGATCCGAACGACGAAAAGAACGTTATTCTTGAGATTCGCGCGGGAACAGGCGGCGATGAGGCGACGCTGTTCGCAGCCGAAATGCTGCGAATGTATGGGAGGTACGCGGAACGACAGGGATGGCGTTTTGAAATCCTGGACGCTTCGGAATCCGGTATTGGGGGAATCAAGGAAGCGGTCGCGCTGATCGAGGGTGATCGAGTTTACTCGCGGCTAAAACATGAATCTGGAGTGCATCGCGTCCAGCGAGTGCCACAAACTGAAGCAAGCGGCCGAATCCATACCTCCGCGATTACGGTTGCGGTGCTTCCGGAAGCTGAAGAGGTTGACGTAAAGATCGATCCCAAGGATCTGAGAATCGATACCTTCTGTTCATCCGGACCGGGTGGACAATCCGTTAACACCACCTATTCGGCCGTACGAATCACTCACCTGCCGACCAACACGGTCGTATCCATGCAGGATGAGAAGTCCCAGATTAAGAATCGTGAGAAAGCGATGCGAGTCTTGAGAGCGCGCTTGCAGGAATTGGAAGAGCAGAAGCAGCACGAGGCGTTGGCTAGTGAACGTCGATCGATGGTGGGCTCCGGCGATCGCTCAGAGAAGATTCGTACCTACAACTTCAAAGAGAATCGCGTAACTGATCATCGCATCGGACTTACAATTCATCAGCTTGATCTGGTCATGCAGGGCTACATAGACGAACTGATTCAGGCGCTCACCACTCACTATCAAGCAGAAAAACTAAAAGCAGAAGTTGTCGCGGTTTAGCTGTCGAGTGGATATTGCAAATTGACGATTGACAATTGGCAATCGTTAATCACCAATTTACAATCCTCACATGGTCACTCACGTACTACTCATTCGTCACGGACAGTCGGAAGGAAACGCCTCAGGTCGCTTTGGCGGTCACACACCAACACCTTTGTCAGCTCGTGGTCGCCAGCAGGCCAAACAAACAGCTCGCGCACTCGCCACGGAATCGTTCGTCGCAATCTACTCAAGCGACCTGTTGCGCGCAGTGGAAACTGCAACGCCGCTTGCCGAAGCCACTGGAATCGAGCTGCAGATCACCGATGCCTTCCGCGAGCGCAATGTCGGTGTGATGGAAGGACTAAAATTTGAAGAGGCCGCAGAGGAACATCCAGAGCAATACGCGGCACTGTTACGTCGTGACTTGGACCACGTACTTTTGGGTGGTGAAAGTTATCGGCAGATGCTCGACCGCTCCTCAAGGAAGCTTGACGAGGCAATAAAGGAGTTTAAGGGTGGGCGGATCGCAATTTTTACTCACACAGGAACTATCTCAATCCTGGCATTGCACCTGATTGGAGCCCTCGATGCTCCCGAACTAAAACCAGTTTGGTTGGCGACCGCGAATTGTGGCATCTCCCGGTTCGAACTTCGGGATGATGGGTTTATCCGCGTTGCGTGCCTCAATGATACTCGTCACCTGGTCGACGTTTAGTGGTCTCTACCTTCCGACTCCGATCGGGCTTTCAAAGACTTTCGCTGCGAGTTCGCCCAATCGCATAGCACCTTGACGTCATCGCCAGATAGTTTCGCTTTGCGGTGAATCAAAGTGTAGGATGAGAGCGGCATGTTACCGGATTTCACCTCTTTGCAGATGTGCTCCAGAATTTCCTCGCTTTCCTCAGAGTTGTAGCGTCCCCATTCTGAGAAATTGAGGTGCTGCCGTCCATGATTTACGTGGTCAATTACAAACCATGAGACCGGAGCGACGCTGCTGTACCATGGCCAGCGCGTTTTGTTCGAGTGACAATCTCCGCAGGATCTCGTCAGGATCTCTCTAACTTCGGGAGTAATTTGAATACTGGCTGTAAAGTCATGCGCTGGCGGCGCCATTGGATTACTTCTGGCTGGGCCGACGAACTGCACGACCACGATCGCGGCCAGAAGGACCATAAACGCGATTTGCAGGCTTCTCTTTAATCTCTTCATGTCTGCCGTCTCCTACCATCTTTCAGTTTCCAGTGCAGTTATTCGTGCATCGTTCTATGCGAATATCGCGAGCGCCTCGCAGAACGCCATCGGCGCCGCGCTGAAGTTTAAGAATTGGGCTGAAACTACACAGTGTCGCGTTTCTACTGCGTTGTTCTTCTTTAATGAAGCGATCGTCATCAAACAGATACTCATCGATCCAATACTCGGGGTAGCCCGGACCAGACACATAGGCATGAATATGCGCCGGCTCGCGTCCGTTCGGATATGGGGTCGGTTTAACGGTCCGAAACTCATAACGTCCGCGAGCGTCGGTGCGCATAAGCCCATGGATGCGAGTAAGACGGTTGTTCCCACCGGTTGTGGAGTAGTGACCGGTTGCATCAGTCTGATAAACATAGAGATTGACGCCCTCTAGCGGAGTCCGTCCATCAGGCGAATAAATCGTTCCTGAAACGATCAATGGCTCTCCAGGCTCATCAGGCTTGGACGGTTGTAATTCTCCACGGCCCTTCTCCCTCAGAAGTTGAGGTCGCTGGTTTTGCCTGGTAGGTGCAACTGACAAACCCCAGAACCAGTACAGGAACAAAAGCAGCTGCAAGACTAGCCTGCTTCAAAAACAGTCGGCGAGAGAATCGATCGCTCATCATTTCTTACCCTCCCCACCTTTTATTTTCCCGAGTCCTTTGGTCCACACCTTTATCCACTTCTTTCGTAAGAAGGACTCATCGGTCCAAACATTCGTCAGCGCGTCTTTCCAGAATTCCAACATGTATTCGTCGAGCCGTAGCACCCGTTCGCGCTCAAGTGCGGCGGGAGCAGGAACCAAAGCAACCATGCGGTCATACACACGTTCCCGGTCTTTTCCCTCAACTCGCGAGAGCAGATGCCAAAGAGTGAGTGTGTCGCGCGGCCTCGCTTCCGCAAGCATCAAGTCCAACGAAGGAATCTTTGACCAATCAGAGTCTGCGGGTTCAAAGTCGAACTTTGTGATCGCCTGCCGAAAGAGCGGTGATGCATCCTCAAAGTAAGGAGTGCCCGGACCAATTCCGGGTCGAGTTGCACATGCGGCTCCTGCAGGCACCATCGATTCACGATCCCTCAGTTCCAGTGCAACCCAACCTGCGGTGACCCGCAAAAGTGCGCTGCCTTCGTCATCGACTTCGAGCGTGTAGGCACATCCCAGATCTGCCGCCACGGCTGAGGGCGTGTCGACAAAAAACAGCCTTGGCGGGGCCCAGATGTACGCACTCATTCGGCCTCGGAGTAACTCGAGACGATGTTCAGTGGGTTTGGTTTCGAGCAGACGCACGCGAGTGTTCGGATCTATCTCGACTTGTCCAATGCTGGCTACATCGATTTTGGCTCTAGAGCTTGCGTCAGTTTCCAGCCACTCACCTACAGGTAATCTTCCATCCTTGGTAATTACTTCCCTACCGATGCGAGGTGTTCCATCGATTCGCGCCACTTGCCAAAAAGGCCTCGACTCACGCGTGTATAACCACAGAGCTGCCAACCCAACAACCACAAGGATCGATGCTGCCACTGCAGCGAACTGCCGCTGCCAACCCCAAGCCTTCCCGTGACGCATTGGCGGGATTTTGGTTCGGCCTGACTCAATAGCAGACCAAAGACTTTCAGGGGCTTGTATAAGAGGTAGGCGTTCTGCAACTGACACCCCGAACCGCACAACTTCGTGCTCCGAGCGACAGCGCCGACAACGGATCAAATGTTCAGCGACACGACTGGACTCTTCAGGCGATAATTCACCGTTGCAATAGGCGGATAACTCTCGGGTTACGTGGTGCGAAAACATCTCTACTCTCCGGCAATAACTTGATCTCGGAGATGGCCCAGGCGACGAGCTAACTCCTTGTGGCCTCGGTTCAATCGCGAAGCAACCGTACCTTTAGAACAGCTGAGGACGTCAGCAATCTCTTCGTACGAGAGGCCTTCGACATACTTGAGAAGAATCGGCATGCGCAATTTCGGTCTCAGTTCGGCTATGGCTGCCTGCACACAGCCGGCAAGCTCGATGCGCGCAAACCGCTTCTCCTGTGACTTGCGGTCCGTCATTCTCGTCCTCGATTCCAACTCTCCGAACGGAAGAAAGCGCCGACGCCGCCGTCTTTCATCGATGCAAGCGTTAACCACCATTCGGTAAAGCCAGGTAGTAAACGAGGAATCTCCCCGAAACTGGTTGATGCTTGTCATCAATTTGAGAAAAACCTGTTGTGCTATGTCGCCAGCTGCCCCTTCATCTCCATTAAAAGTGTAAACGGCTATGGAAAAAACTCGGTCCTTGTAAGTTTCGAACAGCAACCGGAAAGCCTCACGGTCACCATTGCGGCATGCTTCGATAACGCGCTCGTCAACGTTTGTTTCGTTCATTACTGCGCGCTGCCCCATCCCGCTCCTCCGATTCCGTGACCGAACACAACTTTAGACGGCGGAACGCACGACTTTCTTCCATAAATTTCTGCGGGCAAAATAAGAAGGCGCGAACGATCAGACCGAGGAATGTCCGTCTTCCCAGATCCGCATTCGCGCCGTCTAGTAAACCGAGGCCAGGTGCTTAGCGGGTTACATGCACCAGCATCTCCGTTCCTGCCTCAAGCTTAAGTTCCTTACTACCCTGAACAGCCAATGATCCAGCACCACCGGCGCCACCGATGATCAATCCGATAGCAGCTCCCTTACCGCCACCAGCTATGCCGCCGACGATTGCGCCGGCTACTGCTCCGATTCCGCCTCGCTTAATCGCCTGGTTCGTGCGGCTTCCGGATTCCACGCCTCCTTCATCATCGGCCCGTCCAGCATCATCGCCGTAGACACGGGAAACATAGCCGTGCACAACTCCGGTTCGACCGTCGGTCAGCCTAATGGAGTCGAAAGCGAGGTTCATTGAGGTTCGACCTTTGACCTTACCTGACTTTTGGATCGAGCTGATGCGGCCATAGAGCGTTCCTTCCTCAAAGCGGCTGGGGTTAAGTACGGTAGCAGTAAACTTGTCGCCAACCCGTGAATCCTTACTGGACAGTGTCTCGTTAAGACGAACTTTCAAGTCAGTACCCACCGGAACGATAGCGACCCTCGTGGTTCTGCGGGCCGTCGTCCGGCGCGGCTTCCGTCGTACCTGCGCAGTGGTCGTGCTGGATAGGCCAGTCTCAGTCCCTAGCGCAGTCTGTGCTTGAAGGATGGTTGGACAAGCGAGGAGTAGAGCAAGAAGTAAGAGCGGAGATCTTCTGATTCTGGTGTTCGTTTTCATGGCATCTCTCCAAATCTGTAAGCGCGACTCAGTTAGTCAAATTGGCGGGACCGGCGCCTTCTGAACGCCAGTTAGGTGGGGGTGGTGGCAACCTCTCGCCTTTAACCAGTTGTATATGCCGGCGAAGCTTTGCGGAAATGTACATGCCCACGGCAAACATCCCAATGAGCCCTACGCCCCCATCGACGAAACGTGCTGTCAAAGCCGATAACAGCAGCAGCAACCCGAGGAGCTTACCGGAAACCACGTGCACCCGTCCACGTTGATTTAGATAGTCTGACAAATGTGTAGGCCAGCGAAAGATCCAAACGAAGTTGTAGAAGGGAATCAAATGCTTTCCGACGGCTTCGCCCGCACCAACCGGGTACTGATTACGCGACATCTCGATGAGTATCTTGTGAAATCGAAAAACGCAGAACAGCCAGTAGATCCAGCCCGCAAGCCCAATCAGAATGAGCGTCAAGTTAGTTACTGCTTCCTCGAACTCGAGCAGGACAGCCAAGGTCTCCTGAAAGAGAAACGCGGCCGCAAAAATGAACCCAAGCCAAACCCAGGCTGGCGAGCTTTTAGCTGGTACTTCTTCGAGTGAATCGGGAGTGTTCAAGAAGAGAGTAGCTATGAGGGGACCCTCCTTCCGATGTTCGTCCAGGAGTTAACTGAGCTCAGCAGATCTGTTTGCGTCAATCAGTTCGGATGAAAGCGCAAGGTTCTCGTCGCCTTCAAGGGCTCTCTGGCGGTGCACAGTGCCGTCCGAGTCAAATATGTAGGCCGAGGGGGCTTCGCGCATGATGATGTCTTGCAGTCGCATCAATCCATAGAGCAGGGCCTCGGGCCGTGGTGGACAACCAGGAATGTACACATCGACAGGGATGCAGCGATCAACGCCCTGCATGGTTGAGTAAGAATCGAATGGTCCGCCGGTAGATGCGCAGGCTCCCATAGCAATGGCCCATTTTGGCTCGGGCATTTGCTCGTAAACACGACGGACTACAGGTCCCATCTTGAGTGTCACGGTGCCGGCAATAATGATCAGGTCACTCTGCCGAGGACTGGGCCTGAACACTCCGGCACCAAACCGATCTATATCAAACCGTCCCGCCCCGGTCGCGATCATCTCGATGGCACAGCAAGCAAGTCCGAAGGTCATCGGCCACAGCGCGGACTTGCGGGCCCAGTTCACAACTGGGGCGCCCAGATCGAGGGCCTTGGCGCCGACCGTCTTGCGGATCGCATTCATCAGCGAATCAAATGTAGTTAGAACGAAGCCTTCTTTGTGTTCAGACATGAGTCATTGAAGATTTACGATTGACGATTGCCAATTGCCGGCATTTCCCCGAGTCAATATTACGTCGCGCAATTGGCAATTGGAAAATCGGCAATTGGCAATTCGTTTAGGCCCACTCCAATGCGCCCTTTCGCCAGGCGTAGTAATAACCGACGACGAGAATACCAAGAAAGACGAACATCTCAATAAGAGCAAATTTCGTAAATGAGAAGTCTTCCCCCATGAAGATGATTGCCCAGGGGAGTAGGAAAATCGTTTCTACATCAAAAATCAAGAACAGCATGGCGACGATGTAGTACCGCACCGTGAAACGATCATGAGCATCAGTCGTGGGGTCGATACCGCACTCGTATGGCCGCATTTTGCCCTTCAGGTACTTGCTGGGTCGCAGAAAACGCCCCAGGATGATCGGCAAGACGGGGAATACGATTGCAACGACAAAGAAGATCATCACGGGCCAGTAAGCCGTGATCGGACCACCCACGTCGGGTATCGTCGCAGTCGTGGCTTCCTGCAGGAGCATGTTGTTGAAACGTTTCTGTGTCCGAAGAATTTGTCGGAGAACGAGAAAATATTAAGCGTCGTAGTAGAGCATTGTCAACGAACCGACTTTTTTACCAACTGTTATGTGTCGGATACCTTGTCTCCAAACCACCGACTTCATCTCGGTGGTTCTTTTAACTTCCATCCAGCCGTGCGGTCCGATATCTACTGATCGTGGCGAGTTCTACCTGCCAAAAGATCCACCGCATGGTTGAGGACAGGTTTAATCACCAAAAAACTTTCCCGTACGGCTTTTGGCGAGCCGGGCAAATTTACAATCAAAGTGTCACAGCAGATCCCACAGACACCACGCGAGATCATCGCCATGGGAGTTACCTTACGACTTTCCGCCCTGATAGCCTCTGCTATGCCCGGAACATCTCTTTCTACGACTGCGCGCGTGGCTTCGGGTGTGTTGTCGCGCGGCCCTAATCCCGTTCCACCCGTTGTAATAATCAGATTAATGTCACTTCTGGCAGCGAAACGTCGGAGCGTTTCGATCAGCGGCTCTGGATCGTCAGACAGGATTTCGCTGTCGACCACCACTGCGCCTACGTCAACGAGCAGTTGCCTGAGAACTTCACCGGATTCGTCAGGTCTCAACCCGCGTGCGCAAGCATCGCTGGCCGTGATCACCACTGCGCGGATCTGAGTTCCCATTAAAAACTCGTACAGGTCAGAAGTTAATTGACCGAGGCTGGCGTGACCGCCGAATGGAGTTCTTGAAGTGATCGAACGATCATCGGCCTTCCAGATGCCGTGGCACTAATGGCCTCAACCAGTGCTTGTGCTCCTGTCATCGTAGTTACACAGGGCACGTTATATTGCAGGGCCGCACGCCTGATTGCTTGTTCATCAAAATGTGAGGCGCGACCCAACGGCGTGTTGATCACTAATGCTACTTCGCCGCGTTTAATATGGTCCACGATGTTAGGCCGGCCTTCATTCACTTTGAAGACAGTTTCCACTTCCATTCCGACTTCTCGCAAGCGTGCTGAGGTACCTAGCGTGGCCATGATCTCGAATCCAAGCCTTGCCAACTTCCGTGCGATCAAGACCGCTGCACCCTTATCTCCGTCATTCACACTCAGGAACGCTGTTCCACTTCCTGGCAGCTTCACTCCGGCCCCCATCATCGCCTTGGCGTAAGCTTCACCAAAACTGTCCCCGACACCCATTACCTCGCCGGTGGAATGCATTTCGGGACTGAGAATTGGATCAACTCCAGGAAACTTCACAAAAGGGAAGACTGGCGACTTGATAAAAAAGCGATTGACACCCAGACCCTCTGGCAAGTCGAATTCGGCGAGCGATTTGCCAGCCATGACCAGTGCAGCAATGCGCGCGATCGGCACTCCTGTGGCTTTCGACACGAAAGGCACAGTTCGTGACGCTCTGGGATTTACCTCCAGGACGTAGACTCGATCGTTTTTGATTGCGAACTGGATATTCATCAGTCCGCGAACAGAGAGCGCCTTCGCCAATTTGCGCGTGTAATGACGCATCGTTTCCAGGTGTTCCGGATCAATCCGCCAAGGCGGTAAGACACACGAAGAGTCGCCCGAATGTATACCCGCTTCCTCAATGTGCTCCTGAATGCCGGCTATGACGCAAGCCGTTTCATCACATAACGCATCGACATCAAACTCTGCTGCTTGCTCGAGAAACTTGTCGATCAGTACGGGCCGGTCAGGAGTGAAGCCGACTGCCGTACGCACGTATTTGTCGAGGCTCTCTTCGTCATAAACAATTGCCATTGCGCGGCCCCCCAACACGTAGCTGGGACGCACAAGAACAGGGTAACCGATATCTGAGGCTACCTTTCTAGCCTCTTCTGCCGTTGCCGCCATACCGTTTTCAGGCTGCGGAATTCCGAGGTTGCGCAACAACGCGCCAAAACGCTTTCGATCCTCCGCGAGATCAATCGAATCTGGGGCCGTTCCAATAATCGGCACGCCTGCCTTATGCAGTCGCATTGCCAGATTTAGCGGCGTCTGTCCTCCGAACTGCACAATCACCCCTTCAGGCTTTTCGACGTCGATGATGTTCATTACATCTTCAAACGTCAGTGGCTCAAAATATAGCCGGTCCGAGGTGTCGTAGTCGGTGGAAACTGTCTCCGGATTGCAATTGACCATGATCGTCTCAAAGCCGGCGTCGTGCAGCGCGAAAGATGCATGACAACAGCAGTAATCAAACTCAATCCCCTGCCCTATTCGGTTCGGACCGGAACCGAGAATCATTATCTTCCGGCGATTTGTGGGTTGGGCTTCGTCCTCCTGCTCGTAGGTCGAATAGAGGTATGGCGTATATGACTCGAACTCAGCCCCACACGTATCGACCCTCTTGTAAACAGGTATCAACCCTAAACTCTTTCGATATGCACGTACTTCATCCTCAGATCTCCCGGTGAGATAAGCGAGCCTGCGATCTGAAAGCGCTGCTTCTTTAAACGTACGTAGCAAGTCGGGTGGTATGTCCTCTAGTTCACAGCCCTCAATCTCCCGCTGGATCTCCATAACTTGTTGAATCTGCTCCAGGAACCAGGGGTCGATTCGAGACAATCGATATATCTCGCTGATTGGTACGCCGTGCTGCAGGGCATAAGTAATGTAGGAAAACCGCTGAGAATTTGGCCGTGCGAGCTTACGTTGCAATTCGTCGTCAGGTACATCTTCCAGACGCAAGGGTTTTACGGATTCCAGCGAGCGTAACCCTTTGAACAGCGCCTCCTTGAAGGTGCGACCAATCGCCATCACTTCGCCCACGGACTTCATCTGCGTGCCGAGCACGTCTTCGGCTTCTTGAAACTTCTCAAAATCCCATTTTGGAATCTTTACGACAACATAGTCGATCGTGGGTTCAAAGGATGCGGGTGTCTTGCGCGTAATGTCATTTGGAATTTCGTCGAGCGTGTAACCAACTGCCAGCTTGGCTGCAATCTTTGCGATCGGAAAACCTGTTGCTTTCGAGGCCAATGCAGACGAGCGAGATACCCTGGGATTCATCTCTATTACGCAGATATCGCCGTTGGTGGGATTGACGCCGAACTGAATATTGGACCCTCCCGTCTCAACTCCGACCTTGCGTATGACCGCGATGGCCATGTCGCGAAGCTTCTGGTATTCAACATCCGTTAGTGTTTGGACGGGAGCTACCGTGATCGAGTCTCCCGTGTGTACGCCCATTGGATCGAAGTTTTCGATTGAGCAGATAATGACGACGTTATCCGCCAGATCACGCATGACTTCGAGCTCAAACTCTTTCCAGCCGAGGATTGACTCCTCGATCAAGACTTCATTTATGGGCGAAGCTGCGAGTCCCGCGCGTACGATCTCTTCAAACTCCTCCGGATTGTAGGCAGTGCCGCCACCCGTACCGCCAAGCGTAAACGAAGGCCGAACAATGGCAGGATAACCGGTCTCCAGAACTATCTGTTGCGCATCGTCCCATGAACGTGCAAACCCACCACGTGGCATCGGCAGACCCGCTTCATCCATGGCTTGCTTGAAGAGCTGTCTGTCCTCGGCGATTTTGACCGCTTCACGCGTTGCACCGATCAACTCAACACCGCATTCGGCAAGGACACCGACGTCAGCAAGTGCGATAGCTAGATTTAGGGCCGTTTGACCTCCGACGGTGGGTAGCAAGGCGTCGGGTCTTTCGCGGCGGATGATCGCGGCCACGGATTCGACAGTGAGGGGCTCAATGTAAGTCACATTTGCAGTGTCAGGATCGGTCATGATCGTGGCTGGATTTGAATTCACCAACACGACGTCGTAACCCTCCTGGCGCAACGCTTTGCAGGCTTGAGTTCCTGAGTAATCGAATTCACACGCTTGCCCGATTACGATTGGACCAGAACCGATTATTAGAATCTTATGGATATCAGTGCGTTTCGGCATTGAGGCAGACAATTACGGTGACTAGCTCTGGATCCTTTCGCGCGGATTTAGTTATTCAGATCTGATTAAAGTCGAGCGTTTTGTTTTGCATTTTCCGGAAATCAGGAGCGGTGATCTCCACCTTGGTACACATCTCATACAACCTGCTCCGCAGTGGCACGCCGATGCGCTCGTCAAGAGTGTAGGCTGTCGACGGTTGTACTCTTTTGCCACTCCGCTTCATTCCGTCCGGCTCCACGATAGGTGGTCGTTCATCCAGGAAGTTGGTGGTGAAGATTGTAAGTTTTCGATCATTGTAGCGGGTGTTAATGATCTGATACATCGTGTCACGCACCCAATCCGTAGGCACGCTGGCTCCCAACTCGTCCAGGACGAGAACTTCTGCCTGGTAGACCGGCGCCAGAACCCGCATTTCGGATGTTTGCGAAACTGAGTTATAGGAGTCTTGAATCTGCTTCAACAGGGCGCCAAATTCATAGAACAGACCCTGAACCCCTTTCTCGATTAGTCCCTTCAGAATCGCGACGGCCAGATGAGTCTTGCCGACGCCGGCAGGCCCCATCAAAAGCAATCCCTTGTCAACCGCCGGGTAATCCTGCACCAAACGACACGCAAATTGAAATGCGATGTCCGCGGGAGTGTTAGCAGAGCATCTATAGTTTTCAAGCGAACATGCTGCGTAACGTGAAGGAATGCGGGCTGCCTTTAGCAATCTTCCCCGAGACTGTCTCGACCGACACGTGCAAGGCCTCGCTCCCTTGCCCTCGATGATCTCCATGCCTGTGCCGAAACAGATTGTGCACACATGGTCCACCCCCGATGACGCTTCTCTGTTTTGAGCGTCCCAGGATGATGATGACGGTGTAACGATGTCTAATTGTTTCTTGTGTGAATTATCGAAGGACATCGACTGGACTGCAGTGGGCCTCTTCCTGAATTGATTCCCAGTGTCGTTCATTATACATTCGCAATCGGATCAACGTCACTTGCTATGAGTAATATTTCGATGATCTGAGCGCAGTTATCCAACACCCGCGTTTTCCGCCAGCCTGTGCTATATTTTCGACATCCACGATAGCCTCATCTTCCAATCCTTGATGCTGATTTGGCAATCGCTAAATAGATATTAGGTAACATGACGCTTATCCGGTCATTATTAACAAGGTTGGGACTGCGCAACGAGACGGCTGAGCGCCATCCAATCCGCGTGTTCCTTTTGGACGACGATGTGCGGCGCCACCAGTGGTTTGCACTCCGGTTTAAGGGTGACCTTATTGACGTGGCGGAAACAGTAGGGCAAGCGCAGCAACTACTCGAAAAGAACGCTTACGATGCACTGTTTTTGGATCACGATCTACATCCGGAACACTACAACTCGACCACACCGGATGATGAACGTACAGGATATGCTGTTGCCTGCTGGTTGGCGTCAAACCCGCAGTATCAGCGTGCCTCGACGATTCTGGTGCACACACGTAACGCCGACGGCGCGATGCGAATGGTCGAAGAGTTAAGGCGGGCGGGCCGCTCGGCGGAATACGTCCCCTTCCCGCTTTTGGCGGAGAGGATTAAGCGTTATTGGAGTAGGTAAAGGGTGCAAAAAAAGCTGTGCCAGCTCGAAGGTAGCGACTGCGGGGGGCGCGATCGGCGGCCGAGCTGGCACTGGCGGGCACTATCAATTTTGAATCGGATGTTGTTTTTCAACTGGGCTAACGTTTGGGCGCCAACCCCATCCTCAACGGGACGGATTATACACCCTGAACTTTATCAGTCAACGACTTTTTGTGACGAATCTGACAAATACGGGTGAGTCTTAGGCCTTTGAGGGCCAAAGGGATGTAAGTTGACAGTTCTTTTGGCCGATCCATATACTACGCGTTCTTTTCCCGAAAGAGCGCTGGCCAGGTAGCTCAGTTGGTAGAGCGCGGCCCTGAAAAGGCCGGCGTCGGCGGTTCGATTCCGTCCCTGGCCACCAACCTTTCAACAAGTTAGCCCCAGCCAAAAAGCGTGTAAGAATTTCTCGCTCCAACAAGGAAAATCGTGTCTTCAACGGAAGCCTATTACTTTCTGGTTGATAAGAGCCTTATTAAACCCACAACTGACGGAACCCTGGTTATCTCTCGCATATTAATCGCACGTTCAGAAACCAAAGAAGGTTTAATCGCAAAAGAAAAGGACTTTACTCAAATATCCAGAATTGTCGGAGTTGCAAAGGCCAAACAGGTCTCACACGAGCTTTCACTGAGTGAGGTCAACTGCGAAGCCTTCAGAATTCGAGACTTGCGGATTTGGCTTTATGATGACGGAGGGAATAGTATTTTTGAATTCCCAACTGATTTCTTGCGAAAGTGGTCTAACGCAGCGCGAGAGCGACGGCGAAGAGACCACGCCAACCCTCACAGGCCATAGAAGGTTATTATCGATCGTCGATGTTTATGGGAAAAGGATCATCAACTGATGATTTTCTGAACGTTGGCGCAACTCTGTTTACCACACTCGAACCTTGCCCTATGTGCGCAAGTTCATTACTTGTTTGTCGGATGAAGCGTATTGTCTTCTTAATCCCCGATCAGAAATATGGTGGAGCCTGGCAAATCCTGAAAACAAAGTTCTACGCGTCCGATGAGTCTCAGTATTTGCAGTTGGCCATTACCGGAAAGGGAACCGAGTTTGCGGAGAGAGTTGGCGCGCTCTATTCGCGCATGATGGCCAAGATTGATGAGCTACGAAAGCAAAACGTTCGCGATACCCATTTTCTCGATTTTTGTCGTGACGAACTGGATGAGGCCTTTCAACTCCTGCTCAATACGAAGGTCAGCGACTTGTCTTCTGTTTCCGCCGGAGAATCCAGAAATGCGACGACTCTCGCAGGGCTGCAGAGAGCGCTAAATATGCCCTATTCAATCTGACCTCAGATGTGGGCTCCCGCTGCTCACGTCAAGCTAAAAGAAATGCGGCACATTGATTTGGCGTCCCTTGCAAAACTCGATGGTGCGTGTAACGACATTCAGCTTTTCAGCTCCGAAATCATCGGCTACCCATTTCTTCAAAGCCGCGCCATCTCGCAGTTGTATAATTGATGACTCCTTCCGAGCTTGATGTTCGGCGTCACTCGTAAATGAAGTATTTGTGATTAGGAGTCCCAGATTGAAGTGATAACCATGCATGGCGCCCATGAGCTTCTGTACATCCTCCGAACCCGTTTTTCTATCTTCCGTCCGATGGTGCTTGACCTGAACCGCCCCCAGTATGGGAAGCGCGTCGCGGGTCCAGAAGATGATGTCAATTCCACCGTCCTTTTGATTAGCCGGTCCCAAGCGAAATGGCTGCAAATCCATCGCTAACAGGCGATCCAAAACGAGTTCCTCAAACTCTTCCGCCGTCAGACCGTAGATGTTGTTCCAGTCGCTAATGAGCTTCGGAATAATTTCCCGTCTAATGTCGAGTGCTTCAGATCGGACATATGTGATCGCAGAACCATCAATTGCCGGCTCGCTGATCAGGTTTCTTGTGTTGAGCGGGATATGTCCTCGACAGATCGCAAAGAGATCCCGATCTGATTCGTCAAACACGCGCCAGAAAAGCTCGCCTGGACCGATTGTCTCCCGACAAAAAGGACAGAGAAGTGACTGATCGGCCATCGCTTTCGTTAAGTTTAGCGTCCTCATTTGGATTGCCTGCGCTGCTATCCGCCGAGGGCACTATTCGTGCTTCGCTTCAACTCGTGCAGCACCGGATCGTTGATGCGGGCCTCAAGTTCCTTCAACGATTCAATAATTTCTTCTAGTGTCGGGACCT
>DATETN010000040.1:0-65901 GCA_035283645.1 Pyrinomonadaceae bacterium
CGGGCGTCCTCGCCCGCATAGTTGCAATCTAAAGATTCGGAACGCGGGCGTCCCCGCCCGCATAGTTGCAAACTAAAGATTCGGAACGCGGGCGTCCCCGCCCGCATAGTTGCAAACTAAAGATTCGGAACGCGGGCGTCCCCGCCCGCATAGTTGCAAATCTAAGTTCAGAGCGGAGTGTCGCCGCATGGATAAGCCTGATCTTTCAAATACACGTATTATTCCGGAGTACTAAGTGGCAGCTTTCAACTAACTTCAGACTATACTTTTAAAGTAATTCATCACTGCATCGGGAGGTCGCATTTGGCAAAGGCAGAGAAAAGAGCGTCAACGGAAAGGCCGTCGGGTGGCTCTTGGTTAATGGGATTAGCAGCCTGGTTCGTACCGGGTGCGGGACATCTGCTCCAGGGTAAATCGCGCAGGGCTATCTTGATCGGCGGCGCCGTTTGGATTTGCTTCATTGCTGGACTACTAATGGGAGGTCGAATGTTCAGCTTGAATCCTGACGACACAAACTCCTCCATGTTGCTTCAGATACCACCGATGATCGCAAATCTAGGAGCTGGAATTCTCTACTTAATATCTTACGTAACGGGCGCTGGGTTTGGCGACGATCCGATGCAGGCCGCTCGAGCCAGTTATGAATATGGCAACACATTCCTCCTCATTGCCGGACTATTAAACTACCTGGGGATGCTCGATGCATTTGATCTAGCAGTAGGGAGGAAGCCTTGAGACATCTATTCGTCATGGCCACCTTCGCACTGCTGGTCTCCGTCGTGTTTGGCGTCACTGCCAAGGACAACAGCCGCGACCGTCTGTTGTATGGAGCCAAGGTCTTCGCTGAGTTCATGGTGATTGGTTTGATTCTTGGCTGGGTACTCTACTTTCTTCCCCTCTAGGTTACTTCCCGGCGAGGTGTTAAGCGTTACTGATGGCTGTACTCGAGACTGAGGCACTGGTCTTACGCACCTACAATCTCGCCGAAGCTGACAAAATCGTCGTCTGCCTCACAAGAGCCTCGGGCCTGATACGTGCGGTAGCAAAGGGGTCGCGCCGCTTAAGGAACCGTTTTGGCGCAGCACTGGAACCCTTCACCGTACTCAACCTAACTTGTTATCAAAAAGAACACCAAGAGTTGATCTCTCTGAGACAGGTCGAGATTCTTGAATCGCATTTCAGTCTCCTTGCTGATGCGGAGGTGTTGACAGGACTTGCTTATATGGGAGACCTGCTGATCGATTTTTCACCGCCTTATCAGCGAAATGAGAAGTTATTTAGAATGGTGAAAGCGTGCTTGGGGGCGGTGGCAGCGTCACCTGCAGATCTGAATGCGGTAATCCGTTATTTCGAGGTGTGGTTGCTGAAGCTTGAGGGCTTCTTGCCGGATCTGAATGTCTGTGGCGAGTGCCACCGGTCCCTTGGCGACGGCGAGGCGGTGTATCTCACTTCTGACTTGGTCTTACGTTGTACCAGCTGTTCTCGCGGGAAAGGCTCTCCCCTGTCGGCGCTGGTCCATAGTCAGCTTCGGGCGACGCAGCGGGTTTCACCAGCCGTATTTGCCGCAGAATATCGATCGGTATCAACAAAGGCGAAGAAGGAGATGTCAGACTTGACGCGGCGATTAATCGGACGAGTATTGGAACGTGAGCCGCGCGTGAAGCTGTAAGCCGGAGCGAACCGATGAGGAGTTGTCGATGAAGATCGGTGGACGATTGCTACCGCGTTATATAACAGCAGCGGCGATTCCCTATGTTCTGCTATCGCTCGTCTTGTTGACGGCGGTACTTTTTGCCCAACAAGCGGGGAGGTTCGCTGAGATCGCGCTTTACGCCCAGGTGCCGTTGGCCCTCCTGGGTGAGATTGGTGCGGCTCTTTTACCGGGCGTACTCGTCTTCACCGTTCCTGCCGCAGTCATCGCAGGCATCATTATTGGTTACGCACGAATGGGAAGCGACAGCGAGATCGTCGCCATGCGTGCCGCTGGGGTGGGTACCTGGTCGATGTTGTGGCCCGTACTCATCGTGGGTCTGGTTGCGTCGGCTGCGGCGGCTTACATTCACCTGAAGGAAGCGCCCCAGGCCGCACGCGACATCCGGCGCGCGGCCATTCTCGGCGCTCTCAGAAAACTCGATTCCCCAGTTGAGCCTCGCACTTTTACGACCGACATTCCGGGGTTCGTTATCTATGTGAGAGAGGGCGACAAGATCAGCGGTTCGTGGGGACGTGTTTTTATCTACACCCAGGAAGATGATGGCGCCGTCAGGGCAGTAACAGCGCGTTCTGGCCGAATCGACTCTTCCGCCGAAAAATCCGAACTTGTTCTCACTGACGCAGTCGCAACTAAGCTCCCATCCTCGGTCAAAGGACAGGGCAAATCATATGTGGTAGAGCGATCCGAGCAATTGCGCATTCTGATTAATACCGGTCGTTCCGCATTATTGGACAGGTTACACAGAAGTGAAGTTGGACCAGACGAACTGGAGTGGTCTGAGTTAAGGGAACGGGCGCTAAGCGGGTCGCCAAAAGAGCAAAACGAAGCGCAGCGGACGCTACATCGCCGTCTCGCGCTTTCTGTCTCGCCTCTGATATTTGCGCTGCTCGGAGGCGCGATTGGAATCAGAGTCAGACGTGGTGGGCGCGGGGTCGGAATACTTCTGGCAATGAGCATCGTTATCGTTTATTACCTCGCCTCGCTACTTGGGGAATCGATGGTGCGAGTAGGCACATTAACGCCTGTCGTTGGAATGTGGATCGCGACAGCAATCATGCTCGCTCTCACAGTTCTGATGCTAACGGTGAATCGCTTTCCGAGGCTTCACCTGGGACGCAGCCGAGGGCTACGCAGGCCTCAAACGGGCATCGCCAAACAGGGTGGTCTCGTGGAGCCCACCTTAGGTATTGGTCGCTCCGGTTTTCCAAGCTTGCTGGATGTCAGTTTGTTTCGAACCTTATCGATAAGTTTTCTGGCGGGCTTCGTGGTGCTTGTGTCGATTTTTATCATCTTCACCTTATTCGAACTCTGGCGGTTCATCGGCACGAATCGTGTCGGCATTGGATTGGTAGGACGCTACATTCTTTTTCTGCTGCCACTGGTTAGCGTAGAGCTGTTTCCAGCGACAATGTTGACAGCAGTTCTGGTCACCTATGCATTGTTGGCTAGGAGAAGGGAAGCGATAGCGTGGTGGGCAGCTGGCCAGAGTGTCTACCGCTTGATGGTGCCGGGACTACTTTTTTCAATCCTGGCGGGCGCTGGCATCTGGCTCATTCAGGAGCATGTGATGCCGTCCGCAAATGTGCGACAGGATGCGTTGCGTGCGCAAATTCGGGGCGGGGAAGCCAGAGTCATCACAGGCTCCGGTACCCAATGGCTTGCCTCTGGAGAAAGTGCACGACTTTATTCGTACGAATTCAACGAGCACAACAAGACGCTTCAGGAGCCGGTGATCTACGATTTCGATTTGGATGGAGTGCACCTGCGACAGATCACGAAAGGCGCCAGTGCTAGCTGGGTTACGTCTGATCGTCTTTTGTTGAAGGATGTAGAGGCGATCACGCTGCGTGGGTTGGAGGTGGTCCATCAGTTTGCTTCAGAAGCTGAGATGGCGGGGGTCGAACCACCTGAAGTCTTTCGACCGACGGTTGATAAGCCTTCGCAGCTCAGTTCGGAGGGGCTACGCGCCTACCTGCAATCCGCGAAACGACGTGGGATGGAGGTGTCGGCCCTGGCACTCGCCCTCGCCCTACAACGTAAATATGCGACGCCATTTGGCGCCATTGTGATGGCTTTTATCGGGATACCACTGGCGATGTCGTTCGGCAGAAAGGGAGCCATCATAGCGCTCTGCCTGGCGGTGGGAGTCAGCGTAGCTTATTTCGGGGTTGGTGGCGGTTTTCAGCAGTTAGGCAACTATGGGTTGCTTCCACCTTCGGTTGCGGCATGGTCCCCGCCGGTCATTTTCGCCGCCGCCGGCACCTACTTTCTTTCTCGGTTGCGTACCTGACTTTTCGCAACGCGGGCGTCCCCGCCCGCCCGCTCCCTGGCAAACTCAGCTCAGAACAGTCTTTTCCAAACCCAGGCGTCCCCGCCCGCACACTCCCTGGCAAACTCAGAACTTCGGAACGCGGGCGTCCCCGCCCGCACTGACCGTTACTCAGAAACTAACTTCTTTTTCCGAGCGCGAAACCATGCGCTACAGAAGGGCCATTCCTCGGGCTTTGCACATAATCCGGCTTTTACAGGATTGTTTTCTATGTAGCGAACAGTGGCTCGGAAGTGTCGCTCATCCCTAGTCCACCGATCAAAGTAGTCGTCCATCCAGAATTCGCCCTTACGACCGAGAATCTTATTGGCTTGGTGAGCTGTATAGCTCTTAAACGCTTGCATCAAGTTTTTTATTTCGAACTCGTCAAATCTCGTCATCAGCAGATGCAAGTGGTTAGGCATCACTACCCACGCGTGAAGCCGATAGCGTACGCCATCAAACTTTAGAAGTGCGTTCTGGACCATAAAAGCGATTTGTTCATCTTTCAGAAAGCAGCTTCCATAGCCTTGGTCCAAATACTTCTCAATCCGAAAGCGCAATAATCTTTTTTGTTCCTCATCTTTGAGCACTCGAAGTTCAGCGCGCCACTTGTCTATTACCTGTTTGGGAACCGAATCGCCCAGATGAAGAGTGATGAATTGCGGAACTGGACGGCCATTCCTTCCGTGAAGTGGTAAGAAGTGGGTGTTCTTTCTTGTGTGGGAATGCGGTGGATTGTAGCAGAGAGGGCTGGGATTTTGCAGTTCAAGAAGCGAAGAGAAGTGCGGGCGGGGACGCCCGCGTTCCGAAGTTCTGAGCTGGAGAAGAGAGTGCGGGCGGGGACGCCCGCGTTCCGAAGTTCTGAGCTGGGGAAGAGAGTGCGGGCGGGGACGCCCGCGTTCCCGAAAAGCGTTCCCGAAAAGCGTTCGAAGTACTGGCTAGGTTCCCATCTCCCAGCTGCTGATGTATTCGAGTTGCTCTGCCGTCAGCGTATCGATAGCAATGCCGAGTGCACACAACTTCAAACTGGCAATCTCGGTGTCAACCTCCTTGGGCAGAAGATGCACTCCAGGATCCAGCTCACCTTTGTGTTTAATGAGGTATTCCACTGACAGCGCCTGATTGGCAAAACTCATGTCCATCACGCTTGCTGGGTGCCCTTCGGCTGCGGCCAGATTGATTAACCGTCCTTCGCCGAGCACCATGATTCTGTGATCATTCGACCTGAGTTTGTACTCCTCAACGAACGGGCGAACATGTGTTGGAGCTGATCCGGCAAGCTCCCGCAGTGCAACAAGATTCAATTCCAGATCGAAGTGACCGCTGTTACAAACAATTGCACCGTCTTTCATTCGCTCGAAATGTTCTCGATCAATCACGTGGCGATTTCCGGTGACTGTGACAAAGATATCTCCGATTGACGCAGCCTCAGCGATTGGCATCACGCGGAAACCGTCCATTACGGCTTCAACGGCCTTAATAGGATCGATCTCGGTAACAATAACATTCGCTCCCATACCTCGAGCACGCAACGCCACTCCTTTTCCGCACCAGCCGTAACCAACAACTACAAAGTTTCGACCGGCGAGTAGGATGTTAGTGGCACGAATGATCCCATCGAGTGTTGATTGTCCCGTGCCGTACCGGTTATCGAAGAAATGCTTCGTTTGCGCGTTGTTGACCGCAATAGAAGGGAACGTGAGAACCCCCGCCTTCAGCATCGCCTCGAGACGCTGAATACCGGTTGTGGTCTCTTCGGTAGAACCGACAATCTGCTTGACCTGGTCGCCACGTTCTTTTATCAGTGTAGCCACCACGTCTGACCCATCGTCGATGATAATGTCTGGTTTGTAATCGAGCGCCGTTCGAACGTGACGGTTGTAAGTTTCGGTGGACTCGCCCTTGATTGCGTAGACCGGGATGTTCCAATCCGAGACCAGGGATGCCGCCACATCGTCCTGGGTTGAAAGGGGATTGGACGCAATTAACACCGCTTCAGCGCCCCCTGCCTGAAGTGCTCGTGCGAGGTTGGCAGTTTCGGTCGTAATGTGTGCGCACGCCAGTAGTTTTATTCCTTTCAGCGGTTTCTCTTCGCTGAAACGCTCTCTGATGAGTCGCAATACTGGCATTTCGCGTTCAGCCCATTCGATTCGCTGCTTGCCATGGGCTGCTAAACCGATATCTTTCACGTCGTACTCGAGCGAGCGTGTTGCACTCATATATTGTTCCTCTTGTTGGATGAAGTTAGGAATCAGAGGTCAGAAGTCAGAGATCACATGTCGGAGAGAGAACCATAAATTGAAATGACCAATGACCAATTTTCATTTCTCATTTTCCATTAGATCTCTGATCTCTGACCTCTGACTTCTGTCCTCTGACCTAAACTCCGGCCGCGCTGCGAAGTGACTCCGCTTTGTCAGTCTTTTCCCAGGTAAAGCCCTCTTCGTCTCGACCGAAATGTCCGTAGGCTGCAGTAGCCTTGTAAATGGGTCTTCGGAGTTTCAACTGCTCAATAATTCCGCGCGGAGTAAGTTCGAAATATTCGCGCACTAATTTAATCAGGGCGCCTTCGGGCACTCTTCCCGTGCCGGCTGTGTCTACGAGAATTGAGACTGGATCGGCGACACCAATGGCATAGGCTAATTGCACCTGACAACGATCGGCCAAACCAGCAGCAACTATGTTTTTCGCTACGTACCGAGCCATGTACGCTGCCGACCTGTCAACTTTGGTTGGATCCTTGCCTGAGAAGGCGCCCCCGCCGTGTGGAGCGTACCCGCCATACGTATCAACAATAATTTTTCTGCCGGTTAGACCAGCGTCACCTTGTGGACCACCCGTCACGAAGCGTCCGGTAGGATTGATATGAAACTTTGTGTCCTGATCCAATAACTCTGCCGAGACCGTGTGCCGAATGACCTTCTCGGCGATGTCGGCCCGCAGCTGTTCGTTTGTTACTCGGGCGTCATGTTGGGAAGAGATGACTACGGCTTCCACTCTGAATGGTCTGCCGTCGCGGTATTCAATTGTGACTTGAGACTTACCATCTGGGCGCAGATACGGAACCTCGCCAGACTTTCGAACTTCCGAGAGTCTCCGCGAAAGCATGTGTGCGAGCTGAATCGGTAAAGGCATCAGTTCGGGAGTCTCATTGCAGGCAAATCCGAACATTAGGCCTTGGTCGCCGGCGCCGCCGGTGTCGACACCCATCGCAATGTCGGGTGATTGCCGATCCAGAGCTGAAAGAACACTGCAGGTTTCTGAGTCGAAGCCGTACTTTGCGCGCGTGTACCCAATATCGCGGATCGTGTCGCGAGCTACCCGGGGGTAGTCGATCCTGGCTTCGGTGGTGATCTCCCCGGCAACAACAACAAGTCCGGTCGTAACCAGCGTTTCACAGGCCACGCGGGCGGTTGGATCTTCAGCGAGAGCTGCGTCCAAGATCGCGTCAGAGATTTGGTCAGAAATCTTATCCGGATGACCTTCGGTAACTGACTCAGACGTGAACAAATAACCTGATTCGATACTCAAGCAGACTCCTTTCCATGAGAGCTGAAGTGTAGGAAAAGACCGCGTACTGTAGCAGTCGCGGTTTTGGGGTGTCAAGGCACGAAAAATCGCCGATTGCCGATTTGCGAGGCCGATTTGTAGTGCTTAACTAATTCTCAGTTTCCTTAATTCGACCTGTCAACCGCACATATTACACTCCCGTGTCAAACCACAGAAGCGAGTGGGCGTAACCCCCGAACACTGATGAGGTTCAACCTTAACAGAAACGGTCCCGCGAGAAACTGTTGAAAGAAGCAGGGAGACTTTGCACTGATGCTGATGTAGTCCATCAGTCAAATTGATTTTGGGGGCAGAAATCCAGTTTGCCCCAAAAGTCGCCCAATAATCCGACTTTTGGCAAACCCTTCAGCGTCATAATATGTATTATCAGACGCGCTTAATGTGGCTCGATTCGACTTATGCGGTGTCTTATGGGTTGACTCAAAGCCTCAGGGCCTCCCTGCCAGTCAAAAGGTCATTGGGTTGTTGGAGATGGTGGAGTGCGCTCAGTCTTAAGAAGCTGACCGAGCTTCAGCGGGTCTAGGATGCAATGATCTATGTTCTGTTTTTAGTGTTGGTTCGTGGATCGTATCGTCCACCGAAATGTCAGTGACTTTGGGTGCTCGATGCATCTTTAACGCTTGCAATCTCACTTCTTGCACGAACGAGCACTTTGTCAATGCGGTTGCCGTCCATGTCCACAATCTCAAACCTTAGACCATTCCATTCAAAATGGTCTGCGGTTCTTGGGACACGGCCCAGGTGGAAGTAGATGAAGCCGGCAAGCGTCTGATAGTTGGCTCGCTCCTCACCTGGTAAACGCCCGGACTTAAAGATCTGTTTAAACTCATCGATGGGGATTGCCCCGTCGAACAACCAGGAGCCGTCCGCCCGCGGGATTGCATAGTCTTCAAACTGCGGATTGGTGGGAAGTATGTCGCCTACAATAGCCTCAAGAACATCGTTGGTTGTGACCAGACCTTCCACCGAGCCATACTCGTTGATGACCAGCGCCATATGCGTGCCGGAAGTCTTAAACAGTTCCAGTACCTGTAAGGCGGACCGCGACTCTGGCACAAACAGTGGCGATTTCACCACAGATTGGAGATCCACCTCCTCACCACCAAAACACCGGGCAAGCATGTCTTTTGCTTTAACGACTCCCACAATATGATCCAAGGTTTTGCGACAAACGGGAAATCTTGAGTAATAACTCTCAGCGACCTTTTTTCGAATCACCTCGCGGGAATCTTCAGTGTCCAACCAGATAATGTCCAGGCGAGGAGTCATAATAGAACTAACACTGCGGTCTGCTAGCTTGAGGACTCTCTCAACCATCTCTTGTTCGACCGCCTCAAAAACACCTGCCTGTGTACCCTCCTCAATGAGCACCTTTATTTCGTCTTCGGTGACTGGGGGCTCGGTAGAATGCTTCAGTCTCAGTAATGTGAGCACCGCCGACGTTGAGATGCTCAACAGGCTGACTATTGGTGAAACGAACCTTGACAGCGCCTTCATAGGACGAGCGACGAGGGTGGCAATTCGCTCAGGGTGGCTCAGCGCAAACCGTTTGGGCACCAACTCTCCTACAATCAGGGAAACGTACGTAATTGCGACTACGACGATCGTCAGTCCTATCGCCTCTCCATAAGGCGCGAGCGCAGGCGCACGGCTAACCTGAGCTCCAAGTTGTTCGGCAATGGTTGCCCCACCCAGAGCACCAGCGAGAATGCCAATGAGCGTGATGCCAATCTGGATTGTGGATAGAAACCTGTCTGGAGACATAGCCAGCTCGAGCGCGGCGCATGCACCTGACTTCCCGGTCGCGCACATATGCTGTAGCCGTGCCTTCCGTGCCGAAACGATGGCCAATTCAGACATTGCAAAAATGCCATTGGCCAGAAGTAAAAAGGCGATGAAGAGAATCTCGAAAGTGATTGTAGCCACGATTCAAACACCTCCATGTCGGAACAAAACCGGAGAAGTCCGATCCACAAATCCACACGAAATGACACGAGCCAACTCTAGCAGTTGAGGCGCTCTCCCTCGCCAACCTTGACCTGCCCTCTCGTATTTCCCTCAAAGCTCAACACGCCGCAAGCGTAGTGCATTTCCTATCACGGAAACGGAACTGAAGCTCATGGCGGCAGCTGCGATCATCGGGCTAAGCAAAATGCCAAAGAATGGGTAGAGCGCGCCCGCAGCAATGGGAACTCCCAGAGTGTTGTAGATAAAAGCAAAGAAGAGATTCTGTTTGATATTTTTCATCGTGGCGCGACTTAACAAAATCGCTCGTACGATACCGCGCAAGTCGCCCTTTACCAGTGTTACTCCCGCGCTCTGAATTGCCACGTCCGTTCCAGTTCCCATAGCGATCCCGACCTGGGCCTGTGCGAGTGCCGGGGCGTCGTTGATACCATCACCAGCCATCGCCACACGCTTGCCCTCCGTCTGAAAGCGTTTAACGATTTGGGCTTTCTCGTTTGGCAAAACTTCGGCAACTACCTCATCTATCTTTAGCTTGTTCGCTACCGTTTGAGCAGTTGTGCGATTATCGCCCGTCAGCATCACGACGCGAATTCCCTCTTCATGCAATTGCCGTAAAGCCTCGGGAGTACTCTCTTTTATCGGGTCCGCGACGCCCAGAATTCCTGAAAGTCGACCATCGATCGCTACAAACATCACCGTCTGCCCTTGAGCGCGAAGTTCTTCCGCGTGAGAAATGAGCTCGTCGGCAGGAATATCGAGCTCCTGCAGGAGACTCTGGTTTCCCAGAGCAACCTGATGACCTTCTACAGTCCCTTTCACACCCTTACCTGTGGTGGACTCAAAGTGGTGTGCGTTCACTACTTCAACTTCTCGAGCGAGCGCGCCGTTTACGATCGCAGCGGCCAGGGGATGTTCACTTCCACGTTCGATACTCGCCGCATATCGAAGCAGTTCCCTCTCGTTGACACTTGCCGCCGGTACTACGGTCATCAATTTCGGTTTGCCTTCGGTGATGGTCCCTGTCTTATCGACTACTAAAGTGTCTATCTCCCGCAACACTTCGATAGCTTCTGCATTCTTGAAGAGTACACCGAGCTGTGCACCCTTTCCCATCGCAACCATAATTGACATTGGTGTTGCAAGGCCCAGGGCACAGGGACAAGCGATGATCAAAACGGCCACGGCGTTAATTAAGCCGTAAGCCAGGCGCGGCTGCGGTCCAACTGTGGACCACACAACGAAAGTAATTACTGCGATCAGGATCACGGCTGGCACAAAGTACGCCGAGACCAAATCTGCCAGCTTCTGAATCGGCGCTCGGCTCCGTTGGGCCTCTGAAACCATTTGGACGATTTGGGCCAGTAGGGTTTCCGAGCCAACGCGTTGCGCTTCGATCACCAGCGCACCCGTTCCATTCACCGTCGCGCCAATTACCTGATCCCCAGTCCGCTTTTCGACTGGGATCGGCTCTCCCGTCACCATGGACTCGTCAACAGAGCTAACACCTTCGACTACTACGCCATCAACCGGAATTTTCTCACCGGGCCGCACCCGCAAGCGATCCTTTTGGTTCACCTGGTCCAAAGGTACGTCCTGCTCACTACCGTCTGGAGCTATTCGCCGAGCTGTCTTCGGAGCCAGACCCAGTAATGCTCTTATGGCAGCGCTCGTGGAACTACGTGCCTTAAGCTCGAGCACCTGACCGAGTAATACCAGTGAGGTGATAACTGCTGCAGCTTCGAAGTAGACTGGTACCGCGTCTCCATGTCCGCGAAAAGAATGTGGAAAGACGTCCGGGAATATCGTCGCAATGAGACTGAAGACATAGGCCACTGCAACTCCCAGCGCAATGAGAGTGAACATGTTCAAGCTACGATTCACGATTGAGTGCCAACCGCGAACGAAGAACGGCCAGCCACCCCAGAGCACCACTGGAGATGTCAGAACGAGTTGGAGCCATGTCAGAGCACTGGGCGAGAACGTACGCTGGACAGGTGCGCCAGGAATGAGATCGCTCATGCCTATGGCGAAAACGGGAAGGGCGAGTATGGCGCTGACCCAGAACCGGCGCCGCATGTCCCTCAGTTCATGATTCTCTTCTTCGGCGACCGTGACCGTTCTCGGCTCAAGCGCCATGCCGCAGATTGGGCAGCTTCCCGGCGAATCGCGGACGATCTCTGGATGCATCGGGCACGTATACTCGATCTTTTGCTGTGGAGCTGCGACAGTCACTGGCTCGAGTCCCATTCCGCATTTCGGACAGGCTTCGGGCTTCGGGCTATGCACTTCAGGGTGCATCGGACAGGTATAATTCCCTGCAACTCTCTCGGAGGGACGCCCGATCGAAACGACCGCCGGTTGCTCGGATGGGAAAAGAAACTGCTGCGGATTTGAGCTAAATTTTTGCGCGCAATGTTTGCTGCAGAAATAGTATGTCGTGCCGTTGTGCTCGAACGATCCTGCAGCAGTTTCCGGATTTACCGTCATTCCACAGACAGGATCGATAACCGCCGTGTCCGTGCTCCCTCTCATCTGTTTTTCGGGTTTCATGATTCCTTCCTCAACCTGAGATCAACCTAAGCGGCGGTCCCTCTTTCTCAGTCCTCTGTCCGTTGCCCTTGGACCCTCTATGTCGGTGCCTCAATCAGGGCCGCAAACATGCCCGTCGAGTTCTCCTGTCTCTTCCCAGCGGGTTAACGCAGTTCCCAATTCCCTTCTGTAGCGGCGTATCTCTTTTATACGACTTCTCGTTAGTTATGTTTGTGACCGCTGGGCGTAGCTGCTGGCGCTTCGACGATGCCTTCCCTAATACGGCGCATCACTTCGTCGTACATGGGTGGGGGCAGAACTCGCACCAATGTCATCATTCCCATCATTGAAGCGGTCCAGCCCGGAGGTAGCCCGTACGTGTGCGGTTTCGCTACCTCCTTGTCCATGATCATCATCATGTCCTGCGGGTAGCCAGGCACCCGTTTTCTGCCGTTACTCGGAATTTGCTGGCTTACGCGGCCCTGCGCGACCAGGTTTGAAGTATTTCTGTCCTTCTCTGTTGTTTCACCCATTCCCCGCCCGAACCCTGGAGCCATGTCTTCAGACAAGGCATGACCTTGTCTGACAATTCCCATCCCCTCTTCCATTCCCTTCCCGGTTTGCACGCCATGGCCGGCGTGGGCCATTGGTCCGACCATCGACACCATCTGATTCATCATGTGGTGTGGCAAGTGACAGTGGAACATCCAATCGCCGGGGTAGACTGCATCGAATTCCAGATCGCGCGCCTGGGCCACCCCGACCACTGCAGTATTTCCTGGGAACCAGGCGGTTTCAGGACTCCGCCCGCCTTCAGTCCCGGTGACGTAAAACTGATGACCATGAATGTGCATTGGGTGATGGTCCATGCCTAAATTCACCACTCGCAATCGTACGCGTTCGCCTTGTTTGACGATCATTGGTGTCGTGGCCGGTCCCGCTTTCCCATTGATTGTCAGCCAGTTGAATTCCATTGCAAACGAATTAGGAACTGGATTGTTAGGTAGGAGCGCCCATCCCTGAAGTATCAGCCCGAAATCTCGGTGACAATGTGGCTGATACGGCTGCTTAGGATGGATGACGAAGAGCCCAATCATACCCATCATCTCTTGCATGGCGCCGTGAGAGTGGTAAAAGAAGGTGCCGTTTTGATGTAGCGTGAACTCGTAGGTGAAGGTCCCGCCGGGTTCAACTAAGGGTTGGCTGATAAAAGGAACGCCATCCATCTTCAGGGGTACTTCCAGACCATGCCAGTGAATCGTTGTCGGTTCGGGTAACTTGTTGTGCAAAACCACCCTGACGCGGTCACCTTCATTCACCTCGATCAACGGTCCGGGAACACTACCGTTGTAACCCCACCCGTACATCTCCTTGCCGGGAACAAGCTCGGTCTTGACTACTTCCGCCGTCAGATGGAAAACCTTGACGTCGTTATCCATCGTCCAGTTCAGCTTTGTTAGGTCGGGCGTCTCGACGGGTACAATTCCACCGCCAGAAACGTAAGGCGTGTTGCGTTTCGGCGGCGCTTGGGATTGCTGCTGGCCGTGCCCTTCGCGTTGGGCCGCGGCGAGTTGGCTTGAAGCCAGTAAACTTGCTCCGACAATTCCGGATTTTTTCAAGAAATTACGCCTGCTGTTACTCATAATTGCTCCTGTCTACACGCTTGCATTGATTGTTATCGGTTATCGGAAACTCCCGTCGCCTCGCTCGGCGCTCTCAATCTGAATCCCTCAGTTCCCTCGCCTGCACGGTTGATGCTCTCCAGACCACCAGCTAGTAGAAAGCCACGCAAACCAATAGCAGTCTGGCGGAGTTGCACCAGTGCCCTGGCGTACTCAACCTCAACTTGAAACAAGGTCCGCTGTGCAATTAGCACCTGTGGATAAGCCGCCGCCATCTGTCGAAAATTCGCGAGATACATGTCGTAAGCCTGTCTGGCGCGCGGCACTACTCTGGTGCGATATCGTTCAACCATCTGTTCCGCATTTCGATATTCGCGAAAGCGAACAGCAAATCTGGACTGCAGTGAAAGTCGTAATCGCTGCAGTTCAAGTTCTGCTATTGCCAGATCTGCTCGAGCGGCTTCGATACCCCCCTGGTTCCGGTTGAAAATTGGAATGGTTACCCCGACCTCGAGACGTCCCTCAGCACCTTTGCGGCGTCCAACGACGGATGGTGGCGCCGGTTCGAAACGCTCATAGTTGTAGCCCAGTCCGCCGCGAAGGAAGAGATCCGGAACTCGCTCTGCTCGAGTCCGATCCAAAACAGCCCGAGCACGCTCCACGCCTACTTCTGCAACGCGAACTTCTGGACTCTGATTTAGAAGACTCTCTGCCAGCTGAGTTTCATTCAGCGGTCCTGCCGGATCGTGCAGTTCACCAGCGAGCCGAGCTGGCGGCAGATTGGGATTCCCGGCCATAGCTACTAACTCACGCCAGGATTGTTGCCAGGCATTCTGGGCGCGTAGAAAATCTATCTCTGCGCGTTCGGACTCGATCTCGATCTCCAGCTGATCTGGGCGGTCAGCTTGTCCCACGTTATAGAGTTCATTCGTTATCTCCACTGCCTCATGCGCCAACTGAGCAAGGTCATCACGTAATTCGACGAGTCGTTGAGCGCCAAGCGTTTCGTAATAGAGCAACCGGATAGAGTTTGCGACGCGAAGTCGTTGGGCTTCCGCCAGCATCGTTGCCTGGTCCCGCTCGACCGCAAACACTCGCCGCGCCTTACCGAGCTTCCCTCCAAGTGGAATGGTTTGCTCGACAAAGATACCCTGTTCTGCAGTCTCTCCCGGTGATCTAAAGACGAACTCCTCGAGAAAATAGCCCGCAGTTGGGTTCGGAAACATTCCGGCTTGCCGCTTTCGCCCCTCTGCGGCTCGAACTGCCGCGTCAGCCTGAGCCAAAGTCGGGTTCTGTCTTACGGCCAGCTCTTCCATTTCCGCCAGTGTTAAGACGGGGTCATTGGGGATTACCTGCCGGCGCTGTCTTTGCGGCGTTTGCACGGGTGGACCTGATGGCATCTGGTGCATGCTGTGGTCGACCGCTGGCGATGGACTCGGCGACGGTGAAGGTCTCGACTGTGGGTTCTGCGTAGAAGGTATTTGTTGGCCGCCTTGATCGACCCTCGACGCAGATGAATCGTGCCTCTGATGCTGCGGCAAGACCACCCCGTTTAACGCGAACAATAGTATCAATGCCAAAAGCGTCCGTGACCGTTTGGCAGAGATTTCAGACCGATTCATTTTTACCCCCATTGTGTGCCGCCGGAACGACACGCGTTTAGATACTTGAGCGGGACGGCGCAGAGTTATGCCTACACGCCGAGTGAACTAGGGCGCGGACGAAGCTAAATGCGGAAGGCGTTGATGAGGATATAAGTCGAGACGTTTGTACCGGGTGGCCCATGGGCTCGAGCGGACAACACGGCGATTGGTGCTGTTGGGATTGCTTGCACAACCGAGACAGCGGTTGCAGGGACCGGCACGTCGCCGCGCTTCGTCATCTGAGCCTCGCGAAGACTCACGACTGTTGAATCAGTTCGTGAGTGCACCGCGCAATGGTCGCAGGGATTGACGGGACTCTGTCGCGCCAAGACGTTGACTTCGTGAGAAGTACTGGATTGATTTGAATTGCTCTTCGTTTGTAGTGGCTGTCCGTGGTTATGGTTTGATTCTGCTTCTTGGGTGGGTTTCTCGCAGGATTCTGCAACACGATTAAGGTGAGGACATAGTGCGGCTACGAAGAGTACGCCGCCCTGGCTGAAGATTAACGCCAGTCCAAACAAAATAGTCGCTATTAACCGCTTGTGCATTTCCTCTAGGCGGTACTGCCACCATCCGATTCGAATACTTGTGAAGGGTAGCAGAATATACCACACGCTAACCATCTAACAGAACCCTGGACCTGTTTCTAGACGGAGGTGACTGGGGGACATCGCGTGAGGGGTCTCGATCGACCCACCTGAAAGAATTGGTCATTGGTCATTGCTCATTGGTCATTTTTCATTTTGCCGAAACCACTCCAGACACCATACGCTTTAGAGACTGTGTCAAAACAATAGATCCTACACACTGCCGTGTGTAGGATTTTGTTGTTGGTCCATGTAACAGGTTTTTGACACAGTCTCTAAAGCGTATGGGTGTCTCGAGTGATTTCGGGAGAGTCGCGTAGTAGGCCTAAGCGCTCAAACAATTGGCAATCGGCAATCGATAGGTGATCATTCAATTGCGCTCAAGTCGGTGAATGCTGTGCGGATTCGCGAAGGCGTGCCGAATTCTGTCCACGCAAAATGCACTTCGTTCCCTAATCTTGCCATTCGCGGGAACCCACTGGAACGGGAGATGTCAGTTCGCGCAATCACAGAGGTAGGCCCAAGTGCGCCGGAGCGTCGGACTCGCCTGACGTTGATTGCGCCACCATCTGTATTGCCGGACATCCAACACACCAACGCCGAACCATCCCCCAGCTGTAATACGTCAACGCGGCCTACTGTTTCCCCTTCGTCAACAACGATGACATTACTGAACGTCGCGCCTGCATCATCAGAGAACGCCACTTTGACATGTGGGGTCTCTCCAACACCCGTGAACCACGCAACAGCTACCAACTGGCCCTCAGCACTAACCGAAGGGCCGTTTACAGGACATCCATTTATCTCCCAATTGTCGGCGTTGACCACATAGGGCGCCGACCAAGTGCCACCATTTTGTCTCACCGCATAAATGTCTCGGATTTCACCTTCAGAGCGGTCTCGGTACACGGCAATAACGCCTTCGTTCGTTGTTGCAGCAGAGGTTTGACAACACTCGCACACGCGATCATCCAGTTGTGTTTCGTCAGCGAGTCTTCCGTCAGATTCCAAGGCTGCATATCGCAGAGTCATGCTCTCTTTGGCCGATGCATGTTCTTCCCCTTCCTTTGGTGGGCCCATGTTGCGGCCGTCCAACCAAATCGCCCCGAGGCGACCGTCGGGCAACGGAACCAATGAGACAAACCCATGCTCAGTTTGAGTGTTATCGCGGTGGGGCACAATTGGCCTACTCCAAGTCTTGCCACCATCGCGCGAGATTGAAATGTTCACGTCGTAGGCGTAGGTGCCGGCGCCGCTCTTCACCAGCCAGTGGGCAGCCAGCGAGCCATCGCGCATCGCAATGACAGAAGGAAAATCGGCCCAGTTAACAAACCAGTTGTCGCCCTCAGACACCGTGCCTGGCTCGGACCATCCCTGGGAGTTGCGGATCGCAGCTCGCAATGCATAACGCTTGTCAGCAATACGCTCCACCCAACTCAATACAATGCGGCCGTCGTGCGTAGCATTTAATTCCGGTTCGCGGGCATCCCCAACTGCTGGCGATTCTGTTTGAACGATGGTCAACGGCTGATCGGCTTTGGATGAGTTTGAAATGGAGGGATCAACTGGTTGACTGCATCCTAAAGCGAGCAGCGCTAACACAAATGCGCACAGTAGTACCGCTGGAGGTTTCTCGTTCATCAGTAAGATCGGAATTAAAGACTCTGCCTATTCGGCGGTGCAGAGCAGTCTGACGCCTGTGCTATCTTCTCGTCAACCACCCGCAGAGCTGTTTTGCCTACACGTTTTGAAGAGAACTATTGCAAGGCCTCTCTAACCTTGAAGGTCAGAGTGTCAGGAGTGAAGGGTTTTTGAATGAAGTTCACACCTTCGGCCAATACTCCGTGATTGACAATTGCGTCCTCGGTGTAACCGGACATGTACACCACCTTCATCTCCGGGCGGAATTTGAGCAATTGCCTGGCGAGTTGATTGCCGCTGATTTCAGGCATCACCACGTCCGTCAATAGGAGATCGATGTTACCAGCGTACTCAGCACAAACCAGTCTGGCGGTCGCGGCATCGGCAGCGTCAAGTACATTGTAACCGCGCTGTTGCAAGATCTCTTTGGCAAGGTTCCGAACGAACTCAGCATCTTCTACCAGCAATACCGTTTCAGTTCCCCGACTTGTTTTCGTCTCTGACCCCTCATTCGGGTAGTCTACATCATCCGACTTGATCAGAGGGAAATAGACCTTGAACGTGGTTCCTTTACCCGGCTCGCTGTAGACCCAGATGTTTCCTCCCGATTGCTTTACGATGCCGTAAACGGTTGAAAGGCCAAGTCCCGTTCCCTTCCCGGCCTCTTTAGTCGTGAACAAAAGCTCAAAGATATGTTGGAGAGTTTCCTGGTCCATCCCCGTTCCCACATCGCTGATTGCAATCATCACGTACCAACCAGACACGACGGATATATGCTCGCGTGCATACGTCTCGTCCAGATAGATGTTCCGGGTTTCAATCCCCACCTTGCCCCCATCGGGCATGGCGTCCCTCGCGTTCACCACCAGATTCATTATTACCTGCTCGACCTGACCGGGGTCGGCTTTGATGTTTCCCGTTTCAGGGTCGAGCACAGTCCTCACTTCGTAGTCTTCTCCGATCATGCGTCCGAGCATCTTGTAAAGGTTTGTTATTAACTCGTTGACGTCGAGAATTCGGGGCTGCATCACTTGCTTCCGACTAAACGCGAGCAGTTGGCGGGTCAAACCGGCGGCTCGTTCTCCAGCCTGACGAATCTCAGAAAGATGTCTAAAGGCTGCGTGCGATCGATCCAGATGGTGCATTCCAAGATCTGCGTAACCAATAATAGCCGTCAAGAGATTATTAAAATCATGTGAGACGCCGCCAGCAAGTCTTCCCACTGCTTCGAGCTTCTGAGCTTGAAGCAGTTGCTCTTGAGTGCGTCTAAGAATGTCGAGTGCCTCAGACTTCTGTAGTTCCGCTTCGGTCCGTTGCTGAGCGCTGCTTTGCCACAGTGCCTGGAGCTCCCGATTGGCTTCGCGCAGTTGACGATTGGTCTCTTCCAGTTCACGGGAGCGATGGAAGATCTCGGCCTCCATGCTCGCCGTGAGATTTGTCAGCTCTTCGGTGCGTTTACTCTGTTCGACTTCCTGCTCCTTGAGTCGCACAAACTCTGTGACATCTTCAACGCGATGAATGATGTAAAGACAATTCTCCTGTTGGTCTAGAACGGGGCAGTTCAAAGGGCTCCAGTATCTGCGTTCGAAGCTACCATCCGGCCGACGGGTGTCGTACTCCTGCACAGCCATGGCATCTGTTTGGCCGGTTTCGATGACATGCATCAGCGAAGCGCGTAGGTTCCGCATGCCATCGGCTTCCGGGTCGGCAGGATTATCGGGAAAGACTTCGAACAGGGCTCGGCCGACAATAGTCTCTCGGGTGGTCATAGTGCCCTTGAGATAGGCGTCACTGGCGGCGACGATCGTAAATTCTCGAACTGGCAACAATACGAGGTAGAGGCCGGGCACTGACTCAAAGAGTCGACGAAGATCGGGTGGGTTTAAACCGGTTGAGTGATCGGTGCGAGGAAATGTTTGCTCCATCTGACCTGCTCCTGACTTCGGATCCACGTCGATCAAACGCGAGAATCTGCGTCGATCGGCTGCGTTCTTTCGGCCTAAGTCTGGGCGAGGCCAAAACAGTTCCGGGAGTTGCTCTCCGAAAGCATACCGGGCGAACACGTCCCGATTGTTCTGGGCAGGGGGGACTTCGTTGCAGGTACCTTAGCTTGAATGGTGCGTGGGCGCAATAGTTTAGTTATGGAAGTTGGTCATTGGCCATTGCTCATTGGTCATTGAAGGAGATTTTTTGGTTTAGCATATGGACCAACCTCGCCGATTTCCCCTCAGCCTGATTTTCCATTTTTCATTTTCCGTTTTGCCGAAACCACTCCAGACACCATACGCTTTAGAGACTGTGTCAAAAACCTGTTACATGGACCAACAACAAAATCCTACACACGGCAGTGTGTAGTGCTTTTTAGATCCTACCTACTAGACGGACGCCCCCCCTTTTTATCTCAACGTTACCGACTCAGAAGCTCCATCGAAATTGCTGAGCTTCTGAGTGTCACCCGTGTTCTGAGTTGGTATTGTTGAAAACAAAAAGGGGGGGTGGCGCCTCTTTGTAGGTGGGATCTAAAAAGCACTACACACTGCCGTGTGTAGGATCTATTGTTTTGACACAGTCGCTTTAGCGTTATGGCCGTTCACCTTTGGCCTACGACGCAAAAACCAACTCGATCATAGGTACCGTGGTGAACCTTGATAAGTGAGCTCTCGGTTCATCGTGTGATAGGCGGAAAGTGAAGCTCCATGATATCCCCGTTGCTTGACCGACTGGCGTCCTTCCCCTACAGTTTGCTCTTTGCAAACACAACATCTCACTCCCCCTGAACCGATGAACGACCGAAGGACTCTTAAGCTTGCCAGTTAAAATTGAGAACCAGGTAGAGCGGAAACTTCCCCAAAACACCATTGAACAGATTCAATCGGCGTTCGATAGCCTCCCGCGCGAGCACACGCGGGGCATTGAGCGCATCCGCTTGGTCGAATTCATTTCCGAACCGAGGCTGCGCGGTGTTTTCCAGGCTACGGAGCTGCCGGGCTTGTATCACCCGCGACAAGGGCCTAAGGGTCCATGGCTCGAGATCGCACTCGGCGTCTTGCTGCCCACTAACAAGCCAATCCACAAGCGACTTGTGCCAAGGTTGTCGTTCAAAGGAAATCTCACGGCCGTGATTTTCTCGCTCGTCGGTCAACACTATCACCTGACGCTCAAGCACTCGTTGAAGAAGACACAGCTTGAGCCGGCAGTCCGGATGTACACAGAAAAGCAGTTGAAGGTCTGGAATGAAAAGAGACACAGCTTCCGAGCGAAGCTGTTTAAGCCCATTCAGCCGACGCTGGAGCGCTGGGCTAAGAATCTACAAAAGCGAGCAGCCACGGAAAAGAAGAAAGGATTAGCTTCAAAGTAGGCTGTACCGACCCTATTGTTGTTCCTGGTTGTTCTCGATACTTCGTGCTGCAATTCTCAGTGCGGCGGCCACATCTTCCAATTCAACGCCTGACCGGCGAAACTTCACTTCCAGGCTGAATTCTTTTCCCGGAGAGGTGTATCGATAGGTGTAAGGCTTTAACTCAGCTGTGACGCGCGGCCCCATCTCCTGTCGTCGCACCTCTCTAGCGTCTTCTCTGGTAAGTCCACGCGACGCGATCTGAGTTGCCAGTCGTTTCATCGACTCGTCATCCGGCTGGCGCACAATCTGTAACAGAACAGACTTGGCCGAGATATCCGCCTGGCGGCAGATGTCACGAACGTCGGGCGGAATACCCGCAATCGAGAGAGCTTCCGTAACGGTGCTGCGGCTTTTTCCTACCTTCCGAGCTACCTCGTCGTGGGTATAGCCAAATCGTTCGCACAAGGCGAACAGTCCATCGGCCTCTTCCCAGACCGTGAGATCCTTGCGCTGCATGTTCTCAATCAGCGCAATCTCGGCTACTGTGCCTTCATCGACCTCCATTTCGACGCATGGCACCTCAGTCAGTCCCGCCAGACGTGCCGCACGATATCGCCGCTCCCCTGCGATGATCATCCACCGTCCGGTCGAACGCGAAGGTCGCACCAGCAGTGGTTCGAGCACGCCCTTTTCAGCAATAGAGGCCGTGAGCTCCGTCAGATCACCAAACTCCGTGCGCGGCTGCTCAGGATTGGGGTCCAGCTTCTCCAACGGTATCATTCGGCCCACTGGCGCAGGCGTACGTTCTGACAACTCCTCCACGTAGTGCGCGTCATGACGCATCTGTAGACCTGTCGGTAGTCCCCTTTTAGACACGGCTCATTACCTCTTCACATAGTTTTGCGTATTCAATTGCGCCCGATGAATTTGGTGCGAAACTAAAGATCGCTTCTTTGTAAGCGGGCGATTCTTCCAACCTGACGCTCTTGGTGATCACAGTATCGAAAAGCTTGGGACCAAACACCCGGCGAATCTGTTCGTGAACTTCCCTTGCGAGCGTTGTTCGCCTGTCATGAAGCGTAACTAACACACCAAGGAGTTGCAGGCCGGGATTAGGTCGTGCCTTTACTTTCTCGATGGTTTCGAGGAGGTCGTCAGTTCCTTCGAGAGCAAAATACGATGACTGAATCGGCACCAACACATGAGTGGCGGCCACCAATGCATTCACGGTGATCAACCCGAGGGTTGGCGGTGTGTCGATCACAATTACGGAATATTCTCGGCGATAGGGCTCCAAGCGATCCTTCAGGCGGAATGGTGCGTCAAAATCGCCAATCAGCTTGGATTCCAGTTTAGCCAGATTGATGCGAGCAGGAATGATGTCGAGTCCCTCGACCGGACTCTTGTACACCGAATCCGCCACGGGCGCTTCCCCGTCCATCATCAACTCATACGCAGAGCGTTCGACGGCATGGGGATCGAGGAAAGAGATAGAGCTGTTTGCTTGAGGATCCAGATCGAGCAGAAGGACACGTTTTCCCTGCCTGGCAAATGCGGCGGCCAAATTGATGGCGGTAGTGGTCTTTCCTACGCCACCTTTTTGATTTGCGATCGCAATTACCATTTGTGGCATTGGATCAAACGCGCAGCTTCGGTCATGTTTTGACGGTCTAAGACTTAGCGATCGTTGAAAGGAAACTACATTGGCAGATCGCCGGCTTCACCAATGACGTCGGGCCATTCCTCCTCGCCGAGTGCAGGCTCTTCGCTACCTTCCTCTTCGGAAGGGACGGTGTTTCGCGAGGCCTTAATCACCTCCATATCCACAAAGATGGGACAATCGGCGCGCAAGGCCAGCGCTATTGCATCGGACGGTCTTGAATCAAGTACCATAGAGTTGCCGTCGCTGGTACGCATTTCAATGACGGCAAAGAAGGTATTATCGCGCAGGCTGGTAACGACTACGCGCTCCACACGAATTCCCAGTTCCACAATCAGATTACGCAGAAGGTCATGGGTCATCGGGCGGGGTGGCGCGATCTTCTCAATCTCTAAGGCAATTGCATTAGCCTCGTACGCGCCAACCCAAATTGGCAGCATCGTATCACTATGAACATCTTTGAGAATGATGATGGGTGTTCCGCTGTTGGGATCCATCATCAGCGCTCTTATCTTTACCTCTATTTCCATAACCAGGCCTTACTTAACTACTTGCACTAACCGAGTAACTCGCCATAAAGACTGTTTGTCTTAGCTTCCGTGACAGCCACATTCAGAATCTGCCCTTCCAGGCCGGGCTCACCTCTAAAATTCATTACCTTGTGGCACGTGGAGTGGCCCGTCATATCACTCTCGGATCTAGTGCTTCTACCCTCTACCAGGACGCTCAAGGATTTTCCCAAATAATTCCGGTAGATGCGGTTTTGGATTTCACGTTGCACGGTTTCAAGCTCGAGGAATCGCGCCTTTTTCTCAGCGACCGAGACCGTGTCGTCGAACTTAGCTGCCGGCGTTCCGGGCCTTTGTGAGTACTTGAAGATATACAGCCCGTCGTACTGACATTCGCGAACCAACGCCAGCGTATCTTCAAAATCGCGTTCTGTCTCGCCTGGAAACCCAACAATAATATCGCTGGTGAGCGACAGCCGGCGGCTAGCTCTCTTGATAACGGAAATCTTTTCCAAATAACTCGCAGCGTTGTGTCCGCGGCGCATGAGCCTCAAAATTCTGTCACTTCCTGATTGCACCGGCAGGTGAATCCAGTCGCACAGGTTTGAGTACTCCTCAATCGCCGCCACTATATCAGGATGAAAGTCGCGGGGAAATGAGGTTGTAAATTTTATTCGTGGCATACCCGTTTCTGCGACAGCTCGCACGAGTTTGCAGAACGGTGTTGCTCCAGAAAACGACTTCAGTCCTTCTGACGAGCGCGGCCGATAGCTATTTACGTTCTGGCCGATAAGGTGGATCTCTTTGTAACCCAACTGAATTAGCCGTTGCACTTCTTTGACTATCTCAACAGCCGGCCGGCTATTCTCGCGTCCCCGCGAATAAGGCACGATGCAAAAGGAGCAAAACTTGTTACAACCCTCGATGATGGGGACAAAAGCTACGTGAGGCGAGTGCCTCTCTACCGGAGACACGTCCCAGTTCTCTCCGTCCTGACGCTCAGCGAGATCAATGACAGTTCGTTCGCCGTCTTTTATCCGCTCAATCAAGGAGGCGATACGATCTGTCGCTCGCGTGCCAATCACCATCTGGATACTGGCCGCATTGTCAAAGATTGCCTCTCCCTCGAGCTGAGCAACACATCCCATCACACCGATTACCGGTTTGTGGGCCTCCGCGTTGTGTCGAATCTCACCAACTCGAGTGAACACTTTTCGTTCGGCCCGCTCACGCACGGAGCAGGTGTTCAGTAGCACGACGTCTGCGGTATCCGCAGATTCGGTGATCTGATAACCGGCTTTGCGTAGGCCGGTCGCAGCTCGCTCCGTGTCAGCAACATTCATCTGACAGCCGTGCGTTTCGATATAAACCCTCGTCTCCATTTGCCGAAAAAACTCGTAATTCAATGCGAGTGGCAGCTAGTCTAGCAGAGATCGTTTCTCAAACGCGATAGCAGGCATTTGGGATGTAATTCCGGTAGGCGCGTGGAAGCAAAAATTCTAACTACGCAGCAGCGGAGGCTGAAACCGCTCCGTGCTTGACCGAGCAATTCACCCCGAGTAGTATTCGCGCCAAGATTTCCGTATCCCTGAAAAAAGACTGAGAGGTTCCTCATGTCCTTTAACAAAATTATTCTTGTCGGTAACCTTGGTCGCGATCCGGAGTTACGTTACACGCCCCAGGGCACACCCGTTTGTAACTTTTCAATGGCTACGAACGAGCGACGCAAGGACAAGACCGGCGAGATGCAAGACTTCACCACCTGGTTTCGTGTCACTCTCTGGGGACGCCAAGCGGAAACCGCCTCACAATATCTGACGAAGGGCAAGTCGGTTTATATCGAAGGTAGATTACGCGTCGAGGAGTGGGTCGATCGAGATGGCAAGGCCAGACACACGCTCGAGGTGAACGCCACTGAGATGCATTTCATTGGCACGGGTCCCAGAGGCGAGGATGCAATGGCGGCCCGAGCGGGTGGTGGAGATATGCCACCGCTGGACCATACTGAACCGACCGACGACGACGTGCCGTTCTGATTGCCGCCCGATCAAAGTGATTGCGGGCGAGAATGACCGCGCTCATCAAATCAAGCTGAGCAGTCCGATCAAAGCACCTCCTGCAACCAACCACGCCGCGTTAAGGCGATAGCGGAGCAGGAGAAATGCGCTAATCATTGCTATTGCGACCGTGAAAGGGTCAACCAGCGCTGATCTGCCCAAAACAAATGTCACCTGGGCCATCAGTGCCAGCGAGGCGACGTTGACTCCATCGAGGAAAGCCCCGGCCACTTTTGAGCGTCGCAGCCGTGGCACGATTGGCCCACTCAGCGCCACAAAGATGAACGCCGGGAGGAAAATTCCGACTGTCGCGATCAAGGCGCCCTTGGTTCCCGCTAACAAGTAACCAATAAAGGTAGCGGTGGTAAAGACCGGTCCCGGAGTAAACTGTCCAACCGCCACTGCATCTAGTAATTGCGCATCCGTTAACCAACCCCACCTCTCTACCAGGTCTCGCCGCAAGAACGCGAGCAGAACGTAACCGCTGCCAAAAAGTATTGAACCGACCTTGATGAAAAAAAGGAATAGTGGCCACAAGCCAAATGCGGCAACTTGGGCTGTACTCAGAGCAAATCCGACGACTGCGGGTTGAGCCAGCGCTATTTGTAGTTGCTTACGAGCACTTGCCAAGGATCGAGTGAGCAGAATGGCCACAAGCCCCGCAACGGCGAGTAAGGCCAGCTCATTCATTCGCATGACGCTGAGGACGAAGACAACCAGGCCGATTGCACCTAATAGCTTGCTCTTGATCGCCGCCCGGCCCAGGGCCCATAGCGCTTGCAGGACTATCGCGATGATCACAGGCTTAACGCCGTACAGAAGCGCCCCTGTTTCCGGCAGCCTCCCGAAACGGACATAGATCCACGCGAATCCGGTGACGATTAATGTCGCCGGCAGGATGAAGCATGCTCCGGCCACGACCAGACCGGGCCAACCAGCCTGACGGTGACCAATGTGGATGGCTAGTTCAGTAGAGTTAGGGCCGGGAATGAGGTTTGTAGCACCGAGGAGATCAAGGAATTCTTCGCGCTTTAGCCATTTGCGACGACGAACAACCTCCTCTTCAATCATTGCGATGTGCGCCGCTGGTCCGCCGAAGGCGATGCTTCCAAGTTTAAGAAAAAGGAGCGCAATTTCGGCTAATGAGGAAGACGGCCGGTCGGTCGGAGGTTGTTCAACAACGGAAAGTTTCATCTCCTGGGATTTGCTTTAGCGCCTAGGCGCGCGTCAATAGACCAGGCTCAGCACCGACGATAAGAAGAAAAAGCGAGCCCAGGAGCATCGGAACGACACAAATCCCTTGTTGGCGAAGACTTATGCAACTCCCCAACGCCCAAACTGCCGCAGTTTGTCATAGCGTCGGGTAAGCCTTTCGCTCTGCGTGCAGCTAACCGCCTCAGCTAGACGTTCACTCAGCGCAGAGTCTAGGAAGCGCGCAGCTTGATCGTAATCTGTGTGCGCTCCACCGGGAGGTTCAGGAATGATCTGGTCGATGAGCTTCTCCGCGAGCAGGTGCTGTGCCGTCAATCTCAAACCCTCAGCAGCGCGATCGGCCTGCTTTGAGTCCTTCCAGAGAATCGCGGCGCAGCCCTCAGGCGAAATGACCGAATAGATGGCGTTCTCCAACATCAGCACCTGGTCGCCCACGCCGATTGCCAAGGCCCCACCAGAGCCCCCTTCCCCAATCACTGTCACAATCACAGGCACGGTCAGTTTGGCCATTTCGCGAAGATTGTAGGCAATGGCTTCAGCTTGTCCGCGCTCTTCAGCGTCAATTCCGGGGTAAGCTCCGGGCGTGTCGATCAAGGTAAAGACAGGCCGGCCGAACTTCTCTGCAAGTTTCATCGCACGTAAAGCTTTTCGGTAACCTTCGGGTTTGGGCATGCCAAAATTTCGATAGCTACGCTGCTTGGTGTCCCTGCCCTTCTGATGGCCCATGATGACGATCGGGAGACCGTGAAAGCGTGCCGACCCACAAACGATCGCGGGATCATCCGCGAACCGGCGGTCACCATGAATCTCAACGAAGTCCTCAAAGAGACGTTCGACAAAGTCGAGACAGTGAGGACGGTCAGGGTGCCTTGCCAACTGCACCCGGTCAAAGGCGGTTGGTTCGGCGGTGGGTGATGCAGGTTCCTGTTGAACCTCATCCTTTGCTTTAGCCATTGGTAGCCCTACTGCGAACGTTATCAGACGCGGTCGCTTCCGCTCGCTCAATGCGAATGGAACAGCCTGCTTTTTCCAGTGCCGAGTTTAACGCCGCCGTGCGTTCGACGCGAAGCGCTGAGTTTGTCTTAACGCGTACCAGTTTATCGCCCTCAACCACGAGCTCCAAGGCAACGTCACAGTTTCCAGGGTTGGAGTTAAGCAAGTACAGAATCGAATCAAAGAAACCCTCTGGATCTTCTGCCCGGGGGAGCCCAAGAACCACGATTTCGCGATTACGTGCAAGTTCATCAAGGGTTTGTACCTGTTCTGCGATTATCGTGGCTGGATTGTCCTCGCTCAGCTCCAGTCGTCCCGTGATCAGTATGGGCATCTCGTTCTGCACGACAGCTGAGAACCTTCTGTAGGCCTCGGGCCATACGACACATTTCGTGGAGCCCGTTTCATCCTCGAGCCGGAGCAAAGCAAAACGATCCCCCTTCTTAGTGGTCTTAATTTGCAGGTCACCAATGAGCCCGCCCATGGAGACCTTTGAGCCGCTATTCAGTGCCGGCAGTTCGATCGATTTTGCAGCCCGAAGATTCTGAAGTAGATCGAGATAGACACCAAGTGGGTGATCGGTAATGTAAAAGCCGAGGGCCGACTTTTCCGCCGCGAGGAGTTCATTACGTGTCCAGGGTTTTGCGGGAGCAGGCGGCTGCTCGGGCTGCAGTTCGGCTGCGGCATCGATGGCGAAGAGTCCCGTTTGTCCCTGAAGCTTCTCACGTTTCACCCGGGCGGCGCGAGCCAGTGCCGTGTCGATTGAGGTTTGAAGTGCCGCACGCCACTCGTGCAGTTCCCTTCCCTTCGTATTCAAGGAGTCGAAAGCGCCTGCGCTAACCAGGCTTTCAACTGCTCTCTTGTTCAGGGCGCCCTGCTCGACTCGTTCCGAAAAATCGAAAAATGACTTAAATGCACCATCGTTTCGCGCCTGAATAATCGCATTAACTGTCGATTGACCAATGCCCTTGATCGCGGCAAGCCCGTAGCGAATCGCGCCTGACAGCGGAGTAAAGCCGGAATAGCTCTCGTTCACATCGGGAGGCAAGAGTTTGATTCCCTGAGCGCGCAACTCCTTTGAATACTTGAAGACCTTTCCTGCGTCCTGCGCTTCACTTGAAAGTACGGCCGCGTAGAAGTGTTCTGGATAGTGTGCCTTCAAATACGCGGTCTGAAAGGCAAGAAAGGCGTAGGCGACGCTGTGGCTGCGATTGAACCCGTAATCGGAGAATTGGGCCATCAAAGTAAATATCTTTGCGGCTTTGTCCCTTTTGATACCGCGTTCGACGGCACCACTGATGAACTTCTCTTCGTGGACGGCCATCTCCTCGCGTTTCTTTTTTCCCATCGCCCGTCGCATCAGGTCGGCTTCACTGAGCGTGTAGCCGGCCAGTCGCTGAGCCAGCTGCATTATCTGTTCCTGGTAGACGATGATGCCGTACGTGTTGCTGAGAATGTCCTTCATCTCCGGCACGAGGTAACGCACTGTCTTCTTCCCGTGATGCCTCTGGATAAACTCGTCAACCATGCCGCCGTCGAGAGGGCCGGGACGGTAAAGTGCGTTTAGGGCTGCGAGGTCCTCAACCCCTTTGGGCTTGAGCTTCCGACAGATTTCCTGCATCCCGGAGGACTCAAACTGGAAGACCGCATCGGTACGCCCTTCAGCGAAGACAGCCATCGTACTTTCGTCGTTAAGCGCTATATCCGCCCAGTTAATCTCCTTAGCAAGCAACTGCTTAATCGAAATTAAGCAGTCATTTATAACAGTTAAAGCAGTAAGCGCTAAAAAGTCCATCTTAAGCATGCCGGTCTTTTCCAGGTCCGACATGACATATTGAGTGGTGAGTTCTTCCTTCCCTGAAACGGCGACGGGTATGAGTTCCTGTAGGGGTTCTGGTGAGATGACCACGCCGGCCGCATGCACCGAACTGTGGCGCGCGCAGCCTTCGAGCCTCTGCGCTATTTCAAGTAGTTCTTTAACCTGAGAGTTAGTCTCAACTTCCTTTCGAAGTTCCGAAACCTGCTCGAGGGCCTGTGCAATGCTGACGTTTCGCCCCCGAACGGGTGGAGGAATCATCTTGGCAATGCGCTCCACTTCGGAGTACGGCATCTCTAAAGCTCTACCGACGTCTTTGATAGCCGCCCTGGACGCCAGTGTTCCAAAGGTGATGATTTGACAAACCGAATCTCGGCCGTAGAGGTTCGCAACATGGTTGATTACGTCTCCACGACCGCGAACGCAAAAATCAATATCAATGTCTGGCAATGACACTCGGCCGGGGTTAAGGAAACGCTCGAAGATGAGGTTGTACTGTAGGGGATCGACGTCAGTGATCTCGAGGCAGTATGCCACCAGGGAACCTGCAGCGGAGCCACGACCGGGACCCACCGGGATCGAGTGTTCTCTTGCATAACGAACAAAGTCCCAAACGATGAGAAAGTACCCGGCAAAGCCCATCTGCTTGATCATCGCGATCTCGCTCGAGAGGCGAGTTTGATAATCCGCGATCGGATGCTTTAACTCCCCACGGGCTTGCTGAGAATCCCAGACCCGCTGGCGCCGTCGATTAAAACCTTCATGAACTACCTTCTCAAAGTACTCATCAGCTGATAACGCTGCATCGGAATCAGGAATGGGAAAAGTGGGTAGATAGTTAATGTTCTCTGGGAGCCTCAGGTCGCAACGTTCCGCGATTTCAACCGTGCGGTTGAGTGCATCGGGAAGTTCATCGCCGAAAATTCGCCACATTTCAGCCGGAGACCTGACATAGAAATTGGGGGTCTGATAACGCAGTCGATTGGTGTCGTTGACGGTCTTGCCTGAGCCGATGCAGAGGAGCACGTCGTGGGCCCGCGCGTCACCCGGGTTCAGGTAGTGAGCGTCGTTCGTCGCCACCAGGGGAACGCCGGTGCGTTTTGAGAGATCGAGCAGAGATTTCCGTATGCGCTGCTGCGCTTCTAATCCGTGCTCCTGGATCTCGAGAAAGTAGTTCCCCTTCCCCAATATCTCTTCGAATTCGATTGCGGCTGCGGCTGCTTCATCGCATTTGTCTCGAGCAAGCATCGCTGAAGGAACGCCTGACATGCAGGCCGAAAGGGCAATCAAACCTTTGCTGTGTGCTGCGAGAAGATCCTTGTCAATTCGGGGTTTGTAATAGAAGCCTTCCGTGTAGGCCTTTGAGGTGAGTCGAACAAGATTGCGGTAACCCTCTAGATCTTTTGCGAGCAGAATCAGATGAAAATTTGCTTTCTCTCCGGGCGCTCCGGCTGAACGATCGGTTCGACTGCCACGCGTGATGTAGGTCTCGCAGCCGATTATTGGCTTCACGCCATGACTCTTCATTGAGTTGTAGAAAGAGATTGCCCCGAACATGTTTCCATGATCGGTCATGGCGCACGCTGACATACCTAGTTCTTCGGTACGCTTAGCCAGGGGTTTTATCTGAATGGCGCCGTCGAGCAGGCTGTAGTCGGTGTGGAGATGGAGGTGTACGAAGTTTTGTTCGGGCATGATCAGTTCTAAGAGTGCAGCCGGTTAAAAGGGGTGCCCGGCGAAAGGTTAAAATTCAACAAGGAACAGGTCATTACTGTTCCTCAAGCAAACAACATTTTTCATTCCCATTCTATTGTGCTTGGCGGCTTGGAGCTGATGTCGTAGACCACGCGATTGATCCCTCGCACCTCTGAAACAATGCGGGCAGAAACTCGCGCCAGGAGGTCGTGTGGTAAGCGAGCCCAATCTGCAGTCATGCCATCGACGCTTGTAACAGCTCGAATTGCGACCACGCGTTCGTAGGTGCGTTCGTCCCCCATTACGCCTACGCTCGAAATTGGAAGCAGCACGGGAAACGCCTGCCAAACCGAGTGGTAGAGGTCCGCCAACCGCAGTTCTTCATCGAGTATCCGGTCGGCAGCTTGGAGCAGTCGAATTCGTTCCGCGGTAATCTCGCCGAGAATTCGCACCGCTAAACCAGGACCAGGAAAGGGATGCCGCGTCAAAATCTCCTCAGGCACTCCCAGCTCCCGCCCAATCAGTCGAACTTCGTCCTTGAACAACTCTCGAAGTGGCTCGATCAGGCGAAGCTTCATCTTTTCCGGGAGGCCGCCGACATTATGGTGGCTCTTGATAACAGCTGACGGACCGCGAACGGACACTGACTCGATCACATCTGGATAGAGTGTTCCCTGTACGAGAAACTCTACTTCACCCACCTTCCTCGCCTCTGCTTCGAAGACGTCGATGAAGACCTTACCAATTCTTTTGCGCTTTTCTTCTGGATCCACAACACCTGAAAGTGCGTTTAAGAACTGATTACCGGCACGTACACCAGAGATGTTGAGATTCATCCGTTGTCTTAGCAGCGTGAGTGTGGCTTCAAATTCCCCTTCGCGCAGGAGTCCATTGTCGACAAAGATGCATGTTTGCCTATCGCCGATTGCCCGGTGTACCAGCGCGGCTGCAACTGTAGAGTCCACACCTCCGGACAGACCCGAAACAACGAGTCCTTCGTCTCCGACTTGCGCGCGAATGCGCGTGATCTGCTCCCCAATTACAGCCTCGGGTGACCAGTCACCACGGCACCGGCAAACGTTGAAGAGAAAGTTCCGTAAAACCTGGGCGCCGAGTGGTGTATGGGCGACTTCCGGATGAAACTGTACGCCATAGATGCCCCGCTTCGGGTTCTCGATCGCATTCAAGGCATCTTCGGTCACCGCAGTTACGCGAAAGCCTTCGGGCACTCCGGTGACGTGATCTCCATGGCTCATCCAAACATCCATCTCCGCGGGGAGGCCCCTGAAGAGATCGCTTTCCTGATCGATCACTTTCAACCGAGCATAACCAAACTCACGGCTTGGGGCTGCCTGAACTTCACCTCCAAAGTCGAGCGCGACTGCCTGCAATCCGTAACAGATCCCAAGCAACGGACAATCCAAAGCCTCTACAAGGCCTTTTTCCGCCCTGGGTGCGTCCGGAGCATAGACGGACGCTGGACTGCCCGAGAGAATCAGTCCGCGCGGCTGTTTTCCCTGAATATTTGCGATTGCAGTATTGAATGGGAGGATTTCGCTGTATACGCCGGCTTCACGAACGCGGCGAGCGATGAGTTGAGTGTACTGTGATCCAAAGTCGAGTATTATTACGGTTTCGTGATGAGTTTTTTGCGTCAAAAACAAACCTCTTACGGTGTGGCGCGCGTCAAAGTTTTGTTCAGCTGATGTGAAACGAGAGTCGGATTATACGTTCCGAAACTGAGAACGCAAACTCGCTCTGAAATTAATTTTGCCTGGCGCATTACCAGACATTTGGCAGCGATTGAATTCGGTTGAATTGGGGTTGAATTACTCAGGTTGTCAATAAAGAGAGTTTCCTTTTTCCTTGAACGTGGTATTTGCAAGAAGGCGGGTTTAGATTACACGATTGTTCTATTCAATTATCGAGGCAATGCATTCCCGAAGCATACCGTTCCTTTCCATCCTGCTGACTGCTTTCTTACTCGCCCTTCTGCAAGTCACGGCTGCAGCCCAGGGTGCCATGCGCAGCAATGGCGTGGATCTAGCTCAACCTCTAACGGTGCGCTGGCGATATGCGTCCGATCTCACTTTGAACCTGACACCCGCCTTCGACGAAGAGTCGATCTATGTTCCGCTCTCGGGAGGCAATCTTGTGGCTTTGAAGGCCGCTACCGGACAATTGCGCTGGCGTGCGGAAATCGGCGGGGAGCTCTCAGCCTCACCGGTTGCAGATCGCGAACGGATTTATGTAGCTTCGGAGATCGGAGGAGCCAACACATCAGCTCGACCTGGTGCCATGGGAACATTGCGTTCTCTGGGACGAGAAGGCGGAGTCACGCAGTGGATGAGAACTCTGGCGAAGCCTTTAAAGGGTGCCTTGGCGCTTGTGAATGGAACGCTTTTCGGGGGTGGGAGTGATGGCAAGGTCTACGCGTTTGATCCGCACACTGGCGAGGCGCGGTGGGGGTTTCAATATTCGGCTCCCTTTAATGCCCAACCAGTCGTAGCGGACTCGCGTGTTTATCTTGGAAGCGAGGATGGGGCTTTACTGGCGCTTGATGAAAACTCAGGGAAACTCCTCTGGCGGTATCGCAGTAAGGGACCCATCCGTGGACCTGTGGCCGTTGCCAATGGTACGGTCTATTTTGGCTCCGGTGACGGTTATGTTTATGCAGTTAACGCACGTAATGGGGATTTGCGTTGGCGCACGCGAACCGGTGCCGGAGTGCAAGCAGTCGTACGTGTGGGCGATGGGTTGCTGGTAGCTTCGCTCGACAATTTTGCCTATCTGTACTCACTGAGTGGCACGCGATTATGGAAACGCCAGTTGCCCGGCCGAATTGCCTCTCAGCCATTTACGACAAATGAGGGGGCGCTATTCACGCCGTTGTCGAGTTCGGCAGCGGTGGTGTTAGGGCTTCATGACGGACGGCCGGTGAATTCGCTACCCACAGATGAAGAGATGACGACCTCTGCTTCGCCGATCAGCGTTGGTGACGCCGTGTTCGTTACAACGCAGCACGGGTTGCTCGCATTTGCACAGCCAAAGAACGGTTTAACGAAATCTCCGTAGGTAAGAAGTGAAAATGGTTCCGGTGAGAGTGGTCCAGTAAAGAAAAGGATCCTACCCACGGCAAAGAGTGTCAAAAACCTGTTACACGGACCAACAACAAGATCCTACACACGGCAGTGTGTAGTGCTTTTTAGATCCAGCCTACTAAAGAGGATCCTACACACGGCAGAGACTGTGTCAAAAACCTGTTACATGGACCAACAACAAAATCCTACACACGGCAGTGTGTAGTGCTTTTTAGATCCAGCCTACTGGAGGAACGCCGCCCCCCTTTTTATCTCAACGTTACCGACTCAGCTCAGAAGCTTCATCGAAATTGCTGAGGGGTAGTTTGAGCGTTCTGAATGTCACCCGTCTTCTGAGTTGGTATTGTTGAAACAAAAGAAGGGGTGGCGCGTCATTTGTAGGTTGGATCTAAAAAGCACTGCACACTGCCGTGTGTAGGATCTTGTTGTTGGTCCATTGAAGGACGGATGAGCCTTGCCTTTGACGAATGAACTGTTTAGTCGGGGGGTCTCACACCTGCTTAGCTTCAACGGTTGATTCGCCAACTTCACCGCGGCGACGAAAGAATCCTACCGCACGCGACAAGAGACCGTAGAGGATGTAAGTCGTCGCCAAGGCCAACAACACGTATTGTGAATACAGGATGATCAGCATGAAGAACGCAACCGCAAGAATTATGGTTCTCATGCTGCGACTGCCCGTGCCAACCTCCTTGAAACTGGTAAACCGAAGAGTGCTGACCATTAACACACTGAGCATTCCAACGAGCACCATTAGCAGGATCGCGTAGATCTGGGCGCGGTCTGGTCCGTAGTAGACAAGTGGCACCGGAGTGAAATGAATGATGGCCGCAATCAATCCGCCCGCCACCGGAATCGGCAGCCCTACAAAACTCTTCTTGTCGAGCTTAACAGTCCCTTCGGCCAGCACCCTGGGCCGTGAAGACTGAACATTGAATCGAGCAAGGCGGAAGGCGCCACACATCAGATACATAAAGGACAGGAACCATGCCAGACGATGTAGACCGCTGCCCTCTTCGAGGCTTGCGCCATACCCCCACACATACACGAGAACGGCGGGCGCGAGTCCAAACGTCACTACATCGGCAATCGAATCCAGTTGGATCCCGATTTCGGTAGTGGTTTTTGTCAATCTTGCGATGCGGCCATCCAGCATGTCGAAGACGACAGCGGCACCAATTGCGAGCGCCGCATAGTCGAGATATACGGCGGCCCGTAACAAGTCCCCCTCCACTCCTGTACCCACGAATTGAAAGCCACGCAAGGCGGACATGATGGCGTAGAAACCCATGCCGATGTTGGCCGCCGTGAAAGCAGAAGGTATCAGATACAACCCCTTCTTCACTCCGCGGCGTTCGGGATTGGTTGAATGCGTCTCCGGCGCTGGTTGCGTGCCCATCATCGTATTCTCCCGATGATAGAGGTTCCGCCCTTAACGCGCATCCCCTCTTTGACCAGCACCTCAACGCTTGCCGGTAGGACCAAATCTGTCCGCGAGCCAAACTTGATCAGGCCAAAGCGTTCGCCAAGCGCGACCTTATCTCCGGGTTTTTTCCAACAGACAATCCGCCGGGCGAGAATCCCGGCGATCTGCTTACAGACGACGGTGATCAACTCGCCTTGTATGGTCAGAACATTCTGCTCATTCACAAGACTGGCATTCTGGGTGGTGGCCATCAGGAATTTACCCTTGGTGTACGTGACGTCCATTATCGTACCTGCTATCGGGGCACGATTGATATGGACGTCAAGTGGCGACAGGAAAATGCTGACGATTTGTGGTGAATCTGCTTCACCAATTTGAGTCTGTTTTACGGTGGTCACTTTGCCATCGGCTGGAGAAACGACAAGAGCGGCGTCACTGGGCGCCTGGCGTTGCGGGTCGCGAAAGAAAAACGCCATGAATGCCGCCAGGAGTAGAAAAAATACGGCGGGAACCCACAGTTGGGCTACCAGCAGAAGACCACCAATCAACGCCGGCACAATGATGAATGCTAGGCCGTCCCTAACAATACGCAATTAGTTTGTGGTTTCCTTTCTCTCGGTCAGGTGCTTCAAGGAACTACACACTGCCGTGTGTAGGATTTCGTTGGCCCACCCAGATTGGATACTCCCGTGGTTTTCAAACAATCTCTAAAGCCAGTGTTATCCTCGAGTGGTTGGTTCCAAGGTGGTTGAAAAGACCTCAATCTCCAATCACCAATGAGCAATGACAAATAATGACAAATGAACAATGAGCAATGATTTTCCATATATCATTTTCCATTTCTCATTTCTCATTTTGTCTAATTTCTACTCCGCACCTCCCACCTCTGCTCTCTGACCGCTGCTCTCTGATCTCTGACCTCTGCACGCGCCTCCCCTCGTAAGAAAGGGGACGCAGGTGTACCGCGTCCCCTGATCTGGAGCACTGGAGAAGGCTCTCGATTGAATTTAGTGGCTCACACTGTGGGCCTTTTGATATTGCGACATTATTGAATACATTTGATCCTTGAGAGCTAACTTCTTCTTCTTCAATGTAATCTCTTCCAGTTGTTCTTCGTCACTCGGATAAGCCAAAGCAGATAGTTCACTCAGGCGCTGTTCGTATTTCGTGTGTTCACGCGCCAGGTCCCGGAACTCGGGATCCTGATTCATCAACTCTTCCTTGAGCCTATCCGTAGTTGCAATGTCCATAGCGTGCTTGTCTCCTTTCAGACGATGAACTGGCAAGATTTTGGGTTTTGGGAGGCACTTACTCCAAGCAGGCCTCCTAAATGTGGTTAGCACGAAAAAATGGTAGCCCAATATGGATACTGAATCAAGGATCGTCCTTGAGCTTGACTCGCATTATCACCGCATCATCCAAGGGCCCGGAATAGTAGTTCTTGCGCACCCCCACCGCGGTAAACCCGCAGCGTTCGTACAGCCTCTTGGCTGCTGAATTCGCGCTCCGAACTTCGAGAAAAGCCAGCTCTGCCCCAGCTTCGGCCCCATCTTTGACCACCCTCCGGAGCAACCCAGTCCCCAAACCTGAGCGCCGGTATTCCTCATAAACGGCCACGTTATTTATGTGCAATTCATTGCCCGAGATTCGAGCCACTATATACCCTGCAAGCGTTGCGCCGTCGTCTCGCTCCAGTGGGTTAACCAGGCGCGCCACGTACATGAAGGAATGGCGGCTCTGTAATTCTAAGTAATAGGCGGACCAGCCCCACCGGCTTAGTCCGGACTGCTCTTCAATCTCGACGACTTCCAGAAGATCGTGCTCGGTCATCCGGTCAATCTGTATTCCGCTTGCCAGGCTCAAAAGAGCGCGCTCAGTGATTGACGACATGGGTCTTTAGCTCGGCGTCGGACGGTCTGACATAAAGCGCCTGCAATAGCTCAGGTGGGACCGTAGTGCCCCTGAGATAATCTTGCAAGGCTAGAGTAGTCACATGCCTGGCGAGATCATTTCCAACAGCAGCAATCCTCCAGTCTCTGCCATGTTCGGCAGCGTGACCTAGGATCAGCTCACGGTGTATTTCTGTCGCTGGCCCTGCCCAAATAGCTTGCGCCAACTCTGCGTAACGCGCTAATAATCTCTTTGGTGGTAAATGCGCTGGCGCATCGAGTTCTTCAACCTCTCCCGCGACGCTCACGGAAAACAGTTGTGCGAATACCTCTCCTCGGCCGGCTGTCAAGAGCGCGACCACAAATGCGGCAGGCCCGGCAGCTTCCGCTACGGCCTTCAATGTGGGCACAGCAATACAGTTTCGCCCGATGGTTGCAGCCAGAGCCTTGATAGTAGCCAGGCCGATTCTGAGACCGGTAAAGCTACCCGGCCCGATGGCTGCTGCAAAAGCATCAACGTCGGTTAGCCTGATCCCGGCCTCGCTCAGGACGTCATTTATGTCGCGTAACAATGAGTTCGAGTGTGATTCACCTACGTTGCCAACACGACTGGCCAGGACAGTTTCTCCGCGAGCCAGACAAACGCTCCCGGCCAGGGTGGCAGTCTCTATCCCCAGAATGATCGGAGTAGAACTCATTGTTGCATCGCTTCAAGAGTGAGGATTATAGGTGCGGGGTTTTGGTGAGTGCAAACAAGCAGACTATCTGCTACTCCACAACAAGCAATGCGCTTCGGGAAAGCACATCCTCTGCGAGTTGATGTAGTGTTCCAGCAAATAGTTAGCGGATCTTCATGCAGGGATCGCCGAACAGGATCCATGTGCGGCGCACATCGATGTCGGTGGTGTGCGCTTTGGCCATCCGAGCCGCTTCACCAATCGATAAGGAGGGGCTGCTGTAAAGCAGAATATAGAGCTGCGTTGCCATGGCATGCGGACCATCTGGCAAAGTCAGTCCGGAAGAGGCAAAGGCAGCAACAGCACCCCCATTAGGCGCCTTCAAGAACGCTTCTGCCAATCCAGCAAGCGTGGGGTCCTGAAAGTAACCGTTCAGACAATCCATCACCATCACAAACGGCAACTTGTTGCCATTGGTCAAAACCATTGCGTCAGACGCATTGATGAGGTTTGACCATGTATCAACGTTTCCGTGTCCCGTGTAATTAACCAGCGACTGGCCAGCGTTGAAGTGCGAGATGACGTTGGCACGGGCGTTCGAATCCGTGCGCCGGTTTATTCTTTGGACTGTCATTGATGACGGTAAAAGCGCCTGCACCTCATCGTTTGCCTGTTCAAAATTGAAATAATAGCCGGTTGGGTCATCCGCAACGAGTAGGGCGCTTTGCGGAACGTTACTGGGACTAAAGTTGACGATCTTAGAAATCATCAAATTTGCCTCGGCGGGTGTTCTCGCCGGAATGCGACCAGTTGCAATCTCAGGCAGGCCTTCGTCGTTAAAATCCGAGAGCCAATCGTCTGACGATGTTTCGTTGTACGTTGCATCGACCAGCTTCGTTGGTACCAGATCAAAATCTCCTTTTCCCTCATAGTTACGCGGATCGTGGCTGGAGTCTCCAAGCAGTAGGACGTAAGTTGGAGGCTTGGTCCAGGTAGTTCTTGCTCTGGAGAGGAACCTCCTCAGTGCAAATGGACCATGGCTGCCGAAGTCGAATTCGTCATAGACGTCCTCAACATCAACCAGAGTCACGCTCATACCCTGACCTTGCCTGAGAGTTACAAGAGGAGATGCAGTGGCCAACAGACTTTTATGCGCAATAATGAGTAAGTCTGTACCGTTACTTGCGAGATTTAGACTGGATGGCTGATTTAATGACAGCGTTGCGGGTGACTCAAAGTGGTTTTCAGGGATCAAGTGAAGCAGGCGCGACTTCCCTGCTGTTGCAGTGGCCGGGATCTTCGCAGCGTAACCATTCTCGCTCGCTTCCACAATGGGAGCTGAAATGCGCACGTTTGAGGGGTCCGAGACGTCCAGCAGCTTAAGACCGGGGACAGAAAACCCTTCCACTCGGGCTGATTGCGTGGGCCGTAGATTCAATCTCAGCTGGTTATTGTTTGCCCTTAAAGCGCGCGGATAGGTGAGCCTTACATAATCGACGATGCTGGTCGTGCTTATAACCGATGTAAATGTTAAGGAGTTCGCGCCGTTCTGCAACAATGAGACCGGGAGGTCAAAGTTCTGCACCGGGTGAGCGAGACCGAAGAAGGACAACGTTCCAAGGAGAACGTTGTTGAAACGGACATCAACCTGATGTGGTACTGAACCTACGCCTTGCAGAGCGATTTGGATCCGCGCCGGGCTGTTCGCTGAGACTTGCGGGTGTGGCGTATCTAAAGTAAGTGTGACCGGCCCACTCCCAGAGATGACCCGCCCAAAATAGTTCTCTGCATCTCCGTTAAGAACCGAAACGAAGTGCACCAAACGGTCCTTGCGCTCAACCGTGTTGATAAAACTGCTCGGTGATTGAGTGCTGACTACTGCGTGATTAAATCGTCGAGGGGATTTTTTGGCGCGAATCTTTCGGCGTTTCTTGGACGAGCCTCGTGGTCTCGCTGTAGCGGCCGCTGTGCCGGTTTTCGGTACCGGGATGTCGGCCGCGATGGTGCCCGCTTCGGAAGACGGGCCATACAGGAACCGAAAGAGAAATGGAAACAGCCGGGTTTCGCTAAAATTCAGATCGTGCAGGAACGTGTTTAGAACTGTTGGCTGGGACACATTGCGGGTCGTGTGTAGATCTCCAATCACGCGCTTTCCCGGCTCGGTGCCAGCAATTAGGTAATAAGTCCGTGTGTCTGACGTGGCGGTGTCCAGCCCTCTTCCAAAGAACTCAAAATAGTCTCCAGTACCAAATGTGCCGTTGGCTCGGCTTGTGTGGATGGGAACTTCCGACCCGTCGACTAACAACCTCAAATTCCTCGCACTAACTGCTGGATTGAAACCGGAGGCAAGCATCTGCTCATGTGTTACTCGGAACCACCCTTCCCTCTTAATGCCTATCTTCAAGGCTGCCTGACCTGCAATCGGCCATTGCGCACTTATATCAGGAGTTGATGACCTTGCCTCGTTTGCGGGTAGGTAGGTAGTTTGCCCCGAATCCTCGGTGATTGTTGCTCCCTCCAGAATGTTGGCGTGTTTGCGCTTGATTCCGACGGCTTGAGTCGTGGTTACGCGGATCTCACCGCTTGTGCTCACTGACTCCAGCAAATACGTAGATCCGGCATCGCCCTGTGGATCAACAAACGCGAGTGATTGGAGGCGCGGTGTTAGCCCTTCAGCTGTTGGTTGGAAGACACCTCCAGGAATGATCTCCCGGTTCAGCTTCGACCAGCTGTTATTAACTGAGCGGTAGAGATTGAAACCCAGATTGCCGTGGTCAAACAGCTGACGCCATTCAATGCGAACTCCTTCACCGGTGCTTTCCGCTGTTAGCGCAACTAACTCAATTTGATTCTGATTCGCTGGTACTGCTTCTGCTTCAACAAAGGCGGACACAATGGGAGTAGGCAAACCGGCGCAGAGCAGCGACGCGGTAATCGCCAGATTCAAGGATGCAGCGGTTGCACGTTTGAGAGAGCCGTTCATGCTGCAAAAAGTTTGGAGTGTGACAGCAAGGAGCGCAGCGAATCGACGCCGTTTGTATCTCGTTTGGTGGTTTTGGTCAAGTTGAGTGTGATCGACTCGCAAAGCGCCGCATGACTTGCCCCATCCTTAGAGCACAGTTCCCCAGTTGATAGGGCAAGCGAGGTAGAGAATTGAATTCACCGTTAACGCTGATTGTTGCCAGGATTGGATTCGGCCAGCGCTCACCAAGAGCCGCAAGAATACCCCAAGGTTTGCCCAGGTAGCTTGAAATCGGTGCAGAGTGACTTAATGGCGGCTGATTCACGGCAAAAGGTGCTGACCATTGCTGCAGTACGCTCACAGAGACCCATTCCGGCAGTCGCTTCACTTCTTCGACAAACGGAAAGCTACCGGCATCCGCTGATAGGAGTCTGTGGGCGAGGGCAATCGTTGTAGTGATCCAGCGGGCCCGGTTGGGCCGGTTTCCCAGGCAGAGTTCCCAGGAAAAATCTGTTGGAAGGGACTCCAGGACTGCGGCCACATCACAGAGCCAAAGAGGTCGCCAGGCCCCGTGTTTCAGTAAGTGAATCGCGATCAACGCCAGATGGTCTTCAGCGCCGAGAACACGGATCGGCTCATGGTTAAGTTCAATAAGAGATGAGCGCTCAAAAAGCGAATCTACCCGTCTCTCTTCCAGTTCAGGAAAACTCTTGTGGAGGTCAATCCAGCAGTCGCTTAGTTGCGGGTTTTCGGCCAGCTCCACCGCTCGCTTGTAGTCGGCCGGAGCGACGAGCAGATCCATGTCGCCGTGGGGTCGAATGGCACTGTCTGGATAGAACTGCGCGGCCGCCCATCCTTTGGCGAGAACGAGCGGGATGGAACTCTGGCGAAACGCTCGGAAGACTTTTACAAGTTTCTCTTCGGCGATCGCAGACTGTAGGGCCAAAAGCCGGAACGACTGCTGCAAGACAGCCGCTGAGGACGTGTCCCGGAGCCGGGTAGCTCGAATGCGTGACCAGCCCAGGCCAGCCGCACCGGAACCGCAGAGCAACGGGGTTACTTCATTGAGTTCCGATTCGTCGAGCGCGATGGCAGGTGGCGCTTCAGCGCGCCATGACCCGGCAAGTGCCGTAGCAACCAAGCGGCCCTTTTGTGTGTGGCGGTTGTGGGACATCAGTCAGAGGTCGGAGGTCAGAAGGCAGAAGACAGAAGAGTAGGTCACTTGTCGAAAGGATGCAATGAGAAATCAGAAATGGTAAATGGAAAATCATTGGTCATTGGTCCGGAAGGCAGAAGTCTTCTAACCTCTGACTTCTGTCTTCTGAGTTCTGACTTCTGTCTTCTGTCTTCTGTCTTCTGTCTTCTGTCTTCTGAGTTCTGACTTCTGACTTCTGCCTTCTGCCTTCTGTCTTCTGACTTCTGCCTTCTGCCCTCTGTTGCCCGGCCGCTATCTTTCAGACAACCGCAGAACACGTTCAACTACATGCCTCGCATCAGGGCGAGCCCCTTTTAAAACCCTGGCGCGGGCCACAACGTGTTGTAGAGTCGCAAACGCCCGCTCAGGATCGCGCCGAGCTGACACTGTGTTGGCAAGCAGACCAAGTACACCTTCACCCGCAGACAGTTCGCGCGGCCTCCACTTCACCACATCCTTATACTGCGTCAACAAAACAAGTGAGACCGGAAGCGGTTTGGAACCTGATTGACCGCCAATCTCTTCTACGCGCACTTTTCTCTGACGATACGTCTCGCTGTCTCGCATCTCCAAAGGTTTGTGAAACGGATGAACCCGGCCTCTTGAATCAAACACAGCGTATTCGTCAGAATAATATGTTGCGCCGGCCTTCACCAGTTCGCTCACCAAAGTTGATTTGCCTGCCAGACTGCGACCCGGCACGACGATCGCTCTACCCTGCCAGCCCACAACACCTGCGTGGACAAACACCCGACGTGGGGCGAATTCGGCCACACGCAGTCGCAGATCGGATTCAAAGGCCTCGAACAGTTCATCGAGTTCAATCGACCGGGCTAGTCGCACATGATCCCCGTAAAGCAGGTTGAAACGCCTGAGGCCGGGTCGTGGGCCTTGACCACCAACAATGATTGAATAGAGGCGATCCACGACCGTGGCGGTAGAAGCTTCCCAGCCGGCCGGCAGATGTTGGCACACGCGTTCCAAGCCAACGGCGTTGTTTGCCCGGACGCCGATGCGCAAACCGTAAGTCTTTAGAGAAAGCCCTACCGCCCAGCCCAGGCGGTCAACTTTCTGCATTCAAGTGGAGGTAAATCGTAGTCTCGGTAATGTCATGTTTCGTTATCTGCGAATCATTATTATCAGCGCATTGTATCTGCCGCGATCGCAAGGCTATCGAGCCATACCGTACCGAACGCCGGACATGGCGATGTTGTGCAATTCTGTCTCTCGAGACTGAGTACCACGGCTCTGGTGGCAGGCTCAGTGGTGAACACAAACTTATCTGTGACCCATGTCTCGTTAGTTGTGCCAAAGGGTCGGGAGGATCCGAGCAAAGTCTTCGTATTTGCCGCGTCAACCACTTTAAGGAAAGGCAAGCCGCCAGTGACTAATTGTCGGCTCCTTGTAGCGAAGTGTAGCTCGTAACTACGCCCAGGCTCTACTGGTACCAGCTGCGACAGCAATACCCAGTCTGAGCCAGACTGGCCAGCAAAATCGACCTGCAGACTCTTACTCCCGGTATGTGGCGCCTCCGTGCTTTGCGAGAGCTGGACCGCACTCACAGCGGGCGGAATTCGCCAGCAAAACCCAGCTTCCTCCAGACTTAGCACCCCTTCAAACCCGCCGTCATAAACACTACCCTTGATTGCAGAGCCGGGGTCGACCGCCGATACCCGAAACGCCTCATCAAAAGCGTTGGCTGCGATCAATCTCTTCACCAGTTCGCGACGATCTTCATCGGGAACGGATTCAATTGAAGTAAAAACCTCCAGCGCCTTCTCCGAGTGACCGCGACGTGCGAGATATAAGGCTAATGCCACTTGCAACTTTGGCGAAGTAGCACCAGCCAATTGCTGGGCCAAGGCGACGTCGTTCCGCGACACGCCCCACGCAAGGTCCAACAGCGAAGGTGTGAGTTCCGGATTGCTGTTGGCTGCAAGGCGCAGATCACTAAAAGCCTCTTCATAACGACTTAGTCTCAGAAGCAGGTTACCTCTCTGCCAGCGAGGTTGGGCATAGTACGGCGCCAGCTCGACGGCATTATTTAGAGCAGGCAGCGCTCCGGACGCATCTCCGCTCTCTTCCCGAGCCATGCCCAATTCCAACCAGAGGTAATAGTCTCGAGGTCGAAGGGCTACAGCTTGCTCAAAGGCCGCAACGGACTCCGGGGCAGCCCCTGACGCCCTCATGAGGGCAGCGCGAGCGTAGTGGGCTTCAGCGTCGCGTTGGTTGAAGCGAACAGCTTCGTTGGCTAAGGGAGGACTTCGGAAAGCGGTGGCAGCGCGGACCAACAACTGGGCGAGGGCGGCACGGCCTGTAAACCAGATCCCGAAGACGCATGCGACAATTGCGAGCGAGGTTATCAGCAGGCGAGTTATCTGAGAATGGACCAAACGTGAAGGCATTGTGACGCAGTAAAAAGCGTGCCACTCACTTCTGAATGGCACGCTAGAGTTGAAACCCTGACAAGAATGAGTTTATGGATTACGCGGACTCGGATCTCCTCCTCGAACTGCCAAGGGGATAGCGAGCGCCATAAGGCCACCGCTCGTGATTAGGAAGACTGTGGCCGCATTGCCGATTCCTCCTCCTCCACCAGCTGCAGCACCAACGCCTGCACTCGCACCGGCGCCGGCGTTTGCGGCGGCACCTTGTCCTACGGTTGGGGCACTAGCTCCTGGTGGGAAGCAAGCATCAAGAACCCCGCCTGCTGCTCGATCCGTCTTACCAGCGCTTCCTGCTTGATCCGTGGTGATCTCGCCTTCTCCATTCCGGCGCGCAGTAACTATGACGCAGCCCACAATCAACTTGACTCGGATGTTGCCGTTATCGTCAAAATCAAGAGTGATCTGAGTATTGGGCGCGAGGTCAACGCTTCCCAATGCACCGAGGTTAATCGTGGCGCCTGTGTCGGCGGGCGTTTGAATTGTTGCGCCCGTAAGGATCGTAGCTCCAGTCTGCGCACTGGCACCATTTACAGTAATCGGCTGATTGTTGGTGGTAACCAATCTAGCGACGATGATGTTTTGTGGGAGGGCCGCCGTCGCGCTTGCGGTGGTTGGTTCTGCAAAACCGATCTGAACTGAGATTTGGACGATCGCAAAAACGAGGAAGGCGGCTAGTGCTTTAAGAGCTTTCCGGGGTCGTGTGCTCATAGACGCAGGTCCCTTCGGTGGTAACGCGATACGAGTTGTGAAATCGAATTGCTTCTAAAACGGCGGCAAGTTTACTTCTTGAATGAATCAGCGGTCAATCTTTTTCGTCAAATGCGTGGTGTCATAGACTGGCTTGGTCAACTAGTCAGTACCACCACGCGGTAGCGGGTGGGTCCCGGTCGGATCATAAAACATTAAGGGGGTCATCCGTCTAGGTGAACCAAGGAAATCCTACACACGGCAGTGTGTAGTGTTCTTCAGATCCAACCTACAAAGACGTGCCACCCCCCTTCTCTTTTTCAACAATACCAACTCAGAAGACGGGTGACATTCAGAACCCTCACCTGCACCCGTCCTCAATTTCGATGAAGCTTCTGAGTCGGGAATGTTGAAGAAAAATAGGGGGCGGCGTTCGTTTAGTAGGTCGGATCAGAATCTTAAAAACGGCAGCGTTTTATCAATCATCCTTATTCAGATCTGCGTGTATCTGTGAGATCTGTGGCTCAATCCGATTTCGAATTTTTCACAGCTTCTGCCGTGTGTAGGATCTATCTTTTTGACACCCGTCATCGCTTCAAATACTGTTTCGAAAACTCCTCAGCCATCTTAGGATTCAGACGCTTCAAAATGTTGTACTCCTCCAGAGTCCCCTTACGATCACCCAACGCCGCATATGTGACAGCCAGGTTGAAGTGCGCGTCAGCCGAATTCGGCTGCAGTCTGATCGCGGTCTTGAACGCAGTCGCCGCCTCCTGATACCGCTTGAGGCGAAAGTACACCGTACCGAGATTGATGTTCGTTTCTGCATTATCAGGGCTTAGCTGCAGCGTTCGGTTGTACGCCCCGATCGCCCGCTCAAATTGCTGCGCGCGATAAAGCGCCGAACCAAGGCTGTTGTAGGCGTCCACAAAATCTGGCTTAAGTCTCACAGCTTCTTCCAGAGCCGTTATCGCATTGGCAAAACGATCGGAATTGAAATAAGCGATCCCCAAATTGTAGTTAGCCTCGGGAAAGTTTCTCTGGGCCTGCAGGGCTCTGGTGAGAACCTGAATTGCAGGTTGAGGCGAACCCAGTTTGATATAAGCGGATCCCAGATTATTCAACGCCTTCGCATAATCCGGTTTTATGCGAATTGCCTCTTGATATTCGACAATGGCTTTCCGATAGAACTCAATGGCCTTCTCAGGCGTGCTGTTATCGCCGATCTTCACGTACGCATATCCCAGGTTGTTGTGTGACACAGCGTTGTTTGGCTGCAACCGAATTGACTTCTCCAGTTCACTCACAGCTTCCGTATACCGGTCTAACGCAATAAGCAGACTCCCAAGGTTCGTAAGCGCTTCAGCGTAATTGGGCCTCAGCTGGATCGCTCGCTGATAGGCTATCGCGGCCTCGTTGTAGCGGCCCGACATGTAGAAGGCGTTGCCTAGATTGTATTGTCCATCGGCAAAATCAGGTTTCAGCTTTGTACTTTTTTGAAAGGCGGAGAGTGCCTCTGTGTAGTTTTCAGTTATGTAATATGCAGCGCCGAGATTGTTGAGTGTTTCGGGATCTTCTGGTTTTAACCTCACCGCACTCGTAAACGCCTCAATAGCTGCTGGATAGCGTCCCGCCTTGTAGAGGCTCGCGCCCAGATTGTTGTAAGCAACGGCATCGCGCGGTTGCTGCTGCACCGCTTTCTGTAGAGCGTTGATCGACTGATCTGCTTTTCCGAGTTTGTCGTAGGCAAAACCGAGATTACTAAACGCTGTTGGATGGTCGGGCTGCAGCTTAACAGTCTGCTCATATGCGGTTGCGGCCTCCTGAAAACGACCCAGAGTCAGGTAGGTATCCCCGAGGGCATTGACCGCTTCGGCCCAATTTGGCTTGAACTCAGTTGCCTGCTTAAAAGCTTCCAGCGCGTCTTCGGTCTTGTCCATTGCACTGTAGGCGATCCCCAAATTAAAGAATACATCCGGGTCGTTTGCTTTTAGTGCGAGCGATTTAGTAAAGGCTGCAGCGGCCTGCGGATTGTCACCCCTCGTGAAATGGGCAGCGCCAAGGTTGTTGTAGAGCACAGGATCGTTTGGAGTCAGCTTGAGGGCGTTCTGGTAGGCCTCTATAGCTTGAGCGTACTGACCCAGATCGTAGTAGGTGTTGCCCTGGTTTTTGAAGGCTTCTGCTTTGTCACTATCAGACAGACCTGTGCTGGCCACATCGCCGGTTACCGGGCGCGTGCCAGGCCGAGGTCTTGGGCGTCGGCGATCGGGAGTATTGCGGGCGACCTCAATTCTGACTGGTGGTTTAGCTGGTCGCTTAACTATCAGCATCGCGGCCCCACCGACGACGTCTCTGGCGCGTTGAGGCCGTTTAAAGATAATGGCGGCGCCACCAATAATGTCCTGTCCTTGAAATGCCGCCGCACCTCCGGTCTGAGGTGCGAGCGCGTTGACGAGAACCCGATCGAGTCCACTCCAATGGAGCACGAGGGCAAGAGTCAACGCGAGAGTTGCGAACCGTAATTTGCTACGCATCAGTGGAACTGCTTGCTTTCTTTGCTTCAGCCTGGGCGCCTCATACCCTGCTCGTCTGAATTTTTAGGTCGAAACCGAAGAACCGCCGAACTAAAGAGACTGTGTCAAAACAATAGATCCTACACACGGCAGTGTGTAGTGCTTTTTAGATCCCACCTACAAAGAGGCGCCACCCCCCCTTTCTTTTTTTTCAACAATACCAACTCAGAACACGGGTGACACTCAGAAGCTCAGCAATTCCGATGGAGCTTCTGAGTCGGCAACCTTGAGATAAGAGAAGGGGTGGCGTCCGTCTGGTAGGTAGGATCTGAAAAGCACTACACACTGCCGTGTGTAGGATTTTGTTGTTGGTTCGTGTACAGGTTTTTGACACAGTCTCTAAAGGCGGTGGTTTCCTTCTGATTCGCCTTGTGCCTTCAAAGTACTAGTACCGATAACGACGATGACAGTGAAGGCCAGAGCGTTGATGAACAGGTGGAGGCCAAAATCCACCAGGCTGTGCACCGCCACACCGATCATCGCCAGTGCAGCTCCAAAAGCCGCGGCGCGTCGAAACCCGTTATCGCACCACATGTTCAGTTTTGTCTTCCTGAAGACCGCGACCATTAACCACACTCCAATCACAGATCCTGCCAGCCCGCCACTCGCCAACAACTCCAGATAATCGTTATGCGCCTCCTGAGGAGTCATAGTGCCGGACGCGTCGTGAAAAGTCGGGATTGCCGCCCAGTATCCGCCCAGTCCGACGCCGGTTAGCGGGTGCGCGCTGAACATTTTCCATGTAGCGCGCCAGATCTGGCCGCGGCTCACGTTCTGCCTCGATTCTGCTGCTGCGGCATCGAATTCCTGACTTGAATGCTCCAGCCTGGCAGCAAGTCGGTCACCTCCCATCCAAAGCGTTCCGAGCGTGAGGCCAAACAAGAGAATTGCCAACAACAGCACTCGAGCCGGCCATAAACGGAAGAACCTTAGTAGTGAACCCTCCTCACTGCCGCGCGCCGGATGAAGTGAGGGAAAGATCAACGCGGCACTCAGGACCTGGGCCATCATCGCCAGCAACCCTCCACGGGAGTTGCACAAAACCAGTGAGGTCCAAATAGGCAATAAGGCTCCCAGGTAGATCAACCCTCGGTCACGCTTCACGCCGCCGCCGAGTACCAGACCCAAGGTCAATCCAAATCCCATCTCCATCAGAAAAGCAAAGTGATTCTTATTAATAAATTGACCATAGCCCTGATCAACTTGCAGCAACGGTAACCCGAATCCCAACTCTCTCTGTGTCGTCTGTCTGAGAATGCCGAATACCGCGCTCACGACAGCTACAGCAATCAGCACATGTGCCAGGGATCTCAGGCGGGACTCAGTGTTCGCATACCGAAAGAGCAGAATGCCGGCGATGATCAGCCCCAACAACTGCAGCGCGAAGAAACGCGTGGCAAAAGGATCCGCGCTGATTGCATTCCAAGCTCTAAGTTCAATCCCTGGGGTTGTTGAACCTAACGGGATCGTTTGAATAAACGCGAAGACAGTGAGCAGGATGGCCGACAAAATAATCTGGCCGCCCCCGGTGACCCAAGTGTTGTTCCGGTACCCATCTATCAGGCCAACTATTGCGCCTGCAAACAGGCAACAGATAAAGAAGGCTTTCCACCAGAATTCCGAGCTGCCGTAGGGCACCGCGCTCAAGACAAGGATCAAAGCAACCCAGCCATACGCGATGCGCCCAAGCACACGTGACGAGCGCTTGCCGGTAGCCTGCACTCCCGATTCTGGAAAGACGCCGGCGCGAGCTTCGGTAATCACCCAGCGACACCTCCGGTTTTGACTGCAACTCTCAAATCGCCCTTCGGAGCCGTGGCTATGACGTTGGACAACACTCTTTCAGCAGCGCTCGAAAGCTCCTGACGAAAGATGCCACTGAGGTAATTTGTATCGATCAGCAACGGTGCACTATTGAACCGCCGGTACAGGTTCATCCATCCCAGTGAGGTTCCATTCCGTGAGAGGGGGAGGCGCAGAGACCAGAAATCGCGTGAGCCTGTCACCTCTTCACCTGCAACTGACGGATGTTGCCATCGCCAAAAGATCTTCCCGTCCTGCAATCCAATGCTCGTAGACGGATGTTGATGGCGCGTGGAAAGAATAGCCTGTTCACTGAGATCTATACGCCCCGGATCAAGTTGCACCGTGGCGTAGGCGAACTCTTCGAACTCCAGCATTTGCCGCACGGCAAGGAAGAGTTCGTCGAGACTTGAGGCTTTTGCCAGGGCCAGGCTGGCACGGCGGATACGGATGTTGTTGGCAACGCGAATTCTGCGGTCACCGACTGTCCGTTTCACACCGGCCTTGATTTCATCCACTTCGTGATAGCGCAGGTGGCCCAGAGCAACGATGACGGCCACGGCAAACACGAAGAGAACGAGCCCTGTAACCGGCGAAGATGTCTTAGTAGAGATCGCCGCCAACAGTCCGAACGCAGCGCAGACGGCATATAAAACGAGCACTACATGTCGCTGTGACCAGCCACGCGCCAAGAGCATGTGATGGATGTGCTCGTTGTCTCCTTGAAACAGCGGTCGTCCGCCAATCATCCGACGCGCCAGGGTCATTCCCGTATCAACCACCGGCAATCCAAACGCGAGGATTGGTGTGATCACTGCCACGGCAGTTGTGGCCTTTTGTGTTCCGAGTACCGAAAGGGCGGCCAGGATAAAGCCGACAAATAATGCGCCTGAATCCCCAAGGAAGATTGAAGCCGGATTGAAGTTATATCGCAGGAAGCCAGTGAGCGTGCCGCACAGAACCAGGGTCACGACGATCGTCAGAGGGTTCTCGCCCGCGAGTGACACCACAAGAATTACAAGCGAGGAGAAAAGCGCGGCGCCCGACGCAAGGCCGTCCACACCATCGATTAGGTTGAATGCATTCGCGATACCGACAAGCCAAATCGTAGTGACGAGAAAGGCAACTACTGGTGGCAACTGGATACTACCGATGAAAGGAATTGCCAGAACCTCAATTCTACCGCCCATCGAATAGAACAACGCAGCGATGAATCCCAGCACGACGAACTTGACTGTGGCGTTCAGACCACGCAGGTCGTCGTAGATACCCAGGCAAAGAACCAGCGTTGCGGGGATGGCAATTAAAAGCATCTCGGGAATGCGTTCGCTGAGCTTCTGTGTGAGGAGGTTGTCAACCAGGGGTAGCGCTGAGAATGCGACCAGGACAGAAGCGAACACGGCGATGCCGCCGAGACGCGGCACGGCTCTACTGTGAATCCGCCGCTGCTCGCTGGGGAAATCAAGCAGATTGAAACGCTGACAAAGGCGTCTTACTAACGGGGTGATCGTCAGAGAAGCAATCGTGGCGATGAGAAAGACAGCCAGATAGGTGTTCATATAAGTGTCGGGGGGCTATGGGTTGGGGTTAGTGGGTTGTAGTTAGTTGTTAGTGGTTTATTGTTAGTTGCGAGTCAGAGAGGAGACGAGACAATTTCCATTTGTCATTTCTCATTTCTCATTTCGTTCTCTGTGGCTCAAATTCTCTCTGTGTCTTTCTGTGGTGAGGTTTTTACCACCGAGGCACAGAGCAGAACGGAGCCACAGAGGACGAAATGAAGAATGAAAATCTAGGGTGCTGGGCATTACTCCGGCACGTTTCGAGGCTTATTCGTTGGTTATTCCTTGCATCAGGCAATCTTTTCTGCCGCTTCAATCTCCGGTCGGGTATCGAGGCGCTCTTCCAGCAGCCGGATCAGTCGAGGGACAATTACATCCTTCGAGAATCGAGCCGCAATGGATGGATCGCGGCTGGCGAAGGGTGCTCGCGAAGCCGTTCGAATATGCACAATTACCGAGTCCACATCTCCGTGCCTGGAGGAGTAACACGCGTGAACCGATCCGATCTCCCTGGCAACGTCAGCGATAGAGCTTTTCTCGGGACCGATGTAGACCAACGGTGCGCCGACGGCGAGCACGTTGTAGATCTTGCTCGGATGAATCACACCGACGAATGCCTCGCCCATCACCGCCACGTGTAGATCTCCGGCCGAGAGCGACCCAGCCAGCTGGTCCAATGGTTGATACGGCAAAACCGTGATGTTCGCCAACTGGTGGCGCTCCGCAAACGCAATGACCTTTGCCTGCTCGCTGCCTCCGCCCACAAAACAGAAGGCAATGTTGTGATCGTTCTCGAGAATGCGCGCAGCCTTGAGTAACGTATCGAGCGGATGGCAGGGGCTGTGATTCCCCGAATACATCACTACAAACTTGTCAGATAAACCATGTTCCGCCCTAAACGCCTCCCTGCCTGCCATATCAAAGCCAGTAACTTCATTTAGCGTCCACGGCGAGATCACCGCTATGCGCTCTGGTGTAATTCCCTTTTCGCAAAGCCGTGCCCGCATGAACCGGTCTAGAGCTATGACTTGTTCTGCCTGCCGCAGACTGTATTTCAGCATGCGTTCGAGGAGTTTGGCTGACCAGGAACCAGCCTTGAGCCAGCCGGCCGCGATTGCCTCATCCGGATTCAGATCCATCACCCAAAAGTAGAAGCGGCCGCCACGCAGTTGCACAAAAAGCGCGCCAAGAACGGAGATCAAGGGTGGTGATGTCAACGCGATGACAACATCAAAGCGACAGCTGAATAGAAGCCGCAAGGTACAGGCCAGCAAGAAACTGAAGAAATTGAGTGCCCTTCGCCATCTGGTAGTTTTGCCTAAAGCCAGGCTGGGGATCCTTTGGATCTCGATCCCGTTCCAGTGTTCGTGTTTGGGAAAGCGTACCGTGGGGTCGTCGTACCCTCGATTCCCGGTGATCACGGTGACGTCGTGACCGCGTTCGGAAAGGCAGACAGCAAGACTGGTCAGCTGTTGAGCCGTGGCCATCACGTCGGGATGGAAGCACTGGTTTAGGAGAAGGATACGCACTCTCTCAGGAAAGGCTATTGGTCAGTAGGTCAGTGAAAGAGCCTATCGGTCATTGGTCACAGGAAAACCTACTGGTCATTGCTCATTGGTCATTTCATTTCAGGACATACGCCCTAATAACTATGTGAATCAATCTCATGGACCAACGAAATACTACACACGGGCAGTGTGTAGTTCGTTCAGATCCTACCTACGAGAGGAACGCCACCCCCCTTTCTTATCTCAACGTTACCGACTCAGAAGCTTCATCAAAATTGCGGAGCTTCTGAGTGTCACCCGTCTTCTGAGTTGGTATTGTTGAAAAAAAGAGGGGGGGTGCGCGTTTTTGTAGGTGGGGTCTAAAAGCACTACACACTGCCGTGTGTAGGATCCATTTTTTTGACACAGTCTCTGCCGCGTGTAGGATTTAGTTGATTCACCAAGACGGATGACCTCCTTAGTCTTTCACACAACCTCTAAGGCCTATGATGTCGAGTGTGATATCCGTAACCAATGACCACTGACCAATGACCAATGCCCAATGACCACTGACTAATGAGCAATGACCAATGACCATTGACCAATGACCAATGACCAATAGGTTCCTTTAACTGGTCAATGAGCAATGAGCACTGACCACTGACCAATAAACTTTTCCGCTAGCCCAATTACCAACAACCAATATTTCTTCATCCCACTGCCAACTTGTCGCGGAAGTAGGCGACGGTTTGTTCCAGTCCCTCACGCAGCGCAATAGTCGGCTCCCATCCCAGCAATGACTTGGCGCGCGAGATGTTAGGCTGACGTTGTTTTGGATCGTCTGCCGGCAATGGCGCATATGTGACACCTGACTCCGAGCCGCAGATCTGCACTACTTCCTCCGCTAGTTGCTTAATCGTGAATTCGCCCGGATTGCCCAGATTTACTGGCTCAAAAATGTCATATGCCCTCATCAGCCGAATCAAACCTTCTACCAGGTCGTCTACATAACAGAACGAGCGCGTCTGATCTCCCTCGCCGTACAGTGTCAATGGGTGATTGCGAAGCGCTTGAACAATGAAGTTTGAGACCACACGCCCGTCGTTTTCCAGCATCCGTGGTCCATAGGTGTTAAAGATGCGTGCAATACGGGTGTCAACGCCATTCTGCCGGTGATAGTCCATCATCAGGGTTTCGGCAATGCGTTTTCCTTCGTCGTAACAGGAACGCACGCCGATTGGGTTAACGTTACCCCAGTACTCTTCCGGTTGTGGATGGACGAGTGGATCGCCATACACTTCCGACGTTGATGCCTGCAGGATGCGGGCGCGCACTCTTTTGGCCAGGCCAAGCATATTAATCATGCCCATAACGCTGGTCTTCACCGTCTTGACCGGGTTGTATTGGTAATGGATTGGCGACGCAGGACACGCGAGATTATAGATTTGATCGACTTCGAGCAGGATGGGCTCGATGACGTCGTGTCGGATCAACTCAAAGCGTTGATTGTCCAGGAGGTGAAAGATGTTCTCCCGCCGACCGGTAAAGAAGTTGTCGAGGCAAAGAACCTCGTGCCCTTCGTTAAGGAGTCGTTCGCAAAGGTGCGAACCAATGAATCCGGCGCCACCAGTGATTAGAATACGCATATGTTAGTTAGTTGGTCCAAGTATGAAAACGATCCTACACACGGCAGTGTGTAGTGCTTTTCAGATCCTACCTACCAGACGGACGCCGCCGCCTCTCTTATCTCAACGTTGCTGACTCAGAAGCTTCATCGAAATTGAGGACGGGTGAAGTTAAGGGTTCTGAATGTCACCCGTCTTCTGAGTTGGTATTGTTGAAAAAGAGAAGGGGGGGTGGCAAGTCTTTGTAGGTTGGATCTGAAGGAACTACACACTGCCGTGTGTAGGATTTGGTTGACTCCAACTGAGCACTGACCAACTGACCAATGACCAATATGTATTTCCATGGCTTAACCAGTGACCAATCTTGTTTTAGACCGAGACTCTCATTTCATGTTCCGTGTTCGCGGGCGTTGGCCTTCCTCCAAATCAGCATGCACCATTTCCTTGATCAGCTCATGGAACGTGTACGACGGCTGCCATCTGAGAACTTGCTGATCCCATAAGGACTGCGGGGGTGAAACCGCGTGGTCTCGGTCTGCGGTACCTCCGCTACTTTCCCGAACATTTCACTCGAGCCCGCAAAGTAAAATCGACATTCTGGTTGCAGTTCTCGCAACGCTGCCAGCATATAGTGTGTGCCGTTAATGTTTACATTGAGTGTAGAGAAGCCGTCGGCAAAACTCTCGGCTACGAAGCTTTGGGCGGCGAGGTGGTAGCACTCATCGAATTTGTTCCGGCTCATCACATGAAAGATGCTGGGGTAACTTTCGAGGCTGGCGGAATGTAGCGTTATTCGGTTCAGCAGGTGGGTAATTCGTTGCGTTCGGTTTTCCGGCGCCTCGAGGGCAACCCGCCGCACCATGCCATGCACCTCGCAACCCAGATCAAGCAGCAACTCGGCAAGGTAGCTACCATCCTGCCCGGTTATTCCTGTTATTAAAACTTTCTTAGGCATCAATCAAAACCGCAGAGTAGCACTGATCACGAACTCCGCTTATTGGTCATTGGTCATTGGTCATTGGTCATTTCTCATTGCTCGTTGGCCTATGCATGGCGATGCTTCGACTCTTGCATCTAGTGAAAATTTCGAGAGCTCGCCCAAGGCTTGAACTATTTGCAGTGACTTGGCAAGAATGCGGTCGCCTCACCACCATGACTACCAGCATAAATTCACAAGATCGCGCGGATGACCTTCAAGACCGTCTGATCAATTTCGCCGTGCGAATAATCAAGCTAGCGGCCTGCCTGCCAAGTAACCCAGCGGGCAGACATATAGCTGGTCAAATTCTACGGTCGGGAACGTCACCGGCGCCAAACTATGGTGAGGCACGAGGAGCCGAAAGCCGCGCAGACTTCATTCATAAATTGAGAGTTGTTCTTAAGGAGCTCAATGAAACCATGGTCTGGTTGCGCGTGATAGAACGCTCTAACATGCTCGACCCGGTTTCCGTTTCAAACATCATTATTGAGAACCAGGAACTATCGCGGATCTTTGCGTCTTCCATAAAGACGGCCGATTTTAGATCACCCCAAAAACACGACGTTCGGAAAAAGTGACCAATGACCAGTGACCAATGACCAATGACCAATTTAGAGAGCTTAGGTTACATTCGGACCTCTGCCCGTCTTTGGTTTGCGGGTCACTTGATTCCCAATGTAAAGTGAATCCATCCTCGTCTTCAAAAAGCACGAAATAGCATCTCCTGGGGTACACACGATCGGCTCGTTTTCATTGAATGAGGTGTTCAGTACAACTGGCACGCCCGTCAACTTGTGAAACGCCGAGATCAACTCGTAGTAGCGCCTGTTCACCTCTCGTGAAACGGTTTGCAGACGTCCCGAACCATCTACGTGTGTGACTGCGGGAATCTCTAAACGTCGCTCCGGTCGCACTTGATAGACCATCAACATGGTTGGCGCCGGGTGATCTTGCTCAAAGTAGTCGGCCGTGTATTCCTCCAGTATTGACGGAGCAAACGGTCGAAAAGGCTCTCGTTTCTTGATTCGCTCATTCAGGATCTCTTTCATCTCGCTGCGACGGGGATCGACAATGATCGATCGGTTCCCCAGCGCTCTTGGACCAAATTCCATTCGCCCTTGAAACCAACCCACAACCAACCCGTCCGCGATGTCTTTGGCCGCAGATTGCACCAGGCCGTCATCGTCGTGAGTCGTGTATTCTAGACCAAAGCGATCAAGCTCTTTTTGGACTTGGTCGTTGCTGAATGCCGGGCCAGTGTAAGCCCCGTGCATAACTGTTCCACGATTCTGATCAAGCACGCAGTTGTAGATTTCGAAGCACACGCCCAAAGCTGTGCCACTATCTCCGGCGGCCGGCTGAACAAAAACTCTTTTGAATGGCGTGTTGAGGAGGATCTTTCCATTCATCACCGAGTTGTAGGCGACACCTCCAGAGAGTCCCAGGTCTGTCAGCCCGGTTTCATCGTGCAGTTCGCGAAGAGTGTGAAACGATACCTCTTCCAATCTCAGTTGCAGGCTGGCTGCGATGTCGCGGTCACGAGCTGTGATCTCAGTTCCCGGCTGACGAGGTGCACCAAAGCTCCTGGTGAACTCGTCTGAAAAGATTCGGCCAATCACGGGCGAGCCACCGTCCCAAGACATCTCGACACCTTCGTTGTGGTGCCGGAAGAAATCAAGGTTCAGCGCAAACCCGCCGTTATTGTTTGTGAGGATGATATCTCGAAACGCGTCGATGAACCGGGGCTCGCCATACGGGGCCAATCCCATCACTTTTCCCTCATCGCCGTAATGGGGGAAGCCGAGGAATTGCGTCGTCGCCGTATAGAGAATTCCGGTGGAGTGCGGGTATTCGACCTGGCCGAGGATTTGAATGCGGTTGCGCTCTCCCCTGGCCCACATGGTGGAGATGAAATCGCCGAAGCCATCGATCGAGAGCAGAGCGGCGCGGTCGAATGGCGAGACATAAAACGAGCTGGCCAGGTGTGCAAGATGATGTTGAATGTTGTGGAACTCTGCCCGAATGGTCGCCGGTTCCACGTTTAATGTGTTGGCCAACACGTCCCTGAGGTTGCGAATCTTCGCAGCATTGCCGAGCCGATCTCTGATTTGGCTAATAAGCCCGCGGGCGCTGTGACCATTTCCATTTTCACCCGCTTGAAGCGTCAGAGCTTCCTCGAGTTCGCCGACTGCGACAGCTGCTGGTGCGTCCTTTTTTGTTTTTAGCTGACGAGATGTGGCCTGGCGGGCTGCGCGTCCTGCGGCGAAGAGTAGTTTTTTGTGCAAATTTGCGGATGGATCCCGGGAGATACCGATGTGGTCCACATCTGAGATATCGATTCCCGCAGCCGTCAGGCAGTATTTCACTGCGGCAGTTGGGAAGCCGGCGCAGTGCTTGACGCGATTGAACCGTTCTTCTTCGGCGGCGGCTAAGATCTCACCATCTTTGATGAGCGCCGCAGCGGCATCTCCGTGGTACGCGTTTATTCCGAGGATGTACATCTTTACAGGTTTTGTTGGTGGTTCGTTGTTAGTTGGTTAGTGGTTCGTTGTTCGTGGTTAGTGGTTCGTTGTTCGTGGTTAGTGGTAAGTGGTTAGTGGTAAGTGTTTAGTGGTTCGTCGTTAGTGGTTAGTGGTTAGTGGTTAGTGGTTCGTCGGGAGTGGTTAGTGGTTCGTCGTTAGTGGTTAGTGGTTAGTGGTTAGTGGGTAAAAACATTTTCCATTTCTCATTTCTCATTTTCCATTTTCCATTTTCTCTGTGTTCCTCTGTGTCTCAGTGGTAGCGCAGCCTCCTCAACACAGAGACACGGAGATAGCGAGAGACACGGAGATAGCGAGAGACGCAGAGAAGACGAAATGACAAATGAGAAATGAGAAATGGAAAATGTTTTATTACCCACTAACCACTAACCACTCCCGACGAACCAGCAACCACCAACCACTAACAACGAACCACTAACCACCAACCTTACTAACGTCTCTTTCATAAATGCTTCTTCGCCCACTCATTAAGTACGTATACTCCCCACGCGCGAGACCAACTAGTGTGCCCATTCAGATGACTCTTCCACACGTCGCGTGCTTCATCCACTGCAACCAACTGTCCCAGAGCGTCTGAGAACTCTGCGAGTCCGAGATCGATGGTCTGTCGCAATGGACCTTTCAGCCAAGTGGCCCACGGAAGAGTGAATCCTCGCTTAGGTTGATTAACAACTTCGGACGGCAGCAGATCACCAAGCGCATCCGTTAACAGTGACTTTGGCACTCCCTTTCGCACCTTCAAACCTTCCGGTAACCGCGTTACGTATTCTACCAACTCCTGATCCAGGAACGGGACCCGCACCTCCAACGAGTGGGCCATGCTCATAACGTCTGTATCGCGCAACAGCATGTTCACCAGATACGACTGTGCCTCCATGCAGCTGACGGCGGTAAAAGTGTCCATTCGCCGCGACGCTTCAGCACTTTCAGCGAGCCATTGCCACCAGAGTGATTCGCCGTAGCCCGCCGAATTCCCGTTCAGTAACGAGCGTACTTGCTGCGGAGTAAAGAGCGCCCGAGAAAAGTAGTAGGGATCGGGTAGGGACTCTGGTTCATTCCAGAGTGCAGCGATCTTTCGAGCTGCGTCACCTGGAGCGACACCCTCACCAGCTCCCGTTGCAGCAGCAGCCATCGCGGCGCGCAACCCATCCGGCAACCGGCCGCCCAGTGTGGCGATTCTCTGATACTGAGGCGTGCGGTGGAACGTGCTGTAGCCGCCAAAAACTTCATCTCCCCCTAAACCGGATAATGCAACCTTTAATCCTGCTTGGCTCGCCGCCCACGAAACAAAGTAGCTATTGATGCCGTCGATTGTTGGTTGATCGAGCGCAATGATGGCTTCATTCAGCCGGGCCAGCATCTCACCACTTGTTAAGGTGAGTTCGCGATGATTGGTGCCGAATCTTTCAGCCGTGCGGCGTGCCGTCGTTCCTTCGTTGAACTGGTTCTCCTGGAATGCGACGGTGAACGTATGGATCCCGGGAACCACGCGACTGGCGAGCGCCGCGAGAGATGTCGAATCGATGCCCCCACTGAGAAAGACCCCCACCGGCACATCGGAAAGCAAGTGGCGCCGAACGCTCGCTTCCAACAACGTGCGGACTTGCGCCCTGGCTGTTTCCGCCTTGGGCGAGTCATCGCCATTTGTCCCGGCAGTCTGCGTGATAGTCCAATAACGCTCTGGCTGAGGAGGGGAGATTTTTTCGCCGAGACGGATAGTCATCCGATGGCCGGGTGGTAGCGACTGAACACCCTCGAGCAGAGTTTCCGGTTCGCCAACGGCGCCAAAGAAAAGAAAGCTTTGGAGTCCCGACCGGGCCAGTTTTCGAGGGACGGCGCCACTAGCCAGGAGAGTTCGGACTTCTGAAGCAAAGAGAAACTGTGGGGCTCCATCAGTTGCACTATCATGGTGACCGTTTGTGTAAAAGTAATAGAGCGGTTTGATGCCGAGACGATCACGGGCGAGAAACAGGGTACCGTCGGTCCCACCAAAGACATTGCGGCGATCAAACACCGCGAAGGCGAACATACCCTTGAGGTAGTAGACGCAGTCGGCGCCCCATTCCTCGTATGCATGTGCAATGACCTCTGAATCCGAGCGAGTACTAAAGGTGTGACCACGGTCCCAAAGATGGTCGCGCAGTTCGCGGTAATTGTAGATCTCACCATTGAGGATGACAGCGACTGACTGATCTTCGTTGAAGATGGGTTGATGTCCGGCTTCCGGGTCGATGATGCTGAGGCGGCGCATGCCCAGGGCGAGCCGTCCAGCCTTGAGGTAGCCTTCATCGTCTGGCCCGCGATGGATCATCGTGGGGGTCATGCGCTTGACGAGCGTCAAGGACAGTTGCTGATCAGTGGTGATGGCGCCGCAGATACCGCACATGGGTTATTGAAGATTGACGACTGAGACGAGACGATCCACGAAATCACACGAAACAGCACGAAACAAATTCAAATTGTTTAGAGTTCTCGTGTCCGCGCCTTCATCATTCTCAACGTGGTTGCGAAGTTGGGCCAAGATCGTTTTCTTACTTGGAACACACTCAACTGGAACACACTCGACTGGAACACTCAACTGGAACACACTCAACCAAATCCTACACACGGCAGTGTGTAGTGCTTTTCAGATCCAACCTACAAAGACGTGCCCCCCCCTGCTCTTTTTCAACAATACCAACTCAGAAGACGGGTGACATTCAGAACCCTCAACTTCACCCGTCCTCAATTTCGATGAAGCTTCTGAGTCGGCAACGTTGGATAAGGGAGGGGGTGGCGTCCGTCTAGTAGGTCGGATCTGAAAAGCACTACACACTGCCGTGTGTAGGATCTATTTTTTTGACACAGTCTCTGCCGTGTGTAGGATTTCCTTGGCCCATCACAACTCTCTTAGTAGGCTGGATCTGAAAACATCTACACATTGCCGTGTGTAGGATCTTCAATCGCCTCAAGCGGCTCGTTTACGCGCTTATCATGCGCGGCAGCGGGAAGCTTATGACGAGAGATCCCCAAATCTCTCTCGATCAAATAAAGCGACACCATCAACTCGGCGAGCATTCTCTGAAAGGCGTAATAAAAACCCGCCCAGCCATCGAGCACTCCGCCGCGGAGCACAAGGCAATAAAAAAACACCGCCACAGGAGCAACGACTCGCCAACGCCGAACTCGATCCGTCCAGCTCAAATCATTCGATGGGGTGCGCAACAGCTTTAGAGCCTCCAACTCCGTATAACGACTTTGCGCCTGTAACCAGTGCCTCATCGGCTTACGATCATCGTGAAGAATCTTCGCTTGCAATTGGGCCAAGCCGCCCTCAACAAACACTCGTTGAGTATGACCGTCCTGAACATATCGAGCTCTCGATTTTCTGAACAGGACGGTGACAGGGGGGTAGATCCCGGAGTTCAACCGCTTACCTTGAATGCAATAAGTGAAGTTAGCGCGATATCCATTCACAGCGGTTGACGAGTCGAGTCTTCCGAGTTCGTTAATAAACTCAGCAGTAACAATGTAATCCGCATCGAGAGCCAGTACCCATTCAGTTCTTATTTGTGTCTGTTCGAGGCCAAAGTTCCACTGGTTGGAATGTTTATCAAACTCCCGTTGAAAGACGCGGACCTGTGGAAAGGCGCTGATAATTCGAAGAGTCTCGTCCTCGCTGAAGCTGTCCACCACCACGATATCGTTGGCCCAGGACAATTGCTCCAGCGAACGCCCGATATTCGTGGCTTCGTTGTAGGTGAGTATTAACGGAGTGATTCTGTCGAGCACCTTCTATCCTTTGCGTGCATGAACAATCATGTTCATCCAAAGCCCGGACACACGCCCGTAGTAACTGAACTTCAAATCCCTGAAGTCATGAGCTTCGACCAGTGTCGCAAGAGTTTTTCGGTTGAAGAACTTGATGTGCCCGCCGTCCTCAAGCGCACAGAAGTGGCGATCCATCCGACCTGTAATTGCCAGCGCCAGATTTTTAAGGTAGCCGTAGTAAGGCGTGGTTAAGATCAAATGTCCCTGAGGTCCCAACAACGCCGCAGCCGTCGCGATCAAATCTGCTGGCCGGTAAAGGTGCTCTATCACATCGCTTAAGACGACCAGATCGAATCCTCCGACGCCGAGCTTCCTCTCAATTCCCAGCTCAATGACCGCACACAGGAATGATGCGTTTGGATTCCTGTCTTCCCGTTCGTGTTATTTAGTGTGACTTCGTGGATCGTCTTCCCTTGCCGTTTTCAGCGATGACTTCCTCATACACTTCAGAGAGTCGTTCTGCGATCACTTTCCAGTCAAACTTCTGGGCCAGCTTAAGTCCGGCTTGGCCCCGCCGCGCTCTCTCACTTTCACTGCTGCAAGCAACGGCAAGCGCCTGTTCGAGCGAATCCTTATTGATCTCGGCTATCCATCCCGCCTCTTCTGCGAAGATTTCGGCTGAAAGATCTACTTGCGGGCTAACAAGCACGGGCACGCCATAGGCCAATGCCTCCATGACACAGAGACCAAAGTTTTCATGATGTGAAGGCAGAGCTAATAGTGAAGCATTGCGGAGTGCTCCGTCTTTACGCTCACCATCGAGCCATCCCGTAAACCGAACAAAATCGCCAGCCAGGCTTTCGCCGACCTTGCGTTTTAAAGAATCAACAAATTCAGGGGGCCCGTCCCCGGCCAGAACCAATCGCCAATTCATAAACTCTTTTCGCTGCAATAAGGAAAGGAAGGCGTCCAGCAGCGTGGCAATTCCCTTTGTCGGCAACAGTCGAGACAAGACGAGCACGTATGCCTTGTCTTCGAGCCCTGGTAACACGTGCTTGATGGAGACTGCAGTATTCGCTCCGTTGTTGAGGTGAACGCCCAGCGGAACAACGAAACCGCGTCTTAGGTGGAGCGATTGTTCGACGGCTTGCCGTTCTGTTTCTGAGGTGTAATGAACCGCTGCAGCTCCTTGTAACATCGCCTTGGCCGCCGCGTGCCAGAACAGTTTCTTGCGTAGAGTTTTCTGTTTCATGGCCCAGGGGCCAAGCGTTCCGAGCGGGCGAACGATGTAAGGAACACCATTAGCACGACAGGCCCTCGCGGCGGCGTAAGAACTGTGATTGAACACCGCGTGTATATGCACAAGATCGAACTGACTGACATTGGATTCCAGCCAGTTGGCAAGTGATGATGAATATTTGAACGACTTGCCGAATCTGGCGGGAAAAAAGACTGTAGGTACGTCCTGGAACGATACCGGAACGCCTTTCCCGCAGTCGCCATGGTCATTTGGCGCTGTTGTTAACAGGAGAACTTCCTGTCCCGATCCGATTAGGGCGTTACATATTTGGGTGGCCGCTTGACTGGGACCACCGTCGCGTTCAGAAACACCGGGAATTACGTGTAGGACTTTCAAACTGCGGAGTCAACCCAACCCAAACTCTCGTTCCTGTGCCGGGTCCCTGCTCGGTCCTGTCATCCCGGAAATCAGTTCCAGCCAACGTTCCTGGAAGAGCGACATTGAAAACTTCTGTTGTAATCGCTCGCGACCAGACTCACCCATCCGGCGGCGCAGGTCAGAATCGTTCGCGAGCCGTAGAATGGCAGCGCTGAGTTCGTCAGGCCTTTGATACTCAACCAGAATGCCCGTAACTTCGTCTTTGACTACCTCTGGTACGGCGGTGCATCGTGCCGCAATGATCGGGAGTCGATGGTGCATTGCTTCTAGAAACACAATGCCGAACCCTTCGCCGGCGCTGGGCATGATGAACAGATCGCTCTCTTCGTAGGCCGCATGGAGAGCCTCTTCATCGACCCAGCCGCGGAACTCAACGCGATCGGAAACACCGACCTCCCTTGCTAGTTGAACGTGACGTTGAAGGTCATTTCCGGCCCCGATGACTATGTATTTACAGCGAGGAACGACTTCGAGAACGTTCGGCAGTGCCCTGATAACTGTGTCTACGCCCTTGTACTGCTCAGCAGCGGATAAGCGACACACTGTTAAGATCACAAAGTCGTCAGCCGATCGGGATCTTATTGTGTTGCCATTCCACTCGGGTTGCGATTCTAGCGTGTCGGGAACTACCTGTATTCGGTTTGCATCAAGCCCGTTCAATTCGACTAATTGGCGCTTTGTATATTCGCTGACCGATGCTACGAAATCGGCTTGCCGCATCGCAATGCGTTGGCCCAACGGCAGCTTCTTCCAAGCCTCTATACCATGTGCTGTGACTCCATAGCGGATACGGCGTTTGAGCAACTTCAACATCAGGCCTATCGGAGAATGGTTGACGTGCCCGATGAGCACTAAATCTGGGTTACCGGAAAGAACCGTCCTCAGCGATCTCCACAGAAAAGCCCACTTATTTCCGCTGAAGCTTTCTAAAGAGAGATGGGGGTACTTTGAGGCGTGCTTATGAACGTCGGCCGGGGTATCTGTCAACACAAGTACTCGAACACGGCCGCGATTTTCTAATTCGTTCAGAGTCTTGCAGACGCAGCGGTTGTAAGTCGGAATCCCTCCGTAAGCCCCGAACGTGGTTGTCTGAAGAGCGAGTATCAAGAAGCAACTGCGGTCGTCAAGTGTGAGCTGGCTGTGTGTTGCTCATGCCAACGAACGATCTCCGCCATTCGATTGTCGTAGGAGTATGCCGGCACACAGCGCGCGTGACCGGCTGCGGCTATCTGTGCGCGTTCATTTGGATGGGCCAGGTAGTGGTCGATCTTCTCGGCTAATTCCTCGACCGTGCTAAAGCAAGCAATCTCCTTCCCCTCCTCGTACAACCGAAGCGCCTCAGTGGTTCGCTCGTGCAGCATAAAGCCGCCGCAGGCAGGAATCTCGTAAGTTCTTGTTGTGGTTTCATCCCCTTGTGACGCACCCTTAACAATACCCGACATAATCGCCAGGTTAATTCGAAAGGCACGAATAGCTTTTGCGTAGCTCGTTCCATTTAACGGCGCACCACAGATGAAGGGACGTAGATTCCTGGACCCGATTTTCTCCCACTGATTACCCCATATTCGCAAATTGATCTTCGGTCTGATACTAACGAGCTCATCGAGTAACTGCTCTTTTCTAGCTGTGAAGGTTGCAATCACACCGACATCACATTGGTACTGGGAGCGGTCTCTTTGATCCAGATGCACCGGCTTGTGTATCTCAGGGTCATATCCATGTGGAAGGTAAACAGTCTCTCTCAAGGGCACTTGTTTGATTACATCTTCTGCCAGAAACTCTTTCGTAAAGAACGTGCAATCGTATTCAGGAAGTGAGTGCTGCAACATCGACCCATGGGCAAACGCAGAAGTGTCAGGGTAATAGTTGTAGAGTGCAATTCCATCAGCCCGAAGGCGCCGCAGTGTATCCGCTGCAAGGAATTGACCCTTAAACGCGAGTAACAAGTCTGGCTGAAACGAGTGGGCAGTGTCGAGGATTAGTTCATTGTATTCCACTGAAAGCATGGGCCGCAGAGCACGGAGGGCCGCCCGGGAAGCCTTCCGTCGGAGTTGCGGGAACACGGTCTGTTGGTCGATATCCGTGACGTCATGACCTTGCCGGCGCAGCGCAAAACAGCATGCTCTCGCACAACTGCCGTACCAATTTTCGCCCAGGAAGAGAATCTTCAACATGAGGCTCGTGCGGACCGCAGCATTGGTATCCCGTTTCGCTCGTTATAAAGTTCATGCCACCGGCTTGCCCGGTGGAGATTCCGTTTCCTGCTACCGCGAAAACTTCCTTTCAATTACTCGCTCTCCGCAGCTTCACAAGCATGTCCATCGTATAGATGCGGTCCTTTGTGGTTCCCAACTCCACCAGCAATCGCATAGCAATTCCAGCACGAACCAACTGCCACAAAGCAAACCTGGCAGCACTCACAAGTCCATGTGGTTCAGGTCCACACTCTCTAAAATTAACGTCCGGTGAGAACCCACAAAGCGTGGCGAGTTGACGAAAGTTGTTCGTCGTAAAAGCCCACTCGTGAGTTATATCCCAGTGACGTGTAAGTGAACCGAACGGGGAAACGGCATTAGGAACCATAGCTACCAACGTGCCACCGGGGCGAAGCACGCGACTACACTCGCGCAGGATCTCTAACAGCTTCTCTTTAGAT